>NZ_LT629731.1:2931056-3576556 GCF_900104575.1 Bacillus tuaregi
ATCCCTACCATTTTCAAAGAACTCAATGGAGTAGTAACCAGCTTCCTCTAACGTATCCTGGATCAGCTTACGCAGAAGCGGAGAATCCTCAGCAACCACTAAATGCTTGTTGGATCGTTCACGTTCGCCGAGCTTCTTCAATCTTTGTAAATTGATTCCAGTATTCGGATTAATCTCCACGACAATTTTCTCGAAATCTAAGAGAAGAATCATCTCTCCATATAGCTTGATCACGCCGATAATTTGACTTTCAGCGCCTTGATACATTTCCGAAGGCTTTTCAATTTGATCCCAGGAAATACGATGAATTTGCGATACACTGTGAACATGGAATACAATCTTCTGCTGATTAAATTCTGTAACAATAAATTTATCCTTTTCCGGTGTATCCGAAGGCGAAAATCCAATTGCTTTTGCTACATCAACAACAGGCAGAACCTCTCCCCTTAATTCGATAATCCCTTGAACATGCGGATGTGCATGCGGTACTTGCGTAACAGGTACCGGATTAATAATTTCTCTTACTTTTATCACGTTAATCCCAAATTTATTTGGCCCAATTCCAAATTCAACAATTTCCAGTTCATTTGTACCACTTTCGAGTAAAATCCCTTTATTTTTTTCCATTGCTGTCAACCTACCTATCACATTTTATTGAATTGATTATCTTAACTATAACATGCCCTTAAGTTATATTTGGATAATTTTTAGTGCTTTTTTCACAAAAAAATACATCTGATCGACTTCAGATGTATTTTTGTCAAACAATCAGATATTATTTTTTTACAACAATGGTTCCTGCAATTAAATCATGAAGACCCTGTTTTTTCTCAGTAAGGCCAACCATGATATAGCCGATGAAAAGGATCCCGGATAGAAAGGACATCGCCAAATATCTTCCGAGTCCACGCCAAAATGAAATCCGCTCTCCTCTAAGATTTGTTACCTTTAGCCCAAGCATCTTCTTTCCAATAGTGGCCTGCCACTTTGATGCATGTAACCCA
The DNA here is from genome assembly GCF_900104575.1 of Bacillus tuaregi. NCBI lineage: Bacteria > Bacillati > Bacillota > Bacilli > Caryophanales > Bacillaceae > Bacillus > Bacillus tuaregi. The sequence continues at coordinate 2,932,061 of NZ_LT629731.1, forward strand.
GCAAAATAGGCTACAGCAACACATATGCTCACTATCGATGTTACAAAAATGGAGCCTAAATAGGTAGCTAAAAAGGATAGCGCTTCGTCATCTGTCATCGCTGTATCCATATATTCCGGATCAGCCATAATTAAATACGTGATATCAGAAGTTCCAAAGAAAAATACCAAGATAAGAATCGAAATGATACTCAATGGAATGCCAACAATAATGGAATCAATTAAATAGGCTGCTAGACGAAGCCAAAATCCTCCGTATTCCTTGTTTTCTTCATAAGAATAGACTTCATTAGTTGTCTCCATCTATTCCCCCCCTTTTTTTTACTAGTTTGTTAACTAGACCTCATACGCTAGAGAAAAATGGGCCATGATTCCAGCTCTATCGCTAACCATATGCCCTTTCTCTATCTTCTATAACCAATTAGTCCATTTCATTATAACATTTAATTCAATTCACGCTTTCCATTGTCTAACATTTGTTAAGCTTTCTAAGAATGGCTTAGTTTTCATTCTGCACTATTTAATCTAAGCTTCAATTAAGTTACAATAAATTTAAGTTTAGGAGGTAAAACAGTGGAACATTTAATTAATAAGAAAGTAAAAGAGATTGAAATTTCTGGTATTCGAAAGTTCTTCAACATGGTGGCCGGAACAGAAGGAATGATTTCATTAACCATTGGCCAGCCTGATTTTCCTACCCCTCACCATGTAAAGGAGGCTGGGAAAAAAGCGATTGATGAGGACTTTACTACCTATACTCATAATGCAGGCGATATTGAGCTTCGGAAGGCTGCTAGTCAATATATGAAAGAAAAGTATCATTTAGATTACAAGGCAGACTCGGAAGTAATTGTCACAGCAGGTGCAAGCGAAGCGATTGATATTACCTTTCGTACAATACTAGATGAAGCAACTGAAGTAATTATTCCAGGACCAGTCTACCCAGGCTATGAACCAATCATTAAGCTTTGTGGTGCAAAGCCAATATACGTAGATATTAGAAAAAACGGCTTTCGTTTTACAGCAGAAGTAATAGAATCCTACATAACCGATCAAACGAGATGTATTGTTCTGCCATATCCATCTAATCCAACCGGGGTTAGCTTAAGCAAACAAGAATTAATGAAGATAGCAGACCTGATTGCAGATAAAGATATATTTTTGTTAGCTGATGAAATCTACAGTGAACTCGTATATGACCAGCCCCATGTATCCATTGCCAGTTTTTCACGAGATAAAACGATTGTCATTAATGGATTATCGAAATCACACTCTATGACTGGATGGAGAATCGGCCTATTATTCGCACCGGAAAATATTGCTAAACACATCCTAAAGGTACATCAATACAATGTTACTTGCGCAACTTCAATCTCTCAAAAGGCCGCACTAACAGCCTTAACAGATGGTAAAAATGATGCCTTGCCAATGAAAGAGGCTTATCTGGAGCGGAGAAATTATGTTTATGAACGCTTACGCGAAATGGGACTTGAAGTACAAAAGCCTGACGGCGCCTTTTATTTTTTCGTCAAGCTTCCAACTGAAAAGGTTTCTTCTTTTGATTTCTGTCTTCAGCTAGTTAAGGAGGAAAAAGTGGCCGTTGTACCTGGCAGTGCTTTTTCCAGCTATGGAGAAGGATATTTCAGACTATCCTTTGCTTGTTCCATGCAAACACTTGAAGAGGGGTTAAACAGAATCGAGAACTTCATTAAAAAAATGCAGGCATAATGCCTGCACTTTTTTACCTCAGATAAATCCAGATTTTTACAAACCGCCTTTATATTTACCCTGATTTTTTGAAGCTTTTTCCTTTTTCGCTTTATCTTTATGAATCTTATTTGTATCAGTACTGCCAAATTCATGAGCAAATTCCTGGTTTAAGACCGCTGAATCAAAGCCCTTTTTATTTTTTTGCTGTGGATCATTTTTCTTATTTCGTTTTGCCATTATCATTCCTCCTTGTATCATACAGAATTAGTGTGATACGGAGGGATTTTCTTTATGCAAATTTAATCCTGCCAATATTTATAAAGGGCTTGTGTTCCACTATCTTCCTCACCACGCTGCGCAAGTGAGTCATACATACTTTTCGCTAAAGATAGTCCGGGAGTCTCCATTCCCATTGCATCAGCTTCTGCCAGTGCTATTTTCATATCTTTTATGAAATGCTTAATGTAAAAGCCAGGCATAAAATTGCCGTTAATCATCCTTGGTGCCAAATTTGACAGAGACCAGCTTCCCGCCGCTCCGAAAGAAATACTGGTTAACACCTTTTCCGGATTTAGACCGGCCTTTTCGGCATAAACCATCGCTTCACAGACCCCTATCATATTTGTGGCAATCGCTATTTGATTACACATCTTTGTATGCTGCCCAGCACCTGCTTTTCCTTGATAGACAATATTAGAACCTAGAAGCTTGAAAAGCGGTTCTAATTCGTCGTACACATCTCTGTCTCCACCAACCATGATAGAGAGCCTTGCTTCTTTTGCACCTACATCTCCTCCGGATACAGGAGCATCGACAGCAAAGAGCTCCCTTTCCTTTGCCGCTTGGTATATTTGCTCTGCTAATGTTGGTGTAGACGTGGTCATATCAATGACATATGTATGAGGTTTTGCATGAGCAACAATTCCGTCTTCCCCTAAATAAACCTCTTCTACATCCTTTGGATAACCTACAATGGTAAAAACAACGTTGGCCCTTTCAGCTATTTCCTTTGGTGATGAGGCCCACGCAGCTCCATTTTCTATCAATTCAGTTGCCTTATCCCTTGTTCGATTATAAACGATAACAGGGTATCCAGCCTTTAACAGATGTCCTGCCATACTTCTTCCCATTACCCCTGTACCAATAAATCCAATTCGTGTATTTTCTGGTGTCAGCATTCTATTCTCTCCTTCCATTCAAACCCTATATCTATTGTATCATCGCTGCTTTCAGGAAAGGAATAGTTCTTATTCTTAGAAGGACCATTTCCACTTGTAGAAGTGAAAATAAAGTTATAGTTGGGTAGCAAAACGAGTTAAAAAGGTTTGTGCGATAACTTTATCTTTACTGATGATTTCAACAGAGATTGCCTTTTGATCTGTAATCATTTTTTCTATATCAAAGACGTGTAAATCCATCATCAACGGCATTGGTTCCATATAGATAAAGGATTCTTTACTTTCTGATACATTTAAGGCTTTTCCAGCAAATACTTCCTTTGAACCGTATAAAATTTCCTTTTGACCTAGCGCCGCTGCCAGCTGTTCATCGTGAATACTCACTTTTACTCTATACATTGTTTCATCTGTAAATACCTTTTCATTAATTTTAAAACGAAACTGGAGCTCGTTTTTGTTTGTTAATAATACCTCAGCATGACGATTCAGAATGGAGGGCTCATGCTTGACAGAGCAGCCAGCTGCTAAAAGATAAAAGCCAATAAGTAAGATGGAATACATTTTTTTGCACACCTAAATCACTCCCTATTACCACCATAACCCAAAGACTTAGAGACTAAACCCTCTTAATGAAGAAAAAACCGGCTGGAAGTACCAGCCGGTTGGTGTATTCGTAATAAAAGGATTATTTTTCAACGGCTGCCGTAACAGCCTCAATTACTTCGTTTGTTGTGCTCATTTGCAATGCTTTCTGTGCAAGTTCTTCCATTTCCTTCTTAGAAAGGCGAAGGATTTGTGAACGAGCTTTTAGAATGGAGGTTGCACTCATGGAGAACTCATCAAGTCCTAAGCCTAGTAATAACGGAATAGCTGTTTCATCCCCAGCCATTTCCCCACACATTCCAGCCCATTTACCTTCCTTATGAGCTGCATCAATAACCATTTTAACTAATCTTAATATAGCTGGGCTATATGGCTGATAGAGGTAAGATACCCGCTCATTCATTCGATCGGCTGCCATAGTGTATTGGATTAAATCATTTGTACCAATACTAAAGAAATCTACTTCTTTTGCAAACTGATCGGCCATTACAGCTGTTGAAGGAATTTCAACCATAATGCCAAGCTCGATTTGATCTGATACAGCAGTACCTTCACTAACAAGCTTTTGCTTTTCTTCCTCCAAAATGGATTTAGCTTCCCTGAATTCATCCAAATTCGCAATCATCGGGAACATTATTTTCAGATTTCCATAAGAGCTTGCTCTCAATAATGCACGCAGTTGTGTTCTGAAGATGCCCTGTTCTTCCAGGCAAAGACGGATTGCTCGGAACCCAAGGAATGGATTCATTTCCTTTGGTAAATCTAGATATGGCAGCTCTTTATCGCCACCAATATCAAGCGTTCTCACAACTACTGGTTTACCCTTCATCCCTTCGAGAACAGCCTTATACGATTCAAACTGTTCCTCCTCGGATGGAAGCTCCGTTCTTCCCATATATAAGAATTCCGTACGATACAGGCCAATTCCTTCACCGCCATTATTAATAACACCCTCTAAATCATTAGGTGTTCCAATATTTGCGGCAAGTTCCACATGCTCACCATCTGCAGAAACGGTTTTTTCATGTAACAGTTTAGCCCACTCAGCTTTTTGTTCCTCGTAACGAATTTGTTCTTGTTTATATTGGTCAATTAATTCCTCGCTTGGATTAATGTGAACCTCACCTTTAAGTCCATCAACAATGATGATGTCTCCGTTTTGGATATCCTTCGTTGCTGTTTTTGTACCAACTACAGCCGGTATTTCCATAGAACGAGCCATTATGGCTGAATGTGAAGTACGTCCGCCGATATTAGTTGTAAAGGCTTTTACGTATTTACGATTCAGTTGGGCTGTATCTGATGGTGTTAAATCTTCAGCAACAACGATTGTTTCCTCCGCTATCATACTTGGATTGACAATCTCGACTCCTAGTAAATGCGATAGAATACGCTTTCTAACGTCGCGGATATCGGCAGCTCTTTCCTTCATGTATTCATTATCCATTTGTTCAAACATAGAGATAAACATATCCGTAACTTCTTTTAACGCATACTCAGCATTTACTTTTTCTGATTTAATTTTATCTTCAATTGGAGTCAGCAATTCTGGGTCATTCGCAATAAGTAAGTGTGCCTCAAAAATGGCAGCTTTATCTGCTCCAAGTTCTACATTTGCTTTTTCACGAATTGCCTCAAGCTCTGCCTTTGATGTTGCAATGGCATCCTGTAATCGTTTAATCTCTTGAACCTCATCTGTAATAACCTTCTTTTCAAAAGAAAGATCCGGCTCAACTAAACGATAGGCCTTTGCAATCGCAATTCCACTTGAAGCAGCAATACCTTTTAAGTAATTCATTATTCCGCCAACTCCTCTTTATGTAACGTTTCTACTATCGAACTTAATGCTATTTCCTCGTCTTTGCCGTCCACAGTAATGGTTATGTCTGCTCCTTTTCCAATCCCTAAAGACATAACACCCATAATGGATTTTAAATTAACCTTTTTCCCTTTATATTCAAGATGGATTTCTGAATTAAATTTGCCTGCAGTCTGTACCAGCATAGTAGCTGGACGCGCATGTATCCCTGATTCAGCAATCACTTTAAATTGTTTCTCTAACATTTAAGATCGAACTCCTTCTTAAAAAAATTATTTAAGATGTCAGGGCAAACGGTAAATTTACTATTTTAGGATAGAAGAGATAGTAAAATTCATTCTAGCTTTCATGCAAATAATAACTAGTAAATCTCTTATTTATTATTTATTATCAAAAAGATTTTACTCGTGTTAAATTGTGTATTCCCTATCAAGATATTATCTAATAATACTGAACATCTCATTCAGTAGGATAGCATGTTCTCCATTACCGTGAAAGCTTTTTGATACATGTTCTAATTTTCAATTATTAAACCGCTTACATACAGTAAACCTTGTGGTAGCCCAGCTAAACCACCTTTATTTTGTCTTCTTGTGCAGAAGGAAAATCAGCTTCTTGGCTCTTTTAAATAATGAAAAAGAACATCACCGCCTCGTTGGGCAATTCCACGAAAATGTCTAAAATCCTCTCGTTTGACAAGCACTTGGCGGAAATTGAGAAATTCAGCTTTCTTCACCATATACTCCGTTAGCACTCCATTTTTTAGATCCTCTAAAATTTTTTGGGTCTCTTCTGCATTCACTTCTCCATCACTCCATTTTATTACCATAGTATTATTTTTCCAAAAGATTATAGCCGGCTATGTAAATATAGATTATCATAGTGATTTTACTCGATACAATCCATTCATTACAGGATAAAAAACCTTTACGAATAATAAAAAGTAAGGCAAAATAGGTAGTAAATTCGTAAGTGAAGGAGAGATAACGATTTTGAGAATAGCAGAGGTTGGCAATATCATTGAATTCAAAGAAGGTTTACAGGGGATTGTTGAAAAAGTAAATGAAAATTCTGTAATTGTTGACTTAACGTACATGAAGAACTTTCGTAACCTCGAATTAGATGCAAGAACAGTTGTAAATCATAAGAACTATAAAATTATTAAAGAATCAATAATCTGAGGTGTCAATTTTCATTTTCTGAAAATGAAAATGTTTTCATTGTATTCGTCTATCCATTTTTCACTTAATCCTCCAGCTACCCTTCATAGCAGGAGGATTAACACGAATGAACCAGGGACAAGCAAAGCTTGCCTGTCCTCAGTAGGTACGGACCAATTATGTTTCCTTTCCTTCATTAGCTAGTTCCTTAAATGTTTTTACTTTCCCATGTGGATTTTGATCTTGCTTTCTTACAGTCCATGCTCTTTCTTTCTCTCGTTTTGCCCTCGTCATTTGATTTCTCCTTATCCTTTATTCAACAACTTAGTACGCTGTTGTTACTACTATCATTAACTTTTCGAATCGTTTTTATTAATATAGCTAAACATAAAAAAACTTCTCTTCATCCCCTTTTCTACCCACACCTCGTTATTTTTGGTAAAATAATGGGTGTCTATAAGAAAGGAGCTTTGAAGTGAGAAAATTCCCTATTGATTACCGGATTTTATTCGGCTTAATCATCGCCCACTTTTTTATGTATATAACATTTCAAGACAAAGCCATATTTTGGTATATGTTTACAGCCACGATGTTAATACTAATGAGCTATTCCATTTTGCATGAGAAATCAGATCAACAGGCATCCTTTTTCATGTACAGCATTTACGGCATCCTTTCTGGTATGCTTCTATTTGCCCTTTTTTGGATAGGCCATTTCTTGATTCAATTTTTTCAGTTACCATTCAAACAGGAAATTTCCAAACTTTATACAAGCTTTGCTCCAAAGGAGATCTGGCACTATATAGTCCTTTTACTTTTTATTGTTCCAGGGGAAGAACTATTTTGGCGAGGCTTTATCCAAAAAAGACTGTCTAAATTTTTAAATATTAGGTATAGCATTTTGGTTGCTGCTTTACTTTATGCTTCAGTCCAAATCTATTCAGGTTTTATTATCCATGCTATTGCTGCCCTTATTGCAGGATTATTTTGGGGAGCTCTGTATGCATGGAAAAAAAGTCTGTCATTAGTCATCGTTTCTCATTTAACCTTTGACGTTCTGCTTTTTATTCTTTTACCATTCCGTTAAAAGATAAATTAAGGTAACATGAGTCTGTAACACTGTATCCAGTGGAAAAGGTAAAATAGAATCCACTTAGGAACTACATACTTTGGGAGGTACATACATATGCAACGATTCATGAGATTTTTTATGATAATAGGAATACTTTCTCTATTATTAACTGCTTGTGGAACAAGCTCTGGTACAGAAAATACAAGTAAGTCAGCGAACCAGGCTGAAACAACAGAACAGACGAGTAAGGAATCTGATGCAAGTAGTAATCATGACATAGAAGAAGAGGCTGAAGACACAAAGGAGCCGTCTCAAAAAAATGGAACTGAAGAAAAGAAAGAAGGAGAGTCGAAGGTTCAGCGTCCAAATGAACAGCCACTATCCTATACTTTAAATGGAGAAGCAAAAGAGGAAACAGCACGTTTAACACAAAGTGATAATCAAGAATTCTCACTATACCTCCTTCCTGACTATCAATTAACTGGTGAGGAGCCTAATAAAGACTCCCTTTTTCTAAAAGAAAATGATTATGTATTTATGAGAATTGAAGTATTACCGCTTGATACAGATGTAAAGACGTTAAAAGAGAATACAACTGCACAGCTTAAAGCTGTCAGCGATGATATTAAAGTGATTGATCCCTCTATTGATGAATTTAAGAATGCAACAGCTCTTGAAGCATCAAAGGATGGAGAAATTGTGACTGCCCTCATAATTAATCAGAAGGAAGCAATTGTTAAGCTGACATTATTTACAACAGAGCAAGCAGACCACCGTGACGCTCTTCTGCAAATGGCCAAAACAATTAAAGCTAGTGCAAAAGAATAGCCACACCAAAAAATGAGGATGTTATAGAGCATCCTCATTTTTTGGTGTCCTCATGTTCAGGTTTCATCCATAATAAAATGATAAACAATAAGCTGACATAACCAAATAATGGATATAAATAAGATAGTAAACGGCTGTACTCTATGAGACTTAATAAATAGGCGACAATAAAAATCCCCGAGACAATGACCAGCTTAGGAAACGGTAAATAATGCATTAATTGTTTTTCTAATCCAAAAACATTCCCAATTACAGATGTAAATATTTCACCATATATGATTAGGACAAAAATCCAATGAAGCCCCGGAATTAGATTTTTCATAATAATGGCCATTGGAATTTCATAGGAAGAAAAATTCGGAAGCATAATCAATGTAAAGTGACTCGCAATAAGGATTGCGGTTAACGCTGCACCACCTAGGATTCCTCCCCATTTTATCGTTCGTTCATCCTTTACTTCATTAGCTACAGGGACTAGCACTGCTTGTGCCAGCGCTAGGTTTAAAGCTGTATATAAAAAGGGAGAAGCTACCGCTGACCAGCCATCCTTTACATATGGAATATATAATAATTGCTCCAAAAAGTTTGGCGTACGTAAAGAAAATACCATTAATATGAAACTAAATAAGATCATCAAAGGGACAACAAAGGTATTAACAGCAAACAAGCCTTTAATTCCTACTATCATGACTATAATGGATAAGCCAATCGTTATCACGACGCCAAGCCATTTGGGTAAACCAAGCTGTTCATCAAAAACCGCACCCGCACCTGAGAGCATCACGGCCGTTACCCCTAACAGCATAAGTAATAGTAATAAATTAATAACCTTTGCTAACGTTTTTCCAAACAAATATTCATTAAATTCTTCATAGGACACCGCGTTAATTCGAGCAGAAATGATCATTAACTTAGAACCTAAAAAGATGAGAATATAACCTGACATTAACATTCCGATAAAGCCTATAAAACCAAATCTAGAGAAAAACTCAACAATTTCTCTTCCTGTTGCAAAGCCGGCTCCTACCACTGTTCCTACATAAACAGCGGCAATCTGGACAGCGGCTCCCCAATTTGTTTTCAAATGTCTCCCTCCCTTCCTTCACTATATGATGAAACGGACAAACTATGACGAGCATTTTAAAAAACGCAAACAGAGGCGATAGTCTTGTTAGGATGAATCCTTCCCGCGTTATGACAAGCAAATAGACAAAAAACTACATTTTTGTGCAAACCTCTTGAAAGTCAAAAAAGGTCAGAGTATAATCAAATTACAAAAGGTCAAATATAGTCAAAGTCAAATTTGAAAGGAGAATGTTTATGCTTTGTCAAAATTGTCACGAGCGGATGGCTAATATCAATATGAGACTTGTCTGGAACGGGAAGGAAAAGCAATTGCATCTCTGTCAGACCTGCTATGAAGCGCAAAAACAAAAGTTAACGGCCTTCGGACCTATCAATGGATTTAACGGATTTAATGACATGCCAATAGAAGAACTATTCCAAAATCTAAAACAGAATTCAGTTCAAAATGATCAAGCCTTCCATGCTAATCACAGTCATCATCATTCAGGCGGCTTTCTTGACCAATTTGGTCGTCATTTAAATCAAATGGCGAAGGCCGGGTTAATTGACCCTGTAATTGGACGTGATGAAGAAATTGCCCGAGTGATTGAAATCTTAAATCGTCGCAATAAAAATAACCCAGTACTCATTGGCGAGCCAGGAGTAGGTAAAACAGCTATTGCTGAGGGTCTTGCCTTAAAGATTGAAGCTGGCATTGTTCCTGCTAAATTAAAGAACAAACAGGTCTATCTATTAGACGTGGCTTCATTAGTAGCTAATACTGGTATTCGTGGTCAATTTGAAGAAAGAATGAAGCAATTAATTAGCGAACTACAAAAACGGAAAAACATTATTTTATTTATTGATGAAATTCATTTACTTGTAGGAGCAGGTTCTGCAGAAGGCTCAATGGATGCTGGAAATATTTTAAAACCAGCTTTAGCACGTGGAGAGCTGCAGGTAGTTGGCGCAACCACCCTTAAAGAATATCGTCAAATTGAAAAAGATGCTGCGCTTGAACGCAGATTTCAGCCTGTTCAAGTTGCTGAACCAAGCTTAGAAGCAGCATTAAAAATTCTCACTGGCCTACAGTCTAAATATGAAGCTTTTCATCATGTAACCTATACAAAGGAAGCACTTCATGCTTGTGTTAACCTATCACATCGCTATATACAGGATCGGTTCCTACCAGATAAAGCGATTGACCTCCTAGACGAAGCAGGCTCAAAAATGAATCTGACTTCAAGCTACGCATCAACAGAGGAGATTGAAAAACGGCTAAAGGAAATTGTTCAAGAAAAAGAGGCTGTATTGAAAGCAGAGGAATATGAAAAAGCTGCCAAGCTTCGTGAGGAAGAAAAACAATTGGAGTTAGCTTTAAACACATCAGGAGAACAAGAGCGCCCAATTGTAGATGTACAGCATATACAAGAAATTATCGAAAAGAAAACAGGAATCCCCATTGGGAAATTACATGCTGATGAGCAGATTAGAATGAAGGAATTTCAGAAAAACTTAGCATCTAAGGTTATTGGTCAAGAGGAAGCAGTTGATAAGGTATCAAAAGCCATCAGACGCAGCCGGGCAGGGCTAAAATCAAAGCACCGTCCAATTGGCTCTTTCCTATTTGTTGGCCCGACTGGTGTCGGTAAAACCGAACTGTCTAAAACATTGGCGGAGGAATTGTTTGGAACAAAGGACGCGATGATTAGACTTGATATGAGCGAATACATGGAAAAACACAGTGTTGCCAAAATTATCGGTTCTCCTCCTGGCTATGTGGGTCATGAGGAAGCAGGACAGCTCACTGAAAAGGTGCGCCGTAATCCTTACTGTATTATTCTGTTAGACGAAATTGAAAAGGCACATCCTGATGTACTTCATATGTTCCTCCAAATTCTTGAAGATGGCCGTTTAACAGACAGCCAAGGTAGAACTGTCAGCTTCAAGGAATCTGTCATTATTATGACAAGTAATGCCGGTGTCGGTGACAGAAGAATTGAGGTCGGCTTCGAAAAGAATAGTATCGAAAAAGAGTCCAATATCCTGCATTCACTTGGAAACTATTTCAAACCAGAATTTTTAAACCGTTTTGACAGTATCATTGAATTCAAATCATTGGAAAAAGTACATCTTCTAAAAATTATTGAGCTGATGCTTGCCGAATTAAATGAAACCTTAAAGGAACAGCAATATACCTTAACCGTAACAAGGGAAGTAAAAGAGAAACTTGTTGAACTTGGCTATAATAAGACCTTTGGTGCTCGACCTTTAAGACGTGTCATTCAAGAAAAGTTAGAAGATAATATTGCTGACTATATCTTTGAAAACGGTCAAGCATCCTCACTAATCGCCGTTCTAGACAATGATCAAATTATGATTAAAGAACAATAATCAGTAAGAAAGGAGTCACATTTGTGACTCCTTTCTTACTTGTTCTATTAATACTCTTTTAAAGAAAGTCCAATTTTTTTCATTAAATCTATCGCTGTCTCTTGCTCTTCACTAGATAGAACGGACATTATTCTTTCTATTTCATTTCTATGTGAAGGAAATACCTGCTCGATCAGTTTTTTTCCGCTTTCTGTAATTTGGGCAAATGTAACCCGTCTATCCTCTGCACAGGCAATTCGGGTAATATAGCCTTTTTTTTCAAGTTTATCGATAACGTATGTCATGCTTCCGCTTGCCAATAATATCTTTCCGCCAATTTGCTGTAATGGCTGGTCTCCTTTATGATATAACAATTCTAAGACAGCAAATTCAGTAGGGTTTAACCCATAACGTTGAATTCTTTTGTTTACTTGTTCATTTACTGCTCGATATGCGCGTGATAGAACTATAAATAGCTTTAATGATTGATCGTTTTCAATCCCCATAGCTTAACCAATCCTTTATGATTAATAAAAATATAGCTGAATAAATATTCAACTCCTTAAAATTCAATTATATGAAACAATATATTTTATGTCAATTTGCTCTAGTCACCAATTAGAAAAGTATAACTATTCTTTACCATATCGATGCTTTTATATTATTTTGGTATAATAATATTAGTATCAAGTTTGGAGCCATAGCCGATGAAAAACAGAAGTATTGTAACTCTATTATACATTATGATTGTAATGCTACCGGTCTTAAGTATGAGCTTTTTTTATTCAAAAGAATTAAAGCAAAAAGACGAAGCAGAGCGAATTGATCATGCTAAATGGGTAGCAAATATACATGAGGAGCATTGGAACACTTTAATTAGTGAATCAGTAACGATCATGGATATGCTTTCAGTCACTGCAGCATCCATTCAAGAGTATCCCAACCAATTGGATGCTATTCTTTATAAGGCAAACCAGTCAGACCCTCGTTATGGTGGTATATATTTATTAGATGCAATGGGGAATGTAATCGCCGGTAATACCCTATTATTATCAGAACAAAATTTAGCTGCCCAGCCTTACATCCAAGAGGTGATTGCTTCGAAGGATACCATTATTTCAGACCAAAATGAAATATTAACAAACGGGCAGAATGTGGTTGGTATTGCCAAACCTGTACTAAGCGATAATCAAAAACTGCTTTTTATTATCGTTGCTTACTTGAAGGTTGGCTACATCCAAAATGTAACGGAAATGTTAACCCCTGAGGACCAATTCTTTATCACAAATTCAGATAATAAAAAAATTATGCGCGTAATTGGCAATGAAAGTATTAGCATGACAGATAAATATTATTCCCTTCCAATTGAAAGAATTCCCTGGGAGATTCATGTTGTGATTCAGGAGGCTAATAAGCAGCTACTTCGTTGGAAAATGATAAATTTCGCCTTAATGATTTTAGTAATATGCCATATCGTGTACCTTTTAACCTACTACCTTCTAAAGCGAAGACAAGTCATCAAGCAAAAAAAGGAAAATGACCTTCACAAGCTCGAATTAGTTGGAACATTTGCGGCAAGTATTGCCCATGAAATACGAAATCCATTAACAGGAATAAAAGGACTTGTCCAATTATTAAGTGAAAAATACACATCAGAAAAAGACCTGACTTATTTTTCCGTAATAAACCAGGAGATTAATCGGATTAATGAAATTGTGAGCGAGTTTTTAGTTCTTGGAAAACCCTCCGTCATTAAGACGGAATCCACCAAAATAAACGAAATTCTAACAGAATTAGTACCGTTAATTGATTATGAAGCAAAACGATATCATCATGAATGTAAATTTCTGATACCAGACAATCCCATTTTTGTTCATTGTTCTAAGGACCAAATGAAACAGGTCTTGTTAAATATTTGTAAAAATGCAATTGAATCCATGCAAACAAGAGGACAGTTGACCATAAACCTTCAGTTAAAAAATAACGCATGTCAGCTTCTAATTTCTGATACGGGAATGGGCATTTCTGCTAAAGAGATGAAAAAAATATTTAAACCTTTTTATACTTCAAAAGAGACCGGCACAGGCCTCGGACTTGTTGTCTGTAAAAGAATCATTGATTCCTTTGGGGGAGAAATCACCTTTGATAGCAAAGTAAATAAAGGAACTACGGTTACAATATCTCTACCCGTAAGCGAAGCAACTCCCGATTGAATTAATGCAAAATGAGGGTAGAGACTTAAATCTTGTGCACCTAACAAGAAAATAAAAAATAGCCGAAGGGTGTGAACACACCCTTCGGCTATTTTTTAATCATGATGAACACTACATAGATAGTTTCTCGAATAATTCTTCTTTTTCAGTATCGCTAAATAGTCTTTCTCCCATCGGAAATAACACATTTTCCTCTTTCATAAAATGCGAGTTTAAAAGCGAATGGGCCTCTTTAACCAGCGTAGCATGTGATACCATTTCCACATCGCTCAATAATAAAGCGGCCTTTGCTAGAAAGGCTTGAATTAATCCTTTAGCCTGCTCATGCTCATACTCCATTACGGCAATAGGTCCACCGTTTTTTCCAATAAAGGTCTCTAGCATCGGGAAAAGAATCGTCTCTTCTTTTTCCGAATGGGCTTCAAGAGCCTTAAAAAAGACCACAACATTCTCAGTTAAGGCAGTAAAAACTTTCGCCTTCTCCACTTGATTCTCTAGGTGATGAACCATTTGAAGCAATTCGTCTAACTGCTCCCTTAAAGCATCATGGTCAGCAAGTAGCTTTACGAAGCCTTCACTATACTTCACTGGATCATTCCCCATCATAGAACTCATACAGCCTTCCATTTCTATTACCCCTTTCATGGTTTAAAAATTTTCCTCTTTTTTATTGTAATTACACTATAAACAATCCTTTCAACTGCTGTAGTGATGGTTATCACAATATAAATATCATGTAGATCAAACCATTGCTCATATTCTTTTATATGTCGAAACATTTTTTAAGTAAAAAAAATGTCTAATATTGCGATTCTATTTACAATATTAAAAATTATTGCAATAATTCAACAAGGGTAGTTTTTCCATATTTACTATGAGAAATTGTTGGGGCAGGAGGAAGTTCGTTGCAAGACAAGAAAAAGACCATATTAGCTGAGATTCAGAAGAAACGAGAAAAGATGATAGAATTAGCTCATGAAAAGGGTCTAACTAATAATGATACCATTAAATGCAGCCAAGAATTAGATCAGCTCATATACCAATATCAATCTTCTTTTCGCAAAAACCGTCGGCAAAGAGGTGAAAGAAAAAGGAATATAAAATATATGTTGCTTTGGTCCAAAATAGCCATTACCTCATAATCTAAAAGTATTCCCCCACTATTTATAAGATTTCATCCAAATAAAAAGTCGAGATACTGTGTATCATTACCAGAATCTCGACTTTTTTTAGTTTACTGCATTATAGAAGCGGATTTTCGTGCTTAGCTTTAAGAATTTGCCATCTTCTTTCAATTTCTGCTTCGAAATCTAATAAAATAGGCTTGTTCTCTTCTTTTAATAAATGCTTTGTCTTACCCATATAGTTAAGCCAATCAGAAACCGGAATACGTTTCTTTTTTGCTTCTGGATCATACGTAATCGTTGTTTCACCCTGCTCGACCTCGTAAAGCGGGAAAAAGCATGAATTCACGGCTGCCCCGACAATTTTTTCTCCATCCTTGTCATTTGATTTCCAGTTTAACGGACAAGCAATTAAAATTTTCCCGTATACAGTACCAACATTTTTGGCATACCATTGTGCCTTTGCGGCTTTTTTCACAAGATCTTGTGGGAATGCTTCTGTGCCTGTAAAGACATACGGAATATTGGTTGATGCCATGATTTGTGCCGTATCTTTATGATGGAATTTCTTCCCTTTTTGCGCACGCCCAACATTCGTTGTACTTGTCATATGACCTAATGGAGTTGAATAGGACATTTGTGAGCCTGTATTCATATAGCCTTCGTTATCATACTCTAACATTATTAAATGATGACCGCGAAGTGCTGTTCCGATAGCAGATCCCATCCCAATATCCATACCACCGTCTCCGGAAATCATCACAAATGTGGCATCATCTGATACCTCAATTTCGCCTCTGCGTTTCAATTCAAGGAAAGCATCCACTGTACCAGACAATGTGGCCGCACCATTTTGGAACAGATTATGAATCATGGTCTGTTTATGGGAAGTATAAGGATAAGCAGTGGTTGTTACATAAGCACAACCAGTTTGGTAAAGAACGACTACGTCACCTTCAATTCCTTTAAAGAACAGCTCTAATCCGCCAAAAATCCCGCAGCCTGGACATGCACCATGACCTGAACCAAGACGTTTAGGCTTTGAGGTTAATGCACGTAATGGCGGAATTTTCACTTTTAATTTATGTGTTTCTTCATCCTGAGTTACTTCAATTAATCCAGAATGATAAATATCACCATGCTGTGGCTCAATAACCGGCTTTAGAGCCTTATCTGGATTACCTGGAACTACCCCATAGTAATCAAATGGTTTTTCTGCATTACCTTTTTCGACTGCATCGATGGCTAATTTAAAGAATTCCTCTGCATCATCAGCATAGAAATCAGTACCACCAAGACCAAATACTCTGCTAATGACAATCGTATGATTATCCGGGTCAGATTGAAGAGCTGATTTAATTTCATGTGTAAGATTGGCTCCATGACCGCCATATGAATCTGCACGCTCACCAATTAGTAATCCTTTTACATTCTTCAACGCTTCACGAATGGTTTTTTCAGGGAATGGACGGATTATATTCGGACTGATAACACCAGCTTTTATTCCTTGAGCACGTAATTTGTCCACAACGTCTTTTGCTGATTCTGCCGCAGAGTTCAATAAGAAAACGGCCACTTCAGCATCATCCATGTGATATAAATCAAGAACCGGATAGTCACGGCCAGATATTTTTGCATATTCACTAGCAACTTCTTCATATACTTCTGCTACGGCATACATCGCTTCAGATTGTTGGTAATGGTTGTTCATTAAGTTTGGACCATCCATATGTGCACCAATTGTCACAGGAAGCTTTGGATCACGAGCAAAGTTGTAGTCTAATGCAGGCTCACCGACAAAACGTTGTACGACTTTACGGTCTGTAAAATAGTTTACTTTTCTCTTCTGATGGGATGTCCAAAATCCGTCAAAAGCAACAATAACCGGTAAACGGACTTTCGCATGCTCAGCAATTTTTAATGCCATAATATTCATATCATAAACAGCTTGGGGTGTCCTAGCTAGTAAAATTGGCCAACCTGCATTTAATGCAAAGTAAAGGTCTGAGTGGTCCCCACGAATATCAAGTGGACCGCTGACAGATCTTGTTACTAAATTCAACACCATTGGAAATCTTGTCCCTGCTTGTACAGGCAGTTGTTCCAACATGTACATTAAACCGTTTGCACTTGTTGCATTAAATACACGGGCCCCCGTTACAGCAGCACCATAACAAATACCTGCAGAACCATGTTCACCATCAGCAGCAATCAACTGAATATCATGTTCTCCCCTTGCCTTCATCTGATCCAAATACTGGGCCACTTCTGTTGAAGGTGTAATTGGGAAATACCCCATAATATGGTAATTAATATGTGCAGCCGCCATAGCCGCCATTTCATTTCCTGATTCAAATGTTGTGGTTTGTGCAGCATATTGATTTACTTTTAATTCTTCTTCTTTAATAGCCATCACATTACCCCCCCAGTAACATATGGAAAGTTATGCTTCACACGGTTTTCATCTGCATAACCGATTGTTTCTCGTAATTCTCTTAAAGCTGTTGTCGGACATGCTTCCACACATTTCAAGCAGCCTTTACAATATTGATAATCAATCCCCTTAAGGAACATTTGCTTACGTCCACGCTTATCCTCGCCAGCTTCCCAAACAAAACAAAAATCAGGACAAACAGTATCACATTGAGCACAGTTAATACATTCATCTTTAATAAACTCCGGTAAAAACCCTTGTCTTGAACCACTTAAATCTTTAAAGATACTATTTGCCTGTGCGGTGACTACACCACCAAGTGCCTGTGTTTCATATCCATGTGGTGTGGTTGGGCGTGTAAATACTCTGTTTTTGGCGTCTTCGGGTGTTTCAATTGTTTTAAACCGAACCTCGTTATAGCCTCTATCAAATGTACGAATATTGGGTTCAACCAAATGCGGATATTTCTTTTCAAATGTTTTACGAATCACTTGACGCATATCATCTGGGTTTAAGAAATCACAAATTTTGAATAGTGCACCAAGCATCGCTGTATTAACTTTTGTTTTCTCTTCAACAGAGATACTCAAAGCATCAACAATAGCTAATGTTCCATACTCTAATTTCAAATCTTTTTTTACCTCATGAAAATCTCTTGTTGAGTTGACAAGCACAATACCATCAGGTACTAATCCGCTTACAACATCAACCGTTTTATATAACGCCTCGTGAAATACACCGACTACATGAGGCTCCTCAATTGGGCTGTGGTCACGGATTTCTACATCAGGATCACAATAACGAATAAAGCTCTTAACGGGTGAGCCCTTTTTTTCTGAACCATAGGAAGCAAAGTTCGACCCGTTTAAACCGAGACCAAGTACTCCGGCTTCTGCTAGCATTTTACCAGCCAAATTCGCACCCAATCCCCCGATGGATTCTAAGCGAATTTCAAAAAAACCTAACTCATTCTTTTTTGGCAAAATAGACATTACGTATCCCCTCCCATTACAAAATGGCAAGACAGCGGATTCAATTGAATCCAGTCTGCCTTTTGCACAGACTATATAAAGACAGTCCCCTGTCTTTCCACTTGATAGCTATTTTCAAAGCTAACAATTGGCTCAATCTACCAAGTTTAATTCTAAGTGAATTTTTTTACTTTAGCTGTGACAAATATCATTAAATAAAAAGCAGTTTTAATACAATCTTTTCATTATATAACAGGTAAATGATGTTTATATGACAGTTTGAAGCCAAGTTTATAAGTATGTTAAAAATCGTTGTTTTAATAGTTTTATCCTTTGCTATGTGAGAAAATTTGTATAGACTTTTCCAATTATATGGATTTACTATTGTCTATCTCTTGGTCTATTATGAATGCAGGTCATTAATTTTGTTTTACCTAATGGGGGATTTGATAACTTTATGAAACAACGTGAATATTATTTCGATAATGCCAAGTTTATCTTAATTTTCTTTGTTGTATTTGGCCATTTATTAAGAACCTTTATTGAAGAAAACGAGGTGATCTATTCATTATATAAGGTCATTTACACCTTCCATATGCCCGCATTTATCTTAGTTTCTGGTTTCTTTGCCAAAAGCTTTAGAAAAAAGGGCTATGTAATCAAAGTAGCTAAAAAGCTGATTGTACCTTATCTCGTTTTTCAAACGATTTATTCTTTTTTTTACTATTTTCTTTATCACAAGCCACAGATTACCATCGATCCACTTGATCCACATTGGTCACTGTGGTTTTTAATCAGTTTATTCTTTTGGAATATCATGCTGTATGGAGTTGCACGCTTTCACTGGAAGTATTCCTTAACGATTACGCTCATGGCTGCACTCTTCATTGGTTTTTTTGATTCGATTTCTAATTATTTAAGTTTATCAAGAACTTTTGTGTTTTTCCCATTATTTTTACTAGGCTATTATTTGAAAAAGGAACATTTCTATCATTTATTAAATGGTAAATTGAGAATGGCAGCTGGAGTCATTTTCCTTTTGGTTCTTGTCGGCTTTTACCTTTTCCCTAACCTGGATTATGAATGGTTATTAGGATCAAAGCCATATGCTGAAATGGGTGTTGACTCTTTTACCGCTATGTTTACTAGGCTTGGTGTTTATGGCTTAAGTATTATTATGATGGCCTGTTTTTTTGCGCTCGTTCCGACGAAACGGTATTTTTTCACCAATTTGGGCAGAAACTCACTATATGTGTATTTGCTACATGGGTTTTTCATCCGTTTATTCCGGGTAAGCGAGGTCAAAAATTACTTTTCAGACGTCGAAAGCTTTTTACTGCTAGCAGTCATTTCACTTTCATTAACCTTAGTGTTATCAAGTAAAACCATTACATCGTTTGCTCAGCCCTTAATTGAATTAAAAGTATCGAACACAAAAGAACTAATCATGAAGCTATTATGGTATGTGAGATTTTATCGAACTAAACGTTGGAACCATTAAATATTATTAGATATTGACCTTACAGAAAAGAAACTGTTTAAGCTTAGACAGTTTCTTTTCTGTATATCTGGTGCTTTATTGTAATGCTCTGCCCATTTCATATACAATGAAGAGAAGTGGAAGGAATATCTCAATTGGTTTGCTTCCAAAATAACATCGATACATAATCAGCATCAGGAAGATTTGATTGAGTAGAAGGAGTTAAATAGGAATGAACATTATTTGTGCTACGTTGAATGCAAAGTATATCCATACAAACTTGGCTATTCGTTATTTAAAGGCCTATGCAAAGCCTGAATATGATGTGGAATTAGCGGAATATACCATTAAGGACCCCATTATGAATATCGTTACGGATTTAATCCGTAAAAAACCCTCTGTAATCGGTTTTAGCTGCTACATTTGGAACATTGAAGAAACGATCAAGGTGGTCAAGATGATTAAAAAAATTGACCCAGCGATTACGATTATGGTCGGTGGACCTGAGGTTTCTTACGATGTCCAGGAATGGATGGAAACTGTGCCCGAGTTTGATTTTATTATTATCGGAGAAGGCGAAGAAACCTTTAAATCCTTGCTTGGGGAATTAAATGGCAGCAAACAATTCGAGGCTGTTGCTGGTCTTGCCTACCGCGTGCAGGAGCAAATATCTATAAACCATCCACTTCATAAAATTGATTTGCGTGACATTCCAACACCATACCGATTTGAGGAAGATCTTCCCCATCTTAGTAAACGCATCACCTATATCGAAACAAGCCGTGGCTGTCCATTTAGCTGTCAGTTTTGCTTATCCTCAATCGAAGTCGGTGTACGATATTTTGATCGGGAAAAAATAAAGGACGATATTCGTTACTTAATGAATAATGGTGCTAGAACCATTAAATTTGTCGACCGAACCTTTAATATCAGCAGAAGCTATGCGATGGACATGTTTCGCTTTTTAATAGATGAACATTTACCAGGAACAGTATTTCAATTTGAAATCACAGCTGATATTATGCGTCCGGAAGTCATTGAGTTTTTAAACAAAGAAGCACCACCCAATCTATTCCGCTTTGAAATTGGAGTCCAATCAACCAACGACTACACAAATGAACTGGTGATGAGAAAGCAAAATTTTTCCAAGCTAGCAAGAACCGTTACGCTAGTAAAGGAAGGCAAAAAAATTGATCAGCACCTTGATTTAATTGCCGGCTTACCTGAAGAGGATTATCATTCGTTTCGAAAAACCTTTAATGATGTATTTGCTTTTCGCCCTGAGGAATTACAGCTAGGTTTTCTAAAAATGCTGCGAGGAACTGGTTTACGAAATCGCGCTGAAGAGTATCAATATATT
Source organism: Bacillus tuaregi (assembly GCF_900104575.1). NCBI lineage: Bacteria > Bacillati > Bacillota > Bacilli > Caryophanales > Bacillaceae > Bacillus > Bacillus tuaregi. The sequence goes on from NZ_LT629731.1 coordinate 2,953,450, forward strand.
TACAGTGATCATTCACCATATGAAATACTTGGCAATCGCGTGCTACCCTTTGATGACATTATCCGGATTAAGCAGGTAGAGGATGTACTGGAAAAATATTGGAATGATCACCGAATGGACCATACGATAGAATATCTTGTCAGTACAGTTTTTCCTTCTCCATTCGATTTTTTCCAGGAGTTTGGTAGTTATTGGGAAGCTAATGGATGGTCAAAAATTGGTCATCAGCTAGAAGATTTATTTAAACGACTTGATCAATTTCTTCAAGCTAAAGATATGAAGAATAGAGAAATGATTAATGATTTAATGAAATACGATTACCTAGCAAAGCATAAGTATAAACCGCGAAAACCATGGTGGGAGCCAACACTTACGAAAAAAGACAGATCCCAATTTTATCAGACACTTATGAAGGACCCGTCCCTTCTTCATGAACTTGAACTGGATGAAAAGGATTTGTTCAAGCATACACTGTTAGAGCCGATTTCATTCAATATCGACCAATATCTTATGAATGGTACCATTGAACGAAAGCCCCATATGCTATTCGTTTATTTCAATCCAAAAAGCAATATCCCTAAACTGATCACAATGGAATATCATCGTGATGGTTTGGCTAATTAATATAAGAGGGTGCTTTCAGCACCCTCTTATTCATGATTTGAATTTCTTTCCTTTACCTGTCCTTTATTCGTAATAAACGGAAATTCATATTGCTTGCTTGCATTAATATCACCAAACTCCATTCCAAATTCTACATTGGATGTTGTTTTCCCTTGTTGGTTGCGAGTTGTTTTTTTATTTGGTGTCGTATATTTTAATGGCACGTTTTACCCTCTCCCCTCACGACCTTGTTTTGAGTTGCGATTGGCACCTTTCATTGGATTTTCACCATGACTAAACTCAGCAGAAAACTCGGTTTCTTGACGGTTCTTCCTCGGTGTTTTACTGTGTTTAACAGCTGCATTATATTCCGCTTTTCGTTTTGCCATTTGTCCATCCTCCTATTGATTTGTCAGGCTACGCTCATGATAGAGAATACGTAACGACAAGCATAGCATCTGCCTGCCCATTATTTTTCATGCAGTAGTAGTGCTTCCTTTTTTTTCAGTACATAAACCATTGTTAAGAGCAGAAAATACTACAAAAAGGATGAGAAAAATGAAGAAAAAACAACGAATGGATATTGATCAAACACTTCCGCATCAAATAAACGCCCCAAGCTTCAAGAATACCGGAATGGAAATCCAGCCTCCCTTCGTCAATACCTTTGGTGTTACGATTGGTGACAGTAAATATCGTTCCGAAAACTCTCCATTGGAAAACTGGAGTGAGGATACAGACCCTGCAATCATGTCCGGTAGTGAATGGGTTCACCCGACAAACGATATCGGCTGGAATACAACAGAAAATAGAGAGTTACTTGAAAACTTGAAACCTCCACAGGCAAGTCCCTTTATGCATCCAACCATTGATGTAAGCAAAAATACAGATTAACCAAATGCTTAAATGGCCTGCAGAGCTCTGCAGACCATTTTGCACCCTATTCATCATGAAAAAACAAACTGGATTTTCTTCTCTTGCTCATCCCATTTAATGCTTGCTGCAAACTCCTTTTCCTTGCCTTTAAATCCTTCAATTACTTCAGTCTTACCATCAAGAAGCAGCTTTTTTATTTGCTTTTGTGTGATAGATTTACCCTTTATTTTTTTTGAAATGGTGAATTGGCAGCCTGTTTTTTGATAGTTGGAACAGCCATAAAAGCTTCCCTTATCAATGACAGTTCCCCCGCAGAGTTTACAAATACCCAGTTTCGTTGGCGCAGTCTTTTTAAATTGTCGCGGTACAAAGGATTCCGTTGTTTCATTATCAAAGCTCCATTTGTTTGACTCATCAACACTACTTGAAATCAAGTATGTAATCATTTTATTCGTTTGGTCCATAAACTGTTTGGGTGACGCAGCTCCCTCTGAAATTTCCTTCAACCGTTGTTCCCATTTGGCTGTCATTTCAGGCGATGCCAATATTTCATTTCCAACTGCCGAAATTAATATCTTTGCTTTGGCTGTGGCATAGACGAGATTTTTCCTTATCTCTATATACTTCCGGTCCTTTAACATTGTAATGATGCCGGCACGCGTGGCTTCCGTACCAAGTCCTTCGGTTTTCATTAGAACTTTTTCAAGCTCTTTATCCTCCATGTGTTTACCGGCAGTCTTCATCAATGTGATTAATTGACCTTCAGTGTAGCGTTTTGGCGGCTGAGTTTTACTTTCTTTCACTGTGACTTTTGCCACCACCCCTTGTTCTCCCTTTTCCACAACGGGAAGCATGGGGTCTTTGTCTTTTTCATTAGGTGGGATAACCTTTCGCCAGCCCTCTTGAAGTTGAACCTTTCCTTTCGATATAAAAACAGCCCTTCCATCAACAAGCGTGGTAACCGTTGTATACTCCGTAATTGACTTATCATAATGGGCAGCAATTAAACTCTTCACAATTAGGTCATAGAGCTTTTGCTCATCAGGACTTAAAGAGGTAAGATTGGGAACCTGCTCAGTAGGAATAATCGCATAGTGATCGGTTACCTTTTTTTCATTGACATAACGCTTATTTGTGAGAATGGATTCATTTGGAAGCGGGAAAAAGTCCCCATATTGCGCTATGTTTGACACTTTCTGCAAAATATCCGGAAACATCTCAGCTTCTCCCTCCGTAACATGCCGGGAATCGGAACGCGGATAAGATACAATTCCTTTCTGATACAGCTTTTGTAAAGTATCAAGCGTTTTTTTCGGAGGAAATTTAAACAAACGATTGGCATCAGCCTGAAGAGAAGATAAATTGTACAATAATGGAGGCAGATAATCCTTTCTTTCTGCCTGAACATCCGTTACTTCGGCAGGCTTTTGCTCACAGAAACGAGCAATTTTCTCTGCCATTTCCTTCGTTTTAATTCTAGATTCACCGTCCTGCTCCCATTTCCCCTTATATTTCTTGCCTTCCATTTTAAAGTCGGCTAACACCTCCCAAAACGGTTCAGAAACAAACTCTTCAATCTCGTGTTCACGTTTTACTATCAGCGCTAAGGTAGGGGTTTGGACTCTGCCGACCGAAAACACATCTGAAAAACCTCTTTGCTGCAGGAGAAGACTGTATAATCTGGATGCATTCATCCCCACTACCCAATCCGCACAGGCTCTTGTATAAGCTTCATAGTATAAGTTTCTTGTTTCTGATTCAGATAATAAAGACTGAAAGCCTTCCTTTATCGATTTAGGGGTAAGAGAGGAAATCCACAGTCTTTTCATGGGCAGACGTGCTTTTGTTAAGCGAAGGATATTCCTGACAATCAGTTCACCCTCGCGCCCTGCGTCTCCTGCGTGGATAATCTCAGTAATCTCCGGGTTAGCTATTAAATCCTTAATAATATTGAATTGCTTCACTTTATCCTTTGTTACTTCATATTGAAATTGCTCCGGAATCATCGGCAGTGTTGCAAGTGACCATTTTTTCCATTCGGGTACATATTTTTCAGGATTAACTAATTGGCATAAATGACCTACTGCCCATGTAACATACGCCCCTTTTTGAAAAATTTCATTCGGTAAAATTTCAATAAATCCATTTTGTTTTTTATGCTTAAAGACAGAAGCCAAGGTTGAACCCTGGTCAGGCTTTTCAGCTATAATTAATTTCATCTTCGTATGCTCCTTTAAAAGCCGTAAATGTTAAGGCGAGCAAGATTTATTTACTTAAATGAGGGAAAAAAGAAAAGCCTTCTGGAGATTTCACAGGTATTGCTAACTAGTAGTTAATCGAGGAATAACTATTCATTATGATATTTATATTCTATCAGTCTTTTTGATCATTTGCATATAGAAAAATCATAATCATAAGAGGTTCTTTCTCCCTTATTTCCTACCCGTTTTTCAGGAAATTATACATGTAAACCTTGACTGAAAGCGTTTATTCAGGTATATTATAGACATCATTTATCAGAATATATTTCCGCTATCACTAGATTTAGCCATTATATTTTGTGCAATGATAATATTTATTTTTTTAGACGCTTGTTCGTCTTGAAAGGCTTAGGAGGAAATGTAAACATGCAAAACGGTAAAGTAAAATGGTTTAATAATGAAAAAGGATTCGGTTTTATCGAAGTTGAAGGCGGAGATGATGTATTCGTACACTTCACAGCTATCCAAGGTGACGGTTTCAAATCATTAGAAGAAGGCCAAGAAGTTTCTTTTGAAATCGTTGAAGGAAACCGCGGACCTCAAGCTTCCAACGTTGTAAAACTGTAATTATAAAATATATAATTGATATTAATGAGGCCGACGTCTTGACGTCAGCCTTTTTTATTTGGTTATTTTTGCTGACTAAGTTTTTCTCCACATTGTCTAATCTGTTCGCCAATTGTACATGTTGAAATACAGAAGCGATGAGCAAAGTTTCTTCCCTTATCTTTTCGATTCTGTTTATATAAAAAACAATCACTACAATATTCTTGCATAATAGCTTCCACTTCATTAAAAATATCCTTCCGCTTCAAATATATCCACCACCCTTCGCTGTTACCTTTTATATTAATTGCATTTTACTAAATATTGCTTTACCTTCCAAAGCCTGTGTTGCAAGCTTATCTGCTTCCTTATTCTCACTCCTTGGAATCGGCTGATAACGGGGGTTTAATCCTAGCGACTTTATTTTCTCTTCAATCCTGTCGAGCCAACGGTTAAAATTTTCTTCATAACAAGGCCACTCACCTGCAAGTTGTTTTAACACGCCCTGTGCATCTCCCTTAAAATCGCAGGGAACATGATGAACACCAAGCTCCTCTAATAAATTTACAGCATAGTATAGCGCTGCATATTCCGCTTCATTATTAGAATCCATTTCATCAATAAGCTCATTGGCACGGAGACGAAATTTCTTTTTTCCCTGTTTATAATAGATGACGGCACCTAGACCTGCTTGAGCCGTATTGATTTTAAATCCACCGTCAAAGTATACCATTACTTCATGGGGGTCCTCTTCGACTTCAGCTGTAAGCTTTTTCATTTCCTTTAAGCTCCAGGATTGTCCCATTTCATCGTAATAAGTAAGTTCACTTGCCTTCCCTGATTTTTCAATATCCTCTCCCCCGGCTATGGCCGACTCGGCATCCAGCCAATCAGAGGTAAAATAGATCCCTTCTCTGCCTTTTAATTTGTACGTCCATTCTATCTTGTACTTCATTGCAAATTCATCCCCTTCTATTCAGTTAATATCGAGGCTATTGTTCATAATAGTAATGAATATGTAGTTGAGTTGATACCCGTTATTGTTTTTTCGTTATGATATTGTTATTTAGTTTATACCTTCTTCAGCGAGTAAATGCCATGAAAGGTGAATTTTTGTAATGTTTTTATCCGTAGGTTGTCTGTATAATTAGAATGACAAGTAGTTTCAGTAATTGGTATAAGAACTAACAGTTATTGGAGGCCATTTTATGATAGAAGCATATTTTGATGGTGCTAGCGCTGGGAATCCTGGTCCAAGCGGGGCAGGAATCTTTATTAAAGCAAATGGCCAGGGAGAACGTTTTTGTTTTCCGCTGCCCGAGATGAGTAATCATGAAGCAGAATTTCATGCCTTTATTGCTGCTTTGGAAATATGTCTGGAAAAAGGATATAAAACAGTTTCGTTTCGGACTGACTCTGACCTTGTTAATCGGGCGATTGAAAAAGAATTCGTCAAAAATAACACGTATAGGCCCTTACTTGAAAAGGCGCTTACGCTTACAAAACAGTTTGATCTCTTTTTCTTAAAATGGATTCCTAGCCGGGAGAACAAAAATGCAGATGAGCTCGCGAGACAAGCGATTCAAAAAGGAAAATAAAGGTCTGGAGTAGAGTAAGAAACTGATTTCAAAGGGATAGCTTGAGCTATCTCTTTTACTTTCAGTTCCTCCTCATCAAACCGTACGTGAGGTTTTCCCTCATACGGCTTTCCGACGTTCTTCTTTCTTTGGCTTTACGGTGTCTAACCAGCCAATTTCACTAAAATATGATCAACTTCTTCTCTAACATCCTTTAGTTTTCCGTGCTTCTTTCGATTGTTCCTCTTTTTGTTATAAAACAAGACGAGGCGTTCTAACACATACCAGTCAATACGATTCAGCCATTTCTTTGCGTGAGTTGATATAAGGTAATAGTTCTTGAAACCTTGCAGTTTCCTATTTAGTCCTTTCACTAACTCTTTGATGTCCAAGAATAATTTATTCCTTGGTTCTGTGTAGGCTTTAATCTTGGAGCGCATTTTCTTCATTGCGTCCCTCTTCGGTATATGTGACATGACATATAACGTGTTTCCACCTTTTCGTCTGATTGGAAACTTCCGATTATGAAAACCTAGAAAATCAAAACCATCTATGTCATTCCACAGATTAACTAGTCTCGATTTGTTTCTATTAATAGTAAGGTCGAGTTTTCCCATTATTGATTGGATAACCTTTATACTTTCAAGTGCTTGTGATTTGGTTTTGCACATGATGACGAAGTCATCCGCATACCTTATGAGTTCACCCAAGTCTTTGAACTTCTTCTCCCAAAGCATATCCATTGTATTTAAATAGATATTCGCTAAAAGAGGTGAAATTACACCACCTTGAGGTGTACCAGTAATCGGATTTCTTATTTTGCCTTCCTCCATTATGCCTGACTCTAACCATTTTCGAACAAGTTTTAAAACCCGTCGGTCACTAATCCTTTGTTCTAATAATTTCATCAACTTATGTTGATTGATATTATCGAAATATCCTTGGATATCGACGTCTACTACCCAAAAACATTTCTTACTGGCTTTTCTTATCTTTGCCATTGCTTGATGGGCATTTCGTTTTGGACGAAAACCAAACGAACAGTCATGAAAGTCAGCTTCGAATATTGGTTCAATAACCATTTTCGTTGCCATTTGTGCGACTCGGTCTTTAATAGTAGGAATTCCTAATGGACGTTTCTTACCATCATCCTTTGGAATATAGGTTCTTAGGACTGGACTAGGGTGATAACGTTTCTCCTTTAATTCTAGATAGAGTTCGTTCATAAATTTCTTCTCACCGTACTCCGAGACGATTTGTTCAATCGTCTGTCCATCGACACCTCCACTTCCTTTCTTACGTTTCACACGTTGCCACGCTTCCCATAGAATATCAGGACGATAGATTTTGTCATATAAAGCGTGAAATCTTCGAGTTGGACATTCCTTGGCACAAAGATATAACGTCTTCCAGAGTTCTTGAGCTTTTACATTATTGGTGTAGTTAGTCATTTTCCTGACATTCACTGACTCTTACCTCCTTCTGACATATGAACGAAGTAGGGTAATGGCTAACGCCGTCCTTCCCTAGACAATGTTGTGTTGTCATTGTCATCATTGGTACTATGACCCCCTCCGACTCCCTCTCATCCATCTACCATTTCGTTTGCACTTATAGGTTTCTGCTTTACTTTCTTGAGAAAGTGATGAGGAGGGTATCCCCAGTTCCGTTAACTACTTTCCTAACATGTCGTTCCCCTTACCCCGAGAGATTCTTCGGTGCTGCTGTTCCAAGTTCTTCACACCTTCCATGGTCTTCGCCCATATTCACAAGGCTCGACTTCTCTTTAGCCACCGTAGGTGGGTTCTTTTGACGAGACGGCAGGATTCACTTTATGTTACAACCTGTTAGTTTGCTCGCACTCTGCTAGAGAGTTACTTTGTCACAGGGCTTCAACCTTAGAATTTCTTCACCAGTTGCCTGTCAGCTACTGAGCGTCTTGGTACTTACTCAGATTGGACTTTCACCAATTAGCAATTAACGGCTTGCTGGGCACGCTGGATTGAAAAGACGCGCCAATCTGGCACGTCTTTTCTTATGTGTCATCCACATCCCCATTATATAGCCATTAATTCTCGTTCTCTAATGAAACGAATAGCAGCTCCACGAGTACTGATTTTATTTTTGACGAGCATTTCCAATAATGAAATGTAATAGCTGCCATCAAATTCCTTTTGTGACTTTAGTGTTAGCTCAATCGCGGTATTGGTCAATTCATCCGATGCTTTCGTATACTGTTTTCCGAAGTGGATGAAGCCGATTGCATCCTCTCGCAAATTGAATCCTTTACTTTCTAGAAAATCAACATATTGTGCTACTGTTTTCAATTGTATCCATCCCTCTCCCTAACAATTTCCCTATACCATATTACTTCAATTTTAGACAAATTTCTATTACTTTTTTGTCAATAGATGACCTATTGTACCTGTTATGATACCAAGAATTGCTCCGCCTACTACTTCTTCTGGTTGGTGACCAAGCATTTCTTTTAGTTTTTGCGGTGTTTTTTCTTCGAATTCTACGGTAGTCTCATCTTTATGAGCCTTTTCAAGTAAATCGTCTAAATCATTTACCTTCAACGTTAATTCACCTGTTTGACGGCGGATTCCTTGAGCATCATACATGACAATTAGACCATAGATCATCGAGAGGGCAAAATCAATCGTTGGAAGACCTCTTTTTAAGGCGATGAAAGTGGTCAATGATGCTACACCTGCGGAATGGGAGCTCGGCATCCCTCCGGTTTGAAAAAATAAATTAGGGTCCCATTTTCCTGTTTTTGCAAAATGAATAGGAATTTTCAAACCTTGAGCCAAGCCTATGCTGAGTAAAGCAATATATACCCCTTTGTTCATACACTTCACCTCTCTTTATAGTGTGAAGAATGAAGAGTGGATTTATTCTCATTGGAAATAATAGTAATGGAGGTGAAGGAATTGGGCCAAAAAAAGCAGTCTAACAGAGGCAAAAAGGCTCCTGGGGTTAATCCACAAGGGTACGGTCAAGATGCAGAATTTGCCGAGGAGCCAAAAAGCAAACTCGAAAATAAAGCGAAAAAGTCAAACACAAAAATTTAAGCTTGTTCAGTAAAAAAAGACAGACAATACTGTCTGTCTTTTCTCCATTTAGTTGGCTATTTCTGTTTCAAAATCAATAAAGCGATGGAGCCCCTTCATTTCCACTTCATTAAATTTAGCCATAACCTTTCCTTGGTTAAGCGTGAATTTCGCTTTTTCGAGCTCGTATTTAATGGGCACATCGCATTTTATTTCAGCTAGCTTTCTGCTTAAATAGAGCATTTCCAGATCGCTCTCAATCTTTGTTTTCTGAGCCTTTGTTAATTGATCCAAATTCGCTACCACACCATCCACATGGCTATATTGCTGTAGCAGCTTTAAGGCTGTTTTTTCACCGATTCCCTTTACACCAGGATAATTGTCACTGGGATCTCCCATAAAGGCCTTCAGATCAATCATTTGTCTCGGCATTATTCCTTTTTCTGCAAAAAATGTATCCTTATTATGCACAAGGTAGTTTCCAAAGCCTTTTTTTAATAAGATAACCGAAACATAATCATCAATCAGCTGTAAAATATCCTGATCGCCTGTAAGAATATAGACATTAGCTTCGTCCTTTGCCTGGTTAGCAATGGTCCCAATACAGTCATCAGCCTCAAATCCCTCCAAGCCAATGTTTGGTACATCGAAGGCATCCACTACTTCTTTTACCAAATCGAATTGCGGAATTAACTCAACCGGTGCTTCTGAGCGATTTCCTTTATAGTCTGCAAACATCTCATTGCGGAAAGTTTTGCTGCCCATATCCCAGCACACTGCAACATGGCTTGGTTTAAAGGATGAAACAGCCATAAAAAAGTGCTTCACAAATCCGTTTACCGCATTAGTGGGAATGCCTTTTGAATTGATCATAAACTGTCCTGTTACAGCTGTTGCAAAAAACGCTCGAAACAAAAGTGCCATACCATCGACAAGCATTAACGAAGGTTTATTGTTATTCTGATTCAAACATTTCACACTCCCTTTAAACTTAATCATAATTATAGCATTTTTATGTATTGAATGTGCTGGTAATCATCTGATTGATTGGCTTAATAAGGAAAACCGTTGCCTTTCTGTACAGAAAAAAGTGTCAGACTAGGTTGACTGACACTTCATGCTGCTCCTTTCATACACGTAATAGCTCCCAAATCCATCGGTTCAGTTCTTTTTCAATCAATTTCCCTTTTGGTAAACGATGGGATTCATCAAGTAACCCTTGTTTTTCCTGCTCTATCCTCACTAATACAGTTCTAACATCTGAAGCAGGAAATAGCTCTCCTTTCACCTTTGCTGCCAATAGCTGTTGGTAAAAAGTAACAATAGTATCATCCTCCGGAAATGAAGACGAAAAATCACTATATAGAGCGTCTAACGGCACTTTTTGTTCGGTTACAATCACTTTTGCTAGCAAAAACGCACGCACCGCTTGGATGAATTGCTTTTGCTTTCTCTCTGTCAAAGCCTTATGACAAATGTCCTTTACATTGCGATCCATTAAATGAATATAATGATAAAACAAGGAAACAAGAGAATAATTATCCTTAATATATTTTCGCAGCCTGACAGAAAAATGCTGACAATCACGATACAGAACGGGAGAAAAAACCCATTCGCATAAACCTGGATTCGATTTTTGCATTAAATGGAAGGCTTTATATATATCCCATCCTTGGGCATCATAAGGCGCAGGAAAATCAATCGTTTCCTGCGCCTTTCTTAAAGACAAATAACTTCTAATATCACGGTGCTTATAGATAAAACGAATATCATAGTCAGATTGCTTTGTTGCTCCTCCCCAGACCCGACTTCCGGTTTCAGAGGCGAATAAAATCTCAATCCTGTAATTTTCTTCGATTTCCTTTAACCAAGACTCAATCATTGCTTCCACCTCTTTTGTGTCCGATAGAGAATAAAGGGTCTGTTCAACAAGCATCTATTACTGCTTCTGTATTTTTTCGGCATTTACCAGCAAATTTCTCTCAATCGCCCGAAGCTCATCAATCGGAATTTCATTTGATATCGAAGCAAGTACTCCTTGATAGTATTCTTCCACTTGCTCCGTCAAATACGCAAGCAGTTGATGAAACTCTGCTTCAAGCAGATTTCCGTAATGCTCCTGTAAACTCTGCTTGCCAGCGGCTAAATAATCATCTGCAGGCTCTTGGAGGTTTGCTTCTAATTCTTCACCTAACAGCTTCCGCTCATTTTTTTCAAAGAATGATTTTGGATTTTTAAAATAGGCTAATGCTGCTTTAAAACGCTCTTTATCAAGTGATACGAACGCTGTTTCAAAATCAATCCCTTCCAATCGGTTCATTTCGTAGCTGCTGAAGGAAAGCTCCGAGTTATGTTCCTCTATCGCCGAAATGATTGAGCGCTCAGACTGTGTTAGGTTCTTGCGAATAAAAGCTTCAATGCGCAAGGTAGTAGCGCGCAGCTCTTGGGCAAAATCATAGCCAAAATCCTCAAGAAATCCATCAAGTGCCGTTTGAAGTGCCTTTTTCAGATTTCTTCCATCATCCTTTAAAAGAGCAGGATTAAAGGCTTCCTTTAAAAAGTCGCTGAACCGTAAGAACACACGCTGCTTAATATAAAACACAAGTTCGTCAGCTTCCTGCGCCAATCTTTTTTGTACAAAAACAGTCTGCTGCGATTGGATCAGTTCAGAGATTTGAACTTTTTCTGTTTCCAACTGGATTCGCTTTTTAGCCTTTGTATCTTGGTCCTCTTCTGCTGAATGAATAAAGCTTTGCAGCTGCGTCAGTACCCGTTCCATTTCCAATTTTGCTGAATTTACCGCGATTCCCCTCAAATCATTCTCGATAAAGGAGTAGAAGCGTTCTTCAAATAAACGAATTCCTGACTGCTCGGTTAAACGACCTGCGAGCTTTTCTTTCAATGATATGAGACTTGATACAGGATACAGGTGCGGCTGTCTAATTCCATAGGTCACGAGCTGATCTTCCACATAATCAAGGACAGCATTCATTTCCTCTTCATCGTGTGCTAAATCAATCGCGTTGACAATGAAAAACATCTTATCAAGTGCAAAGGTGTCTTTCACACGCCCTAATTGAATTAAAAATTCACGGTCTGCTTTTGAAAAGGCATGATTGTAATAGGTTACAAATAAAATAGCATCAGAATTCTTGATGTATTCAAAGGCAACACCTGTGTGGCGAGCATTGATGGAATCAGCTCCTGGAGTATCCACTAACGTAATCCCTTTTCGAGTTAATTCACAATCAAAATACACTTCAATCCACTCTACTAAACAGGACTTCTCTTCATTTGCAACAAACCCTGAAAAATTAGCTAAATCGGTTTGAATCGTCTCGCCCAGCTGATTCTGATAAGCTCCAATTCCGCGAACAAAGGCTTGCAAAAAGGCTAGATGTGTTTTCTCATAGGCATCCACATCGTTATGGTTCCCAATTACTGCTTGTGCTGATGTTACGGCGTTTTGCAGTGTATCTGCATGTGAGCCAAATGCCGCAAGCGAGCGAGTCACATCATCCATTAATGTAGTAAAAGCCTTTAGCTTTACCAGCACTGTTCCGTGAGGATGCTCCCCGTCAATCGGCATTATTTTATTAATGGCCGCAGTTGTTGGATTAGGTGAAACAGGGAGAAGCCTTTCTCCTAAAAGTGCATTAGCAAAGGATGATTTCCCAGCACTGAAAGCACCAAATAAGGCAACTGTAAAGGATTGGTTTTCAAGCCTTTCAGCTTTTTGCCCAAGCTCTTCGGCTAGCTTTTTAAATCCTGGTACTCCCTTTACTTGATTAGCAGCAAATTTTAAGCCTGGAATAAGGGCTTCCAATTCAGTTTGATGATTCTGTTGATTAGATACCACTGAACGAACAGAACGTGATTTTTTCTCTTTTTCCACTTCTGACGGTTTATCCAGGCTATCAGTAATAATAACCTCCGCCTCTTCCGTTTGGTCTACGGCCAACTTCTTGATCAGCTCTTGATAATCATGGTGATTAAAATGTCCAGTTAACACCTGCTCGATTTGAATATTAGCCAAGAGTTGCTTTTCTTCAAGCTCTGCAATTTCCTGATAAGCGCTGTAATAAGCTGAAAGCATTGCATATTCCTCGTCAAGCTTTCGTTTTTGCACATCCTGCTTTTCCTTTAATCTTGTGAAAAAGGCAGTCTGGTATGGTAATATTTGCTCTTTCGTCTTTCTTTTGATTTCATTTGTTACGTCCCTTGTGTACGTCAAAACATAATCACCAGAAAGCCGAGCACCATCCTTAACCGTTGAAACAAGAAGGTCTTGATCAAATCCAACCTTAAAGCTTTGAACTGAAGAAAGCAGTTCGTCATCTTCAATTTCATTCTCTTTCAAATTCCTCACAAACAATTCCTTCATATGCCAATCAATCTGTGATGTAACCTTTTCAGCAAAATCTGCAAAGAAACGGTCTAGCCTCTGTCTGCGCTCCTGCTCGGTTTTCTGTTTTGAGAAAAACAAACCGACCTTGAACTCAGGCTGTCTAGAAGCTAAATATTGCTCCGCTAAATCACGAGTTTGGAAAGGCATGACATAGGCATTATCTAGTACACTATCAATCTCATCATACAGCTTCTTTTCCTTCTGCTTCAAAGAATCCATTAATTCATTCAGCTGACTTTTAAGTGCTGCAACATTTTCAGGCAGACTGCTCCTGTCAGCTTCTGACAACTGTGCTAAACGTTCATTGAGCTCACGAATGGCTTCCTCGTCTTTTTCTTTTATGAATAATCGATGCTCCTCACCTAATTTCGTGAGTGATTGGAAAACCGATTCAGGAAGAGCATCCAACCGGCTGTTGACCTTTTCCTCAATAAACTGTCTAAGAGCTGGAAACTGATTATGTGGGTGGTCCGTTTTCTTTAATGACGTATAAAAGATTTTTGCCGGTGTTACGCCCCACGATGCAAATGAATTCTTTACACTTTCCTGAAACTCAGTAAAGCTCAATTCCTCATCACGATGCTTATCTATTTGATTTATGACTAAATAGACTTCCTTACCCGCTTCTGTCAATTCCTTTGTAAAAAGAAAGTTCAATTCACTTTGAACATGATTGTAGTCCATGACATAAAAGACCAAATCGGCCAAATGTAATGCAGATTCAGTTGCGATGCGGTGGGCATCATCCGTCGAATCAATCCCAGGTGTATCCATAATGATGGTATCCTTCGGGATGGATGTTTTTGAATAACTAATTTCAATCGATTGAATCTGATCTCCATCCTTACAATATGATTTTACTTGATCATAATCATACGGAGCTGGATAAACGAGCGGCCGGTCTTCCTTAAAGAATACCTTTGCATAATCATCTCCAGATTTGATTTTAACAAGATTAGCGCTCGTCGGTATCGGACTTGAGGGCAGAATGTTCTCACCCATAATCCGGTTAATCATACTGGATTTTCCCGCAGAAAAATGACCACAAAAGGCGATAGAATATTCTTGTTTTTCAAGCTTAAGAGCTAAATCTCTTGCCCGTTCAGCCGATTGACTATTTTCTTGCTTTTGAAACATTTCATATAAAGCAGCAATTTGTCCCCTTAACAATGCTGCATCTTTCTTTATTTCAATTTTGACCATGAATGACTACCCCTTATTTTTTCAATATACTAACTATTTTAAACGATTTTACGTTTATTTCCTACTAAAAAACGCAGTTTCGTCTTATAATAGGTACACTTTAATCATATGGTCCGTTTTTGTCTATTATTATAATGGTTTGGAAATAACAAATAAAGCCGAGATTCTTTAGTTAAGAATACTCGGCTTTATCAATCGTGACCTCTAAACATTGATTAACTCCCCTCTATAAGAGCTTGTCTGAAAACGTTTCCGATACAGACTAAAAAAATAGAAGTTATTTTTGGATTGGATGCGGCTTTGAGACATTATTTAGCACATGCTTTAAAACTAAAGAATATACACCAACAGTAACTGCAATAAAAACGGCTGTCATCCATTAACACCATCCTCGTAGTGATAATAACTCTCATTTACATTTAAATCATATCACGAATGATAATCCTTTTCAATAGCAATATGTGAGGATTAGGCTTTATTAACATTTTCTGGATACATTCTTTTAAGTATAAAAAAAATCCCCGTGTGTAACACGAGGAACTAACGTTTTGAAGGATTTCATGTTGTGCACTTACAAATCCTATTATAGAGCATCTAAGGATGTTCATCATTCAATAATTTTTTCCATTTTCACATCTTTTCTCTAGATATTCGCTATATTTTTTCAAAAAAATAGTAAAATTTTCACGCAAAGTAGAATTTCCCCTATAATATTATGCTAAAATTATGTTTAGTTGATTGAATGCTGGGGGAATTATACATGCCATTAACAAAGCTAGCAACTGATATTTTACAGGGAACCATTGAAGCTGTTAAAGAGGTTCTTCCATTTGAACTTACGTTGGATAAGCCATCCATGTTTACTCAACCATACACACAACATTGCATTGGAGTCCTTATTGGCATGACAGGTGATGTCAGAGGACGATTGATTATCGACGGAGATGAGGAAACGCTCGGTAAAATTGGTGAAGGAATGTTTGGTATGATGGTTGAAGGTGAAATGCTCGAATCCTTTGCAGGAGAACTTGGCAATATGATTGCCGGTACACTATCCACTTTCATCTCTCAACAAGGACTTGAAATGGATATCACACCACCAACAGTACTTGTTGGACAAGCAAAGATATATGGCTTTGAAAAAGCCTTTCGCTTGCCTATTACCGTCCAAGGTGCAGGAACCATTATTATTCTTTTGATGATTGAACAGGAATCATGATTGACGAATAACTCTACGTAAATTATTATCTCTAAATAATAAGCCCCTCATTCGATATTCCTATCGATAAAGGGGCTTTTATTTTTCAATATACTTTTCTCTTGTTCACAATCATGTCAGTTGAATCGGTTTCCTGAACAGTTATTGTGGACGGCTGCTTCTTTTTTACTTCATTAAAAACAATGTTCATGATAATAGCGGTTAAGCTGCCCGCGACAATTCCATTTTCTGTTAAGATTCGGATGCTTTCAGGCATTTGAGCGAATAGTCCCGGAACGGCCGTTACACCGAGTCCGAGTCCGACCGAGCAGGCAATAATCAGGAGGTTCTCCTGCGACGAAAAGTCAACCTTACTCAGCATCTTTATCCCATTGGCTAGAACCATTCCAAACATAGCAATCATGGCTCCTCCTAATACGGCTGCTGGTATAACTGTTGTCAGCGCACCAATTTTTGGCAGTAGGCCAAGTCCCATCAGCATAAAGCTCATCACAATAATGACTCTTTTTTCCTTTACACCGGTTAGCTGAATCAGACCTACGTTTTGCGAAAAGGTAGTATATGGAAATGAATTGAAAATACCACCAAAAATAATAGCGATTCCTTCTGCACGATAGCCTTTTGCTAGATCCTCTTCTTTAATCTCTTTTTCACAAATATCACCTAGTGCAAAATAGACTCCAGTGGCTTCCACAAGACCAACCATGGCGACTAATATCATCGTAATTATAGCCGATAATTCAAAGGTAGGCATTCCGAAGTAAAACGGTTGAATCAAATGAAACCATGATGCATCCGAAACCGGCGAAAAATCAACCTGCCCCATAAAATAGGCTGCAACTGTTCCGACAATGATCCCGATTAAAATACTAATAGAGCGTATAAATCCAGTGAAAAAACGATTGATCAGGATGATGATGAATAAGGTGCCAAATGCAAGGCCAATATTTGACAGGCTTCCGAAGTCTGGACTCCCTTGCCCACCTGCCACATTATTCATGGCAACAGGAATAAGCGTAATTCCAATAATCGTCACAACACAGCCTGTGACAACAGGAGGAAAAAACTTAACCAATCGGCCAAATGATTTCGCCACAACAATGACAAACAAGCCCGAAACCATAATGGCCCCATAGATGGCTGAAATGCCATGCTGGTTACCGATAGAAATGATAGGAGCTACCGCTGTAAAGGTACAGCCTAGGACAACTGGCAGGCCAATACCAAAAAAGCGGTTGCTTATTACTTGAAGCAGGGTAGCAATTCCGCACATGAAGATATCAATGGAAACAAGGTAGGTTAATTGTTCGACTGATAGACCAATAGCTCCGCCGATAATTAACGGTACGATAACGGCACCCGCATACATAGCCAATACATGTTGAATTCCTAATGATGTTAATTTGAAGTACTGCTGTTTCATTTCATGACCTCTGGTGCTTTCACCGTTTCAAACGAAACCTTTCCTTCTTCTAATGAGGTGATACTAGCTAATGATTCTACGACCATTCCTTGATTTCTAAGGAGCTTACCCCCATCCTGAAATGCCTTTTCAATGACAATGCCCACTCCGGCAATACTTGCCTTAGCCTGGTTGACAATCTCAATCAATCCGAGTGCAGCCTGTCCGTTCGCTAGGAAATCATCAATAATTAATACCGTATCGTTCTGACTAATATATTTATTTGCTACTGAAATTTCATTTGTTTCATTCTTTGTAAAGGAGATAACATTTGCCGTTAATAAATCATTAATAAGCGTCATTGACTTCCTTTTTCTTGCAAAAATAACGGGTATATTCATGTGCAGCCCTGTCATGACAGCTGGAGCAATTCCCGATGACTCTACCGTTAATATCTTTGTTATTCCTTTACCTGCAAAACGGTTCGAAAACTCTTTCCCTATCTCCAGCATAAGCTCTGGATCGATTTGATGATTTAAGAAAGAATCTACCTTTAATACTGAATCGGACAAGACAATCCCTTCCTGGATTATTTTCTTTTTTAACATTTCCATGATCTATTACCTCCTCTATGATGTCTGGGAAGAGAATTCTTCTAACGCAAAAATGCCTGAAGATCATTGCATCACATCCCAATAAAAAATGAGTGAAGCAATGCTTCAGGCATTCAAATCACAGATCAATAAATCCAAGAAAGAATGTCTAACAAACATTGCTCACCCATAGTCAGACTATTTACGGTAGTCTGGTAGAAACTTACAGGCCATATTCCTGAGATTATATGAGTGACTATTATGAAACTAGTAACAATTATATCATCATTTTTTCATAATTCAATACAATATACGAATTATTTCAATGAATATACTAAAATTGTTCGTGTTTTTTTACATATTTATCCTCTTCATTTCTTTTATTAAGTTCTGCGGCACCTTAATTGTCCCATCTTTTTCCTTGTCACAACTTCACAATTCATTCACATTTCCCCTGTAACCAAAGTGACTTAAATCACTATTGATTCAATTTTTCACTATCGCCATAGTGCTTATGTAACGAATGAACATTTTGTGAACTATGTAAAACTATGTAGAATTTTCTCAATTGTCGAGTATTATGAATTTGTAATCATTTATCAATTTCCACTTTTTCGAAAGGAGGGACTTATAAAGATGGCACTTCATCAAATTGACACAAAAACTTCAAAAACGAAAGTTGAGGACAGCACTTCATTAAAAGGAACTTTAGCTTCCGTATTCTTAGTTGGTTTCTTTCTTGTTTCAGTATGGGTCGGCGTTTACTTTTTATTTTTAGATCGTTTTTAAGAAATTGGGGGTGGGTTGAATATGCATATGCATAAGTTTGAAAAAGCTTGGCTTACATTTGGTATAGGAGCACTGCTAGTCTTTTTAACCGTTTTAGGTGTTAGTGCTTTCTATCTGGGAAACCAGCCGCCAAGCTGTCTAGTTACCATTGATCCGGAAAAGGTGGATACAACCAAGCCTTTTGACGAGCCAGGCCTTAAAAAGGTTGAAGGCAAGGATTGGGATTACGAGTTAGTTTTTGTTGCATCAGCCTTTTCATATAATCCTTCATCAGTTGAGGTTCCATATGGTGCAAAGGTTAAAGTTATGGCTACCACAAAAGATGTCGTTCACGGTTTTCAGGTTGCCGGAACAAATATTAATATGATGCTTGAGCCTGGCTATATCAGTGAATATACAACAACATTCGACAAAGCAGGAGACTACTTAATCCTGTGTAATGAATATTGCGGGGTTGGACATCACATGATGACATCGAAAATTGAGGTGGTTAAGAAATGATAAGTCCTTCTACATTAATAAAAATTGATCGACGTGACGGCAAATTAGCCATGGCCCATTTCTATGTAGCGTTTACGGCATTAGCTATTGGCGGTCTTGCCGGCTTATTACAGGTACTTGTTCGGACCGGAAAGCTGGAATTACCAGCACCAATTACTTATTATCAAATTTTAACAGTACATGGCGTTGTACTCGGTCTTGTATTAACGACATTCTTTATTCTTGGATTTCAGCTTGCTGCTACTAGTAGGACAGCTGGAACCTTAACAGCAGGTCAACGACGTACAGGCTGGATTGGCTTTTGGCTAATGACAATTGGAACAGTCATGACAGCTACCATGATTCTGCTTAACGAAGCATCCGTACTCTATACATTTTATGCACCACTTAAAGCTCACTTTTTATTCTATCTTGGTTTAACACTAGTTGTCATTGGAAGCTGGATTGATGGGGCCGCTGTTATTATGGCGTATGCAAAATGGCGAAAAGCTAATCCAGGAAAACCAAGTCCATTATTAACCTTTATGGCCGTTGTAAATACGATTATGTGGGATGTAGCTACTATTGGGGTAGCAGCTTCTATGCTCACTCAATTATTGCCATGGTCATTAGGATTAATTGATACTGTAGATGTTCTTGTGACACGGACACTATTCTGGTATTTTGGTCACCCGCTTGTATATTTCTGGCTACTGCCTGCTTATATGGCGTGGTATGTCGTTATACCAAAGGTTATCGGGGCAAAAATTTTCTCCGATTCATTAGCAAGGATGTCCTTTATCCTATTCTTATTATTCTCAATTCCGGTTGGATTTCACCATCAGTTAACAGAGCCTGGAATTGACCCTGCTTGGAAGTTTTTACAGGTTATCTTAACATTTTTAGTTGTCATTCCTTCACTCATGACGGCTTTCTCATTGTTCGCAACCTTTGAAAAACACGGCCGTTCAATGGGAGCTAAAAGTCTGTTTGGTTGGTTGAAAATGCTTCCATGGGGTGATGCACGCTTTATCGTTCCGTTCATTGGAATGCTAGCTTTTATTCCAGCCGGAGCCGGCGGGCTTGTTAATGCTTCACACCAAATGAACCAGGTTGTTCATAATACCATTTGGGTAACTGGTCACTTCCATTTAACTTTAGCAACTGCAGTTGTCTTAACTTTCTTTGGAATCGCTTACTGGCTAGTTCCACATATCACAGGTCGTACGCTTTCAAAAGCGATGAATAAATTAGCCATTCTTCAAGGGGTACTTTGGGCAATCGGTATGACTTTTATGTCAATGGCTATGCATGCAGCGGGTCTTCTGGGAGCGCCACGTCGCTCAGCCTTTTCCGAATATGGCGGTGCAACACAAGCAGCTGAGTGGATCCCATATCAAATTGCACAGGCAGTCGGAGGTTCCATTCTATTTATCTCGATTATACTTATGCTTTATATTTTCATTAACCTTGCCTTCTTTGCGCCAAAAGGTGAGCAAGAATTTCCTGTCGCTGAAGTTGACAGCGATGCAGAAAAAACTCCGCTTGTCTTTGAAAACTGGAAATTATGGATTGGTATCACGGCACTGTTAGTAATCTTTGCCTATACACTTCCATTTATCGATATGATTCAAAATGCACCACCAGGATCAAAAGGCTATAAGCTTTGGTAATAAATAGATTAGAGAAGAACTCTGCTTTTGGCAGAGTTCTTCTTTGCGATCAATCTAATTGATAAACTCGACTATATTTTTCTGTCAGGTATTGAATCAGATGGCTTGCATTTAGACCTTCTCCAGTTACATCCATTAATATTTCGAGAGGTTCCTTCAGCTTTCCAAATTGATGTATATTGGCTGTAAGCCACTCTTTAATAGGCAGCAGGTTTCCCTGTTCTAACAATTGATCAAAATCAGGCAAATCCTTTAGCATAGCCTGTTTAAACTGAGCAGCGTACATATAACCTAAGGCATAGGATGGAAAATATCCAAAGCTTCCCCCTGCCCAGTGTACATCCTGTAGTACACCTTCCCCATCGTGGTGAGGACGTATCCCTAAATATTCTTCATACTTGGCATTCCAAATCTCAGGCAGGTCCTTCACTTCCATTTCATTATTAAATAATCCTTTTTCAATTTCATAACGAATCATAATATGCAAAGGATAGGTCAGTTCGTCTGCTTCAATTCGAATAAGCGATGGCTTTGCCTCATTAATTGCCCGGTAGAAAGTTTGAACATCAACTTGTTCAAACTGAGATCTACTATATTTCTGTAGTAATGGGTAATTCTTTTTCCAAAAAGAAAGATGGCGCCCAACAAAATTTTCATAAAATAATGATTGTGATTCATGTATCCCCATCGATGTACCAGTACAAAGCGGCGTACCGATTAACTCAGATGAGATACTCTGCTCATATAGAGCATGACCACCTTCATGAATGGTGCCAAAAACAGCCATCCGAAAATCCGCTTCATCATATCTTGTGGTAATTCTGACATCCCCCGTATTTAGACCTGTCGCAAAAGGATGGACCGTTTCGTCAAGACGACCCGCTTCAAAGTTATAGCCCATTTGCTTTAGAATATCGATGCTTAAAAGCCGTTGGTTTTCTTTTGAAAAAGACCGAAATAAAAAATTGGTTTCAGGCTTATGGTTAGAGCGGCTAATGTTGTGGACGAGCGGAACAATTTTCGCTCGTAAATCAGCAAATACACGATCTAATACATCCACTGTCATGCCTGGTTCATATAAATCAAGGAGGGTATTATATGGATGATCACTATATCCCCAATATGTAATGAATTTTTTATTTGCTTCAACAATCTTTTCTAGATATGGCTGAAACATTGGAAAATCTGATTTCGCTCGTGCCTCCTCCCATACTGATTCAGCCTGTGATAATAGAATGACGTATTCCTTATATTCATCCGCCGGGATTTTACGATTATGGTCATATTCCTTTTTACATTCTTTTACTAGCTTTTTCGTTACGGCTGAAATCACCTCCTGCGCTACTTCAGTGGAAAGGTTGGTTATATAGGAAGCCATTTCTTCTGATACTGACAGCTCATACACTTCAGAAGATAGTATTCCAACCACTTCTGAACGCTGCTTCACACCTTGTTTTGGAGCTCCAGTACGCATATCCCAATAAATTAAACCAAGCGCTTCATTATAAGCACTGATTTTTTTTACATACTCGGTAAACCTTCTTTCTTCTTGTAAAATACTTTGCTTCATCGTGAACCCCTCCCATTATTTACTTATTATCCTATTCTGATTAATAGACAGTTAATCATATCAAACAAAAAAAGACAACAGTTATGTCTGCTGTCTAAATTTTGTTAACGGCTGCCATTTCTTTTTGTTTATTGTAATACCTTCGTCGGTAAGACTGAAAGGACGGCTTCAATTACATGTCTATCCTCTTCCTTGTTGATTAAAATATGGACAATTCCTTTGTCCTCATGTGTTCGAATCAGTCGGCCGATTCCTTGTCGTAAACGCAGCAGCATATACGGTAAATCCACATTAGCAAACGGGTCGTTAACCGCATTGCGCTTGGCTGTGAACACAGGATCATTCGGAGGGAACGGTAAGGAGAAGATAATGACATTCTCCAAGGACTGTCCCGGTATATCGAGTCCTTCCCAAAGATGAAGGGAGCATAGCACGGAATCTACTTCATTTTGAAATTGTGAGACGAGTGTACTGATTTCAGCATCTCCCTCGAAATAGATTGGAAAGGATTGTTCTCCTCCCTGACAATACCGTTTGAATGAAGCTAATTCCGTTTGAGTAGAAAATAATACAAGCCCATGACCATTCGTTTGCTTTAACTGTTCAAGAGTATAGGCGCATTTTTGTGCTATAGCATCTTGAGAGATGGCAGGCATTTTAATCGTCATATTTTCTTCATAATCAAAAGGCGATGCCACCATACAGGATAGAAAATGATCGATTCCTAATGAATGAGCAGTATAATCAAAGGACTTATTTTCAGAAAGAGTGGCGGAAGAGAAAATATAGGGTTTCTTAATGGCAAATACCTCTTCCTTCATGATTTCCTGTACAAGCCTTGGCATAATGACTAATGTTCTTTCCCCGTTGTAATCTTCCAACCAGGTAATACCATTCATTTCTTTCAAAAATAATGATAAAGAATAAGAAATTTGTTCGAGATACTCCTCCACAATTTTTAATTCATACTCATTAATCGTATACATCTCACTATCTAGAACGAGCTCTTCTTCGAGCTTATTGATCAGTGAATGCAGTTGTTTACCAGCAGCTCTAATTGCTGCATTTTTTTCGATTGTAAGTTTATCAGAACCATCATTCATATAAGCAGAATTTTTTAATTCGTAAAAAAACTGCTCGTTTTGGATAAGCAGGTCCTCAATGGTATAAAGCGTATTTTCCCTGACATCATTAGCCATCAGCTTTGTTAACAGTGTTTCGAGTACTCGTTCACTAAACCGATAGGTTAATGCCTTTTGACTGGCAAACTCCAATAAATGTCCCTCGTCAAAAACAACACAAGAATGCTCAGGCAAAAGCGCGAGTTGTCCTTCACGTTTACGTGATTCCTTTGTCCAAATATGCTCCATATAAAAATCATGTGAACAGATAATTAAATCCTTCGAATGACGATACCAATCTCGATGCAGAGTTTGTCCGCAGCGGTGCCTATTTTCACACGTAAAGCAGTCCTCTAGTGAATCCCAGCCAATTTTTGCCCATTGTTCATCTGTTAGCTCAGGATAATCTTTTCGATCACCATATCTCTCAAATGATTGCATGGAGTGGCTTCCATGAATAAAATCAGGAAGTCTATCATGAATCAAACTGAAGGCTTCATCTTCACTACCCGTCAAAAGTTTATCTAGTTTATTCAGGCATAGGTATTGATCTCTCGATTTAGCTAATCTAACGTCTATTTGTAAAGACAATGCTTTTTCAAGCTTAGCAATATCTCCCTCTTTTTTCACTAGCTGCTCAATTAAAGTTTCATCTGCACACGCAATAATGGCAGGCTGATTTGTATATCTTGCATAGCAGATTGCATATAAAAGATACACAATCGTTTTTCCCGTTCCAACTCCGGCTTCAGCAAACATGACTTTTTTATCTTTAAATGCTTTTTCCAATTGAAACGCCATATAAATTTGTTCATCTCTTAATTCAAAACCCGCTTCCGGAAGGCTGTCATAGAAAACATCTCCAATCCATTCACCTAATTTCTCAAAAAAGGATTCAGTTTTTGATAGTTCGAAAGGCATCCGATTCTGCATATTTTTTCCTCCATATCATAGCGAAAGCGTCTTTCGATGAAAGACGCTTTTTAACAACTGTCTTATTATAACAAACAGCTAAAATGAAATACATGCTTTTGCTTATTACATCTGATTTTTATTAATTGCTTGTCTTATCGTGACCATTTCCATTACGTAAATTCTTACTTCCACTATATAATCCAGAAGCTGACAGTCCTACCATGAGACCGACAATAATGCCCTCTATTAATACGTCAAAATAAAAGATACCAAAAAACAAACCGATTGCTACTGCTACTAATGGTGAAAATCGTACCGGTAAACCAGCTTTTTTTATGACTTCCACAATGCCGATGATAAGCGGGATAACGACTAAATGTAAAAATTCATACATATGTTTCCCCCCAATCTTATCTTTTCTAGTATTACTCATAGTACATAATACTAAGATTGGACAAGAATGGAACGGCTTTTAGCAAATAAAATCTATTATTTTGACAGGAGCTGATTTATTTTTCACGTGGCGGTCTTTTGCCCCAATACTGATAATAGTCAGTGCGGATAAATCCGTTAAAGAGCTTTCGCTTTTTTGTTGCCTTTTTCCCATAATAGGTTTCAAATTCCTCTTCAGATGTCAGCATATAAATGGACCAGGTATCTAGACTAGCAAAGGTCTGTCCCATTTCCTGATACATTTTATGAACCGCTGGTTTATCTCCTAATCGCTCACCATATGGAGGATTCCCTACAATCACACCATACTCTTTTTCAGTTGTGAAATCCTGAACACGCATCTGCTTAAAGGATAATAAATCCCCAAGTCCCGCTTCAAACGCGTTTTCCTTGGCAATATTGACGAGGCGGTGATCAATATCTGTTCCTGTAATATCCAAGGGCTGATCATACTTAGCGAGGTCCTCCACCTCTACACGTGCATCATCCCAAACCTTCTCATCAATCCAGCTCCAGCCTTCCGAGACAAAGTCTCGATTGAATCCAGGGGCAATATTTTGCCCGATTAAAGCTGCTTCAATGGGAATGGTTCCAGAGCCGCAAAACGGATCGACAAATGGACGATCTGCCGTCCAGTTTGTAAGGAGTACTAAGGCGGCAGCAAGAGTTTCTTTCAACGGAGCTTCGCCTTGCCCGACTCTATACCCCCTTTTATGGAGACCACTTCCGCTTGTATCGATCGTTAATAATGCCATATCCTTATGTAAAGCCACTTCAATTTTATACAGCGGACCGTTTTCTTCAAACCAGCCTGTCTTTTTATAATGCTGTTTCATTCTTTCGACAATCGCCTTTTTAACAATAGCTTGACAATCAGAGACACTAAAAAGTTTTGATTTAACTGATTTACCTGAGACAGGGAATTCAGCATTTTCCGGCAGAAACCTCTCCCATGGTAAAGCCTTTGTTTTTTCAAATAATTCATCAAAGCTTGTAGCCTTAAACTCCGCTACCTTTAGCTTAACTCGGTCAGCAGTACGCAGCCAAAGATTGCTTTTTGCAATCGCCATTTCATCACCTATAAACGTAATACGGCTGTTTTCCACCTGACAGTCATAGCCTAAGTTTCGTACTTCCTTTGCAACAATTGCCTCGAGACCCATTGCAGAAGTCGCTATCAATTCATATTTCGCCATGTTTTCACCCTTATCAATCACATTATTGTCGCTTTATATGTATCCCTGTTACATTATTATCCAGTTTTACCCAAAAACAATGCACAAAAAACTTATCATATCCTTAGGAATTACAAGAAAAGCTCTCCTTTTTTGGGAGAGCTTTTAATCTTTCATCAGACATTAATAACGTTCTGTAAGCCATGTTTTGTTCCTTTGTACTGCAAGCGACCCTTAGTCTTGTACTCAGGTGGTAATCATCTATCTACAGATGATAATCATCTGTCCTTCTCTTCGTTCATTTCCTCCAAGAAAGTGCCCCTACCATAATTTGGGTTTCTCACTCGTGGGGTTTACCTCGTTCCACCCTTTACATTTCTGAAAAGGCTCCGTCACTGTGGCACCTTCAAGGTATTCATACCATATCTCAAGAGACTTAGGTATTTTCCCTGCCGTCAGCCGGTTACCCGACTGCCCTGGCTTATGACTTCGCCAGGCACGAACACTACAAACATCTCAGTCTGTGCGAGCATGGACTTTCCTCTGCATGATGAATCATACAGCGATTACCCGAACGCTATTAATGATCACAATGTACATTATAATAAAACTCCATCGTAATAACAATAGCAATAAA
Organism: Bacillus tuaregi; assembly: GCF_900104575.1. Lineage (NCBI taxonomy): Bacteria > Bacillati > Bacillota > Bacilli > Caryophanales > Bacillaceae > Bacillus > Bacillus tuaregi. The sequence goes on from NZ_LT629731.1 coordinate 2,980,007, forward strand.
AGTTATTCGTACAATTTACTTCCAAAAACATGCTTTTCAAGATTAGATAATCGTTTTAAAATATCAAAATTAGTTGTACCAGCAGTTTGTGTGGTTGGACGCTTTGCGGCCTCCTCCACTTGTTTTCTTAATCGCATATTTTCCTGTTGTAATTCTTCAATTTCCTGATGAAAGGTTTCATAATCCTTTATAATAAGATCAAGAAACTTATCTACATCTTCTGGCTTATAGCCTCTCATCGCTGTTTTAAATTCTTTTTCCAATATGTCCTTTGCCGTCAATTTCACTTTATCAGCAAGCATCATTCTCACCTCAACCATAGCCCATGTAATGTATATTTTTTCAAAAATATACGTTTTTGTCAATTTTTCTTTCTTTTAGGCTTACGCTTTGCTTAGCCTAACTAAAATGATCATAATTCCATTGCTCTTCTTCTGCTAATACTTGTAAATCATAAAACTGAATGGTTCGAATTTCGTATTCATTGTTTTCCTGATAATGTTTTGCTATTTCATATAGATATTTAGGGCTGCCTTCCTTTTCTGAGTCATAGAAAAGTAAGAGAATATCACTTTTTTCAATATGAAATTGGTTCTTCATACGAAGCTGCCATGGCTTTTCATAGGGGCGATGCGATACTGAATCAACGAAATCGGCTTCCATTAATATAGATTCATACCACTCTTTATTAGTTTCACTCCAGGCTGCCTCTTGTTCAAGATATGGTGTAATAACAGCCAGCTTCAACTCCGGATATTCTGTTTCCCGTAGCTCAAACACTACTTCTGCAGCCCATAGCTCTGTACCTAACTGACCTGAAATCAATACCCATTCTAGACCTTCCTCAAGCATTCCCTGCAAAGAATTGCGAATCGCTTTTTTTATGTATGGAATGGCTGGATGATTTTTTTTTAATATGCCAAGTTCAAAGGATTTATATCCTGATATCGCTGCTACCTTAGCCAAATCCTTCCCACCTATCTCATTGGAAAAATAAATCCACTCTTTATCATTCTACCATTAAGAAAAAACAAGGGCTAATATCGGCCCTTGTTTTTATTACTATCTAAAAAATCCAGGTCTTGGTCTCATTCCAGGAGGTCGGTAACCAGGGTATCCTGTTGGTCCAAAGCCAGTAGTCGGTGCAGGTGGCGGACCAGGAACAGGACCGATGTTTGTGCTTGTCACCTCATTCACGAAGGATTGAGTATGTGGAAAATGATGTTGATATTGATAGTTTGTGTGGTTTACATGCGTTGTATGTGAAGGATGAACAACAGGAACCACAACATTTTCTTGACTATGAGTAACGCAGCACTTTGTCGGACAAACAATTGCCGGTAACACTTTTGTTGGTCTGCAATGCATTATATTTTCTCCTTTCATCATAAATTACTTTACATTAATAACCTATGATAATCGGAGGTATCTTGTACTAATGAATATACCTAAATTTGGCTACCCTTTATAAACCCACTAATTCTAAAAAAGTGCATAGAAATTATCTCTAAAGCTTGTAAAAATAAGGGCAGTTAAACCGATCACAACAAAAAAGAGATACAGAATAGCTTTATACATGTTCCCCGCCTCACTCATTTTTAATCTAATAAAACTCAACAATTTCTAATTTTACTCGCAAGTGAGGAGACAAACAACTGTTTATTAGCCTATAGAACAAAAAAAAGAAAAACTGTCATTTATTTGACACAAACAATCATTTTTTCAATTGTTTTCTCTTTAGTCGGTTCATCCTTTTTAACAAGTCGTCATATACCCGATTATGCTGACGTCCATATATATCTAGCGCTTGCTCTGTCACTCCTAAGGCCTTGTCCATGTTCTTGTAGCGATGTTCATATATCTTTGCTAGCTCGATACAAGCCTCTACTTGGCTAAGAGAATCTCCCTGACTTACTACCTCTTCCCATAGACTGACTGCTTCTGGCCAATTTTGCTTTTTTTTTGCTTGAAATGCAAGAGCATGCTTAGCTTTGACAGCTTCTACTTGATTTCCTTCTGTCAGCTTTGAAAATACCTCTTCAGCTGCATCTGTCTCGCCAAGATAGGAATACCAGCGACCCACTTCAAAGGTTTCCTTCCCTGTTTGTGCTTGATCAATGCCTAATAACTGATAGGAAAGATGTGTGTAAAGGGTTATGAGCGATAAAATGTCCAATTCATTATGCTTTAGAATTCCAATCATGCCCTCAGGATCCTTCCGTTCAACAAAGTCAAAATAAATCATTGGCGCTAGGAAGCCTGGTACATCATCTTTTCTTTCAAAGGCTAAAATTTCTTTTTCAACCATTGAAAGCTTGACACTTTCTAAACGATGCTTCCAGATTCTCCTTGCTGCGTGATAAAGGTCAAAATGACCAAATGGAGGAAGCTTCGGAACATGCTCTCTGATTAACGTATGCCTTGTTTTTACCTGCGGCCAGTCAAAAGCCTTGCCATTATAGGTCACCATCTTAGCGTAATCAATATTCTCTAAAAAGCTCAAATAAAGAGGAACCTCTGACCCAGGCTGCGGGAGAATATGCTGCTTTAATACAATCTCCTTACCGTTAAAGCTAGCATGTCCCAGTAAAAAGATCGTATTTCCAGCACCGCCCCCAAGCCCGGTTGTTTCCGTATCAAAGAAAAATAACTCATCCGGCTGATAACCTTTAGCAGATAGGGGATGATTAACCGCACTATCATTCCAGGCAGCCACAGCCTGTAAATAGTCAGAGTAACGATATTTCCCGTGCATTGTATCGAGGGAATACTTTACTTCGCGAATGAAACAGTAATCATGATCTGTGTAGTACGGTAATACGCCAAATTCCCTCCATTTTTCAAGAAACGGAATGTCCTCCCCTCCCTTGTTGGGTAGAATAGCAAAAGCTTCCGATTTCAGATCATCCTTCTCAGTACGTATATGTGCCTTTAAGCGATTTAGTTTATTTTTTATTGACATGATTATTCACCTAGGAAAGAGTTGAATTTTGAATAAAAGAAAGCAGCTTAATTGTATCATGTTTTGCTGATTCGTTTTGCACATCCATGCCGATACAGGATGGACAGCCGGCTTCACAGGCACAGTTTTGCACCATTTTCTTAGCCTCATCTAATATGGTTTCAATTCCTTGATAGATTTTATCACTCAGCCCTACCCCTCCAGGATAACGATCATAGAAAAAGACAGTCGGCTTCTCATTATGAGCTGCTTTTACCTGTGGGACAACATGGATATCCTGTGCGTCACACATCACAAACAGTGGTGCAATATGTCTAAGTGCATGGGCCATGCCAATTAAACCTTGATCAAGCTTTTCTTCACTGAGCCCGCTCTGCTCTTTATCTAAAGAAATCCAGGCAGCACTTGTATGAAGCTCCTCCTCCGGAAGCGAAATAGGCCCAGAGCCAATATTCTCATGTGTTTCAAATTTTATTTTCTTAAAGATTGTTGCCATTGCCAGGACACTCACATCACCATAACCGATTTCCAACCGATTTATATTATGCTGCTTATCCACTTCAAGCACCTTTAGTTCCACGGCCAGATTTGCATCTGTATAGTAATCGACGGCAACCTCACGGACAAACGCCTTCTTTTCCTCCCAGTCAAGGGTTTCCACCTGATATTGAACTCCTTGATGTAAGTAGATAGCTTCTTCATGCAAAAGCGTCATGGCTGAAAAACGATCCATTTCACCAATGACCCTTGCATGAGCTGTTTCAGAAATGTCGATGATTACTACATTTTCCTGCGAAGCCGACCGGAGTGAAATATTATGGGCAGGGAAGGAATCATTCATCCAATACCATTTATCACCATTCTTATACAGAACCCTTTCCTCGCTTAAATAATCTAGAATTTCATTAGTTTGAAAGCTTCCAAAGCTCTCTCCTTCTTTAAAAGGTAACTCATAGGCAGCACATTTAATGTGATCAATTAGAATAATTAAATTATCTGGATTTATTCGGGCACTTTCCGGACTGCGGTGAAAAAAATATTCTGGGTGTCCAATAATATATTGGTCAAGCGGACTGGAGCTGGCTACCATCATAACAAGTGATTCGCTATGCCGTCTTCCAGCCCTTCCAGCCTGTTGCCAGGCACTTGCAATTGTACCGGGGTAACCCGTCATGATACATACCTGAAGCTGACCAATATCAACACCAAGTTCGAGCGCATTTGTACTTACGACACCGTAGATTTCACCTGAACGCAAACCATTTTCAATACTACGGCGTTCAGTCGGTAAATAGCCGCCTCGATAGCCTCTAATTGCTTTTGGACCAAGCTGATATTTGACCAGTTCCTTTAAATACGTTAATAGAATCTCGACTCTAACTCTGCTGCGGGCAAAAACAATCGTTTGAATTTTATTCCTCAATAACTCAGCAGCCAGCTTTCGCACCTCAAGTGTTGCACTTCTGCGAATATTTAACGGTTTATTGACAATTGGAGGGTTATAAAAAAGAAAATGCTTTACGCCACTCGGTGCTCCGTTGTTATCAATAAGAACCATTTGACTATCAGTTAGTGCTTCAGCGAGCTCGAGTGGATTAGCAATCGTTGCCGAGGTACAAATAAAAATCGGATTGCTGCCATAATATTGGCAAATTCTTTTTAACCTTCTAATGACATTGGCAACATGACTACCAAATACACCCCTATAAATATGAAGCTCATCAATAATTACATAGGTTAAATTTTCAAAGAGAGAAACCCATTTCGTATGATGGGGTAAAATTGCAGAGTGAAGCATATCTGGATTTGTAATGACAATATGCCCAGCCTTTCTTACCTTTTGTCGAATATTAGCCGGTGTGTCACCATCATACGTGTAGCTGTTGATTTGCAGGCCTGCGTCCTGGATTAATTCATTTATTTCACTTTTTTGATCCTGGGCAAGCGCCTTGGTCGGAAACATATATAGTGCTCTTGCATTTGGATTACGAGTGATGGTTTCAAGAACGGGAAGGTTATAGCATAAAGTCTTCCCGGAGGCAGTTGGTGTAACCGCAACAATGTTTCTCTTTTCCATTACCGATTCAAATGCTTCTCTTTGATGAGTATATAATGTATGAATTCCCCGACTCTGCAAGGCCGCTCTAAGCGAAGGATGAATAGAGGCTGGAAAATCAACCGTCCTCGCTTCCCTTGCCTCCATTGTCTGCCAATGAACAATATTTTCTTTCACGTCATCGGTTAGCTTTAATTGTTGAATAATTTCTTGCAAACTCTTTCGACGATTCATTCATTCTCACCTCATAACGTTTATTTTATCGAATAAACGTTCGTTATAAAAGGTAAAACCTTGATATATTTTAATTTATTATCTTTGCACAAGAATAAACGGACATTTTTATGTCTTTTTTGTTACAATAGGAGTTAAGAAATGTGATGAGGTGTCAGCATGAATAAAGAACAAATCGAAGACGTATTATCCGAGTTTTCCTTATTTCGTGAGCTAAGCAAACACGAAATCAATAAGATTGTTGAAATATCTATTTCAAGGGAATGGAACAAGGGCAGTCATGTTTTTTTACAGGATGAACCTCTTGAAAATGTTTATTTTATATACGATGGTAAAGTAAAAATATATAAAACAGATGTCAATGGAAAAGAACAGATTGTATCCATTCTAAAAAAAGGAGATATGTTCCCGCATGTTGGTTTTTTCCGCAAAGGCGGCTATCCAGCATTCTCTGAAGTACTCGAAAATGCCAACCTCGTCGTTGTCCCAATTGTCCAATTTGAACGAGTTTTAATCGACAACCCTGAGCTGTGTATTAAAGTCTTTAAGGTATTAGGAGAAAAAATTGTTGATTTGCAGGAAAGATTAGAATCACAAATTCTTAATAATACCTATCAGCAAATCGTTAAGCTACTTCTAAGACTTGGAAAAGAGCATGGCCAACAATTAGATGATGGACGTACTCTTTTAAAAGGTGAATTTACTAATCGTGATTTGGCTAATATGATTGGAACGACAAGAGAGACCGTTAGCCGCACCCTAACTAAGCTTAAAAAAGAGAATCTTATTGAAGCTGATTCAGACAGTGATTTATTGTTTGATGCAGAGGTGTTGGCAGAGGAGCTATTCTCTTAAACCAATTCAAAAAAGAGAGTGGGATTCACTCTCTTTTTCAATGCTTTAATTTAATTGGAGCATTTCCTTCATATCTTCTGCGGCGGTTCCGATTAATTTCAGGTTAAAGGTCTGCTGTAAAACACTCATAACTCCTTCAGAGATAAATTCAGGTGGCTTTGGTCCAATCCGAATATCTTGAATTCCAAGGCTGAATAATCCAAGAAGAATGGCAACGGCCTTTTGCTCAAACCAGGAAAGTACAATGCTTACAGGCAGTTCATTGATTTCACACTCAAAGGCGTCCGCCAAAGCTTTTGCTATTTTTACTGTTGAACCGGAATTATTACACTGTCCTAAATCAATATATCGAGGAATATCAGTGCCTGGAACGGTTCCATAGTCCACATCATTAAAACGGAATTTACCACAGGAAGTAGTTAAGATGACCGTTTCTGGAGGCAGCGAAGTCGCTAATTCACGATAATATTCCCCACCTTTTCCAGGCGCATCACAGCCCGCAATAACGAAGAAGCGTTTAATTTTGCCTTCCTTAACTGCTGCAATTACCTCAGGTGCTAATCCAAGAACTGTTTCATGATGAAAACCGGTAAGCAAGGTTTCATCTGATTCAATATTTGCTTCTGGAAGCTCCAGTGCCCGGTTAATTAATGGACTGAAATCATCCTCCTCGATTTTCTGTACCCCTTCAAGTCCCGCCACCTCATAGGAGTACATACGGTCAGCATAGGTACCTTTTATCGGCATAACACAGTTTGTCGTAGCCAAAATAGCACCCGGGAATTTTTCAAACAATCTTCGTTGGTCATACCAAGCTTTTCCGATATTGCCTTTCAAATGGTCGTATTTCTTCAATTCAGGATAACCATGTGCTGGAAGCATTTCTGAATGTGTATAGATATTAATTCCTTTTCCTTCTGTTTGTTTCAATAATTGCTCAAGGGCAAATAAATTATGTCCTGTCACAACAATCGATTTACCTTCAATTTTATTCTGTGATACACGTACAGGCTCTGGAATACCAAGTAGCTTTGTATGTGCTTCATCTAGTACTTCCATAATACGCACTGCAGACTGACCGACCTTCATAGCCATTTCAATATGCTCCTGGACATTGAAATTCGAATTTGTTAATGTCATATACAATGCTTCATGTGTTGTTGCATCGACAAACGGATCTGTATAGCCTAATTGATTTGCATGAGTACGATAGGCAGCAATTCCCTTTAATCCGAAAATGATGGTATCCTGCAAACTGGCAATGGTTTCATCTTTTCCACAAACACCGATAACTTTACAGCCACCAGTAGGTGTTTGCTCACATTGGTAACAAAACATTCTTTACAAATCCCCTCTCTACTTGAATTCCTTTACAGTGTACCTTCCTGAAATTACCATACCTGTGATTCATATCACACTTTGAATGAATGTCATAAAATTTTCACTATTTAACCAGTGATTTTCGAACAAACTGTGACAAATAGTGATTAAAGTCCTTGTCTAATAAAAAAAACGGTCCATATCAAGGACCGTATTCGAGTATTTGCTATTAAGCTTTAAACATGCCTCCGAATCCTTTTACAACAGATGATACCTGACTGACAGCATTAATCATTTGCCCAGCAGTATCAACCATTTTGTTGATATCTAATGTTCCATCCTGTGCCTTGAACGAATTTAACACTGTTTTCATTCCTGACGGCGGCTTCGTAAGAAAAGATCCCTTAGGATATGGATTCATGTAGGGATAGCCGTTCTGCTGCGGCTGCTGTAATGACATATAGGCCTCTTCTTTTTCCTGGAGCGGGTTATGAAACACGGTTGATGAATAGGATGGTTGTGACGGCTGCGGCTGAAGATAGCCAGAAGACCCTTGATAAGAAGGAAAATATGACGGATGTACTTGATAAGGATTCAAGTATGGATAATCAGACGGAGGCTGAGTCCCTTGCATGATTGAGTATGGCTGTTGTCTCATTTCAAGATTTACGAATTTATTGGCTAAGGACGGCATAGAATGATATCCAAAGTAACGACTGTGTCTAAACCTTGGAGCATACACGGGCAGTATCCCTCCTTTATAAGTTCCTATATTTTTAATTATATGATGGATTCGCCCAGTTGGTGACTGTGTCAATTGGTGTATCTTTCTTTTTCTGATTATGTCAGCTGATGGGGGATTCTGTCGGAAGTCTAAATATTTTAAAAACAACTGACAATTCTTTTGTCATGTTAAAATAAAGTAAAAGACGAAGGAGGTATAGGCATGACTATTCACGAACTAAAATTAAAGTTTCTGCAGCTTCGTGATTATTTAACCGATGATGTGAATGTTTTATTGGACTTCACAAAAAAAGAGTATGTGCAAAATAAAATTTCAATCATTGAATACCGAAACCTTGTTCGCGAACTAGAAAACTTAGGGGCGAAATTTCCCGACATATTCATCGATCATTCCATAATACATTAACAGCCAAACACAGTAGCTGTAGTCCTAGAACATACCGTTCAAAAGGAAGTCCCCACATAGAAGACTTCCTTTTTGTTTTCCATTTACACATAATCGTCATGTAATTCATTAAGAATGCCCTTAAGGACAAACTCTACAGAGTGCATCATATGATGAAAGCGCGTCATGCTCGTTTGCGGAAAAAAGGCTTGAACAGCAAGTATTTCCAACTGCTGTATGACCGAATCAAGCTGTTCAAGATGTAGATTCCGTGGTTGAACAGAAACAATCCAACCTTTAGCAAGCGGATACCAGCTTTCCAGCTCTTCTTTAAGCTTATTCGCAAATGGCAGCACCTCATGATGAAAATCAGCTGCTTGATTTGACTTCTTCGCTTCCACAAAAATGCCCATAACTTGTTGGCAAAAACCTAACAGTGTCTCAGTCTTACTGAACAGCCCCTGAGTCATCTCCATTCACCCCAAACTTAATTGTATTACCTGTCAAATAAAATAGAGAAGCCATTAGGCTTCCCTTACTGAATGTATATATTTAATAACTAAGTGTCAACTTTAACGATTTTTTAGGCTGTTCCTTTCGTTCTTTTAAGGAGGTCATGTTCTTTTCCAGCGTTTCCAATTGCTCGTCACAGAAAGCAATACGTTGTTCCTGTATTCTTTGCCATTCATCCTGTTGTTGTGACATATTGGTCTTGATTGATTTATCCAATTGCTCGAGCTGATGATTCATCTCTTCAAACATGTCAATTAGTTCTTCTCTTCCAATAACAGTTGCCTTCATTCTCCATCTGCCTCCCTCTTGAACTTTAGTAATAATACTTATTCTCCCTTTCCTTTTATCTTCCTTCCCGCTTGACAAAACTAGTTAGAATTCGGCAAAGGTAGAAGAAATTTTCTTTTTAAGCACTCTGTTCGACAAAACAATAAGAATGAAAATATCCCCCTTGAACAAACTAGTAGTGGAGGTGTTTTAAATGGGGCAAAAAGAAAAACAAAATAAAGTCCAACCTAAAAAACTAAATGAATCAAAACCTGGCTATGGAGACAAAAAACTTGAAGGTCCTGATCGTCCTTCAACATAAGTAAGACAAAAAAAGCAAGGACTCGCTCCTTGCTTTTTATATTATTGGTATACATCATTCTATTATCTGTTTGAATAGTGCCATTCTTTGTATCTGGCTTTGCTTACGAAAAAACCAATCATTTAATAAAATAGGATGATAATGAATTGGATTTTCATACCATGACTTCCTTATTTTTGTCCTCACTGACCAGTCTTCGTGGTCCATTATTCCATGAGTGCCAGGCTCTATAATAGGATAAACCGCACGCAAAATCGGCGTCTCTCTCGTTTTTCCTTTCATAAAATAAGATTCATAATCATATCTTGAGCCAGTATGAACACTTTTAGATGCAAACTTATAAAAGGCAGGATATAGCTGTTCATTGAATAAAATGGAAGCAATTCTTTTGCCAAGATCTATCCGTTTATGAACATTTTTAAACCCATTGACGCTTGCCCCATAGAGATTCCCTTCACAGGTAGGCAACAGGATTGAACTAAAGTGGAGCAAGTCCTGAAAGAAAAAAGTAAAGGTTCGAAAAACATTACTTTGGACATGCGGATGGGTGATGACTGGTTTATGAATGACATGCTGTTCATTCACAATGAGTGAAATGAGTAAGCGTTTATAATCTCTATAGCTCCAGAAGTGGTTCCATTCTCTTTCCATAAACGCAGAAACTTGGAATTCATTCAATAAATGAAACATGGCACTATCCACTTTCGTCGAATAATGATAGAGCAATAACTGTGGATACGCATCGCGAAAAATAAGCCAATTTGCTTTTTCATAGGTATAGAAGAGTCTTACCCGAACTTCCTTACTTAAGAGCTGTGGAAGCCAGCTTCCTTCTAAATCACACATATTCCAGCCAGCATTACGTGAAACCATCGATGCCAAAAAGGACCAATGTATTTCCGGATGCTGTTTATAAAATTGAAAATAAGCATCTGTGCGGGAAATATTATCTTTGTTTAAGGCTTTTGTCTCATTTTTAATATTCTGCACTAGAAGCTGTTCATTTGAAAGGATAGGATGTGATGCTGGTTTTAGTATCATGATTTAATTTGCAACCTCACGCTTCTATAATCAACAGTAGAAAACTGAATGCTCTCCGTGATTTTTTTACTCCTATCGTTTGTTAAATGATTCTTTTTATTCAACATGAATGCGCAGATATTTGATATTATAAGTAATAGCATGTGAGGTGAAATATAATGACTTTCCATTATCCGAATGGTAAGCGCTATGTAGCAGCAACAGCAGAAACTGCTAAGAGCAAAACTATGGATAAAAAATGGTCCTACGGAAAAAGGGGGATGACATTAGAGGAGGACATTAATGAAACAAATCAATATTATTTAGAGCAAGGACTTGCTGTCATTCATAAGAAACCTACACCTGTACAAATTGTTGATGTGAATTACCCAAAGAGAAGTGCAGCGGTAATAAAGGAAGCTTATTTTAAACAAGCATCAACAACCGACTATAATGGTGTCTATAAAGGTAGATATATAGATTTTGAAGCGAAAGAAACGAAACTTGAGACCTCTTTTCCGCTAAAGAACTTTCATGAACATCAGATTATACATATGAAACAGGTTATAAAGCATAAAGGAATTTGCTTTGTATTACTGCGTTTCTCGTTGACGGAGGAAGTTTATTTTCTAGAGGCTCTGCATCTCCTCTCCTTTTGGCAGAGAATGCTGGATGGTGGAAGAAAATCCATTACCAAATTAGAAATCGAAAACCTAGGATGCCAGATTCCACTTGGTTTTCAACCAAGAATTGATTATATTAAAGTCATTAATAATCTTTATGATTTATAAATGTACTTATGTTGTTTTTTGAGAAAGGAAGGAATAGGTATGACTGAGAAATATCAATCGAGGGAGGAGCGTCGAAAACAGCAGGAGGCTGCTAAAAATAAGCATAGTAAGAAGAAAAAGCCAAAAGGATCGATTTTCAAACGGGTTTTTCTTATTCTCGTAGCCCTAGGCATTATTGGCATAATTGGCGGAGCAGCTACATTTGCTTTCATGGTTAAAGACGCACCTAAGCTTGATGCAGATACATTAAAAGCAGCAATACCCTCAGAAATTTATGATACAGAAGGAAAACCCATCACCGAAATTGGGACACAAAAGCTTGAATATGTAGAGTATGAGGACATTCCCGAATTAGTCAGGGATGCTGTTATCGCAACCGAAGACTCACGATTTTTCAAACACCATGGGGTTGACCCGATTCGTTTAGGCGGAGCCGTTATTGCAAACTTTACTAACGGCTTTGGTTCCGAGGGTGCCAGTACAATTACACAGCAAGTTGTTAAAAACTACTTTTTAACCGCTGATAAGACCCTTTCACGGAAAGCACAGGAAGCATGGTTATCCATCCAACTAGAGCGCAAATATACAAAAGAAGAAATTTTCGAACTATATGTTAATAAAGTATTTATGTCTGAAAGAATTACGGGGATTGCCACTGCATCACAGGTTTATTTTGGAAAGCCTTTAAATGAATTAACCCTGCCTGAAGCAGCATTACTGGCTGGAATGCCGCAAAGTCCTAACAACTATAACCCGTTTAACTATCCGGACAAAGCAGAAAAAAGAAGAAATATTGTCCTTTCATTAATGAACCAGCATGGTTATATTTCTGAAAGCGAAATGAAGGAAGCACAAGCTGCATCTGTCACCGATTCCCTTGAGGAGGAGCGTGCCCAGCAAGGTGATATTCCATACGATTCCTTTATTGGACAAGTGATAAAAGAAATTGAGGAAAAATATCCTGAATTAAATGTATACACCGATGGGCTGAAAATTTATACAACCCTTGATACAAAGGCACAGAACTATGTCGATCAAATCATGTATGAAAACGACATTGTTCCCTTCCCTGATGAAAAATTTCAGGCTGGGATTACCCTGTTAGATACAAAAACAGGAGAAATCCGCGCCCTTGGAGGCAGTAGAAATAAGGACATCGATTTTGGTTTAAATTATGCCACTTCAGTTCCGCGGCAGCCAGGATCGACTATTAAACCGATTCTAGATTATGGACCTGCGATTGAATTTTTGAAATGGGGTACTTACGAAACAATTGTCGATGAACCCTATAAGTATTCAACGGGGCAAACCATTAATAACTGGGATCATAGTCATATGGGCCCATTATCCATGCGAGAGGCGTTAGCAAGGTCTAGAAATGTTCCTGCTTTAAAAGCCCTACAGGAGGTGGGACTTGAAAGAGCACATGAGTTTGCTAATAATCTTGGACTGAACCTTGAGGAAATGGTTGAATCAAATGCAATTGGTGGACTCAAAAATGGAGTCACTTCCTTGCAGATGGCGGGAGCCTATAGCGCCTTCGCAAATAACGGCTATTATACAGAGCCACATTCTGTTAAGGAAATTGAATTCCGCGATGGAACCAAAATCAATATGGCACCAAAATCAGAAGCGGTGATGAGCGATTACACAGCCTTTATGATTAGCGATATGCTGAAGAGCGTTGTCTCTTCCCCTTATGGCACAGGTCAAAAGGCAAATGTATCTGGTCTTCCAGTTGCAGGGAAAACAGGAACAACTAACTATTCCACTGATGAAATGAAGAAATTTGGCATCACCGCAAGCGGAGCTGTACCTGATGCATGGTTTGTCGGCTATACGACAAATTATACCACCGCCGTATGGACCGGTTACGAGGAAAGAAAGAATGCGATACTTCCTGGTAAAGATCAACGAATCGCAATGGAAATCTTTAGTAAACTAATGAAGTATGTATCTGAAGACAAAAAAACTGCAGACTTTACCGTTCCAAAATCAGTACAAAAGGTGAGAGTTGAAAAAGGTTCTCGACCTGCCAAGCTTGCCAGTGAATACACACCTGATAGTCAGGTGATTTATGAATATGCTGTAAAAGGAAATGCACCTAGCACGGTGTCAAATAAATTCAAAAAACTTACAGGTCCTTCTGATTTATCTGCAGTTTATGACTCAGAAACCAATGAAATCGTCCTCTCTTGGTCTCATGGAGAAGATGAAGATACGCAATATCAGGTATCTGTTTCGCTTAATGGCGGTGCCGAACAGGCTTTAAGCACTACGTCTGAAAGTGGATTGCGAATGTCTAATCCTCAGTCTGGCGGAACCTATACATTTAAGGTCATTGCCGTGAGAGACGAACAAACAAGCAACCCGGCTACAACCAGTGTCACGATTCCTACTGAAGAACAAGAGAATGATGAGGAAACTGACGAAGGTCGTAACGAAAATAATAACGAAGAAAATCCAGGCAACAATCCTGGAAATCCAAACAATAACAACGGTAATCCAGGTGGAAATAATGGAAATGGAAGGCCTGGCAACAACAATGGATCCGGTAATGGGAATAATCAAACCAATCCTGGACATACACAGCCAGATGATGATGTGGAGGATGTTGATTCCTCCAACGAGCAGCCGCAAACTGGAGCCCAGGACCATAATTCCACCACTCCGCAACAATAAATAAGGTGAAAAGATAATAAAAAAGCGTCGAAAAGCTGATCATTAGCTTTTCGACGCTTTTTTTGCCTTCATGACGGTTTGCTGTTTTACGTAGCTTTTTTCCTGTTCTGAAAAAAGCTCTGCTAATTGAATATAGGAGTGGTACTTGGTTGGATTGGCCAGGATATATTCAAGCCTTTCTTCCCAATTCACCGGTTTACGAACAAGCTTAACAGCTTTGTCTAGCTTCCAAACGACTGGTGATTGATTACACCAGTATAGTATCTCTAGAAACAGGCCCATCCCTTTTTTCATCTGTTCTAAGATATTGTTTACATCACGATGCGAAAACTTTTCATGCAGGTCCGCTTTGATTATTGTCCAACTCTCAAACACTTCTGGTATCGTTCTTTCCATCCTATTCCAAGGTTTAAGCGTGTCAATACTATTAATAAAAGCAGCGTCATAAAGCAGCGGAATATGTACCTGAAATTCCTGCGTATATGTTTCCTGCCAGACTGACTCTTTTTCCAGTAAAAACGCTGTCCACTCAACAGGAAAGACTATTTGATTACTCATGACACTTTATCTTTTCCCTTCATTCGTTTCTTTCCTTCACGACACAGCTCCAATAACGGACAGGACGGGCATTGCGGATTCTGCGCTTTGCAATGGTATCGTCCAAAAAAAATCATCCGGTGATGCGTCACAGACCATTCCTCCTGAGGCACCTTTTTCATTAACGTTTTTTCTACCTCAAGGACCGAATCTTTATATCGACAAAAACCAAGCCGTTTACTTACCCGCTCAACATGTGTATCAACGGCAATGGCAGGAACACCAAAGGCTACAGACACCACTACATTGGCTGTTTTTCTACCAACACCGGGAAGGTTTGTTAATTCATCACGATTTCTCGGAACTTCCCCTTGGTACTCTTCAAGTAGCATTTTACAAAGCTTTTGGATATTTTTTGCCTTATTTCGGTATAGACCAATAGAACGAATATCCTGCTCCAGCTCTTCAAGGGGTACATTTATATAATCCTCAGGGGCTTGATACTTTTCAAACAACCCTTTTGTTACCTTATTGACCAGTACATCTGTACACTGTGCAGACAAAGCGACAGCAATCACTAATTCAAATGGATTAGAATGATTCAATTCACAATGTGCATCAGGAAACATTTCTCCCATTTTGTCTAAACAAAATCTAATCTGACTCTTATTTAACATTATTTTATCCCTTCTATTTTTTCACAATTCCCTATTAATGTTCAAGCCAATTATAAAATGGGAGTGATCCATTCGTTTTTGTAGGCTCCTTAGGTTTATTTATTTTCTGATACTGCCTGAATTTCTGACCATAGCTCTTTGCCTGCTCGATGGTTTTAATTCCATTTTTCTTCCATTCAAAAAGAATCCGATCTATATAGCGAAAGTTCAGCTTACCTGATATTACCGCTTCCCTTAAGGCAGCTTTAATAATGACCGTATCATGATGGTCATCATCCAGCCACATCGCTAGAGTCTCACATTCAAACGGAGACAATGGTCTGCCAAATTCCTGTTCAAAGCATGAATAGAGATTTGTTTCCTCCTGTTGGGTAACCATCGTCTCTGCCTGCTTTTCTTGTAATAAAAAGTAATCAACACATTTTTCCCATAAAGGATCGAGCGAATATCTTTCGAATCTTATTCCATCACTTGTAAAACCATCCTTTATTTCAATAAATCCCTTTTGAATTAGTTTTCGCAAAATATCGGAACATTCTGAAACACCAATCGTCATGGAGGATGAGATTTCAGCAGGAGTAGGAAATTCATTTCCTTTTTCGACAAATGAAATCAGTTGTAATAATAGGACAAGCTCATGTTCATTTAAGTTCATTGCTTTATATTGGGTTAAAAGGACATTCGGAATCGTAACCTGACCTTCCTTAAGCCAATTTAATAAGTTCGCTTTACTCATATTTAAGACACCTCCCTATTAGTATAACATGAAGTATTTTCGTAAGTAAGGTGAATGAAAGGCAGTCTTGCCAAATTAAGTGAGTATCAAATTCGCCCGTCGAATTTGCGTCCGGATTACCTGAGCTCGCTCGATAAACTACCTTTAAAAAATCCGTGACATCCGCCGGAGGCTTCTGCTGAATGTAGTATAAACAAACCAAAAAATCCGCCATGCAATGTGCGGATTTTTCGACTTATGATTGTTCTTATTTTAAGGATACAAACGATTTAATAAACGAGGGAATGGAATGGTTTCCCGAACATGTTCAACGCCACTAATCCACGCTACCGTTCTTTCTAGTCCTAGCCCAAAGCCAGAATGAGGTACAGAGCCATATTGACGAAGTTCTAAATACCACTTATACGCATCTAAGTCTAATTGATGTTCTTCCAAGCGTTTTTTCAGCAGTTCCTCATCATGAACACGCTGAGAGCCACCAATAATCTCCCCATAGCCTTCTGGTGCAATTAAATCAGCACATAGAACCACATCATCTCGATTTGGATCAGGCTGCATATAAAATGGTTTTAATGTAGTAGGATAGTGTGTGATGAAGACAGGCTTATCAAAGCTTTCAGCAATAGCCGTTTCATGCGGTGCACCGAAATCATCTCCCCACTCAATGTCATTAAATCCCTTTTCATGCAATAAAGTAATCGCATCATCATAGGAAATACGTGGAAACGGAGCCGTAATTTTCTCCAGTATACTCGTATCGCGTCCAAGCGTAGTTAATTCTAGCTTACAATTCTTTAGGACCGCTTGAACGACATAAGAGACATATTCTTCCTGGACGCGTAAATTTTCATCAAATTCACAAAAGGCCATTTCAGGCTCAATCATCCAAAACTCAATTAAATGCCGGCGTGTTTTGGACTTTTCTGCTCTAAAGGTCGGTCCAAATGAAAATACTTTACCTAATGCCATCGCTGCTGCTTCCATGTATAGCTGACCGCTTTGAGATAGAAAGGCATCTTCATCAAAATATTTAGTTGCAAATAATTCCGTTGTTCCTTCAGGAGCACTTCCCGTCAAAATAGGTGGGTCAACCTTAACAAAGCCATTTTGATTGAAAAATTCATAGGTTGCCCGGATAATCTCATTTCGAATTTTCATCACGGCATGCTGACGTTTGGAACGAAGCCATAAGTGGCGGTGATCCATTAGAAATTCTGTTCCATGTTCTTTCGGTGTAATGGGGTAATCAACAGAGTGATGCAGTACTTCGATTTCTTTTATATGCATTTCATAACCAAACGGGGAACGTTCATCCTTATGTACCACACCCGTTACATATAATGAGGACTCCTGGGTAATTGATTTTGCTGTTTGGAATACTTCTTCCGGTACCTCTGCCTTTGTTATAACACCTTGCATAAAGCCCGTTCCATCTCGCAGTTGTAAAAAAGCTATTTTACCACTAGAGCGTTTATTAGCAACCCAAGCGCCAATTTTTACTTCTTGATCAACATATTTATATACTTCAGCAATGGTTGTTTTAATCACGTTTATTGGTCCCTCCAGAAACTATAAAAGTCAACTATGTATCGTATCTAATTATACCTGTCTGTTTAATGACAAGCAAATCAATCCTTAGGGGATAAACAAAAGTGGAAAAACACAAAAAAGGCGAAAAAATGAAAGTTTTCCGCCTTTTTATTGAGTAGCTTTTACGAGTTCTTCTCGACAAATGCTTTTATACGAGACACTGCTTCTTCTAATAATTCAAGAGATGTTGCATAGGATAAACGAATATTTTCTGGTGCCCCGAAGCCTGAGCCTGGAACAACCGCTACCTTCGCCTCTTCTAACAATGCGGCAGAAAATTCATCTACCGTTTTAAAGCCTGTTAATTCAGCTGCTTTTTGGGCATTAGGGAAAAGATAGAATGCACCTTGTGGTTTAATACATGTGATTCCAGGTATCTGAACTAGTTGGTCGTAGATGGTATTTAATCGCTCTTCAAATGCTTTTCGCATCATCTCTACAGCATCCTGGGACCCACTGTAGGCTGCAATTGCCCCATACTGTGCTGTTGTATTCGGATTGGATGTACTGTGACTGGCAAGGTTGGTCATAGCACTGATAATTTGCTTACTTCCTGCAGCATAGCCGATTCTCCAGCCTGTCATGGAATGAGATTTGGATACGCCGTTAATGATAATTGTTTGCTCCTTTAATTCCGGTGAAATTTGGGCAATAGAGATATGCTCATATGCACCATAAACTAATTTTTCATAAATTTCATCCGAAATAATTAAAATGTCTTTAGCTAAACAAAGTTCACCTAATGCTGCAAGCTCATCCTTTGTATATATCATACCGGTTGGGTTGCTCGGTGAGTTGATAATGACAGCCTTTGTTTTATCAGTAATGACAGCCTCAAGCTGTTCCGGTGTTATTTTAAATTGGTTGTTTTCGTAGCCTTCCACATAAACGGGAACACCGCCAGCCAATTTTACTTGCTCAGGATAGCTTACCCAGTATGGGGTAGGGATAATCACTTCATCCCCTTCATCAAGCAGGACCTGGAATAAGGTATAAAGTGCATGTTTCGCACCGCTTCCCACCATAATTTCTGTTACTTCATAATCTATACCTTGATCTTTTTTAAACTTCTTTACAATCTCTTCTTTTAAGGCAGGTAACCCTGCAGATGGAGTATACTTTGTTTGCCCTTCATTCATTGATTTTACAGCCGCATCGATAATATGCTGCGGGGTATTATAATCAGGTTCGCCGGCACCCAAACCAATGACATCATGACCTGCTGCCTTTAGCTCCTTTGCTTTTGCAGTAATCGCTAATGTTGTTGATGGAGTTAATGTTTTTACTCTTCCTGCCAGTTTCGCTTCCATATTTACTTCCTACTCCTTCTATCATGAATATATATGATCTGCTTATTAACAGATTTTCCCTTTATAAATTCTCAATTTTTTTCAACCATTCGCCACTTTCAAACACAACGGAATGGTAATTCAAGAGATTTTCTTTTGTACGGGAATGGATTTCCCACAGTGGAATTCCATTTTCCATACCAAGCTTAACTGAAATAATTTCGGCTGAATCAATGTCTGCAAGAACCTTTTTTACGGCCTGCTCCCGAGTTAGTCCTTCAGTAGATTTTTTCACTAGTATCTTGCCTTTTTTTTCCGGAAGCCAGACAATTAGCTTGGTCCCCTTATCGTCTTCTCCCTGTACAATATAATAGGTTTCTTCCCCGTGATATGAACTAAATTCCTTCACTTTAGTTAAGGCAGTCTTCTCCAGTGCCTGTTTGACTGCGAATTCCTCTGCTTTTTTAACAGGCTCAACAGCATTAAAATAAACGACTGCCACTATTCCTGCTAAAATGACTATGCATAAACTTAAAATAACTAACCACTTTTTCATTATTATCACTCTTTATTTATCAAAAGTATGGAGAGGCGTATTTTGTTCTTATGTACGAAAACATTTCATTTTTTATTTTCCAACCTGGAAACGCCTCCTGAAGTCTCGTCATTTTTTTCTACTTATATCGTCACTTTAACCTGGTTAAAATAACGAAACAGGATAGCCTTATGAATTATTATAACAGCTTACATGTAAATTAGTTCAATTTTTCATTAAATTATTCTAGTTCAAACCGTCCTTTAGGCTGCAAATTGCAGCCCCTTTTTATGTGGCTGCAATTTATAATTGAAACGTTACACCTACAGCCATTTATGAATAAAATGGACAGTCTGACCGATATCCATTTCATTTTCCTGAACACCTGGCAGCGAGTCAAGAAAAATCTTTCCGTATTGTGCTGATAGAATTCGACGATCAAAGACAATCATGATACCTTTATCGTTTTTCGTCCGTATGAGACGGCCAAAGCCCTGTTTAAAACGCAAAACCGCTTCCGGAAGCGAATAATCATAAAATGGATTCCCGCCACTCGTTTGTATCCTCTTGCATTTTGCCTCTGTCAGTGGATCATCAGGGGGTGAGAAAGGCAGTCTGACCATAATAAGACAAGAAAGGTCTTCACCCGGGATATCAATCCCTTCCCAAAAACTACTTGTACCAAGTAGAATCGCTTTATCAAAGCGCTGGAAATTCTTCACAAGTCTAGTGCGACTGCCAGCCGTAATACCCTGTGCCAGCATCGTATATTCCTGTAAAAATCCACTTTCCTTTATAAGCTCATATGTTTTCCGAAGCATATCATATGACGTAAAAAGGATCATCAAACGCCCTTTCGTAGCTTCTGCAATAGAAATAATATGGGCACTAATTGACGACACATACTCCTGTATTGGGACAGAGTTTACTTCAGGTAAATCATTCGAAATGATTAATTTCACTTGATTTCCATAATCAAAAGGAGACGGAATTTGCTCATAATGGCACGATTCAGACTGTAACCCTAAAGCTTCTGTCATAAAGGAAAATGAACCTTTAACAGATAAAGTTGCTGAAGTGACCACGACACTCTTTTTTTGCTGGAATAACAGCTCTCTAAGCTGATTTGAAACAGATACCGGCTGCGAGTAAAGCGTGGTTCTATTCTGCCATGAGCGGGCATCCATTTCAATCCACGCTACATCATCAGTGTGATTTTCGTGGATGATTTTCCTAATACATTTCTTTAATTTCTCAATATCCTCAAGCCATGCAGCGGTTTCATGTACTACAGCTTCATGGGGGATATCTATTCTACCCTGTTTCTTCAACATATCAAAACGAGAAGAGATTTCTTTTGAATAATCATTTAATAGAAATAGGAATTGCTCCGCCTTTGCCCTGAAAGCTTTTGTCTCTCTCGACATATCAAATTGGAATGAACAGCTCATTCTGCCTTGAATCTTATTTACACTTTTTTTAGCTATCATGGCAAGAATGGAGAAGAGCTCATCCATCGTAAAAACTAATTCAGACATGATATCATTCAGGTCAACGGAAGAAAGCAGCCCCCGTTCTTGTTTAGAATGCTCCTGCAGTAAGGCAGCTATTTTTTGAGAAAGCATTTTCTGCTCTGACAGTCCCATCTGCTGAAGAAGATATCTTGTCGATGCATAATCCATTTTGCTGCCAAAATATTTCCCAGCTACCTGTTCAAAATGATGCCCCTCATCAATAATGATAAAATCAGACTCGGGAAGTACGTGATTATCAGCTGTAAGATTTGCAAGCAATAGACTGTGATTGGTGATAACAATATCAGCCCTTTTCGCTTTTTCACGCATTTTTAAATAAAAATCGCTGTTTTCTCCAGACTGCTTTCGTCTATGAAAACTGTCATCATGTTTAATTCGATGCCAGAACAAGTTTCCTCCGCTTGATAAATTTAACTCATCACGGTCACCCGTACTGGTTTCAGTAAGCCAAACAAGAATTTGCATCTTTGTTAAAGTTGTATCATAATTATCATTCTCTTCTTGAAGGAGTCTAACAAACTTTTCAATATTAATATAATGCCCTTTACCTTTCATCAACACTGCTTGAAAAGGAAAGTCTACCGCCTTTCTTAATAAAGGGATATCCTTTTGCAGTAGCTGCTCCTGAAGCTGGTTTGTATAGGTGCTGATTATAACCGGCTTTTTACTGCTAACAGCCTTATAGAGGGCAGGCAATAAATAGGCAAGTGATTTTCCTACACCGGTTCCGGCTTCAATCATTGCATGCAGCTCATGTTGAAAGGAATGATAAACGATATCCATCATTTGATACTGACCTTTTCTTGTCTCAAAGGCTGGAAATGCTCTTTTTAGTAGATGTTCTTTCTCAAATTCCTGTAGTGGATAGTTAGGCTCCTCTCGGTCCGCAAAGCTCTCTTCGGCAGAAGGAGTTTTGAGACAAACTCCTTTATACTCAAAATAATCGGGAATTTCTTCAATCTCCGTTTCTCTTTCTGCTAGAAGCTCTTCGACGATATCAATTAAATCACTTTTTAACCCGCCTGAAAGATGATGGAGCTGCCTAAGCGTTTTTAATGGCAGTTTCTGCAAACGATCAAATAAAATCAGTAATAGTTCACCGGTTGCATAGGCATCACTATCAGCCTGATGGGGTCTGTCATGCAGAAGGCCTTCTTGAACAGCCAAATCAGATAATTTATAACTGTCACTTGATGGAAAAAGAATCCTTGCCAATTCCACGGTATCTAGAACAGGGCCATAAAAGCCCTCAAAACCGGCCATAATTAATTCTTCTTGTAAAAAGGATAAATCAAATAACACATTATGTGCGACAAAAAATGCATCCTGCAACATTTCCATTATTTTAGGAGCAATGTCCGGAAATTTCGGCGCGTCCTTTACCATCTCATCTGTTAGTCCTGTTAATTCTTCAATAAAGACAGGAATAGATTGTCCGGGGTTCAGTAATGATGAAAATTGGTCTACGATGCACCCATTTTCAATTACTACAGCTGCAAACTGGATAATACGATCCCCTTTTTTAACTGAATTCCCGGTTGTTTCTAGATCAATCACAATATATTTATTACTCATCTATTTACACCTCAAACATTCCGTTTCCCAATCAAACTAGAATGTGGTTTACACTTTTATATTTTTGACTAGCCATTACAGAGCCATATTTTTAAACGGTATCATATTTTACAGGAAAGAAAAAGAGTTTCATGCAATCCACCTTAACAAGCTCTTCAGCCTTTACCCATTCTATTTTGCCCAGTTTATATGAAAAGCTGACTCAATTTGAGTCAGCTTTTCCATTTACATTATAGTCATTTCAGGTTCTGCGTGGATGATTTCCTTAATTCGATTCTCTTCACCCATAATAGCCACTCTTGGATGATGATCAGCAATTTTATCTTCATGTACTAAAGCATAAGAAATGATAATAACGGTATCTCCTGGCTGTACAAGACGAGCTGCCGCTCCATTTAGACAAATGGTTCCAGAACCTCTTTGCCCAGGGATAATATATGTTTCTAAGCGTGCACCGTTATTATTATTGACGATTTGCACCTTTTCATTTGCAACCATCCCTACCGCATCGATAATATCAGTATCGATGGTAATACTTCCTACATAATTTAAATTGGCTTCTGTAACGGTTGCACGATGGATTTTACCATTCATCATGGTGCGAAACATTCTGCTTCCTCCTATTCTTCTACTAAAATCACATTATCTATTAAACGGGCTTTTGAAAATTTAACGGCTAGCGCCATAATAAAATTGCCTTGCACCACTTCGACTTTTTCAAGATCAGGATAGGTTAGAATACTAACATAATCAATTTGACCAGACGTTTCAGTTTGAATTCTATCCGAAATCACCTGAACGATTCTTTCAGGATTAACCTCTCCTGCTTTGATCCTATTAACCGCATCTAGCAGACTTCGATAAAGTGCCGGTGCTTCAGCACGTTCTTTTTCCGACAAGTAAACATTTCGTGAACTTTTCGCTAAGCCATCATGCTCTCTTACCGTATCAACAGGTACAATCTGCAAAGGGAAATTGAAGTCATTCACAAGGCCCTCTATCACAGCAAGCTGCTGTGCATCTTTTTTTCCAAAATAGGCTTTATCCGGCTGCACAAGATGAAAAAGCTTGCTTACTACCGTTGCAACCCCATCGAAATGACCGGGACGAGATTCACCACATAGCACATCCGTTCGTTTTTTTACCTTCATCGTTACAGAAAGCTCATTCGGGTACATTTCCGTAACAGATGGGTGGAAAATAATATCCACACCTTCTTCCTGTGCTACCTTTTGATCCTGCTCAAAATCTCTAGGATAGGATTCTAAATCTTCGTTAGGTCCAAATTGTAACGGATTTACGAATATACTTAGAACAACCACTTGATTTTCCTCACGTGCTTTTTTTAATAAAGCTTTGTGTCCTTCATGGAGATACCCCATTGTTGGTACAAAACCAATCGTTTTTTGTTGTGATTTCTCAGCCTTTATAGCTGCCTTTAAATCAGAAATCGTGGTGATTACTCTCATCATTTCCCACCATAAAGAGTCTGCAACTCTTCCTCTGCCATTGTATAACTATGTTTTTCTGCTGGAAATTCTCTAGATTTTACCTCACTCACATACTGCTTTAAGCCTTCCACAACCATTCCATCTATAGAGCAGTATTGTTTAACAAATTTCGCCACTCGTTCAACACCATAGCCAGCCACATCATGGTAAACGAGAACTTGTCCATCTGTACCATCACCAGCACCAATTCCAATGGTAGGAATCGTTAGTAGACTACTAATTTTAGTTGCTAATTGTTTAGGAACACATTCAAGAACAATCATAAAGGCACCAGCTTCTTCACATTTTTTGGCGTCCTCTATGAGCTTTCTAGCTGCTTCGGCATTTTTCCCTTGTACCTTGTAGCCACCTAATACACCAACAGATTGCGGCGTTAACCCAAGATGTGAGCATACAGGGATACCAGCCTGTGTTAAAGCTTTAATATGCTCTAGTACACCATCGGCACCTTCCAGCTTTACAGCATTTGCACCGCTTTCCTGCATCATCCTCGCGCTTGTCATAATCGTATCCTTAATGGAGAGATGATAGCTAGCAAAAGGAAGATCAACAATGGTGAAAGTATCTTTCGCACCTCTTTTAACGGCTTTTGTATGGTGGATCATATCTTCTACTGTAACAGGAATGGTGGAATCATATCCTAGTACGACCATACCAAGCGAATCCCCTACAAGAATGACATCAGCCTCAGCCTGGTCTGCATGCTTTGCAGACGGATAATCATACGCTGTAATCATGGCTATTGCTTCGCCGTTTTTTTTCATTTTCATAAAATCAGTAGTTTGCTTCATTCCAATTCCTCCTGTTAGGAAGAGGCATAACACGTTTAGAGTATGATCTGGTTGACTTTCAGAATAGGACACAAAATCATGTTCTATTTCCGGTTAGTCAAAAAAATCCTTCTACACAGCAGAAGGATTTTGAATAGTAAGTTACGTGTTTTATCCCTCTGTCCTGGTCCTATTTTCGGATCTAGGCAGATATTATTATTGAATCCATTTACTTGCATTGGTGCAGTTCACAACAATGATACCGCCCATAAGAAATTATAACAGATAAAATTAATTTTTGACTATAATAATATATAATTTTCACAATAATTTGTCAACAATTGTCACGACAGCTCAATATCTGCAGAATATACCAAATGAACTTTCCCTGTTTCATCCTCAAGCATTAAGGCTCCATCATCGGTAATGCCAAGTGCTTTTCCGTATAAATCCCCTTGCACCATTCTTGCTGTAATCATCTTCCCTATACTGATTGCATAGCTTTCCCATAAGATTTTAATCGGCTCAAAGCCTTCCTGTAAATACAAATCATATAAGTATTCAAGCTTCGCTAATACCAATCGAATTAGCTCAGCACGATTTATACTTTTTCCCGTTTCAATTCTTAACGAAGTTGCAATAGAGCGGAGTTCTTCCGGATACATCTCCTGTTCTTGATTAACATTCATCCCGATTCCGATAATGACCGAATTGATCCGATCACTTTCTGCCTGTAGCTCTGTCAAAATGCCGGTAATTTTTTTCCCATTCAATAGAATATCATTAGGCCATTTTATTTGCGGCTTAATGGAGGCTAATTCCTCAATCGCTTGTACAACTGCCACAGCTGTTACTAATGTTAATTGCGGGGCCTTGTGCGGCAAAAGCTGGGGCCGTAGAATCACACTCATCCATACACCAGTATATTTGGGTGAGAACCAAGTTCTGGCCATTCTTCCCCGCCCCGCCGTTTGTTCTTCCGCAATCACAACAGTGCCTTCAGAAGCACCATCAAGGCTCAACTGAAGGGCCATTTTTTGCGTTGAATCTATCTTTTCCTCGTAATGAATATTTTGTCCCAGCCTTTTTGTCAACAATCCAAGCCGAACCTCATTCGCCGTTATTTTTTCTGGTACTTTCACAATTCGATATCCTTTTCTTCTGACCGCTTCAAGCTCAAAGCCTTCCTTACGAAGCTCTTCAATATGCTTCCATACAGCCGTTCTCGTACATCCAATTAATTCTGCTAAATATTGACCAGATAAAAATTCATCCCCACTATTGGTAAAAGCATCAAGCAATCGTTTTCTTAGCTCTGATTGCACTTTAACAGCCACTCCCTTATAGAATCTCTATTATTGTTAACCACATTATTTATAACGGCCTTCTCAATTTGATTCAGCTTTTCATTTACCCATGGTCCGCCTGTCTTGTTACACCATTCCATTAAATCATGTCCACTAACAGCAAGTTGATGACGACTTTTGATGGTCAGCTTTTCATATTTCTCTGTCAGCTCTGCCATAGATTCTGATATGGGACGATGCTGATAAATATTAAAAATTCTTTCCGCAGGTAGAATGTGCTCATCACCTGCATGATAGAGATCTTCTCGATTCCATTGCGAATTCAGGCGGTACCGCACCCAACCGACGATGTGTTTAATCATTTTGATTTTTTTTACGGGTAGCTTCCATTTTCTTAAAAAATGCTCTGCTTCGTCGGTTTCAATCCCTACTAGCAATAATAATAACGACCAGATTTCAATGGTGGTTAATTCTCTTATATCGTACTGAAGCAATTGCTCAAGTGCTTTTTCTTGATTTCGCAGTCCTGGTAAATACTGATATAGACCTGAATCCAGCAGAAGCTTAAAGCCTGCCATTCTGTCTTCACCCTTCAGCAGCTTTTCAAACTCAAGTGTTTTTCGTTCTGTTGCAATTTTTTCCAGCAGTCCGGCATTTGCCTTTAAGGCTAAGAAGGTTTCCGAATCAATGGAAAAGTTTAATTGACTAACAAAGCGAACGGCCCTCATCATCCTTAATGCATCCTCATGAAAACGTTCTGCAGCAGAGCCCACTGTTTTGATGATTCTATTGTGAATAGCCTCTTGACCATAAAATGGATCAATTATTTGACCTTCCTTGTTCATCGCCATGCTATTCATCGTAAAATCACGACGTTTTAGATCCTCTTCCAGGCTACGAATAAAAGTGACATCACTAGGTCTGCGAAAATCATGATATTCTCCATCTGTACGAAACGTTGTTAATTCGTAGGTTTCCTTATCCCATAGGACAATGACGGTTCCGTGTTCAATCCCGACATCAATTGTCTTAGGAAAAATGTGTTTTACTTCCTCTGGAGTTGCCGAAGTGGCAATATCCACATCGGCGATTTCCTTACCTAGTATGTAATCTCGAACACAGCCGCCGACAAAATAAGCTTCAAAACCAGCTGCTTCCAATCTCTCAAAAAGAGGGATGGCTCTTTTAAAAATCGGCATCATCCCACTTCACCACTTTTCAATAATTGATAATATATTTGTTCATACTGCTCCACAATCTTTTCAGCCCGAAAGTGATCATTCACTATCTGGACAGAATGCTGTGAAAACACCTTATGCTTTTGTTCATCCGTTAGGAGTTGGACCGCTTTTTCTGCTATTTGCTCGATATCTCCTAACTCGCATAAATACCCATTAACACCATCCTGAATCACTTCAGGAATACCGCCGATATTCATCCCGATACATGGAACTCCACATGCCATTGCCTCGAGGGCTACAAGACCAAAGCTTTCTTTTTCTGATAAAAGGAGCATTAAATCACTGATGGAATACAATTCCTCAAGATTATCCTGTTTTCCGAGGAAAAGCACATGGTCCTGGATATCTAATTTTTCAACCAACTGGCTGACAATGGAAAATTCCGGTCCATCACCAACCAGTAAAAGCTTGGCAGGAATTTGTGCTACAATTTTAGCAAATGCCCTTACGACATCTGGAACACGCTTGACATTTCGGAAGTTTGAAACATGAATAACAACCTTTTCATGCTGATTGATTTCATATTCTTCTTTTAGATGACAAGTCGATATTTTATGATAGACCCTCTCATCGATAAAATTATAGACTGGCATGATTTTATTTCTTGGTTTGACAAGATCATAGGTTTCAGCAATTAAGGAATGAGACACGGCCGTAACCGCGTCAGATTCTTCTATACCAAAGCGAATAGCATCTGTTAACGATGCATCATAACCAAGTACCGTGATATCTGTACCATGTAGGGTAGTAACAATTTTGATATTTCTTCCTGACATTTGCTTAGCTAAAATAGCACATACAGCATGAGGAATTGCATAATGCACATGAAGTAAATCAAGTTTTTCTCTTCTTATGACTTCTGCCATTTTACTGGCAAGAGCAATATCATATGGTGGATATTGAAAAACAGAATATTGATTTACCTCTACCTGATGATAGTAAATATTATGATACATTTTCTTCAATCTAAAGGGCAGGCTGGATGATATAAAGTGGATGCTATGACCCTTCTCCGCTAGCATTTTTCCCAATTCAGTTGCAATAACTCCTGAACCACCAACAGTTGGGTAACAGGTAATGCCAATTTTGAGTTTTGTTTTCATACTGTTTCTCCTCGACTTCCTAATACACTGTCGGCTTTTTTATTCTCTTGCTTGTATGTATTTGTGCTACATCCTTACTCCATATTATTATCGGGTACTTCTCCTCTAACAATATTACGCCAGGACAAATCATTGCGCTCTAGGCCTCTAATCAATACCTC
Source organism: Bacillus tuaregi (assembly GCF_900104575.1). Taxonomy (NCBI): domain Bacteria; kingdom Bacillati; phylum Bacillota; class Bacilli; order Caryophanales; family Bacillaceae; genus Bacillus; species Bacillus tuaregi. Next base: position 3,008,725 of record NZ_LT629731.1, read on the forward strand.
TCCTGTTCCCATATTCGTTGCGAGTGGTACGGAATACACATCACATAGTCGAATTAACGCTGTTACATCAGGCTCGTGTGGCTGTGCGGTTAATGGATCGCGAAAGAAAAAAACCATATCCATTTTATTATTGGCAATCAACGCTCCAATTTCCTGATCACCACCGAGCGGTCCTGATTGAAACCGAGTAACCGTTAGCCCCGTTGCATCCATTATTTTTTGACCAGTTGTACCCGTAGCAAATAAAGTATGCTCCTGTAGAATTGCTTGATAGGCAGTGGTAAAACGTATCATATCATCTTTTTTCTTATCATGGGCAATCAACGCAATATTCATTAGGCTCTCCCCGCTTTATTCAATAATATTTTCCAAACCATATACAAGTGTAGTAAGATTCTTAACTGTATCTACTGCTAGTTTTACTCCAGACATAAACGAAACTCGATCATAGGAATCATGGCGAATGGTTAGCGTTTGTCCTTCGGCGCCAAACATCACCTGCTGATGCGCAATTAATCCTGGTAAACGGACAGAATGAATGTGCATTCCCGAAAACTCAGCCCCTCTTGCACCTTGTAGCGTTTCTTTTTCATCAGGATGACCCTGTGATTTTTCTTCTCTAAACTGGGAAATCATTTCAGCCGTTTTTACTGCCGTTCCTGATGGAGCATCTAGCTTTTTATCGTGATGCAATTCAATAATTTCTACATCCTGGAAATATCTTCCTGCTAACTGTGAAAACTTCATCATGAGCACAGCACCTAAAGCAAAGTTTGGCGCAATAATACAGCCTGTTTCTTTTTCTCGGCATAGCTCTTCAAGCTCTTTAAGATTTTCTTTTGTAAATCCAGTTGTCCCCACTACTGGACGTACGCCAAATTCTAGTGCGGTTTTCGTGTGATGCATTCCAACCTCTGGTGTTGTTAAGTCAATTAGCACGTCTGCCTTAATTTCCGATAAGCATTCAGAGATATCAGCGAAAACAGGTACCGGCAATGCTGAAACACCTGTTAATTCATTTAATAATTTTCCACCATGCTTGTGGTCTACGACTGCGACTAATTCATATTGTTCGGTCCTCTCAACAAGCTTAACTGCTTCAGATCCCATTCTCCCCCGCGGACCTGCAATGATTATTTTTGTTTTTTCCATTCTTTTCCCCTCTTTCTTACGATTCATCGATTTTTGTCCAGCGGTCTTTGTCCCTCGTATTAAACTTTTTCATCACCCGGTTATGAGCTTCTTCAAGATCTATATGTAAGGAATTCGCAAAGCAAATCAAAACAAATAGTAAATCGCCAAGCTCTTCTTCAATCGTATTTTCCTGCTCTGTCGATTTTTTAGGCTTTTCTCCAAAGTAATGATTAACCTCTCTAGCCAGTTCACCTAATTCCTCAGTCATTCGAGCCGTCATCGCCAGCGGACTGAAATAACCTTCTTTAAATTGACTAATATAATCATCCACTTCCTTTTGAAGATCCTTTATTGTTTTATCATTTGACAAAAAAATCACCTCTAAAGCTGGTTAGGATAAAATATTTACTCTTCTATCATGTTAGCTAAACAAAGCCAATTTGACAAATTTTTTTCTTCTTTCAAAAGCTTTTATGAATTTGTTCCACCATCACTTTTCCTATATAATTATAATCGCTTTAAGGTCGTATTTGGAAGAGGAGGTATCATATGGTTTTTGGCATCAAATACAAAAATATTTTATTTATTCTCCTAGGTGCTAGCATCTATTCATTTGGCATTGTTCATTTTAATATGCAGAATAACTTAGCAGAGGGTGGCTTTACTGGAATAACACTTTTGTTTTATTTTCTATTTTATTGGGACCCTTCTTATGTCAATTTAATCTTAAATATTCCTTTATTTTTTCTTGGTTGGAAAATACTAGGCAGGAAATCCTTAATTTATACAATAATAGGAACAGTAGCCGTTTCTCTATTTCTCTGGATTTTTCAAAGGTATCAGATTAATATGCCTCTTAAAGAAGACATGACATTGGCTGCCCTCTTTGCAGGGGTGTCCCTTGGGGTCGGGTTAGGGATTATTTTCCGGTTTGGCGGTACAACCGGAGGGGTTGATATTATTGCACGCCTCGTCTATAAATATAATGGCTGGAGCATGGGAAAGACGATGTTTATTTTTGATGCCGTCGTCATTACCTTATCACTCATTTTTTATTTAGATTACCATGAAGCCATGTATACCCTTGTGTTAGTTTTTATTTCAGCAAGAGTTATTGACTTTATGCAGGAAGGCGCCTATTCAGCAAGAGGAGCGATGATTATTTCTGAGCGCAACGATGAAATTGCCGATAAGATTCTTCAGGAGATGTGCAGAGGAGTTACGGTGCTAAAGGGCTATGGTTCCTATACAAAACAGGACAGGGAAGTATTGTATTGCGTTGTAGCTAAAAATGAGATTGTTCGTTTAAAAAGCGTGATTATGGAGGTGGATCCGCATGCATTCGTATCCATCAGTATCGTCCACGATGTCATTGGGGAAGGCTTCACATTAGATGAAAACAAGAAGCCAATTGTTCATTAAATGAATAAAAAAAAGGATTTAGACCGAAGTCTAATCCTTTTTTTATTAATCCTCACTTTGCATTCCTGTATATATGAGTATCAAGCGAACTAGCTCTAATACAGCAATAGCAGCTGCTGCTACATAGGTCAGTGCTGCTGCACTTAAGACTCTTTTCGTTTCACTTTCTTCGTCATTACGAATAACACCGAGTGCCACACACTGATCCATTGCACGGCTTGAAGCATTAAACTCAACTGGCAATGTTACTAACTGGAATAAAACAGCTGCGGCCATAAAAACAATCCCCAGCAAGACAAAGTTACTCATTCCAAGCAGCATACCAATAATAATTAATATCCAAGAAAAGTTTGAACCAATATTAGCAACCGGCACTAAACTATGGCGTAAACGGAGAAAACTGTAAGCTTCTTTATCCTGGATAGCATGACCAACCTCATGTGCCGCAACCGCTGCTGCTGCTATCGAATGACCATGATAATTGTCCGAGGATAATCGAACTGTCTTTGTTCTAGGGTCATAGTGATCAGATAATATTCCACGAACTTCCTCAATATTCACATGATATAATCCATTTTCATCAAGAATTCTTCTTGCCACTTCCGCACCCCGCATTTGGGAGGATGAAGGCACATTAGAGTATTTTGAATAGGTTTTCTTGACCCGTAGCTGCGCCCATATCGGAATAATAATAATAATCGCAAAATAGATTAAAAACAATTTCTTTGTTCCTCCATTCAACATAAACTATTATCTACTATTGTAAGAGTTGTTATCATTCTATGTCAATCGATAAGCTTCAATGAAGAAACAGTCCTACTACTCTTATTATAACTCATCTGGAACGATTCTTACTTTTTTCCTTCTCACCCATATATTTTCTCCATCCTACATAGGATAATGTAGCAATAATGATACTTCCTGTTGAAATGATGACCCACCATAGGGATGGATCTGCCTCATCTGCTTGTAGATCGTCAAAAATTCCTTGCAATTCTGTTTCGAGAATAAGCAGCTCCTTCATTGAATTCTGCTGTGTTAATATATCCTGCCTGTAGCGGTCAATAAAATGAACTCTTGTATCAAGCCTTTGAAAGCGCTCTGTCGAAACATCAAGCTTCATACTCGGATTAATAATCTCATACAATGATAAAAAAGCATCAAGGTTATGATGAAATACGTCTCGATTACCATTAAAAGCAGCTTCCTTTACCTCATCAAATACAGCTAAAATCGGTTCCTCCATTTTTGTCCAAAGTGGGTGCTTTGTTGAAGAAATAGCGTCAATAACTAAACGAAATTTAGTTACTCGGTTAATCCTTTCATCCGGGTTCATGGTTACATTGGTGGTTGCTTCAATCGCCTCATTGTGTGCAATCGTGACAATCCGCAGTTCATCCATCGTAAATGTGTTTTCTTTTATCGTTACAGAGGAAAATTTATCTGAAAAAGCCTCTAGTATTTTTTTAGCATCCTCATATCTTTGTGATTTCGTTAATTGAAGTGCCTCATCTGACAGAGCGTTAAGCTGATCGATAGGTGACATATCCTCATCTGCTAAAGCATTGTTAGATAATAAAAGAATAAATAAAAAAAATACAATCCCAAGCTTGGATTTCATGCTTGTCCCCCCTCATTAGTAACAATGTATGAGAAACGGGACAAGGATAGACCACTATCATTTAGATCTTTAATTCATAGCGATTTTTTCTCACAGCTATCAGATAAGTGATAAATAATGAAAAAATACTAAGCCAAAATGTAAAATAACCAATCTCAGGTATGTATTGATTAAGCATGCTATATCGCGGAAGCATAAAGAAAACATAATCTATCACATCATTATGTAATGTCCAAATTCCAGCTACAACCAAATGCCAGAGCTTCATTCGATAAAAGGGTGCATATAAAAGACCTTGAACGGCCATTGCAGCATGAGAAAAAATCAACATCCACGCTGTCCAGCTAACCTCTCCACCAACGATAAACACAAGCAGGTTCATCACAACTGCCCAAATCCCATATTTGATCAGAGTAACGACAGCCAGAGCCTCAAATAAAGGCCAATTTTTTCCCATTAAAAAAGCAATCAGAACAAAAACGAAAAATAGGCTTGCTGTCGGACTATCTGGAACAAACAGGAGAAATTTCGCCGGTGTATCGGCTAATTGCCAGCCATACCAATAATATCCATACAGAGTTCCTAAAACATTAATGATTAATAAAAGCCATAAAAACTGACGATTTCCTAAGATTGGGTACAACCATTTCATCTTTACTTCCCACACCTCTCTCCATATCATACACATCTATCTTATCACAAGCTTACGGGCTTAGATAAATAATAAAATAGGAAAAAAGCCGACAGATACTTGCCGGCTTTTTTCCTATTTTATTATTTACTTTCTACACTTGAAATAAACTCTGCTAATTTCGATAATTCCTCATCAGTACCAGTAAATAGTCCTGGAGGCATTTTTCCGTTTTCAGAACCATTTTTAGCGATATTTGCTACTTCTTCAGGAGTTAAACCTGTATCAATTAAGGCAGGTGCAGCTGCTCCCCCTTCTAATTGATTACCGTGACAGCTTACACAGCCATTGGCCTCAAAGATTTGATAGCCCTCAGCAGAAGTATCAATATCAGCCTCTGCCACAATCTTACCTTGCTCGGCAGCAGCCTCCCAGTCATGAGTGGCAACTGATTCCCAAGTAAGATACGTAATACCTGCAATGGCTAATAGCATAAAGCCTGTTGCTAAAGGACGCTTTGACGGACGTCTTGCTGGTCCACGGTCAATAAATGGTGCTAATAATAAGGCACCGAACGCAAGGCCCGGGATAACAAGCGCACCGATTGAATTATAAGGACCAGATGCATAGCTATATTTTAATAATTGATATAAGAATAAGAAATACCAGTCTGGCATCGGAATATATGCAGTGTCACTTGGATCTGCAATTTTTTCTAACGGAGACGGATGCGCAACTGTTAAGCATAAGAAGCCGATAAGAAAAACCGCACCAACCATCCATTCTTTTAATAAAAAGTTTGGCCAGAAAGCTTCTGTTTTACCAGGGTATTCCGAATAATCTTTTGGAATATTCGGTTTTCTATGTTCAGCCGCAGGCACACGTGAATCGCCTACGAACTTCATACCTTTTCCACGATGCATGAATAGTCTCCCTCCTTTTAAGAGATATTAAAACAAATGTTATGATTACAATGGACCTGAAATACCTTGTTTACGAATCATCATAAAGTGAGCAGCCATTAAGCCGAACAGTGCAGCAGGCAGGAAGAACACGTGAATCGCAAAGAAACGAGTAATCGTTTGAGCACCAACAATGTCGGAGCTACCAGCTACTAGAATCTTTAAGTATTCCCCAATAAATGGAACTGACTCAATGATTTGAATCGTTACCTTAGTCGCAAATAGCGCTTTCATATCCCACGGTAATAAATAACCAGTAAGACCAAGACCAAGCATTACAAAGAAAATTAACACACCAACAACCCAGTTTAATTCACGAGGTTTTTTGTATGCACCTTGGAAGAAGACACGCAATGTATGTAAAAACATCATGACAATAACTAAGCTTGCGCCCCAGTGATGCATTCCTCTAACAATTTGTCCAAAAGCCACTTCATTTTGCAAGTAATAAACAGATTCCCAAGCATTTTTGATATCTGGAACATAGTACATGGTTAAGAACATACCAGATAAGATCTGTATTACGGTAATAAAAAAGGTTAATCCCCCAAAACAATAGACAAAAGCCGAAAAATGATGTGCCGGGTTTACGTGCTCCGGTACTTCATGATCAGCAATATCCCGCCATAAAGGCGTAATGTCTAAACGTTCATCTACCCAATCATAAATTTTGTTTAACACTGATTACGCCTCCTTTCGCGGCTCGGCTTTACCTAAGTACAGTAAACCGTCTTTTTCTTTAAATGGATATTCATCCAATCGTGCAATCGGTGGTGTACCTGGAATGTTTTTACCATCCTTTGAATACAGTCCCCCATGACATGGACAGTAAAAATGATCTGGATGAGACTTGTCCGTATTCCAGTCAACCGTACAGCCTAAATGTTTACATACTGGAGAAAGGGCAATAATCTCGCCTTTATCGTCTTTATAGACCCAAGCTGAATTCGTTACCTCTGACTCATACCAAGCATCCTTCTGTGTGAAAGCGAAGTCCACTCGTGTAGGAACATTAGTAATTTCACTAACTTTCTGTGGTGTTGCGATAAAATCGCCGCCGCTTGTATGCTTTAATACTGGATCAACAGCAAATCGAACCATTGGCATTAGCATTCCAGCAGCCATAAATCCACCCACACCTGTTAATGTATAATTTAGGAACTGACGTCTAGACACATGATTTTTGCTCATATTTCTCCCCCCCCTTTAAAACAATTTTAAATTAACACAATTTTCATACTAGGACATACCAATAATATATCAATATTTCAGTAAGGTCAATATAATCAGAAAATATATGTAACTTTTATCGCTTTTTTATTCACATTTTTCCATTTATATTTCATAATTTTCCATTTTTATACACAATTTTTATTCTATATTTTCCCATTTTTGGACAAATAAAGAGATAAGTTGCTGAATCTGGTCTTTTAAAATAGTATTCCGGTATTGCTGGTCCATTTGCTGAAGCGGGATGGTTGGCAGCCATATTAGGGAACCGGTCAATTTCGCTTCAACAAGCTTCCAGTCACTATCAGAAGTTATGTAGACAATGTGCTTGAAGCCTTTAGCCATAAATTCCCTTTCCCATTTTAACAGGTCTTGAAGTGTAGCGTCTCCGTCTGTTGACTTTAAATAGTTAAACCCGGGTAGCATGATTAATCTTCCTCTAAACTGCCTCTCTAGCTGCACTGACAAGAGATTAATAAACTCCGTCATTTCTGCTGTCTTTTTGATTTGTTCATCAAGTGCGACCGGATATAATGGCAATACAATCGTATCAACATATTCCTTCGCTTTGATGTACATATCGATGTCTTCGCTCGTCCACTTCATTCTCTTCACTCCATCTCTTTCAATTTCTTACTATTCTAACATGTTGAAAAAAAATGTCTAGAAGTCTTTGACACCCCAGCTTCGCCATTTAGCATCGTTTTGGACAAAATAAAAAGACCTGTCACCTACAGGCCTCAAATGGTTATATATTAAATTTTTTCAACTGTTCTGTTAACTTTTTAAATGCACTTTCATCATTATTGTCTAATGCCTCGTCAATTTGTTTGACAAGCTTTTCTTTCTGAAACCGCTTAATACTTGAGGAAAGAAAGTCTTCCGCCATTAACCGCTCTTTTTCACTTATCTGCAGGTTCTTCGGCATATATGGGTTTTCTTCTAATACGGCTGCAAATTGCGGAGCCTGAAAGGAAGCATGAAAATTAAGTTGAATAAAAATATCCTCATCTCGATTTAATCGGATGTCATGAAATGATTTTTCCGCATCTGTTGTCATCACATTTTCTTTATAGAAACGAAATGGGACATCATCCACACAATGTGTGGACATGACAATTCCCCGTGGACAAAATTGAGCTTGTTCAACAAAGTGTACCTTTTCCATAAGTTGATCATGACTCATTAAATAGTTCAAAATCCAAACACATTCACGTCTTTTTAATTGATAATGATTGAGAAACCAACGAATAAATTCCTTTTTCTCATTGACAGATACAGGGGCGCTCATGTTGATTCCCTCCTCTGCTTTCAGCAAATTTTATCCTAATTATCTAACGTCATCTGTTAGTCTTTGCCACACGTCTTGAAATTCTGTATTGCTTGGATCAAGCTTTATTAGTCTATTAAACACTTCGACAGCCTGTTCTCTTTTTCCTTCTTCAATTAAAAAATAACCATAGTCCACTAAAAAGTCCATACTGTCTTTATAAAAATTATATGCGTTTTCATAGCTGTTTAATGCCTGTGAAAAATTTTCCAGATTTTGATGAGCTACAGCTGCATCCCATAAAAATTGTGTTTCAATTTCGCCCCCCTCTTCCATTATATGAACAATTTCAAGAACGTCCTCCCATCTTTCCTGATGAAGCAGCAGCTTATTTAATGTCAAGGCAGCATCTGTAAGTTCAGGATCAAGAGCGATCGCCTCACGAAGCATTTTCTCTGCTTCTTCCTCCTTACCCATTTTCAATGCCAATTTTCCGGCATAAAAATATAAATCCTTATTATATTCATCATACTGAATTCCTTCTATTAGAGTCTGAAAACCCTTTTCCGGATCCTCTTCTCTTTCGTACGCACGAGCTAAATTCATATACAATGAATAATACTCAGGATCCAGTTCCTTTAATTCACTGAATTTTTCTATTGCTTTGCCATTATAACCTGCCTGTAAGGCTGTAAAGCCATAATTAAAAAGCGTATTAATCTCTAATTTATTTTCTAAAGCTCTTTCATAATAAGGTAGTGCCTCTTCAAATGCCCCGCCAGCACTGATGGCATCGGCCATTCTTTGATTCACATCCACTCCACCAATTTCATTTCTTGTTTCCAGTACATGTTCATAGCATTTTATCGCATGAGTAAATTTCCCTTCCTCAGCATAAAGCTCACCAAGGGCAAAATCAATAATAACCTCTTCCGGAAGCATCGTCTTTGCTTTTAGCAGTTTTTGCTCACTGACCTCGTATAGACCCTGCATTTGGTATAAATCGGCCAACAAGACGAGTGATTCTGGAAAGCTTGAATCCTGCGCATCGATTTTTTCCAATTCCAGAATTGCTTCCTCTTCTTTTCCAAGCTCAATTAATGTTTCCGCTAATAGAACAAGGATTTCACCCTCTTCCGGATAGATATTGAGCAGATATTCGAACAAGCTCTTTGCTTCCTCTAAAAAACCGTATTGGAAAAGCTCCTCCCCTAAGAGAAATCTTTCCTCATTCGAGCCGGCATTAAGAATTTTCTCATAGCCCTTTAGTGCCTCTTCATGTTGACCATTTTCTAATTGTGTAATTATTTTATTAACTGATTCCATATTTAAGACCCTTTCTATTTAAAAAGCGTAAAATACCCATGTTCATTATTATAGATGAGCTTTTAAGATTGTAATTTGATATTTATATTTTCACCGCACCCGGGCTGAAAGAAAACCTGCTTTCCAGCCCTGATTACCTTCCCTTTATGGACCGTTACTAGTAATTTTTCTTCAGCTGGTTCAAAAAGTGTACTCCCATCCAATCGTGAGATACTGCTGTATTCATATAGATTATAGCTTACTTCCCTGCCCTGTTGAATGGATGCCTTTACGGGATAAAGCTTGATTTTAGCCAGCTCCACCTCTTTGATTGGAAATTGATGAGGAATTTCATCCTCGAGTGACGGAAGCTTTTCTTTTTTCGTAACTTTTTGCCATAAAGCTTTGACCTGCTTCAATTCTTTTCTGTTATATTCTCTGGGGAAAATCGGTATTAAAGGACTATTCAACGGAAACATGGCTTCCCTAATCCAACCCCACGGTAAAGTCTCTAACTCTTCCTTATTTTTAATATCAACAAAAACAGCAGGAATTCCTTTCTGTTTACATTTTCTCATAAAACTTGGTGTTAATAAACGAATAGGAATCTTGACCCCGAGCAGATAATCAATCGGGGAGTTTAACAACCCCTTTTCACCTAGCATCAGCTTATTTCCCAGCTCGTACTCATAATCGATGCTTACATAGGTCAAAAGGATTGTACAGCCTTTCATAATGAAATGACTAGAATAATAATCCTTTTGTCGCTGAAATGATTCATCGACAGGGATTTGTGTATCAAATATAGCATATGTGGGTGTCATAATATAAGATTCTGCATTCATTCTCATAAACCTGTATTTTTCTAGAGATGATTTTATATAAGCAACCTTATTTTGTTCAATCATAAGGCTTGTCCGGTCCAGTTGTCCATTTATTAACCTATTTACATTCTCAATTATATACGCCATATGCTCACCTCTATAACAGTCATATGACAAATTATGAGGATGGAGCTTAAATTATTCATAGGTTAAAATAAATACACAAAAAAACTGCATCGGCCTGCAGTTTTTTTGTGTATTTACATTAACTTTTCTAAATCTGTAAAAAATTGCGGATATGATACAGAAATAGCCTCTTTTTGTTCCAAACTTACATCCTGTTTACAAATAAGTGCCGCAACCGCCAGCATCATCCCAATCCGGTGATCTCCATGACTGGACACAACACCGCCAGCTAATTTATTCTTCCCTTTAATAATCATGCCGTCATCGGTTGCTGTAATGTCTGCACCCAGCTTTGACAGTTCCTGTACGACTGTATCTATCCGATTTGTTTCCTTTACTTTTAATTCTTGTGCATCACGGATAACCGTTTCGCCTTCTGCCTGCGTAGCAAGCAACGCGATAATCGGGATTTCATCAATTAGGCGCGGGATTAAGTCTCCACCAATGGTCGTCCCTTTTAAATGCGACGTTCTTATGGTAATATCGCCGACTGGTTCTGTTTGCTCTGCCACTAGAGGTTCAATTGTCATGTCAGCACCCATTTCCAACATAACATCAATAATACCTGTTCTCGTTGGATTTAAGCCAACATTTTTCAAAGTAATGCAACTATTAGGCACAATCGCTCCGGCAACCAGGAAAAAGGCCGCAGATGAAATATCGCCAGGAACCTTAATATTCGTTCCTTTTAGGACCTGACCACCACGGACTGAAACAGACAGACCATTTTCCTCTACAGTACCGCTAAATTGCCTGATCATTCGCTCGGTATGGTCTCGAGATTTCTCTGGTTCAACTACTGTTGTAATACCATCTGCCTGGAGACCAGCAAGTAAAATAGCCGACTTTACTTGGGCACTGGCTACAGGTGACGCATACTCAATACCAGAGATTCCTCCACCGCGAATGGACAATGGCGTATACTCACCAAATTGTCTACCTTCAATTTTTGCCCCCATACTACTAAGCGGCTTGGTCACTCTTGTCATGGGCCTTTTACCAATTGATTCGTCACCGATAAGAGTGGTATGAAAAGGACGTCCGGCCAATATTCCCATCAATAGGCGGATTGTCGTTCCTGAATTTCCAACATTCAGCACTTCTTTTGGCTCCACCAGGCCATCCCAGCCTTTCCCATGGATAACCATTTGATCGGCTGTTTCCTCAATTTCTACTCCAAGCTGCCTAAAACAAGAAACCGTGCTTAAACAATCTTCCCCCATTAAAAAACCCGTAACAGTTGTGACACCTTCCGCCACAGCACCAAACATAACAGATCGATGGGAAATAGATTTATCTCCAGGGACAATGATATCCCCCTTTAATGAAGTAATATTTGTTTTCAATGTATGTTTACCCATCTTTTCCCCCTCTTTAATCTCGATCAAATTTAAGGACCAGTTGAAGTTTCAAAGCTTGTATAGTGTTCAATACAAGCTTTTGCACGAAGACGATCATGCTCTGTTTGAAAACTAATGACAAGTACGCCAATAATATCTTCCCTTGTTTCCCTAATTTGAATATTCGTAATGCTGATTTCCTCTTTCGCCAGATACCCAGTTATTTCAGAAACAACACCGGGGTAATCAGGCACATCCACGAACAAATCATAAAAGGCTGGAATAGCTCCCATTTGTTTTTGCGGTAGTTCATCCCTGAACTTTTTGGCACTTTCAAAATAACGATAAATTTTTTCACCATCCTGCTCCTTAAGCATCTCAGCCACTTCTTTCATTTCTTGCTGCCAATCTGAAAGAAGCAGAAGCAAAGTATCTTTATTATGAAGAAGAATATCTCTCCACATTGTCGGACTGCTAGAAGCAATCCTAGTAATATCACGGAAACCTCCTGCAGCCAAGCGCGTAACTAGACTTTGCCCTTGACTGGTCTTTTCAGCCTGATGGACTAAGGAGGCAGCAATAATATGCGGAAAATGACTGATGATTCCTGTTAAATAATCATGTTCTTCAGGAGAAGTTACAATGAATTTTGCCTTCGTTCCTTTCAGCCACAACTTCAGCAATTCAATTTTCTCCTCTGGCATATGTTTTTCCGGAGTTAATAGATAAAAGGCATTTTCAAACAAGAGCTCTCTAGCAGCGGATACACCGCTTTTATGGGAGCCTGCCATCGGATGTCCTCCGATAAAAGTAATGCCTTTGGCAGTTAGTTTATCTGCCCTTTTAACAATTTCGGCTTTTGTACTTCCCGCATCACTGATTATCACTGTTTCCTTTAACGGCAATTCTGCGAGAAGCTCTAGTATTCTCTCAGTCACTTGTACAGGTGTTGTAATTAATATTAAATCAGCTTCCTTTGCTCCCTCTTCAATGCTGCCTGCTATGCAGTCAACAACGCCCAGCATCTTCGCCAATTTTCCCTGCTCCTCATTGATGTCATACCCTGTAATCTGGCAGCCTTGATGCTGCCCCTTTATACACAATGCGAGAGAACCGCCTATTAGGCCTAAGCCAATCACGAATACACGGCCTTTCAAACCGGATCATCCCCTTATCCATCGCATTGTTAACATCAGCATCGTTCCTTTATTTCGTTACAGATGCATTCTCTGCTAAATATTGTTTCATTGCGTGTATGACTCCATTGTTCTCCTCGGCAGACCCTACAGTCACCCTAACAGAAGAAGCATAGCCTAAAGCATTGCCTGAACGAACAATATAGCCTTTCTTAAGCAAATATTGAAATACTTCATCACCGCTCGTTCCAAAATCGATGAGAATGAAATTAGCCTGTGAAGGGAAATAGTGTAATTTATGTTCTTCACAAAATTGCTCGAACTGTGCCATTCCCTCGCGGTTTTTCTGCCTGCAATGAACTACATATTCTTGATCATCGATCGCTGCAACGGCAGCAATCTGCCCTAATGTATTGACGTTAAAAGGTTCTCTGGCAGGTTCAAGAACACGAATAATGTCTTGATGTGCTATTCCATAGCCAACACGCAAGCTGGCAATGCCATATATTTTAGAGAATGTTCTTAACACAATTAGATTTCTATATTCGTTTACAAAGTCTTCCGCATTATAAAAATCATCAGCAACTACATAATCATGGTAGGCATCATCAATGACAACCAAGGTCTCCTTTGGTACCTTATTAAGAAACGCAGTCATATTCTCCTTTGAAATATAGACTCCTGTCGGGTTATTGGGACTACATACCCAAACAACAGCTGTATTCTCATCAATTGCCTTTACCATTGACTCAAGGTCATGTTCCCCGTCAAGTAACGGTATTTCTCTAACCTCGGCTCCATCGATAATAGCATTATGCTTATATTGTGAGAAAGTAGGACTAGCCATAACGGTATTTTTTCCTGGCATTAGAAAAGCACGGGAAATAATCTGAATTAAGTTATCAGCCCCATTTCCGAATATTAACTGCTCTTCATTGATATTTAAAAACTCCGCAACAGCAGTACGTAAATTCGTTGCATAACCGTCAGGATAGATAGCAAACGAAGTAAGTGCTGATTTTAGTGCAGTGACAACCTTTGGTGATGTACCAAATGGATTCTCATTTGATGCCAGTTTTACAACCTTTTCAAGTCCATACTCTTTCTTAACAGATTCAATTGGTCTGCCGGGTTTATACGGAGCCAATGACAATAATTGTTCTTTCCACTTCATAACAACATTCACCTCGTTCAATGATGATTTCTGATAAAGCTAAATCCGGTCTTAAAAAAGATAATCTCCCTTATTATTAAAAAAGACCCAATTCTAAAAGTATTTCCTTTTCTGATAATTCATAAAGTCCTGGCGAGCCAACTTTATTTAGAAGCACCATTCGAATTTGTTGTCCGACTGATTTCTTATCACCCTTCATGCGTTCAACTAGACTTTCATAGGATAAACCTTCAGGCACCTTTGTTTGATAGCCTAGCTTCTCGACCCACTCATATAAGTCACTTATGTCAAATTCAAGACCGGCATACTTTTTACTTAATTGTAAAGCAAACAGCATTCCAATCAAGACCGCTTCACCATGTGTCATTTTCCCGTAGCCCATCTCAGCTTCAATTGCATGTCCAAGTGTATGTCCAAAGTTTAAATAAGCTCTTATTCCCGTCTCTTTTTCATCTTCAGCAACAATGGCACTTTTAATTTCAATTCCTCGCGCCAAAAACCGCTCTAACTCATCTCCAGTAATGTTATCTAAAGAGTTAATGTGAGCCTTTAGCCACTGATAAAAGGCAAGGTCTTGAATAAGACCGTGCTTTATCACTTCTGCAAAACCAGACCGTCTTTCATGTAGGGGCAGGCTTTTCAGAAAATCGATATCATAAATAACCGCTTCTGGCTGATAAAAGGAGCCAATCATATTTTTTCCTTCCGGGTGATTGATTGCTACTTTACCGCCAACAGCACTGTCATGAGCCAAAATAGTAGTCGGAATTTGAATAAATGGAATTCCCCTCATAAAGGTGGCAGCAACAAAGCCGGATAAATCACCAACCGCTCCACCTCCTAAGGCAAGAATAAGGGAATGCCGGTCTAGCTTATATTTTAGTGCAGAAGTTAAGCACTCATAGTATACCTCAAATGTCTTAGCTTTCTCACCGCTTGGGACCTTTACCACTTCAGCCTGAAATTCAGCAATAGAATCAAGAATAACAGGGAGATAGAGCTCTCCTACTATCTCATCTGTTATTATTAGTATTTTCGTCACTGCCTTCTGTTTCTTAATTACTGCTGGAAGCTGCTGAATTACACCTTCACCGATATAGACAGGATACGCTTTTAAAGGAGTCTTAACTACATGCTCAATCATTAAAATTCCCTCGCATAACTGCGTTGTTCAGCAATATTTTCCTTTAATGCATCAAAACGATCACTGTAGAATTGATCGACGATTGCCTGCGCTAGCTCCCAGGCAACTACATTTTCTGCGACAACCGATGCAGCTGGAACGGCACAGCTGTCAGAACGCTCCACACTTGCAGAAAACGGCTCTTTTGTGTCAATATCAACACTTTGTAACGGCTTATAAAGTGTTGGGATAGGCTTCATTACACCTCTTACAACAATTGGCATGCCTGTAGACATCCCGCCTTCTAAACCGCCTAATCGATTCGTTTTCCGGTAATAGCCTTTTTCCTCTTCCCAGGCGATTTCATCATGAACCTCACTGCCTGGTATATGAGCCGCTTCAAAGCCGATGCCAAATTCGACACCTTTAAAAGCATTGATAGAGCAAATGGCTGCAGCAAGCTTCGCATCCAGCTTTCGGTCGTAGTGAACATAACTGCCGACACCAGCCGGCATTCCTTCGACAATCACCTCGACAATTCCACCAATTGAATCTCCGTTTTCCTTCGCAGTATCGATCGCTTTCATCATTTCCTTTTCTGCATCTGGATCAAGGCAGCGAACCGGTGAATTTTCTGTTATTTCTCTTAAGCTTTGGATTGACTCGTAGCTTGATATAGCTGATTTAACTCCACCAATTTCCACAACATGTGAAGCTACTTCTATTCCTAGCAGCGATAACATTTTTTTCGCCACCGCTCCTGCAGCCACCCTTACGGTTGTTTCCCTTGCAGACGAGCGTTCCAATACATTTCTCATATCACGGTGTCCATATTTTAAGGCACCATTTAAGTCAGCATGTCCAGGACGAGGACGGGTTACTTTTCTTTTTACTTCATCTGCATTCTCATCTATCGGGTCCGCCCCCATAATCTTGGTCCAATGCTTCCAGTCATTGTTCTCAACCACCAGTGCCACTGGTGACCCAAGCGTTAAACCATGTCTTACACCACTTGTAATTGCAGCGGTATCTTTTTCAATCTGCATTCGACGCCCACGTCCATACCCTTTCTGTCTCCTAGCAAGCTGAACATTTATATCCTCTTGCAACAACGGCATTCCCGCAGGTAAACCTTCAATAATTGTTGTTAATTGGGGTCCATGTGATTCCCCGGCAGTTAAATATCTCATCTTCTTCTTTCTCCCTTCAACTCGTTAAAGGATTATGTATCAATATAACATATGAATAAAAATTAGAATAGTAAGTTTTTAAAAAAATGATATGTTCATTAACTCCTTTGGCTTATTCATGAGCACATTGATGCAATCCTATTATTTTTTCAAAAGACTTTTTTTATAAAAAAAAGTATCTTCTACTTCAAATCCGTATTTACTTGGATTAAATATCTGTTCCGTACTTCCAACAAAGAGAATTCCTCCAGGATTTAAACTAGAGGCAAATTTATGATAGAGAAGCTCCTTAGCCTCTTCAGTGAAATAGATTAAGACATTTCGACAGATGATTAAGTCATAGGGACCGCCAAAGGAATCTGATAGGAGATTGTGCTTTTTAAACGACACAGCCTGTTTTATATCTTCAGAAACCTTAAAGAAGCTTCCTTCTTTAATAAAATATTTCCTTTTCATTTCTTCCGGTACTTCTTGCAATGACCGCTCAGGATAAACCCCTAGCCTCGCTCTTGATAATACGTTCTCATCAATATCAGTAGCGACGATTCTAATATCGGATATAGGTAAATATTTTGCCATCAGCATTGCCAAGGTATAGGGTTCCTCACCTGATGAACAAGCAGCACTCCACAAACGGGGCTTTTTGGTCCTTTGGAAGATTGTCGGTAGGATATTTTTCTCTAATACCTCCCATCGCTTATAATTACGATAAAATTCTGAAACATTAATCGTCATGCGATCTAGAAATTCATTTAGCAGAGCTTGGTTTTGGTTAATGACAGAAAAGTATTCATCAAAGGAGCTATATCCCTTTTTTTCGTATAATGAGGTTAATCTTCTTTTCATTTGTGCTTCTTTATAGAGGGCAAGATCAATTCCCGTTTTTATTTTTACTTGATTTATAAATCGTTCGTACTCGCCAGACATAGACATACTCCTCTTCTAGGATAACCTTAGTATAGCGGAAAAAGAGGAAATTGGAGACTATTTTATTTAAATTGTCTAAAAAAAGTTATACAACTATCACCAGTAATGAGATTAAATAAATTCTCCATTGGATACGTTTACAAATTAAAAAACACTTGCATTTGCAAGTGTTTTTTCTAGTTAATCCATTCATTGATTAATTTCTTATATTCAACAAGTTCAGTTTCATTAAAGAAAATACCAATTTCACGAACAGCACTTTCTGGTGAATCAGAGCCGTGAATAACGTTTTTCCCAACCGTCACACCGAAATCCCCACGGATAGTTCCAGGTGCCGCATCCTTCGGGTTTGTTGAACCCATCATTTGACGCGCAGTTGTAATAACATTTTCACCTTCCCATACCATAGCAAATACAGGACCTGAAGTGATGAAATCAACTAATTCTCCAAAAAATGGACGTTCTTTATGCTCACCATAATGCTCCTCGGCTAATTGTTGTGAGATACTCATAAGCTTACCACCAACAAGCTGAAAGCCTTTCTTTTCAAAACGAGAAACAATTTCGCCAATTAGATTACGTTGTACACCATCAGGTTTTACCATTAAAAATGTTCTTTCCATGAACTCAGCCCCTATTACAGTATGTATAGTAGATATCCTTTCGAGAAATATTCTCAAAGAGGACAACCCATGGAAATAATATCATTTTTTTGAAAAATTCGCAACTTCTTAATATTTTCGCTTTCCGATGTACTTTGCAATACTTCTGAGAGCTGTTTTCGCTTGATTTTGTGGGAGCTCTTCTACCAACGCCAATGCCTTTTCAAGATATTGATTACTCACCTTTCTGGCTCTATCGATTGCATTAGAACGAATAATCATTTTTATAATATAATCCATATCTTTTCGTGACATATTTTCATGAACCTTTATGATTTCTTTGCGAATGGAAAGATCCTCCATAGCAAATAATACAGGAAGTGTTATATTTCCTTGCAGCAAATCACTTCCTGACGGTTTTCCTAATTCCTTTTCCGTCGCTGTGAAATCAAGGATATCGTCGATGATTTGATAAGACATTCCGACATAATAGCCAAACCTTGTCAACTTCCTTTGTAGATTTTGATCTGCATTAGAGCATATGGCACCAAGCTCACAGCTCGTTGAAATAAGGAGGGCCGTCTTCCGCTTTATTCTTCGCAGATAATCCTTCAGATTCTGGTCAAAACGATACTTATCCTTAATTTGTTCAATTTCCCCAATAACCAATTCTACCATTGTATCGGCTAAAATTTTGTGTGCCTCAGGCTTATCAATTTCCGTCATAAGCTCGAGTGAGCGAGCAAATATATAATCACCAGTATACATAGCGATTCGATTATCCCATTTTGCCTTAACTGTCAGCTTTCCTCTACGAATTTCAGCATCATCAATGACATCATCATGAATTAAGGAAGCAGCATGGATTAACTCAAGTGCCACAGCTACTTTCTTTATAATATGTACGTCATACGAACCGAACTTGGCTGCAAGTAAAACAAAGAGGGGACGAATCCGTTTTCCCCCAGCTTGTAATAAATGTAAAGAAGCTTCTTGAAGCAATGCTGAATCTGCGTAGACAGCCTCCTCCAATGCTTCCTCAACGATATCAAAGTCAGAATTTAAAAATGAATACATCATTTTAAATTTCATATCCGTATCCACCTTGCTGTAACCCTGTCTGCTAGCATGAAGCAAAAGGAGTTGCTTTCTTCAATCATAATCAAAACAAGCAATTTACCGAATGCTACATTTAACAAACAGAAATATCTATTTATTTTGTTTTTTTCCAATATGGACAGCTGCCACTCCGCCAGCATACGGCTTAAACGTTACATCAACTAGTCCGGCTTTTCTAAACATATTAGCTAGCTCTTTCATACCTGGAAAACTTCGTGCCGACTCTTGAAGCCAGGAATATTCTTGATAGCTTTTGGCAAATAGCTTTCCAAAAAGAGGCATAATAAAACGAAAGTAAAAATAATATAATTGCTTAAAACCAATTAATGTCGGCTGCGATGTCTCCAAGCACACAACCATCCCTCCAGGTTTGACAACCCGATGCATTTCTTTTAACACAGTCATAACATCTGGCACATTTCTAAGTCCGAAGCCAATTGTCACATAATCAAAGGAATTATCAGGAAATGGCAGTTCCATCGCATTCCCGTGTATAAGTTTCACTTGCTGTAAATGGCGTACCTTTTCCTCTCCTACATTAAGCATATTCTGACTAAAGTCCAGACCCATTACTTCACCATTAGGGCCTACAGCGTTAGCAAGTGCGATTGTCCAATCTGCTGTTCCACAACAAACATCAAGCGCTTTCGAGTCTTTTTGCACATTCATCATTCTCATGGTGTCCGAACGCCATTTTACATGTTGTTTAAAGCTGATTACCGAGTTCATTTTATCATATTGGTTTGAAATCTTCTCGAAAACGTTATGGACCTTTTGTTCTTTTGTTTGTTGCATAGCATTTACCCTTCTTCCACAAATGATTTTTCTCTTGGAGAATAATCCTTGATCATATTCATCATTCGTTCCTCATATAAAGTATTGAAAGGCTGAATTTTATTCATTCCCTTTGTCATCAATTGCATTGAATATTCAATATAGCTGTCATAAATTTGCAATACCTCTTGGGGCTGTTCAACTGCTTTTTGCTTTTGGTTTTTCATAAACAAACGATCTAATGCCGCGAACACGACTGAATCACCTGTTTTTTCCTGGCGTTGTTTTTCTAGAAGCAGTCTTTTGACTAATAGCCAGTTTGAGGCACTTTCATACCATTCAGCAACCCCAAAATAATTGATTAATTTATCTATTAATGAAAACTCAATCATCTTGACACTACTCATGATTGTATGAAAATCATCCTGATCTTTATGGTAAATGAATACCTTATGTTCGTTAATATTTTTTACACCTTCTGATAAGGCCTTAATTACCTGTACATTCTCTATGCTAGCTAAAAACTTATAGTACAGACCGCTATAATAATCACCAGCCAGTACGGTTAACTGTCTAATTTTCATGTTTGTTTCATCCACAAGGGTATTCGTGACTTGATCATGTGTATCTAAAGCCACCTGCATCAGCATGATTGCTAAAACATATATGTCTTTTTCATGCGGGGAAAGTTCGAGTTGGTCGACGATTGAAATAAGAATCAGAAGCTTATCCTCATCAATCTCTGGTGGAATAATATATTCACGTAAATAAGGATGGATAACATATTTTTCTATCCTTTCCTTTGTATAAGTTAATTTATCTACAATTTCACGCAATCCAATCACCCTTATTTCCCCAACTTATCTTCTAGGTTGTCTATCTTTTTTCAATTAGGTCATGTTTATTTTTATTCTATTTTTGATTACAAAAAAACAATAAGCAGCCATAATTATAGCATAAATGTAAAGAATTTGGCAGACCAAATAAAATTTATGTCGTAGAATCTGATATCTAGTTGCCGCAGGCTCCCAATCATTTCTCCTGCTGACTGTGCCTGCCTTCGCTCTCCACATCACCATAGGCGGTTTTAATTAACGCTTCACCACGTACTTTGATTGCTGAAGTATGCTCGGTAAACTGAGCAATCATCACTTCCCCTTTATCTAATTTTTCAGAATGATGAAATCTAGTATCAGACCCTCTGGTCAATCCGATTACATTCACTCCGTCCTGTTTTGCTTTTATAATAACATATTCACTAACTGAAGACTTTTTCACATCCATCTGTTTACACCTCTCCGAAATAGTATCTATACGTTTAAACTATTCTAAACCCTATTATTTATACAAACCACATACTCTTTTACTTAGTCTTTTATGAGAGATAATACTTCCGCTCTTGATGCTGCATCGTTTAAGAATGTACCACGAACGGCAGAAGTAACCGTTTTGGAGCCTGGCTTTTTTACACCGCGCATTGTCATACACATATGCTCTGCTTCAATTACGACCATAACACCATATGGCTCTAATGTTTCATATATGCTGTCAGCTATTGTAGACGTAATTCTTTCCTGGAGCTGCGGTCTTTTAGCAACAGCTTCAACGGCCCTAGCGAGCTTGCTTAGACCGGTAACCTTTCCATTTCGTGGTATGTAAGCAACATGAGCTTTTCCAAAGAAGGGAACCAGATGGTGTTCACACATAGAATAAAAAGGAATATCCTTTACTAACACAAGTTCCTCATGGTCCTCCCCAAATATCGTTTCAAAATGTTCCTTAGGGTCCTGTCCCAGCCCGTTAAATACTTCTTCATACATCTTAGCGACTCTTTTTGGTGTATCAAGCAAGCCTTCACGATTTGGATCCTCACCGATGGCTTCAAGTATTAAACGTACCGCTTCTTCGATTTGGGTACGGTTCACATTTGACATTTCTATATCCTCCTAAATTCTAACTAAATAACGTACGGGTGCACTAGTAGATACACTTCTTGATAAAAAAACGTTTACACTATTGCATAACCGGTACGCAGTCTTTTACTTTTTATATTAGCATATTTATATTAGCATACCTATTCATTTAATATTAGGGAAAAAATTAGGGGAAAGGAGGAACAGCCTCCGTATCCATTAAGCTAGAATGAATGGAGTATCAAGGATAAAAAGAAAGCTCATTTCAAAATAAAGAACCGCGATTATCTCGCGGTTCTTTATAAGCACTTTATGTAATTATTTCACTGCATCCTTAAGCGCTTTACCTGGTTTAAATGCAGGGACTTTACTTGCAGCAATTTCGATTTCATCACCTGTTTGAGGGTTACGTCCTTTACGTGCAGCACGCTCACGCACCTCGAAGTTTCCAAAACCAATTAGTTGTACTTTATCTCCATCTTTTAATGCATTTAAGATAGAATCAAAAACGGCATCAACTGCTTTAGTAGCATCTTTTTTTGAAAGCTCGCTTGCTTCAGCAACTGCGTTAATAAGTTCTGTTTTGTTCATGCCAGTCACCTCCTCCCAAGATAACCTAACTTTCTAAATTGTTTCTTACATACATTTGTAAACAAAAAATGCCCATTCTATACGTTGTTGCTCATTTTTAACTTCATTCAACAAAAGTCCTCCAATCCAATATAGAGGGAAGATGAATGAAGTTAAGCCTCCGGCGGATGTCCAATTATCGAACTTGATAAAAATCCGACGCAAATTCGCCGAGCGAATTTGATTAACAAGCATAATCTTAAATCAACGAATAGAATATTTCAACTGTTTTTTAGCAAAAAACCTTTATTTACAAGGGATTAGCATGAATAATAGTAATTCTGATAAAAGGTTATCATAATCATATAATGTTAGCAAGAAAAATTCTTATCATGCTCATATACTTTATATTTTATGACAAAACTTCGAAAAAACAGCATGAATAATGGCTATTTTCTAACCATTATTGCCATAAAATGAGTCTTACAAACCTGTTTCCTATTGCCAACAAAAAAAAGAACCCTCAATCGAGAGTTCTACAGGATAATCGCAATTAATCCGCCAGATCCTTCGTTAATAATTCTTTCGAGGGTTTCCTTTAACTTATAGCGGGCATTTTCTGGCATTAAGGATAGTTTCGCTTGAATGCCCTCTCGGACAATGGAGCTCAAGCTTCTACCAAATATATCTGAACTCCAAATCGATAATGGATCATCTTCAAAATCTTGCATTAAGTATCGGACTAGCTCCTCACTTTGCTTTTCCGTCCCAATAATTGGTGCAAATTCACTTTCTACATCTACTTTAATCATATGAATAGACGGTGCAACCGCTTTTAATCGGACACCAAAGCGGGATCCCTGTCGAATGATTTCCGGTTCATCGAGACTCATATCGGCTAATGATGGAGCAGCAATCCCATAGCCAGTTTGTTTCACCATTTTCAATGCATCTGCGACAACGTCATACTCCGCCTTCGCATGGGCAAAATCCTGCATCAGTTCAAGCAAGTGATCCTTGCCGCGAATCTCGACACCGACAATTTCTTTTAGAATATCATCATATAAATCATCCGGTGCATAAAGGTCAATTTCGGCAATCCCCTGACCCATTTCGATTCCGGCTAAACTCGCCCGGTCGATAAATTCAAAATCACTAAAGTGATGAACGACCCGATCCACATCGCGCAGGCGTTTAATATCCTTTACCGTTTCCTTCACGGCTTCCTGATAGCTTTCACGCAACCAATGATTTTCACGTAATACCATCACCCAGCTCGGAAGATTTACGTTTACTTCAAGGACTGGGAATTCGTATAAAGCCTCTCTCATGACATTTAATACATCTGATTCCCGCATTCCCTCTACACTCATAGCCAAGACTGGTATATCATATTTCTCTGATAGTTCCTCACGAAGGGCTTCCGTGTTTGGATGCTGCGGCTGGACGCTGTTGATAATCATAATAAATGGTTTACCAACCTCTTTCAGCTCATTTATCACTCGCTCTTCCGCTTCTATATAGTTACTGCGTGGAATTTCACCGATGGTTCCGTCTGTTGTAATCACTACTCCAATTGTTGAATGCTCCTGAATGACCTTTCTTGTGCCAATTTCGGCTGCTTCATGGAATGGAATCGGTTCCTCGTACCATGGTGTTGTAATCATACGGGGACCATTTTCATCTTCGTAACCTTTAGCACCTGGTACTGTATAGCCGACACAGTCAACTAAACGAATATTGACATCCAACCCTTCCCCA
The DNA here is from genome assembly GCF_900104575.1 of Bacillus tuaregi. Taxonomy (NCBI): domain Bacteria; kingdom Bacillati; phylum Bacillota; class Bacilli; order Caryophanales; family Bacillaceae; genus Bacillus; species Bacillus tuaregi. The sequence continues at coordinate 3,032,939 of NZ_LT629731.1, forward strand.
ACATGAACGTTGGCGGCCTGGTTTGGAACAAACTTCGGCTCGGTTGTCATAATAGTTTTTCCTGCTGCACTTTGAGGTAACTCATCTTGGGTACGAGCGCGTTCGGCTTCATTATTCATGCTTGGCAATACGACCAATTCCATAAACTTTTTAATAAAAGTGGATTTTCCTGTACGAACAGCGCCTACCACTCCAAAATATATATCACCGCCCGTTCTCTCGGCAATATCTTTAAAAATATCAACCTTTTCCAAGTGATCCCCTCCCGAATCCCTGCGTTAGTGGATAGTTATTATCCTGTTATTTATTTTATGACAGTATATATTTATGATGTTGTCCTACATCGTTATGACAGTTTTATATTTTTTAACCCCCTTGTGATATAAATTTACTAGTTTTACTATCTTCTTATGGACTCATTCCTCTTAGTAGAAGAAGTTTTTGCTTTTACAAAGCAGAAAAGGAAACGATGTTATCTGGAATGTTTAGTATGGTTTTAATGGTGAATGGCATATGAGGGAATAAAAATACCCTTCTCCTACAATATATTTTGTAAAAGAAGGGTTATGACTAATTCGTTAATAAAAAGATAGGCTCTTTCGTGTCACTATCTATAGTATAGGGTAAAGAATAGGCTGGAACAAATACCGAATCATTTAATAAAATATTTCGAATATCTTCACCAGGCTCGTAATGCAATTCTTCCTTTTCAAGAGCCGCTACGATATCTGCTCGATAATCAACAAAAATCTCTGCCTCGCCATTAATGACAAACGGTAGCATTTGTTTTGTATAAGGACTTTCGACAAAAAGTTCTTCCTCGTATCCTAGCTTCTCATAATCAAGTGTGTATATCCCCTCTGCCAGTTTTTCTTTATATGGCGGATAGCCCTGGACTTTAATACGCAGCTTCAATTCACTAATCATTTCAGAAAGTCTAAGATCAAATAATTTCACCGTAGGATTTGTTTCTGCATCAACAATAACGTATTGAAAGACACCACCGCTTTCAAAGGCATTGCCCGGAGGCTCGTGGATATACTTTGGAGAAATTTTATTAAAATCAATTAAATATTTTTGATACACCGGGGTATTCTCCTCCGAATTTTTTATCGGTAATATCCCCCCATTATCTTCCTTGAATTGCATGACAGCAGCTTGTACAGATTCGACTTGGTCCTGATAAGGTATTTGATTTTGAACCAGCTTTTCATCTGGATACATACATCCAGACAACATCACTAGCAAGGAACTCCATAATAGAATCAGCAGTTTTTTATTCATTTTATCAACCCTTTAAGTCTATAAACTTTAGGCATCCGTCGGCCCACTAAAAACGACTAAAAACATGATAAAGCCAGATAAAGCTAATAACATATAAGCAAATACGGCAGAAACAGCTTTTAAAACCCCTTGTTTTAATTTATAGCGGCTTAGAAAAATTAAAACAATTGAAATAAACATAAACCCCATTGAAGCAAGCGAAATCCACATCTTCATTAACGCAGGTGACATCATATCCACTCCTTTATTCGAGAAGTATTATATCACAAGAAAGAATTATTTTTATATATTTTTAGTTTTTTCTGTTATTTTCATAGAATAAATTAAAAAAAGACCGGTATAAAGAATTGGGGCAAATTCTTTATACCGGTTCCAAGGCGACTAAATGAACCCAAACACGCTTGTTCATTACACTAGGTTGCTTCGTTTGCATTTTATTCCTGCTTTAAATAAAGCGTATCCTCGAATGCCTAAAAAAGATAAAAATATTATTCATCCTGCGAACGAGCCACAAGAACATTCGTTAAATCTTCCATTTCATGTGTTTTGACTCTCGCCATTAAGCGATCTACGGCATCCTTTGCATCCACACCGCTAAATAATACATCATAAAGAGCATTTGTAATGGGCATATTCACATTATACTTACGAGCTAACTGCCAAGCTGCTTTTGTTGTGCGAACACCCTCTACCACCATTCCCATATTATCCAATACTTCCTGAAGGTTTTTGCCTTTGCCTAACAAATTACCTGCTCTCCAGTTTCGAGAATGAACACTTGTACACGTTACAATTAAATCACCAATCCCAGTGAGCCCAGAAAAGGTCAATGGACTAGCCCCCATTTTTGTACCAAGCCGTGAAATTTCAGCAAGTCCACGTGTCATCAGAGCTGCTTTGGCATTGTCTCCATATCCGAGACCGTCCGAAATCCCTGCTGCTAATGCGATAATATTTTTCAAAGCACCACCGATTTCCACTCCGACAATATCTGGATTCGTATAGACACGAAAATGCTGATTAATAAATAAATCTTGAATGTGCTCGGCTGCCTCCATGTTTTTAGAAGAGACCGTAACGGTTGTAGGCTGGCGGACACTTACCTCTTCTGCATGACTAGGTCCTGATAGCACAACAATCTGCTTGACTAAATGTGACGGCATTTCCTCTTCGATCATCTCTGAAATTCTTAATAATGTATCCGGCTCAATTCCTTTACTTACATGGACAATGGTTAATGGCTCAGTCCTAATCTCCATGATATGTCGAAGGACTTCACGTACCGCTTTCGTCGGAACAGCAAGAACCATGATATCGACACCTGACAAAGCCTCTGGCAACTCTGAATATCCAATAATTGAATCCTGTAAAATCACTTCAGGAAGATATTTTTTATTCGTATGATATGTGTTAATTTCTTCAATTTGCTCAAGCTTATGTCCCCATAACCGTACTTCATGACCATTATCGGCAAGCACCATGGCTAAAGCCGTTCCCCAGCTGCCAGCTCCAATAACGGCTACTTTTTCATGTTTACGCTGCATATGCTCACAACCTTCAAATCAGTTTTTACTTTCTTTCACGAGGATAGATTTTAATTGGTGTCCCCTCAAAGCCAAAGGCATCTCTAATTCTGTTCTCCAGAAATCTTTCGTAAGAAAAGTGGAGTAGTTCAGGTTCATTTACAAACACAACAAAAGTTGGCGGCTTTACCGCAACCTGGGTCGTATAATAAATCTTTAAACGTTTACCTTTATCTGTAGGTGTAGGATTCATGGCAACCGCGTCCATGACGACATCGTTCAGGATACTTGTCTCCACTCTTCGAGCATGATTCTCACTGGCTACATTAATCATCGGCATCAATGTATGAATCCGTTTTTTCGTTTTAGCTGATAAGAAAACAATTGGCGCGTAGTCAAGGAATAGAAAGTGCTCGCGTATTTTTTGTTCAAATTCTTTCATTGTTTTTTCGTCTTTTTCAACAGCATCCCATTTGTTTACGACAATGACAACAGCCCGTCCTGCTTCATGAGCATAACCGGCAATTTTTTTATCCTGTTCGATAATTCCTTCCTCTGCGTTGATGACAACCAGGACAACATCGGAGCGTTCAATAGCCCTCAGTGCTCTTAATACACTGTATTTCTCCGTAGTTTCATAAACCTTTCCCTTTTTCCGCATCCCTGCTGTATCAATTATGACATATTCCTGCCCATTATAGGTTACATAGGAATCAATTGCATCTCGTGTTGTACCGGAAATGTCACTGACAATCACACGCTCTTCGCCAAGAATAGCATTAACTAGTGACGACTTTCCAACATTCGGACGACCAATTAAAGAAAAACAGATAACATCATCATCATAATCCTTCGTATCCCGCTTAGGAAAATGCTTTGCCGCCTCATCTAGCAAATCACCCAAGCCTAATCCATGTGATCCGGAAATAGGAAACGGTTCTCCAAACCCCAACGCATAAAAGTCGTAAATTTGATCGCGCATTTCCGGATTATCTATTTTATTAACCGCTAGGACTACAGGTTTTTTCGCTTTATATAAAATTTTGGCTACTTCTTCATCTGCAGCCGTAACGCCTTCTCTTCCATTTGTTAGGAAAATAATTACATCTGCTTCGTCAATCGCTATTTCAGCCTGCTGACGAATTTGTTCCAAAAATGGTTCATCCCCAATATCGATACCACCTGTATCAATGATATTAAAATCATGATTTAACCACTCAGCGGAACTATATATTCGATCTCTAGTTACACCCGGGATATCCTCAACAATCGAGATACGTTCACCAACAATTCGGTTAAAAATAGTTGACTTCCCTACGTTTGGACGCCCCACTATGGCAACAACCGGCTTTACCATTACCTTCACCCTCCTCTATATGTTAAACTCCCATATTATGTATCGGAATAAATTTCCATTAATTAGACAGGCTTAACTTAACTAGTTTATCAAAGGAATAGTGTAATATCAATGTTTGACAATTATATAAACCTCCTCTGTAATTGCGTGTGCAATTCCATCCAAAATCGCTTCCAAATTGGTTGCATAGTAATCCATCTCTTCTTTATTATCACAAACAAACACTGTTGCACCATGTGGAACCCTTTGCGGATTTGTTGTCACCACAGCTAATATATATTTTTCTATATTCATAATGAATTACTTCCTTCCGTTTCCACTCTTCTTTCATTAGGCATACGAATCGCATTTTCTAATGTAGGAACAGCACCGATCACTTCAATGGCTCTTTGGATATCCTTTTCCTGTGGCAGGACGAATATCGCAACTCTTCCATCATCCAGATCACGTTTTGCTAACGGGACTAACGCTGGTGTACCCGAATCCCTGTAAACTCCCATTGCAGTTGACACATCATGAAGAATAGCCTGTCTTTGCCCTAAATTAGCTATCGTTGAGCGCGAATCAAAATTTTTCGGTTTTAATATAAAGCCCATTCCATATCGAAGCACTTCTTCCTGTCGTGCAGGAATCCCAATATTCATAATATAGATATTATCCACATACAGCCCTGGACCCTCGAATCTTGGCTCTACATAGGTTATATCCACAATGTCCTTAATTTTACTTCCAGCCATTAATTTTTTCGAAATGAGTAGCGAAAGGATAGCTACAATTAATCCTGCCCAAAAGTTAAATACTAAATAAGCTAATGTCGATATGAGTGAAGTAAAAATCACCAAATAGTTTCGACTTTCAAAGGCTATCGCAATACCTTCAATATAGGTCTTGCCACGCGGAACCATTTCATAGCTATCCAATTCAGCAAGAGTATTTCTTTCCATATTGCGAACTTCTCGGAATTGTGATGCTGCAACGGTCAAAAACGTAATGGCTGTAAAATTTTCTTCCATTATGGAAGGAACAGCAACGGTACCTAATCCAGCCGCAATAAAGCCTAGTGCTACATGGATGATTTTTCCATGCAAATAGGTTGGATACTGACGATAATCAGTTCGAAGCATGTAAATTCTCGTCAGTGTTCCAATTGTCATTCCTAATATAATCGGATAAGTATATTCATTCATGTCAGCTTCTCCTTCTCCTTTTCTATAGAATGCAGGTTTTTTTCAAAATAGCTTACAACCATTTCTATCGTGTTCCACCCGACTGTAAGGACTGCCGCTAACGCTAATGCATCAAGCGAGTATAGGTCTGCAACCTGAAAGGAAAATGAATATTTCTTTAAGATAAAGGAATATAGTATTTCACCTTGAATCATCCCAAGCAAAAGCAAGAGAAGTCTCTGCTTTTTGTCTGAGTGCAGAAGTACAGCCACACACGCAGTCAGGATTGCTAACAACCAGTCCCTTTTAATCAATATCCAGATGGGGTCAAACAGCTCGAATAACAAAAAACAAACCGTAGTGAGCATGATGATAAAGGAAGATAGCATAAAATACAGTAGTTTTTTTGCCGGCAGACGGGACGCCCATATGTAAATAGATAATAGGATAAAGACTCCTGTCCCACTTATCGAAAAATCAAACAGGACAGTCGAGGCTGTTGATAAAGTAATCGCAACCAATATCCAAACCGACAAAAGCAAGCGGTCTGGATGTATTCTAGGATAAAAGAAAGTAGTAATTATCCATCCAAACCAAAAAAGCCAATAAAACATTAAACCATCCATCCTCATGCACCCCCTATCCTTTCCATTATGGCTTAAGTTGTTATACTTTAATCGTCTTGTTTGCCTTTTTCCCTGTACCTTGACCGAAAAAAGATAGTTGTCAGAATGTATAATCCTATCTCCAGGAACCATGCTAAGAAGAGGAGGTGTCACAAAGCCATGGGTAGAGACCGTCAAGAAAAAAAGCTAAAGAATAGTGGACGTGTAGAGTCTGACAGAGATCAAGCGCTCCACTATCCAGGCGCTACAAAACTACAAAGTCCTGAAGAGGCCAGAAGGCTGAATGACAACAAAGACATATAAAAAAATAAAGCCCCCCTTCGGGAGCTTTATTTTTTTATATGTCTTTGACTATATTTTTTTGTATCAATACCTCGTTCCCGCAGCCAATGATGCGTTCTTCCACTGATAATAAGCGGAGCAGACTGTAGGTCTGATATTGTTACGGCACCTAATGCCGTCATGATAATGGATAATTCCTTGTGGAGGAGCTCTACTTCCTCCATTAATCCTTCTAGGTCTTCTTTAATTAAGATTTTTAGGAAATAACCCGCTATTCCAACAAGGCTTGCGCCAAGGGCAATTGATTTAGCCACATCAAGGCTTGTTTGAATTCCCCCTGAGCTAAGGATTTCTATCGATGAGGGACTGTTTCTTGCCTCCGCTAAGGCTGCTGCTGTAGGTATGCCCCAATCATTAAAAAAGCTGAGCAGCCGCTGCCTTCGTTCATTTTCAATTTTGGCGAAGTTGGTTCCACCATACCCACCGACATCGACAGCCTTGACTCCGATGGAAGCAAGCTTGTTGACGACCTCTTGATTCATGCCAAATCCAACTTCCTTCACAATCACTGGACGGTCAATTCCATTGACAATGGCCTCAATACGTTTGAGTGCATCAGAAAAATCCCGATCTCCTTCCGGCATTGTAAGCTCCTGAATGACATTAATATGTATTTGCAGCATATTTGCCTCAATCATATCAATGGCTCTTTTAGCCTCTTCGACGGTAGCCTCACTGCCAAGATTACCGATAATAATCCCATGAGGATTCTCTTTGCGGACAACCTTGTAGGTTTCTTCCTCTTCAATATTTTTTAAGGCTGACATTTGCGAGCCGACAGCCATAACCATCCCAAATTCTTTCGCAACAGCCGCTAAATCACGATTAATCCGCATTGTTCTTTCCCCGCCACCACCTGTCATGGCATTGATAAAAATTGGCGAACTTACGAAAAGTTCGCCAATCTTAGTATCCAACGAAACCTGACTGACCGAAGTATCAGGCAGACTTTGGTGAAGAAACACAATGTCGTCCAATCCAGTGACTCTTTCCTGCCCTGTTGTAAGCGCATATTGGATATGATCCCATTTTCTTTTAGATCTGGACAATTTATATCACCATTATTTTTTCAGATTCTTTAACTGATCGCCAATCATATCACCTAATTGGAACCCTTTTGATTCTTCCGGAAGCTCATAATCTTTTTCTTCGACTACATTTTCTTCCAGCTCTTTTATGCTTAAGGATAAACGTTGCTCCGCTTCATTTACATCAAGAACTTTGACTTTAATTTTTTCACCATCACTTAATACCTCATGCGGTGAACCGATATGCTTATGAGAAATTTGCGAAATATGAACTAAACCTTCGACACCAGGAAATACTTCAACAAACGCTCCGTATGATACAATCCGCTTCACTTCACCGTCTAAGACAGTTCCTTTTGGTGCTTTTTCAGCGATATTTGTCCAAGGTCCAGGAAGCGTTTCTTTAATGGATAAAGAAATTCTCTCATTGCCTTGGTCAACACTTAATACTTTAACTTGGACCTTCTGTCCTTCCTCGACAACATCTGATGGCTTTTCAACATGCTGATAGGATAACTGAGAAATATGAACAAGACCATCAATTCCGCCAATATCAACAAATGCACCAAAATCGGTAAGCCTTTGGACTGTTCCTTCTAACACCTGACCTGCCTCTAGCGAAGCTAATAACTCTTTCTTCTGCTTTTCCTTTTCCTCCTCTAGAACGGCACGGTGAGAAAGAATGATTCGGTTTTTCTCTTTATCCAACTCAACAATTTTAAATGTTAAGGTTCTTCCCTTATAGTCAGAGAAATCCTCAACAAAATGAGATTCCACTAAAGATGCAGGGACGAAGCCGCGTACGCCAAGGTCAACGACTAGTCCACCTTTCACAACATCTTTAATTTCGGCTTCAAATGTTTCACCTTTTTCAAATCTTTCAACAAGCTGATCCCATGCCTTTTCAGCATCCACTTTACGTTTTGAGAGTATTAACGCTTCCTCTTCTACCTTTAATACCTGTAGATCAAGAGCATCTCCTTCAGCAACCACATCACTTGCTTTTTCAATATGAAGACTGGATAATTCGCTAATCGGAATAATTCCATCAAGCTTACTTTCAGGAATTTCAACAATCACTTGCTTTTCTTCCACTTTTGTAACGATACCACGAACAGTATCTCCCACCTCAAAATTCTTAACCTCTACTTGATTCATTTCTTCTGACATATGTATTCCTCCTTAGTCCGCAGAACTTGCTTTTAAAATAGGATTATTTATTGTCGCTTTTCATTTGTAATGAAGCACAAAAAATTCCATCGATAGAATTTTCAAAAAAAATCTCTTTGTATAAACTTCTTATAAATGAGTCTTTTTGTCAAGCAAGATGAATTATGAATAGGCAGTAAGAAGCTGCTTAATTTCATTCATAATCACTTCAGTTACTTGTTCAGCCGAAGCTTTATTTTGCCTGTATTCATCCATTGAAATTGGCTTACCATATACCACCTTTAGTCTTTTAAAGGGTTTATACGGTCCAATAATGGCACAGGGTACCACATGCGCTTTAGAGCGTAAAGCAAAAAAGCCAGCACCGGCTAACCCTTTTCCTAATTCCCCCGTTTTACTTCTAGTCCCCTCTGGAAAAAGGCCCAAAACGTTGCCTCCATTTAGTACATCTAGCCCTTTTCTTAAGGCCCCACGGTCACTCATCCCCCTTTTAACAGGAAAGGCATTGATATGCGGAAGAATTTTGCCGAGTACCGGGACGGAAAACAGCTCTTCCTTTGCCATAAAATGAATGGGCCTTGGCGATGTAATACCAATTACCTCTGGATCAAAATTATGAATATGATTACAGCAGAGCAAAACTCCGCCATCAGCAGGTACATTTTCTTTACCGATGACCTTAAATTGATAAATCGGAAACAAAACAATATTAACAATTGAGCGACCCAATGGATACAAATTCAACTCTATCTTATCCTTTCTTTTACCAGATCCATAATCTTTTCAACAACCTGCTCAATCTCTAAGGCTGTCGTATCAATCTCGACCGCATCATCAGCCTTTTTTAGTGGAGCAATCTCTCTCTCAGAATCAAGCTTGTCACGCTGCTCAATTTCTTCCCTAAGTTTGTTAATATCCGATGCATAGCCTTTTATAAGGTTTTCAGCGTGTCTTCTTTTAGCCCGTTCGTCTACCGATGCTAGGAGGAATACCTTTACCTCTGCATTCGGTAAAACATGTGTGCCAATATCACGTCCGTCCATTACGACACCACCAGCCTCAGCAAGGCTTTGCTGCCTTTTCGTTAATTCGCTTCTTACTAATGAGTGACGGGCAACGATTGAAACCGAATTGGTTACCTGTGGGGTTCTAATTTCATCGGTCACATTAACACCATCTAAATAAATAGACTGACCTCCCTTTTCAGGAATCAAATCAATTTTTGTATCAGCTAACAGTCTGCTTAACTCCTTCTCATCCTCTAAATCAGTTTGCTGTAGAATCGCCTTATATGTTATAGCTCTGTACATGGCTCCAGTATCAATATAAACGTAGGATAGTTTCTTAGCTACTACTTTAGCAACTGTACTTTTTCCTGCTGCTGCAGGGCCGTCAATTGCGATTGAAATTTTTTCTTTCATATTTCCTCCTAATGTCTTAAGCTAGACAGTACCTATGGTTGAAAACTTTCCTTCCCTCCAGTTAATGGTAGCCTTCCTCTTAACTACTCTATTTTATCATATGTAAGGTATACCGTGTTACCGATGAAGCTTAAACAATCAATACAAAAAAGCAGGGATGCCCCTGCGAATTATTTACCGGAAAATGTTTCCAAGAATTCAGCTAAATCATCTTCAGATACGCCTTCGTATTGTGCAATTTGCTGAAGCTCAGGAAAGGAGTTGAACTGATGAAAAAATACTTGCGTAAGGAGCAAGAATATTAACTGTATCAAAATCATTTTGAATAGCAATCTTTCAACTAATTTCATTGGACTAACCCCATAACTTGTTATAGATATTCCTATTATGGGATGAACAATGGGCTATTATTCGCTAAGTTCTAAGCCTTTTTTCTTCAATGCTAGCTGTCTGTCAAACGTAAACCGAAGCAGCTGTTGCCGCTCAAATGGAGTGACATCCTGAAATAGAATTGAAAATAAATCCTGGTTAGTTCCTTTCTTTTTCATGACCCGCACAACTTTACTGTGCAAGTCCATGTAATGAATATCACCATTTTGCATGGGTAAAACAAACACAGAGCGGATATTCATTCCTGGCATAATATTTGCAGCATGATTAAAAACAACTAAAGCCCCACCGGCACTGATATCCTCCGTAATCGTTGTAAAAGGATAAAACTCTGAATTCAGTGGATGGATAGCGACATCTACTGACGTTTCGATACGTACAAACTCTCGCCTTTGAACTTTTATCACATAATCGTCACCTGGATATTGCAGCAACATCATTGGGATTCCCTGAACCATTCTCCCTAATATTTCCGTTTCAAAAAGATACCCTGACTTACCTTCAACAAAAGAAACCCGCAACTGTGTGCCATCAACTAGAAATGTTGTCCTGTTTGTCTGTACATTTATAGGGTAATCAATATACAGAATGTTACCCTTTCTCTCAACTAAACGGCACTTAAATGTTTCCATGCGATCCGAGTATTTTGGTTCTAAAATGAGTGAGTTTCCTATTGTTAGCATATGATTACTCTTTCCTTCCATACTCCCCAATACATAAATTATGCCACGCAGTAATATGGTAGGCAAGAGAAGATTCGTTGATTAATTATTGCCACTGACTCACAAAAAAAACATGACCTTCATCCCTTGCCTGAAGTGCACTTGTGCAAAGGGTGAAGGTCATATATAAGATTCGATATTACACTATCTTTTCATAAATGGGTTCAGCATTTTTCATCTTTTCCACTTTTTCTTCAATTCCTGATTCGGCATTAATAAAGATGCGATACGTATCCTGATCAAGTGTTCCCATAAACTCATAGCATAGGACTTCCTGATTCATATCATTCATAATCACCGCTAGGCCATCTTCCATGACCTTCACCTGCGGATTAATCTTCTTTCTTGCTTCTTCTACCGATAGTGATGGTTTAGCCAGCGTTCGCTTGTCATTAAGCGACTTCAAATAATCTTCTTCTGAAAAACCAACGATTTGACCATTATCAAGGGCAACCTTCATTTTTACTGATTCAGGATAAATTCTAACCCCATCTTCAGCTTTAACAAAAGTAAAGACACCTAGATTATCATATTGGGCACTTTCAAACATTGCTAAGCCTTCAAAGCCATTTTCCTTCAGGAACTGCAATGCTCTATTCCCCGCATCATTCAAGCTAATTTTCTGCTCCTTAACCTCTCTCGATAGAATATACCAGATAGGGTAGCCTCCCTTTCTTGTTATATCCATATTCGCTATTTGTTTCGTTTTCGCATCTTCAAGTGAGACACTGAAAAACTCATAATGGGAACCATCACCATTTTTAGTAATGTTAATTTCCACATCATTTCCTAGTTTTGCATATTTTTTGGCAATTTTCACCGCTTCATCTTTCGAGATATTCTTCCCCTTCAAATTATTAAAACCATCATCATTCTTTTGCATACTGACAAAAGCGGGTCCGAAGTCTGTTTCTCCGTAGCTGTCAACTGCTTTTTCAACCGTCTTAAAGCCATCAATAATTGTATTATCACCCGTTTCTTTCCCTGTTGCGAGCGCCAGCTCCACATCCATCCAACGCAGATTATTTTCCAAGGCCATATGCTGGACATTTCTTAACTCGTTTTGAATCTCCTCAGCTTGCCCGTACAGTTCCTTTAAGGCTTTGTATTCTTGGTCACTTAAAGGTTCCTTCTCAAGATCTCGAATGGTTGCCTGATAACTAAAGTCACCAATCTTTGATAAAAACTCTTCCGTTTTATTAAACGGGAGCAGGGTTAATGGCAGCTGTCCGACATCATTATGTGCCTGCGAGGTAATCTTCCAAACCTCTGCTAAGGCAGGCGATAATGACTCACGAGAATTCATAGCTAGTGTGGTTCCAATTTTGTCATGCAATAAATCAACCTGGTAGGTTAAATCATGAAAAGCTCTTTGATAATTATTTTCTGCATTAAGTAATACTGCATTTTTTTCCCGATGCTCCTGATATCCCCATAAAGCCGTACCAGCAACACCTAATGACAACACGGTAATGACAATTCCTCTAAACAATGTACTCACCTCTTTATTTGCAGAATATATGCTTACCAATCTGTTTGATTTGCGGTCGTGTCCATATCCATCCGCTTGTTGCCGTATCAGGATTAAAATAATAAATGGCATCACCGGTTGGATCCCAGCCATTTATCGCATCAAGCACTGCTTTTTTAGCTTGTTCGTTAGGCGTAAGCCATATTTGTCCATCTGCTACAGCTGTAAACGCACGAGGTTCAAAAATGACTCCGGATACTGTATTCGGAAAGGAGGCACTGTTTACCCGGTTTAGAATAACCGCAGCAACAGCTACCTGCCCAATATAAGGCTCCCCCCTTGATTCTCCATAGACAGCATTTGCCATTAATTGAATATCATTTTGTGAAAAACCATTTGGTACATTCGCGGCAGTCGGCTTATTGCCTCCTTGTGGTGGTGCTGCGTTTGGTTGGGCCTGTTGCTTTGTGTTTGCCTGTGACTGCGGCTTTGCCTGTGGCTTGGCCTGCTGCTGCGGTTGAGCCGCTGGGGCTTGTTTTTGTTGATTACCGCCTGCAGGCGCTTTGGCTGTCGGTTGCTTCTGTTTATTTAAATCTGTTCCTCCATAATGAGAAAATTTATTACCTTTATTGATCTGCTCCTTCACAAAGCTCTCATTGTATTTAGAAGCCTTCACGAGCTTATTTTTTGTTTGCTGTCCTGCCAGTCCATCAATTGGCAGACCAAACTCATATTGAAAATTTCTTAATGCCCAGTAGGTGCCCCAGCCGAAAACACCGTCAATTTTCCCATTATAGAAGCCTAAATATTGTAAACGGGATTGAAGCTCGATGACATCATCACCAACAGACCCTTGCTGAACAACCTGATTGGAAAAAGCATTCACTCTCTCATGAGATGGGACAATGAATAAGAATATAGAGAAAAGGACGATGAGTTTTGATTGTAAAATTATTCTTTTCATGGTTCTACTACCCCCAGTTGTAAATCATTCTCACATTAACCGTATTTTTTGTATTAACTGTTTTTTTATACAATAAAAGTACAAAAGAAACATAATTTTTCCAAAAACATGCGATACAGTACCTGGAAAATGAGTCTAAAGGAAAGCAAAAAGCCCTTCATTCACAGGAACGAAAGGCTTTTTGCATTTCAGCATATTGTTCACTCAAGGTATGTGCTTTTTTTACTTTCCTTAAACCGAGCCACCAGAGAAAAATCATAAATGGCAGCATAATATAGACCCAATTTGTTTGTGATATAAGGATATAATCATAAATTCCATGCAGTAGAAAGGGAAGGAGAAAGGATAAAATTAGCCATTTTCGGTTGGAGGAGGAAGAAAATTTACCTTTTCCAAGATAATACCCCATGATAACGCCGAATAGAGCGTGACTGGAAACCGGCAGAAGCGCACGTCCAAGTGCAAATTCAAGTCCGTTTGCAACTAAATACAAAATATTCTCCATAGTAGCAAACCCAAGTGAGACGGAGGCTCCATATACAATCCCATCATACGGTTCATCAAAATGCACGTGGAGAAATGCAGTGTAATAGACAATAAACCATTTAAAAAACTCTTCCAGTAAACTAGTTGAGAGAAACGCATCGGCTAAACTAGAATGTATAATATTTTCCGTTTCCAGTACATACTGAATAAACATAATGGGAAATACAAGCAATGAACCGAATAAAAAAGTCCTGATTACCAATGAAATAGGTTCAACACCGAAGCGGTCCTTTAAGTAAAAATAACATAATAAGGCTAAACCAGGTGCAATCCCGGCTGATAATATTCCCAGCATTAGCCGTCCTCTTTTCAATCTATTTTCCTTAATCCTACCATGATATGATACTATTGAAAATGACCTATTTAAATCAATAGGAATAATTTGGGAAATGAAAGCTATTTTGACAATCATAGATTTACCATTATATGGAGGCTTTAGCTATGTCTAAGAAAATTCTAATTATTCATACCGGCGGCACCATTTCCATGAGCGAGGATGAAACAGGTACCGTGAAACCAACCGGTCAAAATCCAATTACACAGCATACAAAGGAATTAACTGATTTAGGTGAACTCCTCATCGAAGAACCCTTTCAGTTACCTTCCCCACATATTACCATGAAAGAAATGCTAGTATTAAAAAAAATGATTGAAAATTATAGTGCACAGGAAATAGACGGAGTCGTTATTACACATGGAACCGATACTCTCGAGGAAACAGCCTATTTTCTTGATTTAACAACCGATACAACATTTCCAATTATTGTCACAGGAGCCATGAGATCCAGTAATGAAATTGGTTCAGACGGCTTATACAATGTTATTTCAGCGATTAGAGTCGCATCTAGTGAAGAGGCTAAAAATAAAGGAGTACTTGTTGTCTTGAACGATGAGATTCATACAGCAAGTAATGTGACGAAAACGCATACCAGCAATGTATCAACCTTTCAAAGTCCACAATACGGGCCCATCGGCATTGTAACAAAAAGAGGCATTATTTTTCATCATTCCCCGCTTGAGCTGGAATATTATCGTACGAATCATATCGAAAAGCGTGTCGCGTTACTGAAAGCCCATGCTGGAATGGATTCCTCTCTATTTTATGCTATCAAAGAGCTACATTATGACGGGATTGTGATTGAGGCACTTGGTCAAGGGAATCTGCCTCCTGATGCAATTGAGGGCATTAAGGCAATATTAGCTGAAAATATCCCCATTGTTCTTGTATCACGCTGCTTTAATGGAATAGCCGAGGATACCTACTCCTACGAAGGTGGTGGATCCCACCTAAAAGAGCTTGGCGTCATATTTTCGAATGGCTTAAATGGCCAAAAAGCAAGAATAAAATTACTAATTGCTCTCGCCACGACAAATGATATTAATAGGATTGAGCAGATGTTCCAATAATGACAGTTTAAAGAAAGGTCCCCACCGTGAGGACCTTTTTTACGTTTTATGATAAGGATTGAGTCTCCTTTTGCTTTAAAGCACCGGCAATCTTTCCACCATGAAAACGCCCATTTTCAATAAAAATTTCATTCGCTTCATTTCCGGCAGCAATGACACCGGCAATAAAGACACCTTTGACATTAGTTTCCATCGTTTCTTCATGATAATGCGGACGACCCGATTCCCCATCAATTTCGACACCCATTTTTTTTAGAAAATCCTTATCAGGATGGTAACCGGTCATTGCAAAGACAAAGTCATTCTTAATCGTAAATTCTTGATTGTCTTTCACATATGTTAAACTATCTTCTGTTATTTTTGTGACAACTGCCTCCCACACCATTTGGATTCGCTCATTTCGAACATGACCCTCAAATTCGGGCAAGATCCAAGGTTTTATCTTCGGAGAATACTCGCTGCCCCGATAAATAACCGTCACTCTTGCACCAGCTTTAACGAGCTCAAGAGTGGCATCAACACCAGAATTCTTTAGCCCAATGACAACAACATCTTTGTCGAAATATGGATGGGCTTCTTTAAAATAATGCGAAACCTTTGGTAATTCCTCTCCCGGTACACCGAGATAATTCGGATGATCATAGTAGCCGGTTGCAATAACAACAGCTCCTGCCTCATACTGAGCTTTATCAGTTGATACCAGAAAACTGGAATCGTTTTTCTTTACTTCCGAAACTTTTTCAAAGGCGTTTACGCGGATATTTTTTCTTTTAACCACTTCTCGATAATAGGCTAGTGCCTGGCTCCTATTCGCTTTACGTGTTTCTGTAATAAAGGCTACATCACCAATTTCTAGCTTATCGCTTGAGCTAAAGAAGGTTTGATGTGTTGGATAATGATAAATCGCATTGACAATATTTCCTTTCTCTATAACGAGCGGAGTAATTCCCACTTCCTGTAACGCAATTGCTGCAGACAATCCACATGGACCACCGCCAATAATAATAACCTCTTCCTGTCTCATTCTTTGTTCACTCCTAAACTTACTTATCTATCATCATAACTGGCAATAAAAATAACTCCTATCTTTACTATGATAGGAGTTTTCCTTAAAAGATTCAATATTATATGATAACCTATACCCAGCCACGGTACCTAGAAGCTTCAGCCATTTTCCTGACTCCTACCATATAGGCTGCCAGCCTCATATCCACACGGCGGTTTTGAGAGGTGTCATATATATTATTAAAAGCCTTCACCATTACTTGTCTCAACCTTTCCTCTACTTCCTCTTCTGTCCAATAATAGCCCTGATTGTTTTGAACCCATTCAAAGTACGAAACGGTCACACCGCCGGAGGATGCTAGTACATCGGGTACAAGAAGAATACCACGGTTTGTCAAAATTTCAGTTGCCTCCAAGGTTGTGGGTCCATTTGCTGCTTCCACAACTATTTTCGCATGAATATTATGTGCATTCTTTTCGGTAATTTGGTTTTCGATAGCGGCAGGAACAAGAATATCACAATCCTTTTCCAACAGCTCCTGATTCGTTATCGTATGGCTGAACAGCTTCGTAACTGTGCCAAAGCTATCCCTTCTGTCAAGTAAATAATCAATATCAAGACCATCTGGGTCATATAATGCTCCGTATGCATCCGAAATACCAATCACTTTTGCACCCGCATCATTCATAAATTTTGATAGGAAACTACCTGCATTTCCAAAGCCCTGAACAATGACTCGTGCCCCGTTTAATTCAATCCCCTTTTTCTTAGCAGCTTCACGAATGCATATCGTAACCCCTTTAGCCGTTGCAGATTCGCGCCCATGCGAACCACCAAGCACAAGTGGCTTGCCGGTTATAAACCCCGGAGAATTAAATTCGTCTATCCGGCTATATTCATCGAGCATCCAAGCCATAATTTGGGAATTCGTAAAAACATCAGGTGCTGGTATATCCTTTGTCGGACCGACAATCTGACTAATGGCTCTTACGTAGCCACGGCTTAATCTTTCTAATTCCCGAAATGACATATCGCGAGGATCACAGACTATTCCACCCTTCCCTCCGCCATAAGGCAGATCCACAATACCACATTTTAAGCTCATCCAAATAGAAAGTGCCTTTACTTCCTTTTCGGTTACATTTGGGTGAAATCGAATACCGCCCTTTGTCGGACCGACGGCATCATTATGCTGGGCGCGGTAGCCTGTAAAGATTTTTGTTGAACCATCATCCATTCGCACCGGGATTTTGACCGTCATCATCCTAATCGGTTCTTTTAAAAGCTCAAACACTTCCTCAGGATACCCAAGCTTTTCAAGAGCTTTGTGTACGACCGTTTGCGTGGATTTGAGTATATCAAGCTTTTCTTCCTGCGTTTTACTTTCTTTACTATTATCGGCTACCATATATGAACCTCCTAAAAAGCAACAATTGTTGTCATCTTAGAGAAATAGTATACCGCTTAGTACTCTTTATGCAAGGATAAAGATTTTTTATTTGGAATTTTCCAAAATATTATCCCGCTATTATCTATGTATTGAAGATCATGACCAACCATTAATCCCCCACTTTTTGACTGCAATGAATACGATGATTAAAAAAGCGGGGGATATGCTAAAAGCGTTTGTATTATTGTCATCTTCGAAAAACCCCCTTAACCGGAAGATTTTTCATTGAAAGTATGTCAAGATTTGATTGACGGCATGATTTTCCATGATCATTTTTCCGTATTCCTGGATGATATGAATACTGATAAAAGACGGATTACCATATTCCGCTAAGATTGCAACTATTTGAGTCTGAATATCCGCACAAACATTATCAATTAAAAAGTAATAAATATTATTCATGGAGTAAAGTGTTCCACCGGAAAAACCGATTGCCGCTAACCTTTTGGCCAATTGAATAACATGCTCAAAATCATCGATTTCAAACAGAATTTCGACATTCCCCTCCAACGTTACTTGCATATCAATAAAGCTGTCCCCAAAGACATCTTCCTCCTGTTCTTCCACGGTTACAATCATGACCATTCCCTGTGCCTGCATGGAGAAAATCTCTACTGCAACAGACCCCTGGAAATCTACATCAAAGGTCTCGCTTGCTTCCTCAAGCATATCATGAAAAAGCTGGTGCCACTTTAATGAATCCTTCCATATATCGTCTTTCGTTAGACCTCTGTCAAATAAATCATCTAGAGATAAAAATATTTTTATTTTGTTAGCATTCAATCGTTCTAAGCGCATGATTATGCCCCCTACCGTGAACAAACTCTTAATGTAGTGTATGAAAAAATACCATGTTGGTGAGTCGTCTACATTGGCTGTAGGATAATATTATATTTATGTCATCTTATTCTTTCATTCAGGAGCGGTGATTAGCTATGCTTATGTTGGATGGTCAATATATGAGTCTCTGCTTTGGCCCCTAAACGCAATGGAACCCCTGTTGTCCCATAGCCATTACTTATCAGAGTCGTACGATTTGGCTCAATCTTTAAGGCACCTTTCTCGTATAAACTAAAGCCCAATAGATGAATTTGACCTCCATGGGTATGTCCGGATAGCATAAGCTGTATCCCCTGATCGGAACGAAGCTTTCTCGAGATTTCTGGATTATGACTAATTAATATTTTAAAGCTTTCCTTATCAGTATTGATAAGGGCTTGATCAATATCTGCTTGATTGGTACTTAAATCATCAACACCAAGAATGAAAAAACGATTTCCTTTCCCATCCTCAAAGGGAATAGATTGATTGACGAGGACCTTTATGTCAAGGTTTAAAAAAAGGGAATTTAAATAGGCCACATCTACTTCATAATCATTATTACCCCATATAAAAATGACTTGCCCAAGCCTTTTCAATTGAAGCAGATTTTCCTTTACCCTTTCCATAGGTACACCCTTTTCCGTAATATCTCCGCCAATAATGACAATATCTACCTTACCTTGTACCTGTTCCATTAAATTTTCAGTGATTCGCCGGCGATGAATATCCGAAATAAAGAAAAGCCTCACTTTTCCAAAACTTTCTGGAAAGGAGGAGAATTCCAATTGATGGTACACCACTTTATCGGCAAAAGCTTCTTTATACATATAGAATAGTAAACATACTCCCAGCAAAATACCTATTGTTAATATTATGATAATTTCCATATATCCCCCAAATAGTATAAATCATTCTTTAGTCTTTCAATTCCAATCTTTAGAAATCATACCATAAATGACGAAAAAGACTAAAAAAACTGTTCAAAAGAGCTGAACAAAAAATATACATAGAACGTCGTTTCCTTCATATGATTTACAGACGCATAAAAAGGAGGTCTGTATGTTTACAACTACAAAGTATTATCATCCATATATAAGTCCTTTTGATCCTTGCCAACCAATTACTACAAAGAGCTATTCTACTCCTCCTCAGCTATATGTAGGATTCCAACCACCAAACCTCGAACAGTTTTCACCGATGGAGGCATTACGTGCAGGAACGCTTTGGAAAATTTTTTATGACCCCTACTACAATCCGTATGAGCTGGCGAAGGGGGGCATTAAAGGATGAAGCAGCTACCACCGGAATACTACCAGCTCCTTGAACAATTGCAAGCGGTCGACTTTGTACTCGTTGAGCTAACCCTTTATTTGGACACACATAATGATGATGTAGAAGCGATTAATCAATTTAATCAATGCGCCAGCGAACGTAGACGTTTAAAAAAGGCCATTGAAAGTAAATTTGGACCCCTGCAGCAATTTGGCAACAGCTACTCAGGATGCCCCTGGAACTGGGATGACCCACCATGGCCCTGGCAAGTCTAAGATGCGGAGAGGGCTTGCTCAGGGACAACTAGCGTAAGATGAGACGCCTTGACTAGCTGCGACAAGCTTAAGGAGGAATGGAGCAGAATGTGGATTTATGAGAAAAAATTACAATATCCTGTACGTGTCAGTAAATGTAATCCGATGTTAGCAAAATTTTTAATTGAACAATACGGTGGTGCCGACGGAGAATTAGCGGCTGCTCTTCGCTACTTAAATCAGCGATATACCATTCCTGATAAAGTTGTTGGCCTTCTCACTGATATTGGAACCGAGGAATTTGCTCACTTAGAAATGATTGCCACAATGGTCTATAAATTAACGAAGGATGCCACGCCAGAGCAATTGAAGGCCGCTGGTTTGGGGGCCCACTATGCTGACCATGATAAAGCACTTTTTTACCATAATGCCGCTGGAGTACCCTGGACTGCCACCTATATTCAAGCAAAGGGTGACCCAATTGCCGACCTTTACGAAGATATTGCTGCGGAAGAAAAAGCAAGAGCCACCTACCAATGGCTTATCAACATGAGCGACGACCCCGATATCAATGATAGTCTTCGTTTTTTAAGGGAAAGAGAAGTCGTTCACTCGCAACGTTTTCGTGAAGCAGTCGAAATTCTCAAGGATGAACAAAACAAACAGAAATTTTTCTAATCTTCTTTTAGAAAATAAATAAGAGCAGTAATCTGCTCTTATTTATTTTCATGATATAGATTTATGTCATAGTTCTTTTTCATCATCTCAAATACAAGATGACGATTAATCCATGCATCTTCCTTCTTCCATAGGTCTTTACTTTTATCTATTATTTCACAGCGTAAGGCATGAAACTCCTTCTCGGCCTTATCCCGTTTTTGTCGATATACATTCATTAAGCCGAATAAACCCATTATCACCATTAGCATAAATAAATTACTTGTATGATTGACAAAGTTTGAGAAAAGTACAGCAAAAGAATATGAATAGGGAATCATCATCGTGTAATAAAGAAAAACAAAATAGACTAAAGTAATCAAAATCCCACTCCACATCATGATTAAATGGATGCGTGTCAGCCTGTCAAACTTTTGTTTTCTCTCAACTACCTTTTGCAGCATTTTTCTTGTCGCTTGGTCCGTCCTTTCGTCAAGCATCATAATTGGTGACTCCATGTTATCCCCGCCTCCCATACCAATCTATGAGCTTGTCCGAGGATTTATGAATAAAATCCGGAACTTGAGTCCGGATTTACTTGTTTAATGGAATAATAAGAACCTGTCCGACCCTAATTTCATTGGATGTAAGACCGTTCGTCGCTTTTATCGTGTCAATACCGGATTTCGATTTGTAATACATCATTGAAATCTTAAAAATCGTCTCACCTGGTTTCACCGTATGATAGACGGTTTCCTTTGAATGGGTTTGTAATGAAACATCATTGCTTTCCCCTAAAACATTTGAAACAACTGCTTCTTTTTCAATCATATCCTGCTGTTCAAGGTCGCTAGCCTGTTCATTCCCTAATACATCTTGAATGGCAGCATTATCCTCTTCAACAGTATCACTATTTTCATTTTTCAATTCTACAGGCTCCTCAACATCGCTATCCTTAGAATCCTCTATATCAATAAACTCAAAACCATCCGTTGATTCCCCAACAACAGGCTCTGAATCACCTATTTTATCCTTTGTCATCGCAGAATAAATGCTAAAGATTGTAATCGGGAGCAAAATGAAGAAAAGTACCAATAAGCGAATGACTGGATATTTAAGCTTCCATTTATTTTTTTTCCTTTTTTGTTGATGCACTCGGCTTCTTGGCGGCAGTTCCTCACGATCAACGACCTGGCCTTCTGGAAAATCTGCCGGTTTTATTTTTTGTCGCCGTCTTTCTACTTGATCTCTGTATGGATCCTCTTTATTCATCTAATTTCCCTTCCTATTCTGTTGTGTTGCTTTTCCCGTATGTATAGTTAATAAAACACCCTAGTAAAAAATCAATTAAAAAGTGCATAAAAATAGTGACAAGTAAATTTTCTGTTAGTAAGTAAATAAAACCGATGAAAAAGCTTAATAGTGTGACGTTTAATAATAAAAACCAATTAAATAGATAACGGTAGTGAATGACTGCAAAGACTAGACTTGACACAATTAAGCCAAAATGAGTCTGAATCACTCCTCGAAATAATATTTCCTCGCTAATGGATACCATTACAGCAATGAAAGCTATCTGATATATTGACCTTCCCTGGAAAATTCGTTTGTTTAACCCGCCATCATCATAATATTCCTCAGTTAAAAGCTTCATTAATAGTAAATCAAGGAAAAACACAGCAAGTCCTGCTGTTCCTCCAACAAGCAAAATCTCAGTATCTTTCCATCTAAATAACTGAAAAAATTCAGTAAAGCTATCAAATAAAAATATACCGAAAATAAATGAACACAGGAATAGTAAAATTTGCGTAAAATACAAGGAAAGTAGTAATTGCTTGTCTGTTACCTCTTGAATAAGATTACGTTTGTTTTTCATCATTTCAGCTCGCTTATACAAATCAAGTTAATCCATTTTATTAACGAATACAGTCTAACATAGTCCATTCTATTAATTTAATAATATATCAGCTAATCGCTGTTTCCAACTAAATTCGTCATAATTATTGGTCATAACCGGTAATTCATGAAATTGACGCCATTTCAATCCACAAATATCACAGCAGTTTTCCGGCTTATTTCCAGCCGCTCTCTCTCCAAAATATTCAAGAATTCTTTCTCTTCGGCAGCTTTTCGAAAGAGTCCATCCAGTCATAGAAGCAATTTTTTCCCTTTTTAATTGTCTTCTTTTATCAAGCTCTTTTTTATACTGATGACAAATTTGCTTCACATCACCAGGCACATCAAGTTGCAACAAGTAATCACACAGCATTCGCCATTGTATTTCGGTAAATCCTCCCATCCTTTGAAGCTGCTCTTGAAACGGCAGCTGATAATAGGAAATTTCCTTTGATACCTCCAACATATCAGCAAGCCAATCAAGCTGCTCTGAGGATGGTATTTCTGACTCTGCGAGCTGATATGCTAACTGCTCATCTCCTGTTGAATATAATAGGACGGCTATACTCGGTAGGCCATCTCTTCCTGCCCGTCCTATTTCTTGAAGATACGACTCCATTTGCTGCGGCATATGAAAATGAATGACAAACCGAATATTCTCTTTATTAATTCCCATGCCAAAAGCACTTGTCGCACATATAATATCAAGCTGATTGTGCAGAAATTGCTGCTGAATTAATATTCTTGATTCCTGATCCATTCCGCCATGATAAGCCATTACCCGCTGAACCCCCTTACTTTGCAAGAATTCAACCGCCTGCTCCGCCATCTTTTTACTTGAAAAATAAACGATTCCCGGAGCAGCAAATTTAGCAATATGACCATAAAGAAGTTCCCATTTTTCCTGTTGACTTTCAGTTTGTTGAACGGTCAAGGCGATGTTTGGTCTGTCAACAGAAGAAATCACTTTTTTACAATGTTCAAGCTCTAATATATTAATGATATCTATTATTACCTTTTTAGTTGCTGTTGCTGTTAGGGCTAGGGTCAGGGGACGTCCTAATTTTTTACGTACTATACCAAGCTTCAGATAATCAGGTCGAAAATCATATCCCCACTGAGAAATACAATGAGCCTCGTCAATGACAAATAAAGAAATATTTATGCGCTGAAAGAGCTCCATAATACGCTCATTAGCTAATGTCTCAGGGGAAATAAAAATAAATTTATACTGTTCTAACTGACTTAAAACCCTTTTTCTCTCCATTCCGGTAAGAAAGGAGTTGATTGCCACCACGCTTTTTTCACCATTCATCTTCATTTGCTCTACTTGATCCTGCATTAATGATAATAACGGAGAAACAACTAATACATGGCCAGGAAGCAGATAGCCTGGAAGCTGATAACAAAGTGATTTTCCTGTACCAGTCGGAAGCATGGCCATCGTATGATAACCATCAAGAACAGTAGTAATCACTTCCTTCTGCCCTGCCCGGAAGGAAGAATATCGAAAATATTTTGTCAAATACTTTTCCAGCGTCATAGTTCTTCACCATACTTTGCTAATACGAGTCTTATTTCGAAATAACCAGCCTGCCCCACCATGCTGCGAATCTGCTTAAGCTGCTTTGTCTGTAGCTTTTTGGCTGCCTGCTTGATTAAGTTTTGCTTTTCAGCGGAAACATAAGCATCAATCGTAAAGTTTTCTACATTTAACGCTAACTCAACAAGATGATCTTCAATTGTGCTTTTTTTTAAGCCTCGAATGGTCATAATATCTGTAACGGAATGTCCTTGCTTTAATAACGTATAGGTTTTTTCCGTTGAGTTGGTTAAATTATGTTTTTGCGGTTTTTCTATAAAAAAAGATAAAATTGGGAAATGTGCCGGATTTGTCTCAATATGTCCGATCATATAATGGAGAATACTTAAAAAATGGTAATGATAATAGGCTTGTTCCATTTGAAAATTCTGTGCCGCCTGAACTTCCGTGTAGCCAATGGACCGATATCCAGTCAGTCTTATGACAAGATAATCAGGATTAAGCGAGGGGTCACTTTCTAAACAGCTAACCAATTCTTGATATATTTGCTTTCCAAGTGAGTCTCTGCTCAATCTGTTATGTGCAAGAAATTGTCTTATCCATAACAAGGTTTCTGTTTTTCTTTGTACCGGAAGATATTTGGACTCACGTTTCTTTAAATTTGAAATAACCTGAACAGCAAGAGATAATCTTTCCCAAAAAACAAGCGATGTTCGTTGATGTTTCCATCCATTCACATGTTTTGGAATCGGCGTTTCGGCTAGTCCCTTTTCCAGTTGCTTTACTCCTTTTTCCGTAACAGCATAATGCTGGGCAGCTTTTTCGATAATCAGCTGTTCATTAGATAACTCTGTAACCATCGTTTCTAATTGCTGCCTACTTATATTCGTTTCTGTTTGAAATAATGGTGCTAAATGAAACAAATGGGCATCCTGAATAGTTTGGGAGGATTTTTTCCCCTGTAATAAATGATAGATTGAATAAATCGTCCGTTCACCCTGTAATTTATGTAAACAGTAAAGAATCATTAATTGGTTAAAGGTCAGCTTCATTTCATCACCATACCATATCTTTTTCTGTCAAATTTAGATAATTTGTTACCAGAATCACTGAAAACTGTCTGATTTTATCATATCATGAAACAGTGGAACTAGTTATTATAATATATGTTCCATGAATTTCATAATAAAAAGCTTAAATGGTATTCTCAATATTTTTTCTATTGAAAAGTTTTTCATACAGCTTTACAATAGGGAATAGAAAAAGAGTTTATCGTTAAA
This sequence comes from Bacillus tuaregi, assembly GCF_900104575.1. Taxonomy (NCBI): domain Bacteria; kingdom Bacillati; phylum Bacillota; class Bacilli; order Caryophanales; family Bacillaceae; genus Bacillus; species Bacillus tuaregi. The sequence continues at coordinate 3,058,536 of NZ_LT629731.1, forward strand.
GTTTTTCGTTAAGACGATAACAATAAAAGCTTATATTTTTTGGGAGGTTTTATTAATGGCAAAATATACTATCGTAGACAAGGAAACATGTATCGCATGTGGAGCATGTGGCGCAGCTGCACCAGACATTTATGATTATGATGATGAAGGTATTGCATTTGTAACACTTGATGACAACCAAGGAGTTGTTGAAATTCCTGATGTATTAATTGATGATATGATGGATGCTTTTGACGGCTGTCCTACAGATTCAATTAAAATTGCTGAAGAGCCATTCGATGGAGACGCAACTAAATTCGAATAATTTCATGAAATAATAAGCTCCCTCATAGCAGGGAGCTTTTTTGATAGCTATTTAATACTGGATTATGTGAATCAATGAATAAAAGCACCTATCAGGTGCTTTTTATTTTATACTACTTTTCTCACCTTATACTCGTTGTAGGAAGCTTGTTTTTTCAGCCAGGTTCCCATCTTTGTGAATAGGAGCATAAATACGATTGACATTGCCAAACCTTTTATGAGGTTAAACGGAAGTATTCCAGCAACAATATATTGACGCATTTCCGTTGCACCCATGGCCGGCCAGTTAAGGAAAAATGTGTACGCTGGTATTAATACATAGTAATTCAGAACACTCATAATCGTTGACATAATTAATGAACTGACGATTAAGGCAATCGTCATACCCTTTTTCGTTTTCATTTTATTATAAATATAATAGGTTGGCAGAATAAAAAGTAGTCCTGAAACGAAGTTTGCAAAGTGCCCTACTGGAACACCGGTTTCACTACCTGTCATAAAATAATCAAGTACATTTTTTAAGAGTTCAATTATGATACCTGCCATTGGTCCAAATATCAAGGCCCCAATTAATGCAGGAAGATCACTAAAGTCAATTTTTAAAAAGTTTGGGAATGGTGGAATTGGAAAATTCACCAACATTAAGACGTACGCTATGCTGCTTAACATAGCAATTGTAACTAATGCTTTTACTTTGTTTTGCCCTTTACTCATTTTTCTCTCTCCTTCTTTTGGATCCATCATCTCCAAAGAAGTAGGTTCAGCTTCACAACACTCCAATAAAATTCCATTAAAAAACCTCAAGTATGGAAACTTGAGGGAGAATTCATTAGAAGGTATGCTTAATAAGCATTCAGTTAGAATTATTTTTTTGAATGCTGCTAAACCTCCATCTTCTCCCATCCAGACTGTACTGTCGGCTTTGGAATCGCACCAAATCCTGCTTAATCAAATCAAGCTCACGGGCTTAGAGTATTTCACTCATCACCGTCGGTCGGGAATTTCACCCTGCCCCGAAGATAGATCATATTTTGTTTTTGTTTTACACGATAATTATACTGAAAGAAAACCTCGTTGTGAATATATCAGCCTATAATCTAGACATAAAACTTTCTTCTCTGCCACTTTTTCGACAAAAGTTCGTGAATATCCTGCAAAAACAGTAAAAAAAGAACAAAGGGACAGCTTGTCCTATTGTTCTTTTTTAGCTTAATCAACCATTAACCTTTGTTGAGGCGTAATCAGGTCATCCTTCAAGCCATTTTTCATTTTCAATTCAGTGACACTCATCTTTACTTTTTTGGCAATCGAATATAATGTATCACCCTTTTTCACAACATAAGTATTATGGTTATTAGCCATAAATCTACCGGCCGTTTCAATAGCCTGCTGATCCTTTTGCAGTGCAGCAACAGCTTGTCCAATTTTTACCTCGCCTAATGCCAGCATTGGATTAACTGCATTTTTCTTATCAACTGTCCAATGAGATTGATGTACTTCAAAATGAAGATGGACACCGGATGAATCACCTGTGCTCCCCATTTTACCAATGACCTCTCCTCTCTGAACTCTTGCCCCCTCATGAACATTTCTTTCCTGTAAATGAGCATAAACGGTCTCGAAGCTTTTATCATGCTTGATAAACACAACATGTCCATATGTATCTGAATAATAAGACTTAGAGACTACTCCAGCTTCTACAGCATGAATGGAGGTTCCTGGGGATGATGCTATATCAATCCCCATGTGCTGTCCCTGTCTAGTACCGAAAGAATCGGTAATGACTCCATCGGAGGGCCACATCCAATCTGTTGTCATCTCGTTTATGTTGCTGGCAGCTTCTGCGTGTTTTATGCCCAAAAATAATAAACTTACACAAAGCGCCATTATTCCAGCAATCAAAAAACGTTTTATGTATTCTCGCAATTCTTTTCCTCCTTGATCTAGTACCTCTTTTCAAACTATGTATACCTAGTATGATTTAGAACTACGTATAGGGGTCACTCCTTTATTTACGGTTAACGGTACATTAGAGCAAATTAATAGAGAGCAGCTGCAAAAAACACATCTATTAGAATACGGAATAATAGTCTCTTTTATACGAAAAAACGCATTATTTATAAAAAATAAAAAAGGAAGGATAAAATCCTTCCCCCATGTTTTGTTTCGTGTGAATCAAGAACAATCGGCAAATTATTAGCTTTTTTTCGCATTTCTTGGGATATAAAAGGAAAAAGATGTCCCCTTCCCGAGAATACTTTGTACTGTAATATGACCATGATGGGCTTCAATAATATTTTTCGCAATTGCCAAACCCAGCCCCGTGCCCGATCTGCCCCGTGTTCTTGCTTTATCGGCTTTATAAAAGCGTTCAAATACAAAGGGAAGATCTTCCTCAGGGATTCCAGCTCCATTATCCTTTACTTCAATATAGAGCCCTCTTTCATCACTGCGTTCAATAATCGAAACTTCTCCTCCTTCAGGTGTATGACGAATCGCATTATCGATAAGGTTCGTTAATACCTGTTCAACCCGATCCGAGTCAAATTCAAAGAATTCCACCTCAGTTTCTTGGTCAAATAACAAAGAAATATCCCTTTCTTTTGCGGGCCCTTGAAACTTTCTTTTGATTTTATCCAAGAAAGGACCAATTTCTACTTGATCAAGCATAAGATTGAAATACCCTGATTCCATTCTTGCCAAATCTAGCAATTCATTTACAAGCCTGCCCATGCGCAATGATTCATCATAAATAATCTTAGCCATCTCTCTTTTCTCTTCATGAGATTCAGCAATATCATCAACAATCGCTTCGCTGTAGCCCTGCATCATCGCAATAGGTGTCCTCAGTTCATGGGATACATTGGCAATAAAGTCACTCCTCATTTTATCCAAGGTTCTTTCTTCCGTCATATCTCTTACAACGGTAACAGCCCCACGAATATTCTTATGACTGTACAGTGGGCTGACAATCATCACCCAATATCGTCCCTGCAGAGTGATTTCTCCAATTTGTTCTTTCTCAGTACTTACAGCTAAATCAAATAATTCCATAACCTTTGATGGCACAGCAGCAGAACTATTTTCCTGACTTTTCTTTTCATAATACCAGCTTTGTAAAAATAACTCGGCTGGAGGATTCGTCATTAATATCGTACCATCACGATTAAACGTGATAACACCATCAACCATCCCACTTAATATACTGGACAGAAGCTCTTTTTCCTGACTTAAAGCATTAAGATTAAATTTCAGCTGCCTTCCCATTTGGTTAAAGGCTGTGGCTAATTCCCCAATTTCATCACGAGTTAATATCGGGACTTTAGTATCAAACTTACCCCGCGCTACTTCAAAAGCAGCCTGTTTCATTTTTCTTAACGGTGCATTAATTCTTGTAGACAGAAAGAAAGCGAAAAATGTCGTTAATATAATGGCTACTCCTGCAGCAAGTAAAATAAATTTCGTCGTTTCTCTTGCTGTTTCTTCCCCTACTTCAACCGACTGATAAATATAAACAGCACCATTTTGACCATCTCGAATGTTTAAAGGAACCCCAATAATAACGAGTTGATTATCCATTGACTTCTTATAGCGATTTGAAAAAGATGTTACGATGCTTTTGGTTTCCTTTTCCTCCATTACCTGCATTAATTCTTTATCATCAAAAAAGTAATTAACCGGAATTTTTACCGTATTAGCTTTTTCTGGTGAAGAATAATGTTCCTCAGGACTCAGGACAATCGTAGCGTTGGTTACATCATTTATTAATTCCCAGGAAATATCCAAGGCCGTTTGAAGTTCGTAATTTTCGACAATTTCCGCAATTTTCTCCGCATTCTCCACTAGATTTTGCTCATTTTGTGAAGAAGAATAATTTTGCAGAAATTCCATAATCATAATGGAAACGATAAATAATATAAATGAAACAAGTAAAAGAATAGTAAACCAAAGCTTGACAACGACACTACGCCAAAACATCATTCATTTATAACCTCAAATTTATACCCTACACCCCAGACAGTAATAATCATTTTGGCTGCCTGCTCTGAAACCTTGTTTAATTTCTCACGTAAGCGTTTTACATGCGTGTCAACCGTACGCAAATCACCAAAAAACTCATAATGCCATACTTCTTTTAATAATTGTTCACGGTCGAATACTTTATCAGGTGATTTTGCAAGGAAAAAGAGCAGCTCATATTCTTTAGGAGTCAAGCTAACCTCTTGACCATTTGCAATCACTCGATGGGCATCATTATCAATGGTTAAGTGCTGGAAAACAATGATATCTTTTGTAACAGGTTCCGTTTGAATATAGTTTGTTTTTACAGAACGTCTTAACAATGCTTTCACCCGTAAGACAACCTCACGCGGACTGAATGGTTTCACGATATAGTCATCTGTGCCAACTTCAAACCCTTGGACTCTGTTTACTTCTTCGCCTTTAGCTGTCAACATAATAACAGGCGTGCCTTTTTTCTCACGCAACTCACGGCAAACTTCAATACCATCCTTACCCGGCATCATTAAATCCAGCAGGATGACATCATAATCATTTGCCAATGCCTTTGACAAGGCTTCGTTTCCATCCTCAGCCTCTTCAATGACATAATTTTCCCTTTCTAGATACATTTTTAATAAACGTCTGATTCTTTCTTCATCATCAACAACTAATATTTTCACATTTTTATCCAAAAGAATACCCTCCTAGCAAGTATATTGTACCTAAAGAAACGGGTTTTTTCTATGATTTCATGTGCTTTCAGGAAAATATTTCTTTTTAAAAAAGCCTGCACTTTAAAAAGTGAGGCTAAACGATTATTCTTTATTATCCTGCATATGAGTGTAAACCTACAATGACAAGATTGACAGCAACTAGATTAAACATGATAATGACAAATCCGATTACGGCTAACCATGCTGATTTCTCACCATGCCAGCCTTTTGATAGACGCAAATGTAAAAACGCTGCATAAAAGAGCCATGTAATTAAGGCCCACACCTCTTTTGGATCCCAGCCCCAAAAGCGAGTCCAAGCAATTTGCGCCCAAATCATCGCAAAGATTAAAGCACCTAAAGTAAAAACAGGAAAACCAATTAAAACAGAACGATAGCTAATTTCATCCACAAGATCTGAATTAATATTTTTGACAAGCGGCTTTAACAGCTCACCAATCCGTTTCCTTGCGAACAATCGGATAAGTCCATAAAGTACTAATCCAGCTGTTAGCGACCATATCACTGTATTAAGCTTCTTCGCATCGATAATGGCTGGCATAGAAAGAAATGGTTCAAATTTCCCTTTTGTCACCAGTTCTCCTTCATGTGGTCCGACTAATGCCGGCATTGTATATTCAACCTCTGCCTCAGCACCGCCTTTATCAACCCAATTAAAGCTTGCCTTATAATCACTAAGTGAAAAAGCGGTTGTCACTGTAATAAAACCAATTGTACATATGAGTCCAAACATTACGATTTCGAGCCAAAATGTACCTTTACTTTTTTTCGTCTGGTCAATATGTTTTACAAGGTAGATTAACCCTGCGGCAAAGCTAATGGCTAAAATAGCTTCTCCCAATGCAGCAGTAATAACGTGAATATGAAGCCAGTCACTCTGCAGTGATGGGATGAGAGGAGTAATATTTCTATTAAACATACTTGCATAAGCAATGACTAAAATTCCAATTGGTAATGTGAATAGGCCGAGTAATGGAGTTTTGTAAATGAAAAAGATTACGATAAAAGCACCAATGAGTGCCATACCAAAAAAAGTTGTAAACTCAAACAAATTACTAACCGGCGCATGTCCAGACGCAATCCAGCGTATGATAAAATACCCAACCTGTGCTGCAAATCCAATTATTGTGATGGTAATCCCGATCTTTGCCCAAAGATTTAAGCTACTATTCCCTTGTCGATTTCTCTTATCCCTAATCGCCCCTCCAAAAAAAACAAGAGCAACTAAATAGAGAACGAAAGCTGTATATAATAAATTACTACTTAGGTTAACCAACCTATTTCCCCCTTATCCGTTCTTTTCTTCATCTAGTTGATCAACAGGCTCTGAAATACCAGTACCCTCTAGTACTGCTGAGATTTCCTTCTTAAGTCCATACCAGTTTTTATTTGTATGGCCAGCAACCCACAGCTCTCCATTAACTTTACGCAGCCAGATTCGACGATGATTCCAATACGAACCTTGGATTACACCTAGCATAAAAATGGCACCGCCCAGAGCAAGTATCCAAAGCGTTAAATCCTTTCTAATGGTTAAGCCTGTGACATTTTTTGTTTCGACACCCTTGAAGGTCATTTTATTTTGATTATCACCATATGGTTCAATATTTTGACGAATGGCTACAAAGCTGACTTCCCCATCAGGAGTTTCGGGTGTATACATTTTAAAAATAAAGCCGGGATTATTAGGAACACTCGACTTTGTGGATGGTTCTCCACCTTTATTAAATTGAAAATCCGGAAAATAGCTTAGCATTTCAACATAATATTGATCAGAAAGAACATATTTCTCTTCTGGATGAAATAAATCAACCGTCATGGTCCCGTACTCTTCATTTGTGGTTTTATTTGTGAGTGCAAAGGTCATTTTATCGAGTTGATTTAACTTATACTCAGATTGGTAAACAGCAAATTTCTCAAATTTCAAAGGCTGATTGACACGAATTTCATAATCCTTTACCTTTTCAAGCTCAGGTGTAACTCCTGGAATGGAATTACCTTCCTTTTTATAAAGAGTTACATTGGATTGATAATTTTTAGGGACCATTCCATTTTGTTCTAGAGCAGCATCAAAGACCTCTCCATCCTTTTGGGCATCATACACTTCAAGTACAAATTGGTCATTTTTCAAATAATACTCGCCCTTTGTCTCTGGAATGACCTTTGTCTCCCCTTCACGTAACCAAAGAACCTTATCCACATACATCCCGGGAACGAATCGCAACATTCCGCCAATTAAGAAGATTATCAGTCCAATGTGGTTGACGTATGGACCCCACCTTGAGAACCGTCCTTTTTCAGCGAGAATATTTCCATTTTCCTCTCGAATACGATAACGTTTCGCTTGTAATTTTTCTTTCACTCTCTTGAGCGCATCCTCAGATGACTCTGTCTTTGAAATGCCAAATAAGCGTTGACGCTTTAAAAAACCTTCATGCCTTGTCACGTTTTGCGTTTTCAATGCTCTGTATAACGGGACAACACGGTCCAGTGAGCAAATGACAAGTGAAACACCAATGGAAGCAATTAATAATAAATACCACCAAGAGCTGTATAAATTATGGAAACCTAGTTCATAATAAAGTTGTCCGATCCAACCGTATTGGTCCTTATAATATTCAGCAGCCGGTAATGTAGGCGGAATATACATTTCCTGCGGGAAAAGCGTCCCAAGCGCTGAAGCTACCAAAGTAATAACAATCAACCAAACTCCCACTTTAACAGAGGAGAAAAAGTTCCATATTTTATCAACGATCGTTTTATTATAGGTCTGAGAGCGGCGTGCACTGCCCTCATACCTCATGTCTAATAACTGTTTGTCTGTCTCTGATATATCCAATATTTTTCCGCACGCCTCGCACAGCAAGGTTCCATGCGGATTGACGTGCCCGCAATCACATTTTACCTCATTCATATTTTTAAACTCCCCATGTTCAAGGTTGTATTTGTTCCATAAAATCCTGTACCATTTCTTCAGTCAGTTGTCCTGTGTGGGATTTCACTACAGTCCCGTCCTTATCGATTAAAAACGTAATCGGTAATGGATTTATTCCATAGGCAGTTTGAACATCTCCTGTTTTATCAATGACAGCAGGAAAAGATAATTGATGACGCTGCATAAATTGATTGACGGCAAATTCTGTTTCCCCAACGTTTACAGCTAATACCTCTACCCCTTGGTTTTTAAATTGCTGATACTGATGGTCAATATATGGAAACTCCTCCTCACAAGGCTTGCAGAAGGTACCCCAGAAGTTCAAGAACACGCCCTTTCCTTCATATTCTGACAAACGATGCTTATCCCCATTAAGATCCACTAATTCAAAATCAGGAGCCTTTTCGCCAATTTCAACCTTCTGTATTTTATCTTTAGTTGCGTTCGCATATAATGCATAACCGACGGCTATAACCAGTAAGGATAGAATAATCGTTCTCATCCATAAGCGCCGTTTTTTCATGTGTTTCTCCCCTCCCCAGAAAGTGTTTTTAACCCACACACTTAACGCTTTACTAGTATAATATCAGAAAATTGCGTAGTTTGACATTATTATACCATTTTCAACATCCCCATGTTGTTTTTATACTTCATCAATTTGTGACACTTCTATGAATTTTCCGCCATCACTCGAAGCTGCTTTACTTCATGCGCCGTTAGCTCTCTGGCCTCTCCAGCCTTGAGTCCATGCAATGTTAAAAATGCGTATCTTTCGCGTCGAAGCTTCATTACCTGACAGCCTATTGCCTCAAACATTCTACGCACCTGTCTGTTACGCCCCTCATGAATGGTCAATTGAACGATTGAAGTGCCTTTTCTTTTATCAAGTGATAGCATTTTTGTCCGTGCAGGTGCTGTTTTCCCATCCTCTAACACGATTCCTTTTTCTAAGCTTCTAAGTTGTTCTCTTGAAGGAATCCCTTTAATTTTTGCAATATACTCTTTTTCTATTTCGTTTCTTGGATGCATGAGAAGATTGGCAAATTCCCCATCATTCGTTAGCAATAATAAACCTGATGTATCATAATCAAGCCTGCCTACCGGATAAATCCGCTGCTTAATCTCAGGAAAATAATCTGTAACTGCTTTTCTCCCCTTTTCATCCTGGACACTCGAAATAACTCCGCGTGGTTTATAAAAAAGAAAATAAACCGGCTCCTCCTTTTCCACCGGTATCCCCTCAACTTCTATTCTATCTGATGAGGATACCTTCACCCCAAGTTCCTTCACAACTTTACCATTTACCTTTACCTTACCCTCGAGAATCATTTCTTCTGCTTTTCTTCTCGATGCAAAACCAGCATGGGCAATTACTTTTTGCAGTCTTTCCATCTAGTCACCTCTATTAATAACTTTCTTAGTTTATCAAATCGTTCATCTTGAATTATGCCATAATATATTATTTTTTCAAAATAAAAGTGATAATTAGTACAGACAAATCGACATTTTTTAACACAAAAAAAACACTGACATTCATCCATCAATAATGAGTGTCAGTGCTTTTTCAATTTTGCCAACTAAACATCGCATATTCGTGATGCTTTAAAAGACTAGAACAACCACTACTATTGCGGCAATAATTCCAACTAAGTCCGCTAGAAGTCCAACCTTTAAGGCATCGCCCATTTTTTTTATGCCAACTGCCCCAAAATAGACAGTCAGGACATAAAAAGTCGTATCAGTGCTCCCCTGCAATACCGCCGCCAATCTGCCAATAAAAGAATCCGGTCCATGTGCAGCTATAAGGTCACTTGTCATCCCAAGTGCTGCATTGCCAGAAATCGGACGAATAATCGCTAGTGGAGCTATTTCAGCAGGCACACCAATGGCTTCCAGAAACGGGCGTACTAGGTTCATAAAATATTCGAGAGCTCCTGAAGCGCGAAAGATAGAGATCGCAACAAGCATTCCAACTAAAAAAGGAATGATTGAAAAGGCAATTTTAATTCCCTCTTTCCCACCCTCAACAAAGCTTTCATAGGTTGGTACTCGTTTAAATGTTCCATAGAGAAGAATAAAGCCGATTAAAATGGGAATAAACCACAAGGATATTATCGATACAAATTCCATCTTCCATCATCCTTTTCGCTTTCGGGTTCTTCGGTAATAAAACCAGCGATCAATTAAAATGGCTCCAACAGCCGAGCAAAAAGTAGCCAGTAAAGTTGGACCGACAATATCGGTGGGAGAAGCGGCATTATAATTCATTCTTATGGCAATAACCGTTGTCGGAATTAACGTGATACTGGACGTATTGACTGCCAAAAAAGTGACCATCGACCGGCTCGCTTCATTTTTGCCTCCATTTAGCTCCTTTAATTCTTCCATTGCTTTAATCCCAAGCGGTGTGGCAGCATTACCAAGCCCAAATAAATTAGCCATCATATTCGATAAAATATAGCCCATAGCAGGATGGTCCTTAGGCACCTCAGGAAATATTTTGTTTACGATTGGACGAAATAGCAGAGAGAGCTTTTCCAATAAGCCTGCTTCCTCAGCGATTCGCATAATACCTAACCAGAAAACCAATACACTGATTAAGCCGATACAAAGTGTTACAGCTTCAGATGCACCCTTAAAAACCGCCTCGTTCACTTCTTCCATGGTTCCATTTATCATGGCAAAGACTATTCCTATTAGCGTTAACAGAATCCAAATAATATTAACCATCCGATTTCACACCTAATTGAATGAGGAATAATTCGCGGACAGAATCATAGAAGGATTGCTTCTCTTTCTTTTTTGACTGTTTATAATATAGGTGAACTTCTTCAATTGGTTTATTATCAAAATAAACGATCGCTTTCCCAACCACATCTGGTACCATTTCCTTATCGCGCCACGCCTTTTTAGGCTTCTGAAGCTTATATTCAACCCTGAAGAGTTCCTCTTCAGCTTCTGTTACCGGAAAGAAAATATCACGCTTTACATACAGCTTTTTTTTATAAAACGGATCATTTATGTCTTTAATTTCCCCTTCCTTCATGACCTTTACAAGCTCATATTGCTTAAATCCATATTCATACATATTAATGTGATCATTCCAGTCATCTGGTCCATTTAATGTGACAGCAATTAAATCAAGTCCTTCTTTTGAGGCTGTCGTGACTAACGTTCTTTTTGCTCGTTTTGTGTAGCCTGTTTTACCTCCTGTAGTATATTCATATAATTCGGTAAGCAAACGATTTTTGTTCTTCCACACCCTGTCCCAGCTTTCAGTTGGATTTGGAGCACGATGAACTTTAGTTCCAGCAATCTTTTTATATGTACCATTGGTCATCGCATATTTCGTTAGCAGCGCCATATCATAGGCAGTAGAATAGTGATTCTCATGGTCATCCAGCCCATGTGGATTAGCAAAATGAGTGTTTTCCATCCCAATTTCAGCTGCCTTTTGATTCATTAAATAAACAAAACCGTCAAGACTTCCGCCAACGTGTTCAGCAATAGCGACTGCCGAATCGTTTCCTGACCGCAGCATTAAACCGTAGACAAGATCCTCAAGCTTTATTTTCTCACCCGGTTTCAAATAAATAGAAGACCCCTCTGCCCGAACAGCTTTTTCACTAACGGTGACCGTATCATTTAATTTTCCAGATTCAATGGCTAAAATGGCTGTCATGATCTTTGTAATACTTGCGATTCTTCGAACCTGATGAGCATTTTTTTCATATAAAACCCTACCTGACTGTTGCTCCATCAAAACAGCACTACTAGCACTGGCGTATGCAGAAGCGGCTGTTTTAAAGGGAAAGTACAGTGAGATAGTTGAGGTGACAAGGATCATAATGAGTACGATTTTTATTAATTTCATTCCACAATCCCTCTTCTCCTTAATCGTTAGTACAAGTCTATGCAATGCCAGTCCCGTTATATGACAAAAAAGAGCTCGCAATATGATTGCCATATTGTGAACTCTTTTTTGCTCATTTGAGTCTCAGTCTAGAAAGGTTTCCATTTTAATTGACTGGCTTTTGCGAAGCGTTCCTCAACATTTTTCCAGCTTACTATATTCCACCAATTGTCAACATAATTAGCTCTATTGTTTTTATATTGTAAATAATAAGCATGCTCCCAAACATCTAATACTAGAAGCGGGATGGTATCCCACTGGGTTAGTAGCATATGTCTTTCCGATTGCAGGATTTCTAAGCGCCGGGCCCTTGGAGACCAGACAAGAATCGCCCAGCCTACTCCTTCCACTTGCTTTGCTGCCTCGCTGAAATGCTGCTTAAATTGATCGAAGCTCCCAAAGTACTTCTCCATTTCCTTTAGTAGGGCACCCTTAGGTTTCCCACCTCCCTTTGGACTCATATTGTGCCAAAAAATAGTATGCAGATAGTGTCCGGACCCATGGAAAGCCAGTTCCCTTGACCAATGCTTAACTAGGGAAAAGTCTCTGTCCTTACGCGCTTGTGCCAATTTCTTTTCCGCCTTATTTAAGCCCTCAACATATGATTGATGATGCTTTGTATGGTGTAATTTCATTATTTCTTCAGATATATAAGGTTGAAGGGCATCGTATGCATAGGGAAGCGACGGTAAGCTATGATTGCCCATTTCTACATATGGTTCATTCATATAAACCATCCCAAGCTCCTGTCGACTGATAAAATATTGCTCCATTTCAGAATGTAGCTCATCGACTTCATTCTGAATTTTGGCCAATTCCCCTTCACTAAGCTCTCTTTGTGAGATATCCTCCATAATTTCAGCAAATGTATCTAATCGACTCCAGATTTCAGCTTCTTGTTCTACTTGTTCGGATTCTAAGTATTGTTTTAACTCAACATTCCATTTCATGACATTTTTGATGTAGTCATTGAAGTGACCCACAGCCATCCCCCATTCCCTTCAATCTGCTCCGTGACTATCCTATGAAAACAAATGGGGCATTATGAAAAAAAAAGAAAACCATCCTAAAATGGTTTTCCTTACTGTTTTATATCCGATATCATCCACCTGAGACTATAAAACGCTTGATGTATTTTGCTCCAACTCCTGAAAGACACGCTTCAGTTTTTCTATGTCTACATCCTTAAAGCAATTGGAAAATTCAGCAGCCTCCTTGATATAGACCCGCTTCCGATTCCGGAATTCAGGTTGCTTTATTAAGCATGCTAAGGCAACGATATCCTTTAACTCAACCTCTCTAGTCCCTACACTAAAGATTGGATTTTGTTCAAATGGTGTGAATTCTTGTAGATTTTCTTCAAAGTAACGTAGATAGAGAACTCGAAATACACGTTCCCTTCCGTTTTCTTCGATGATTAATTCACTTCGATTGAAGAAGTCCTCCGAGGTATTAGGCTTCTCCTTTTGCAATTCATAACCACTACAGCCTTTGATGAGCAAGTAACCACTCCTCCCCATCTCTCAGTACTTGAAAGATATTTTATGTAAAAATAACAATTAGAAAATAATCAATATTGATTATATTTTATCATATTTCTTACAAAAGGGTTAGATAAATCAAGCATCAAATTTTCGTATCAAAGCGCTCAAAGAACAGGTCCGCTTCCTCTTGGACATTTTCTTCAACCTTTTCAGGGAGAGGTGGAAGTTCTTCAATACTTTTCAAGCCGAAATAATCAAGAAATTCCTTCGTGGTTCCGTATAAATAAGCTCTTCCAGCTCCTTCTGCTCTCCCAATCTCTTTAATCAGGGCCTTAGCAATCAACGTTTGCAAGGGTCTTTCTGTTTTCACACCGCGAATATCTTCGATTTCCATTCTTGTAATTGGCTGTTTATAGGCAATAATCGCTAAGGTTTCAAGCGCAGCCTGTGACAATGCCGTAGTATGGGGAGACTCGACCAATTTTTTCAAATAGATGGCATGCTCCTTTTTCGTGGCTAGTTGATAGGTTCCAGCAAGCTGAACAAGGGTGATGCCTCGATTAATATTTTCAGTGTATTCGGCCATTAATTCCTCTAACACCTGCTCGGCTAAGGTTTCATCTATTTCAAGAACTTGAGATAGATGTTTTAAGGTAAGCCCTTCATCACCTGCAGCAAACAACAAGCTTTCAACGATTCCTTTCCAATTAACTAACTCCATGATAATCTGCTCCTTTTCGCTGCATAACAAAAATATCAGCAAAGTTGTTCTCTTGCTCGACAATAATTTCATTTTGCTTCATTAACTCTAATATTGCTAAAAAAGTCACCACGATATGTTCTCTATTTCGAATCGAAAATAAATCATCAAACCTTGTTCTACCTTTAGCGTTTTTTATTTCCTTGATGATTTCTTTCATCCTTTGTTCAATCGGTATCTCCTGGCGGGTTATTTTCGTCAGCAAGGGTTTTTGCAGTCGTTTTCGTCGTAAAAGCTTTTGCAGCGCGCCAAGCATGTCATATAAGGATACATTTATATCAGGTTTATTTTCGGTTTCAAGTACCTTACTGTATGCTGATAAATCACTGGGAGGCTTCGTAAACATTAAGCCCCTCTCCTGCTCTAATGATTTTAAGTCATCTGCTACTTCCTTATACTTACGATATTCAATTAGACGCTGTACCAATTCTTCACGAGGATCCTCCTCCATTTCAACGGCTAATTCATCATCTAAGCCAGAATGACTGTGGTTCGGTAGGAGCATTTTACTTTTAATCTCTAATAAGGTTGCTGCCATCACTAAAAATTCACTCGCTACATCTAGCTGTAATTCTTTCATCGTATGAATATAAATTAAATATTGCTCGGTAATTTCCGCAACTGGTATATCATATATATCAATTTCAAGGTGATTAATTAGATGCAGAAGTAAATCCAACGGTCCTTCAAATGCATCTATTTTTACATTATATTGCATATATTCCACCAATACTTTTCATTAATGTTGTTTCATCATAGGTTGTCATAGCAAATCTTTCAAAGAGACTTTCCGGGCTTGCGCTAAACTATTAATTAGTATAGAGGATAGATAGTATGAATCCAATAGTAATTTAAACAATCCGTATGAAACATTCGCAAGAAAAAACACTAAACTGATAGTTTAAACCTGTGTTACACTTTATCTCAGGAGGGAGACAAGAAGATGACATATCCATTCGAATATATCGATTATTTAGTGCATTTTCACGGGGATCGCGACTATTTTGAATGCCATGAGATACTAGAGGATTATTGGAAGAGGGTGGACAGCCGAAACAAGTCTTCTGTTTGGGTAGGATTAATCCAGTTGGCAGTTTCCAACTATCATCACAGACGGGGGAATTATAACGGTGCGCTTCGAACGCTGCAAAAGTCACTAGAGATCATTACGGCACATAAAGACCTCATCGAAAAATTAGGACTTAATCAGCCATTGCTCGTTGAACAAATAACGAGACAGAGAGATAGAATCATAAAAGGTCAAAATTATCAAAGCATGAACCTTCCTATCCATTCAAGGGTATTATTAGAGCGATGCAAAGCACGAAGCAACGAATTGCAGATGACCTGGATGATGGACAGTGATTTATCCAATCACGACATCATACACCGTCATAAGAAGAGAGATCGCTCAGCTGTATTGGAGGAGCGAAATAGAGCCATTCAGAAAAAAACAAATAGAAGGCAGTGAGCTAAAGCCACTACCTTCTATTTAATCACATTTATTAAAAAAATCATTCGTTTCTTCATTTGCCGTTATGTTCTTGTCTGGATACAAATCCTTTAAAGCCTTCACCATATTCTTTCCAATCCCCTGCCTACGATGCGATGGGTTAACCGAGATATGATGGATGATGATTGTCGAATCATCAATCCAAATTCCACCCAAGAGACCGATAATATCTTCCTCTTCCTTCCATAAAAATAAGCGCCAATTCTCATCCGATTCATATTGCTTAATTGTTTGCTGCAGTTTTTTTAAGTCTTTTTCATTTGGCATAAAAGACAATAAGCCCATAGCAATTTTTTCAAACGTCTTTTTATAACGAATTAGCATCATTAATCCCTCATTAATAAAACATTAAATCTAGTTTTACCATTTCAAAAGATTTTTAAACTACTTCTCCAGTACGATTCAAAGCCTAATTATTTTTACTATAATATCATACATAATTTAACTGCATCTTTCAATCACTAATCGTACTATAAATATGTCGTTTCCATTAAAATGAACCTGTCTATGCAACCATTTCTGTCTAAAAAATCCCCCCTTTAACAGTGATTTGTACTGACAGCTTCCTTTTCAACGAAAAGTTTCGTATGATTGTGTTGCATCGATGTAAAATGGTTATCCTAATGATAGACAATTTTATTCCTATTTGAAAATGTAACAATAATACTCGATTTCTCGTCTATTCAATGATAACCCTGATTATAACAAGGAGAAGATATAATGAAAAACTTTAAGGTTACGATTCTACTATTTTTATTTCTATTTATGTTTCCTTTCCGCGGTTGGGCTGATGTTGCCGTAGGCGATATGATTATCACGCTTGGAGAAAATCTATCAGAGGAACAGAAAAATATGCTGCTCTCCGAAATGAATGCACCTGATGATGCACAAATCATTACCGTATCAAATGCCGAAGAGCATCAGTATTTAGGCAATTATGTCTCAAAATCACTTATTGGAACAAGAGCCATCTCCTCCTCAGCGATCACAATCGCTGAAAAAAATTCAGGTCTAGAGGTTGAATCCAATAATATTAATTGGGTCACGGATGAAATGTATATTAATGCCCTCATTACGGCAGGAGTAAAGGATGCTAAAATCTATATTACTGCCCCATTTGAGGTATCCGGTACCGCTGCGTTAACCGGTATTATTAAAGCATATGAAGTGTCTGCTGACAAAGCCATTCCTGAAGAGGTCAAACAGGCTGCAAATGAAGAAATGGTTAAATCAGCAGAATTAGGTGATGAGATTGGGACTGAAAACGCAACAGCCCTAATAACAAAAATTAAAGAGAAGATGGCGGCAAATCCACCAAAAACAGAAGCAGATATACGGACCATCATTGAAAATGCTGCCAAGGAGTTAGGTATTACCTTAACAGATGCACAATTTCAAAGCCTGCTTGATCTTTTTAACAAGTTAAAGGAATTAAATATTGACTGGAATCAGGTTGGTGATCAATTAACCGTTGCCAAAGAGAAGCTTACTAAATATCTTGAAAGTGAAGAAGGCCAAGGCTTTCTAGAAAGTATAAAACAATTTTTTATCAATATTATTGATGCCATAAAGGCTCTTTTCTCTAAATAAAATAAAAGCTAAGCATCCTACAGATGCTTAGCTTTTATTTTTTCATTTAACGATAAATCGAGTCTCACTAAATCCTCGTATGTTTCTCTTTTTACAACTAATGTCGCTTTTCCATTCTCTACGAAAACAACTGGTGGTCTCGGTATACGGTTGTAATTATTGGCCATGGAGTAACCATAGGCACCTGTACAAAATACTGCTAGTATATCTTGTTTGTCTGTTTCCGGTAATGGAAGATCCCAAATCAGCATATCACCTGATTCACAGCACTTCCCTGCAATTGACACGACATCTGTCGGCTTTTCAAGTGGCTTATTTGCCAGCACTGCCTCATATTTCGCTTGATAGAGTGCGGGTCTAATATTATCGGTCATACCGCCGTCTACCGCCAAATATTTACGCACATTCGGAACTTCTTTTTTTGAGCCTATTTTATATAAGGTGATTCCGGCATCTCCTACCAATGATCGACCAGGCTCAATGCCTATTTCTGGCACTTTCAGCTCATATTTTTGAGCCTGCTTTTTCACTTCGGCAATAATTTCAATAACATAGTCAGCAGCAGGCTTTGGATCATCTTCGTCTGTATAGCGGATACCGAAGCCACCGCCAAGATTTAAGATTGCTGGTTCAAAGGAAAATTGAGCTTTCCAATCGTTTAGCTTTTCAAAGATTTTTTGCACTGCAAGTGTAAAGCCAGTTGTTTCAAAAATTTGCGACCCAATATGGCAGTGGATTCCAGCTGCCACCAGCCATGGAGATTTTAGTACTTTGTTTAGAGCTTCCTCTGTTTGTCCATTATGAAGACCGAACCCAAACTTCGAATCTTCCTGCCCTGTTAATATATAATCATGAGTATGCGCTTCAATCCCAGGGGTAATTCTTAATACAACATCCATCTGTTGCTTTTTTTCAGCGCATAATTCTTCAAGCACATCTAATTCGTAAAAATTATCCACGACAATATAGCCTATTTTATAGTGTAAGGCCATTTCCAGCTCTTCTCTGCTTTTATTATTGCCATGGAAATGCACACGCTCCATTGGAAAATCAGCAGCAACTGCTGTATACAATTCTCCTCCGGATACCACATCTAATGACAGTCCTTCTGCTTCGGCTAATTGAACCATCGCTACCGTTGAGAAAGCCTTACTTGCAAATGATACCTGTGCGTTGATTCCATTACTAATAAATGCTTCCCTAAAGCTTCTCGCTCTTTGTCTAATTAAGGCCACATCATACACATAAACTGGTGTTCCAAATTCCTTCACTAATTCAACTGTATCAACGCCGCCTATTTCTAAATGTCCTTTATCGTTTACTGCGGTGGTTCCATAATAATACATAACCGTCCCTCGTTCCTATAACTTGCTGTATCGATTAGCGTTCCTATTTATTCCTCTATTTTAGAAAATACTTTAACATAACATAGTTTAAATCGCAATATGTTAAATAATCTAATAACTTACCCCTTTTCCTAGTCATTCTTTATATCAAATTCGCCCGTCGAATTTGCGTCCGGATTTTTATCGAACTCGCTCGATAAACTACCTTTAAAAAATCGCATGACTCGCCGGAGGCTTAACTTCATTCAGCCGGGGTTTGAACCCCCACTGCATCGAAGATCCATTTGCATTCATCCCCCACTTGTAGAAGTGGAGGACTTCTGCTGAATAAAGTTAAACAGCAGTAAACAGAAGCTGTTGCTTCTGTTTACTGGCGCGGCTGTCTAATTCGGTTTCGTGTATGGATAATTCTTGGTCTGATTTGTGAACCAGGTATTGATCGGCGAACCAATATTTGCATAAAGGCCTTTGGATGAAAAGGCAATACAGGCCACAAATAGGGGGTGTTAAAGGAGCGAATTCTCGCCAGTAGGATAATATACAGCGTGACCCCGATAACCAAACCGGGAGTATGGAAAACGGCAACTAATATAAGTAGAAACAGCCTGACAAGCTTATTAGCAATACTCAGTTCATAGCTTGGCGTTGCAAAATTCCCCATCGCTACCACGGCTATGTATAAGATAACTTCTGGGACAAATAAGCCAACATCAATGGCAATTTGTCCAATTAAAACGGCGGCAACCAAACCCATTGCAGTGGATAATGGTGTTGGTGTATGTATAGCTGCCATACGCAGGAATTCAATTCCGATATCGGCCAAAAAGATTTGGACAACGATTGGAATATTCGCGGACTCATTGGGACCGATAAAATCTAATGGCTTTGGCAAATGATGCGGCTCTAACACTAATAGAAACCATAATGGTAATAAAAAAAGTGAAGCAGCAATGCCAATAAACCTTACCCAGCGGACAAAAGTACCGACACCAGGAGATTGACGATATTCCTCAGCGTGCTGCATATGATAGAAGACTGTGGTAGGTGTAATAATGACACTTGGTGATGTATCTACATAAATAATCACATGTCCTTCCAGTAAATGTGTTGCGGCTACATCTGCCCGCTCTGTATAACGGACAAGCGGATACGGGTTATATCCCTGCTTTAATATAAACTCTTCAACTGTTTTATCTGCCATCGTTAATCCATCAACCTTAATGGCTTGAATTTCCTTCTTAATCACCTCAATGAGGGTTGGATCTGCAACACCATCAATATAGCCTAGGGCAATATCTGTTTTTCCTCTTTCCCCAATTCGCATAATTTCAAAACGTAACCGTTCATCCCGAATCCTTCTTCTTGTAAGGGCTGTATTCACAATAATATTTTCAACAAAACCATCGCGCGATCCGCGGACCACCTTTTCCGTATCAGGCTCTTGCGGTGAACGCCCAGGATATCCTCGAACATCAACGGTTAGCCCTTTACCTGCACCCTCAACGACTACCACTATTAACCCAGAAAGAACCTGATCAACTAATTCATCCATGGTATTAATGGGGGATACGGATTGATGTACAATACGATTTTCAACAATAGTAAATAGATTTGCTGAAAGCTTCTCATCATCATTAATTTTTATCAACTGCTCGGTGATTTCAATAATAAAATTGGTATCACACAAACCATTTACATAATAAAAATGAACATCTTTTCGTAATATCTTTAGCTTTCTAACTCCAAGGTCAAAGCTTGTCCCTAGCCCTACACGTTCCTTCATATATGCTTCAATTTCCAGCACTGATTCAGGAATCGGTTTTTTCTCCTTTTTCTGAGTTCCCATCATAACCACTCCTTTCCAAAATAAGCTCTACCGCCTTTCGAGTAATTGGAGAACCTTTTTCATAATGGTCCTTACCTGCCATTTTTCCAATATCACCAATCCCAACAATGATAGGCACCTTTAATTCATCAAGGCAATAAACTGTATCACCGTAAAGTCTCCCCACTTCCAACTCCTGTATTCCATATTTGTCAACTCCATTAGCGGTTATCTCACCATCACGATCAATGCATATATCCACTTTTGTCCACTCTTCATGCCTTGGATTCGAAGCAACTGCGATGACTCCTATTACTTCAATATCATCGTGGTCAGCAACATATTTCAATGCCCTTTCCCCTGCCCCTTCACCTATAAAACCACTGTCATCAAACATCACAAGTACAGGATCATAGGCAGCTTTTTTAATTTGCTTGACTATGACTGAACCATCTAACACGGATGGATTACCATTCGAAATAGAAAGACATCGGCCGCCAATTTCCTTTGCTACAATTTCAAGTGACTTACGAGCATATTTATCTCCATCTGTAATTAATATGACGCGTCGTTTTGCACTCTCCATATTTTGATGTCCTTTCGATTAAAAGTGTGTCGATGCTATTGATCCACAAAATAGATCCAATGAAATAATGAACCCACTATTTTTCCAAACACAAGCGCCATCAATAATATGGCGATTTTATCGTCGACACCGATTCTTTTGGCCAAAATCGGCCAGACATTAAGTACCTCTGTTAAGGCTCCTGCCATCATTCCCACAAAGATACCACCGGCAAGACCAAAAATAATTAATGTATAAGGAGAGATGTGAAAATGAGGGTTTTGTAAAATAGCAACGGCTCCTGTAACGGCGCCAATCACAACACTCCATTCATACATTTGAATTAATTTCATCGTTTTGGTTAATTGTGTAAGTCTTGGTATAATTCCAAGCACTGTTAAAAACGCGACATATCCCGCTCCAACTGATAATCCCCCTGCAAAGCCGAGAAAAATAATAAACAGCAGTTTAATGATCATCGAGCTTCTTCATACTCTCCTTATTTTCATGCATAATGACATATTGATCGAGATCCTGTTGGTAGTTAAACATTTCAACCTCAAGGGGGCTAGGTTCCTCGTTAAGTCGCTTTTTAAAGACATGATTAAAAAAAATAATCATCCCAAGACCTAATCCGATTGAATAAGGAATTTGAAATAGCAACGGCTTTTCAATGTCTTGTCCAGTAATCATTTTATAAAGCTTTTGGTGAACATGCTGCATACTAACATCCTCATGAAAATTCATAATCGTCAGCATGGAACCAAAAAATAATAAAAACCAGGTTAAGACAAATAGGAATGGCGATACTTTCTTTTTCTTATAAACCACCTCCACAATCGTTTGTGATGGTCCT
The DNA here is from genome assembly GCF_900104575.1 of Bacillus tuaregi. Classification (NCBI taxonomy): domain Bacteria; kingdom Bacillati; phylum Bacillota; class Bacilli; order Caryophanales; family Bacillaceae; genus Bacillus; species Bacillus tuaregi. The sequence continues at coordinate 3,080,362 of NZ_LT629731.1, forward strand.
AATACTTGAACTTCTATAGATGAATTAAATTTGGCAATTTCGGCAATGACCTGCATGACATCAATAATGATAATATTTCGGTCTTTAGCAGATATGCTGTAAATAAGGAGTTGATTTAACTGCTTTTGCAGCACATCTTCGGCAATGATTTGCGTGATATCCTTCAAATACACCTTCTCATTAGGTCGAACCAATACACGGTTACGCAGCCGAATATAAACCGTTTTTTCCAACTCACTCACATCCTACACAGCAATTTCCTTTACTCATTAGTATTTCTTACAAGTTCCTCCTCATGAACTCCAATAAATGGATATCTTTGTGGCAAACATCCTCTCCTTTAAGCAGAATAGAAAAAGACCGTATAGATCTACAGATCCATACGGTCTTTCATTTGCTGTAATATTTTCTTTTCGAGTCTAGAAACTTGCACCTGAGAAATTCCAAGTCTTACAGCAACCTCTGATTGTGTCTGATCTTTGTAGTATCGTAAATAAACAATCAATCGTTCACGATCCTCCAGCTCTCGAATCGCTTCCTTAAGTGCAATCTTGTCAAACCATTTTCCTTCATTACCATCATCAATCTGGTCAAGTAGCGTAATCGGATCCCCATCATTTTCATAAACAGTTTCATGAATCGATGATGGTGTCCGGCTTGCTTCCTGGGCCATGATAATATCCTCTGCTGGAATTGACAGATATTCAGATATCTCATTTACCGTTGGTACTCGGCCAAGTGATTTGGATAATTCATCCTTTGCCTTTCGAATTTTATTCCCCATTTCCTTCAATGAACGACTTACCTTAACAGTCCCGTCATCACGAATAAAACGTTGAATTTCCCCGATAATCATCGGGACGGCATAGGTTGAAAACTTTACATCATAAGAAAGATCAAATTTATCTACAGATTTTAATAAACCAATACAACCAATTTGAAAGAGATCATCTGGTTCATAGCCTCGATTTAAAAAGCGCTGAACAACAGACCAAACTAGCCGCATATTTTTTTGTACAATTAAATCTCTGGCACTTTGATCTCCATCCTGACTTTGTTTAATCAATTCTTTGACTTCATGGTCTTTTAAATAAGGTTGGTTCTTATCTGATTTAACCTCCACATCCATAGGCAAGACTCCTTAATTACACAGCATTTTGCTTGTTGATAAATGCTTCCTTAGTCGAATCTCGGTACCTTTACCTGGCTGCGATTTCACTTCGATGTCGTCCATAAAATTTTCCATAATCGTAAACCCCATTCCAGACCTTTCTAATTCAGGCTTTGTTGTATAAAGGGGCTGACGAGCCTCTTCTACATCAGGTATTCCGATGCCTTCATCTTTGATACTTAACTCCACATATCCGTCTTCAATGGAGACAGAAATATAGACGATTCCATTTGGATCACTTTCATAGCCATGAATAATAGCATTTGTAACCGCTTCAGACACAACTGTTTTAATTTCTGTTAATTCATCTATGGTCGGATCCAATTGCGCAATAAACGATGCGACTGTGACGCGGGCAAATGATTCATTCTGGCTCAGCGCACTAAATTGAAGCTGCATCCTATTTTTCATATTTAGGCAACCCCCAATCTTTGCAAAGCATTTTCTTCCGTAGGCTCAAGACGAATAATTTTAAATAAGCCTGACATCTCAAATAATCTTTGAACAGACGGGGAGATTGCGCATACGACCATCTCGCCATGCAGCTGTTTGATTTGTTTATAACGTCCCAGTATGACACCAATGCCCGAACTATCCATAAAGGATAATTCCTCTAAGTTCAAAATAATGTGGCGGATAGCATATTCTTCTATTGCGTTCACTGCTCGTTTACGAAGTTCATCCGCAGAGTGGTGATCAAGCTCACCGGATAATCGAATACATAAGACGTCTTGCTTTATTTCCAAATCAATGTTCAGACTCACTAGTTATCCTCCTTATTCATGTGCTCTTTTCTAGTGAGTCAATTCGCTATATCCTTGTATATTTCCTTCACCAAAACAAAACTAGTGAATATTCGCTAATAAAAATAGTATCCTTTATCTTTTCGACAAAGTGGTGCCGTTACATTTGGCAGCTTCAAAATCTGAATTCTACTCACTTTTCGTAAAAATCCCTAGAGAGCGCTTGAATAACCCCCACCAACTTGCCTCATTTATATCTTCTTTAGCGAGCAAAGGACTTTTGACCAAGGTATCGCCGTTTTTCTTAATCGTCAGCGTTCCAATCTGGTCACCTTTTTTAATCGGCGCCTTTAAATCCTGTTTCAAGCTTACCTTTTGCTTCACATCCTCAATCGTTTCACCTTTTTTCGTTAATAAAGAAATTGACTCACTTGTAACCATCTCTACCTTCTTTTTTTGTCCCTTACTAACCTTGGCTGCGCCCATGACATGATTTCTTTCGAAAATTGGATGTGTTTTATATTGATTAAAAGCATAATCTAGCATTTTGGTTACTTGGGCATTTCGCTCCTTTGAAGAAGGCGCACCAAATACAACAGCAATAACCCGCATTCCGTCCTTCTCAGCGGTAGCTGTTAAACAATACATCGCTTCTCTTGTAAAGCCTGTTTTCAGCCCGTCAACACCAGGATAAAAGCGAACTAGCTTATTGGTATTCACAAGCCAGAATTTTTTATCTGTATTTTCTCGTAAATATGCTTCATAGGTACCGGTGAATTTTGTGATATCTTCATACTTAAGCAATTCTTTCGCCATTAATGCCATATCATAGGCAGTACTAAAATGATCATCGACCGGCAGTCCTGTCGTGTTTTTAAACTTCGTATTTTTTAACCCAAGCTCTTTTGCCTTTTGATTCATCATTTCAACGAAGCCATCTTCCGAACCAGCAATACGTTCAGCCATCGCAACAGATGCATCATTGCCTGAGCCAATCGCAATCCCCTCTAACATTTCTTTCACTGTCATTTCTTCACCAGGTTCTAAAAAGATTTGCGAACCACCCATGGATGCGGCATATTCACTCGCACGAACTTTCTCGTTCAGGGTAAGCTTCCCTTCATCTAACGCCTCCATAATTAATAGCATCGTCATTATCTTCGTCATACTTGCGGGCGGCAGTTGCTCATTGCTATTTTTCTCATATAGTACCTTGCCTGTATCACGTTCTATTAAGATAGCTGACTTTACATTTTCTGCTAATTGAACACCATTTTCTTCCGCAGAAGCAAACGGAATGGCAATTGCTGTGAACATCATCATTGCGAGCAAAATAGAAACAAGTCGTTTCATCACAAAACCCTCCATTCTTTCTATAGATTTCATTTTTTCCATAAAAGACAAATTTATACAAACTGAGTAAAATAGTGGAAAAATAATTTTGTCATTCGCGGCATAAAAAAACACAAAGGAAATAGAAGTCCTTTGTGTTCTGTTCGCCTCTTATTTTATTAAATCTTGTAAAAAGCTGCTTCCAAATGAAGGCATTTGGACAGCAAAGTTTTCTGCTATGCTAGCCCCGATATCTGCAAAGGTATTTCGTAATGGCAGTTCTTTTCCAGCGGTCATGTTTTTATTGTAAACAAGCAGCGGAACATATTCACGGGTATGATCGGTTCCAGGATGGGTAGGGTCATTGCCATGATCCGCTGTAATGATAAGTAGATCGTCCTCACGCATATGCCCAAAGACTTCCGGGAGGCGGAGATCAAATTCCTCGAGTGCTTTTCCATAGCCAATTGGATCACGGCGATGTCCATAAAGAGCATCAAAATCCACAAGATTAACGAAGCTTAAGCCGGTAAAATCGATTTGAAACGAGTCTAGCAGTTTATCCATACCATCCATGTTTGAAACGGTGCGGAAATGCTTGGTCACACCTTCACCATCGTAGATATCATTGATCTTTCCAATTGCAATCACGTCAAGATCTGCATCCTTTAATTCATTCATCACCGTTCTGCCAAATGGCTTTAGGGCATAGTCGTGGCGGTTTGCCGTTCTTTTAAACTCTCCAGGTTTCCCAACAAACGGCCGTGCAATGATACGTCCGACCATATATTTTTCATCGAGAGTCAGTTCACGTGCTATTTTGCAGATTTGGTAGAGCTCCTCTAATGGCACAATTTCTTCATGGGCTGCAATTTGCAGCACAGAGTCTGCAGATGTATAAACAATTAAAGCGCCTGTCTTCATATGCTCTTCACCAAGCTCAACAAGTATCTCGGTTCCACTTGCAGGTTTGTTTCCAATTATTTTTCTTCCAGTCTTCTCCTCTAATTCAGCAATCAATTCTGCGGGAAAGCCATCCGGAAAAACGCGAAAAGGAGTTTCAATATGGAGACCCATTATTTCCCAGTGTCCAGTCATTGTATCTTTTCCGCGCGATGCTTCCTTCATTTTTGTATAGCAGGCAAGTGGAGCTTCTACTTTTTTAACCCCTTTTATTTCTTCAATAGACCCGAGACCGAGCTTTTCTAAATTAGGCATATTTAAGCCATTCATTTTTTCAGCAATATGTCCTAATGTATGGGAGCCTTTATCACCAAATTGCACTGCATCCGGTGCCTCACCAATTCCCACTGAGTCCATCACAATTAAAAAAATTCGCTTATAATGAAATGAAGCCGTCGTCATTTTCTTACCTCCGTATACGGTATTTTACCTTTTCTAATATCTGTCAGATTTTTCGCTTGTATACCTACTAGGATTCCATTTCTCCAGATGTAACCTTAACACCGTTGTAGGATAAGAAAAAGCTACCATTTCTGCTGGTAGCTTTCTAATCATTCCAAGAATCTCTCAGTCTATTAAGCACGTGGATGAAACTGACTATAAACATCCTTTAATCTTGTTTTCGTTACATGTGTATAAATTTGCGTTGTCGATATATCAGCATGACCGAGCATTTCCTGAACAGCACGTATATCTGCACCATTCTCCAATAGGTGGGTAGCAAATGAATGCCTTAACGTATGTGGTGTCAATTCTTTCTCTATGCCTGCTTCACGAACAATTTTTTTTAATATCTTCCAAAAGCCCTGCCTTGTTAGCTGTTTACCGTGATGATTCAAAAATAATGCGTCATCCTGCCGTTTCTTTGAGATAAAATGGAGTCTGCCATTTTCCAAATATCGTTCAAGTGCCATAACAGCATTTTTGCCAATGGGAATAATTCTCTCCTTATTCCCTTTCCCAATGCAACGCACAAATCCCATCGTTAAATGGACATCTTCTAGCTTTAATCCAATTAATTCACTGACACGGATCCCTGTTGCATACAATAATTCGAGCATCGCTTTATCTCTTACGCCATAGTGATTGCTGACATCTGGTGAATCGAGTAGTGTTTCTACCTCCTGGAGACTCAAAACCTTTGGAAGTGACCGCTCTAATTGTGGTGTTTCAATATGTACAGAAGGATCATGGTCACTGACCTTTTCCCGAAGTAAAAATTGGTGAAAGGCTCTTATTGACGCAACATGTCGAGCCAATGTTCTTGATGATTTCCCCTGCTCCTTCAAATGCCCCAGAAAATGGACAATATGAATCCTTTGCACATCATTAAAGCTGTTAAGCTGCTCTACCGCTTTTTGATATTGCATGTAGCTCTTTAAATCCCGTTCATATGAAACAATCGTATTTTGCGCCAGACCTTTTTCAACAATTAAAAAATGGGTAAAATCCCTAATTTGGTCTTCCATTTATACATTACTCCCCATTTAAATAAAACAATATTATCCGATCAAACCAATTCGAATTATAGTTATCTTCTACCGTTGTTACCTTTATAGCAGAACCCTTTGGCTCATCGTAGCGATGATAGTCTGCGTATTCCTCATTTAACCACATAATAGCATAATAAAAAAGAATTGTGCATCCTGTAAACAACACAAATACCTTCAATGTTCTCAACAGCATTTTAAACCATGTTCTCATACTCTTCCTCCAACAATAGCATATATACCTATTAATACATATGCCATCTTGGACAGGATTTATACATATTTCAAGTAATGTTTCCAAATCTACCGCTCTACAAAATTTACCTAAACTTACTTAAATACTACTTAGAGGCAAGTTTTCCAGTAAACCTTGCTCCCTTGGTCAAGCCATAGGATTCAATTTATTTGCACCGCTATTTCTAACGGATGCAATCGGTTTCTCATGATTTGCGAACAAATCATACCTTACCGCATAGGTGATACAAGCGAGCTTCCACTTTTTCACCCAGTCCGAGCCAGACAATATTTGTATCTTTTTAGCCATATTAATGGCACTATTTAAGTCACGAACAATGGTATGTCCACAAGAAAGACAAATAAACAAACGAACCTCCGGTTCTTTCTTTTCTTTATGACCACAAACACAACATTCTTTGGTTGTATTTCTTTCGTTTACCATTTTATATTGTTTCCCACGTTTAGAAGCAACCCACTGTAATATTTTACGGAATTCACCAATATGTGTTTGATTCAACATACTTCTTTTCATATTTTTAGAACGANGAATAAGTAAGTTTGAATAATTTTATTCTTTTATAACTTCTTCCACCATTTGTTTTAATTTTTTTGACTTATGGCTTCTACTTCCATATAACCGACTACTAAATACCGTTAAAATGGATAATAGATCTTCTACCATTTCTTGTTCATATGTTTTGTCTTCTGTTTGATTAATGACTTCTATTTTCACATCGTGAAACTCGCAAATTTGTTCGATTAATTCCATACCAAATCGAATCAACCGATCTCGATAATTTATANGTATCTTTCCCAAATGAAATCCTAATCGTTTTAGAATCGAGTAATTTAAACCCTTTGTTTGGCTCATCAAAGTATAAAGAAAACCACTTCTCCTTCCAACTACGGAACTTTGGATATCCATTTTGCTTTTTAAAAAAACGGTCATAGGCATCTTTTAAGCGCAAGGCCGTGTTTTTTAACGGGGAAGAATGAACGGTCCGAAGGAATGGATGGATTTTTTTCAATGTTGTAGCGTAATTTCTTAAATTTCTTCCTTCTAACAACTTTAAAGGGGAACCATTCTCATAATCATTTTGGGCAGCTTGAATTAATTGATTATACAGCCAATTACATATTTTACTTTGACCGTCTAAGGCATAAGTGGTTTCTTTTGGAAAAATAATTTCCACCTTACGATTGAACGTTATACTCAAGTTTTCTCCCTCCTTTCTTTGATAAATAACCTAATTATAAGATTATTCAGGTGATATTTCAAGTAAGAATAAGTAAGTTTGAATAATTTTATTCTTTTATAACTTCTTCCACCATTTGTTTTAATTTTTTTGACTTATGGCTTCTACTTCCATATAACCGACTACTAAATACGGTTAAAATGGATAATATATCTTCTACCATTTCTTGTTCATATGTTTTGTCTTCTGTTTGATTAATGACTTCTATTTTCACATCGTGAAACTCGCAAATTTGTTCGATTAATTCCATACCAAATCGAATCAACCGATCTCGATAATTTATAACCACACGTTCCACTTGATTCGATTGAATCATTTTAATTAATTTTGTTAAACCTTTTTTGTTATAGTTTAATCCACTTCCCAGATCTTCTATTATTTCGAAACCGTACCCCTTTGCCGTACAATACATACTCACCAGTTCTACCTGACGTTTCAAATCTTCTCTTTGATCAGAAGAAGAAACGCGACAATAACCTACGGTTATTTTTTCATTTAATGGCTTCACTTTTTTTATTTTAGATAATTCTTCAACAGTATACCGACGGTGGTTGCCTGTTGTACGAACGGACTTAATTTTTCCTTCGTTTTCCCACCTTCTTAACGTAGATGTTGCCACTCCTAACATTTCCGCCGCTTCTCTAATTGTGAACATAATAAAAACACCTCACCTTTGTAGATGAAGTGTAACATATTTACTTGCTTAATTTAAGTAATTTAGAGTAACTTTGGATGATTTTAAACAAACAGTTATCGAGCCCCTAAAAATAAAAACCTCTTCTATTACTTAAAATAGAAAAGGCTTCCTTATTATTTAGGTTTCGATTGTTTTTTTTCCTGACAACGATAGCAAATTCCATGAAACGTAAGACGGTGGTCTTTTATTTTAAATTTCCAATCACGTTCAACTAATTGCTCGACATCATCTAATAAATCCTGCTGAATTTCATCAACAGAGCCGCATTCAATACAGACAAGATGATGATGAAAGTGCGCTGCTCCCTCTGTACGAAGATCGTAACGAGATACACCATCGCCAAAGTTAATTTTATCGACAATTTTCAATTCAGTTAACAGCTCTAACGTACGATAAACCGTTGCTAAACCAATCTCAGGCGATTTTTCTTTTACTAGGAGGTAAACATCTTCAGCACTTAAGTGGTCTTCTTCGTGCTCTAATAAAACACAAACGGTTGCTTCACGCTGTGGTGTTAATTTATAGCTAGATGAGTGTAACTGCTTCTTAATTCTTTCTATTCTAGTTTCCATTTCGAAGGTCCCTCCTCGCCACGTTCATTCTCATTATAGCAGATGAGAACCTTTAGTCAAACTAAAATCATTACAATCTGCAATTGAAAATTATTATAATATAACACTCACTATAAATTGTTATTTTTAAGATACTGAATCGATAACCGCCTTCATTAATGAGGGCGATAAATAGGCTTCAATTCCTGCTGCAATAGCAAGCAGCAAGCCAGCTGCAACGAACAAAATGAGATATTTTCCCAGCATCGGTAGAATTGGTTCACTTATTTTTTTCATAAATTGTCTTTTTATCATTTTCAACGAGATGGTCACGGCCACCGTTGCCGTGACAATAAAAACAGGGATAATGAGAAAATTCTGTGGAAGCACAGAAACGAAGGATAGCAGAAAGCCATTCCAGCCCATTTGACTCACGAGAAAACCCACCGTAAAGCCGACGACCATCCCTTTTATAAACAATAGAATCAATATGATAGGAAGACCGATAATCGATATTCCTAAGAGTCCTATCAAACCGATATATTTACTGTTATGCAGAAAGCTTTGCAGAAATAAATCATGTGATGTGGCTATTTTCCCATTTGAAACCTGTCCAAAAAATTGTGTTAAATAATAAAACAAATCTTCCTTTTGGCCAAAGCTTAAGCTATTGACAACGATAGCACCAAAAATAACTCCCATTAAAAATAGCACAATCACAAAGAGATAAATTGAGGAATGCTCGCGTAAATGTGTGACAATAACGTTATGGTACATTTTTTTCTTCATTATCTGCTTCCTCCTGCCAATCTATTACTACATTGTATGCAGGAGGATTCAATCTATGACGATGATTCTAGTGAAATTTACTAGATTGACCACACATTCAATTACATAACCTTTCCATACTTTCCAGCCCCGCCAGCGGCAAGCTGCAATGCTCCTGTTCGCGCTGCCATAATTCTTTCAGCCATAAGAGTCGGGACAACCTGCTCCAAATGTTCATAGGAAACTTCATGTAAAATGGCCATCTCTGTACCAAAGTGGTCTAAAAGCTTTTCTTTCATTTTTGGTCCAAGTCCCGGTATAAACTCAAGCGGAATTTGATGAATATACGGCGGACGCACGGGTGGATTCTCGGTCGGCGTGGAAAGCTCGGCAATTCGATCCGCTACCCCTTTTACATACTTATGATGACCGCAGTTTTGACATTTCCCCTCATTCGGATCGAAGCGATGCTGGCATTTTTCACAGGCTGTTTGATGGTATTTACCAAGCAGTGGGTCTAATCCATAGTTGGCTATAATCCCTCTTTCCCCCTTGTTAGCTAATGCCTTTTCTAATTCCTGAAACGTCGGAGCATTCATCGCAACCGTTTGATACTCACGAGCTATTTTACCCAGTGAATGGGCATCAGAGTTCGAGATAAAGGTATAGGAATGAAGCTCTTTAATTCCATCTGCCATATAAGTATCCGAGCTTAACCCAAGCTCAATTGCATCAATTGCTTCCGGATCAAACACCTCCGCTAAGGACCTCTCCACTCCTTTTCCATAAAGGCTTTTAAAGGGCGTGAACACATGTGCCGGAATAAATAATCCGCCCAATTCCTTTACTTTCTTTTGCAGCTCTTTTCCACTTGCATAAATTCGCTGTGAACTAAGGTGAATATTTTTTAAATGATTTTTAAGCCAATTGGAGAAATATTTTAAGCTCATCATACTAGGAAAAAAGCAGAGAACATGAATCGGACCATGACAGCTTTCATCATAAATTTCAAGTTCAGAGCCCGGAATAATCGTTAAGCCCCCATATGAAAGACCTCCGCCGGATAACTCTATTAGTTCTCCGGTATCCATATGCTCCTCCATTTCCAAAATGACTTCTGGAGAATGACAGTCAATAATTCCAATCATATTGAGACCTTTTTCATCTCTAGCATGCGCAATAATATTGGAGAAGGTTAAGCTTTTCGCTCCTGTAATTTTCACCGCTCTGCCGCTTCTTGTCCGACCAATGTGAATATGAAGATCTGTATAATAATGGTTCATCTAGTTTTTCAACACCTCTTGCAGCAGCAGGTATTGGACAGCAAATACCGTTTTGGCATCGCAAATTTGTTTTTCCTCAATGGCTTGCTGTGCTTCATTAAGAGTCAATTCGATTAGATTGACAAACTCATCTTCATCAAGCCCAGCAGCATTTTCCTTCTTCTTTAAGCCTTTTGCAACATATACATGAACAATTTCATCGGCAAATCCGGGAGAAGTATAGAATGAATTTAATAATTCTATGCTCTCACAATCATAGCCGGTTTCCTCTTCCAATTCTCGCTTCGCACAAGCTGAAGGCTCTTCTCCTTTTTCCAGCTTTCCGGCTGGAATTTCAATGATCGTCTTTTCCAAGGCTTTTCGGAATTGTTCAACCATCACCATTCGATTCTCATCTGTAATCGCAATAATCGCGACTGCCCCGGGATGTTTAATTAATTCTCTTTTTGCTTTCTTCCCATTCGGAAGCAGTACCTCATCTACCTGAAGTTGGATGACCTTCCCAGAGAAGATTTTTTCTGTTGATAATGTTTTTTCTTCTAGGAGACTCATAAAATAACCCCTGTTCTATTTCAAATTTAATAGCACATATATTTTATCATACTCTATTTGATGGGAAAAAATATGATATAAAGGAAAAGGAGGTGTTCACTTTGCAAAAAAGACAATTAGGTCAATCCGATTTATTCGTTACAACACTTGGGCTAGGCTGCATGTCATTAGGCCATGATAAAAAGACAGCTGAATCGATTCTAAAAACAGCTGTTGAAGAAGGAATTAACTACTTTGATAGTGCGGATTTATATGATTTTGGAGAAAATGAACAAATCATCGGCTCCGCACTCAAATCTGTCCGTGACAAGGTGATTATTGCGACAAAGGCAGGCAACCGTTGGAATGAAGCAAAGGATAACTGGAGCTGGGATCCATCCAAGGCATACATAAAGGAAGCTGTTAAAGCTAGTCTGAGAAGGCTCAATACCGACTATATTGATTTGTACCAGCTTCATGGCGGGACCATTGATGATCCAATCGATGAAACGATTGAGGCTTTTGATGAGCTAAAAAAGGAAGGAATCATCCGTTATTACGGAATTTCATCCATTCGTCCAAATGTCATTCGTGAATATGCGGCAAAGTCTAAGATGGTTTCTGTCATGATGCAATACAGCCTTTTAGATAGAAGACCTGAAGAAGAAGCTCTACCACTTCTGCAACAACAGCAAATAAGCGTCGTTTGCCGCGGCTCACTGGCAAAGGGAATGTTAAGTGAGAAAATGCTGGCAAAGGCTTCACCATCTGTAAAAGAAAATGGCTATTTGGATTATTCCTATTCTGAACTTGCCGAGCTGCTTCCAGCATTAAAGGCACCCTTTGATCGCCCATTCAATGAAATAGCGCTACAATACAATCTCGCTCATCCTGCTGTCGCTTCTGTTATTGTTGGTGCCAGCTCTCTAGAGCAGCTAAAAGAAAATATTCGTGCCGTACGCAGTCAGCCTCTTACAGACGTTGAACTTGACTTTCTCAGGGGGCATACGAAGGCGAATAAATATGTTGCACACCGTTAACCTTTTACGTAAAAAAACAAGAAAAGAAATGGCCGTTTATGGGCTGCTCTTTTCTTGTTTCACATTTATTTTACTATTTAAAATCTTTCCAGTTAACGCTGCTTTCATTTAACAGCTCCTCGAACGATTTATTTTTTTCCTTTAATCTACGCTCTTCCCGTTTTTGTTCCTCCAGTGCCAACCGGTGTTGCTCCTCTTGATTTTGCAGCTCTTTTTTCCTGTCCTTTAGTTCATTAATGAGCTCAGCGTTCAGGAGATCACCAAGGGTAACCGGTTTATCTTGTGTTTGTGATTTTTTCTCTTGTCTTTTCTTCATGGCAAATTCCCCTTTTTATGATGATGTTCATATTATACCATGATGCTGGGAAAAAACGACCATGGGATGTCATTCATGCTAGTAAGCATCTAAAATGACCGTAGCATCTATTATGATTGCACTAGTACACACACCTCCTACCTGAGGCGCAAGCGCTCCATTCGTTTTTGCTGTCTGCCCTCTACTATCGTTTGAACATAGATTCCAGGTGTATGGATTTGATCTGCCTCGAGCTCTCCCGTTTCCACAAGCGCCTCTACTTCAGCTATCGTAACCCGGCCAGCCGCAGCCATCATCGGATTAAAATTACGTGCTGTTTTATGATAGACTAGGTTCCCCAGCCGGTCTCCTTTCCACGCCCGTACAATACTAAAATCCGCCATTAAGGCCTCTTCAAGCAAATATTCCTTCCCATGATAAGTGCGGATTTCTTTTCCTTTTTCCAGTTGGGTCCCAACACCAGCGGGGGTAAAGAAGGCTGGTATTCCAGCACCTCCAGCTCTGATTTTTTCCGCCAGTGTTCCTTGTGGCAGTAGTTCTACATGAAGCTCCCCGGCAATTACCTGTCTTTCAAACTCTTTATTTTCACCAACATAGGATCCAATCATTTTTTTGATTTGACGGTTTTTTAACAGAAGGCCTAACCCCCAATCATCTATTCCACAGTTGTTGGAGATGATGGTTAAATTCCGGACATTTTTTTCTACCAATGCCAAAATGAGATTTTCTGGAATGCCACATAGACCAAAGCCTCCTACCATCAGTGTTGCTCCATCGCTAATCTCTGCTATTGCTTCCTCAAACGACGAACAAATTCTCTTCATTCCTCAACCTCCACACACCTTTGTAATGCTCCTACTTATGCATCATGCGTTTCTTACCTTCATAAAGTGGTAGTAAAAAGGATCCGCTTTCAATCTATTTGTTGATGTTTTTGCCTTCTAATTTGAGATTATGATGTGGAGGAGAAAAAATGACACTTCACTTGCCAAAAAAAGTGACGATTATTGAAGTAGGTCCACGTGATGGACTGCAAAACGAGAAAAATTTTATTCCAACGGCAGTTAAAATAGATTTTATTGCCAAATTAAAGGAAGCTGGCCTTCAAGAACTGGAATTGACCTCCTTCGTTTCTCCCAAATGGGTTCCACAAATGAGTGATGCCGAGGATATCGTTGCTGCTTGTCTTGACTTGAAAACGAAAGCAATCGTTCTTGTTCCAAATCGTAAAGGAATGGAGAGAGTCATGCATACACCGTGCCGAGCTGTTGCCGTCTTCGCCGGTGTAAGTGATGAGTTTAATCGAAAAAACAGTAACAAAGCCACCTCCGAGCTCTTGAAGGAGCTGATTCCTGCTGTGATTGAATTAAAGGGGAAAGGCTATTTTATCCGCGCTTGTATTTCAACTGCTTTTTACTGCCCCTACAAGGGGAAAATAGCTGAGGCGGATACAATCCGACTTTGCAATGTGTTTATTGATGCTGGTGTGGATGAATTAAGCGTAGCAGACACAATCGGAATGGCTGCCCCACATGAAAGTTTTTCTTTATTTTCCAAGTTAATCCGAAATTTCCCAAACCAATTGATTACTGCTCATTTTCACGATACACGAAAAATGGCATTAGCCAATATTTATGCAGCCCTCGAGGCGGGGGTTGTTCGGTTTGATGCTTCTGCCGGCGGTCTTGGCGGCTGTCCCTTTGCTAAGGGTGCAACAGGGAATGTTGCGACAGAGGATGTCGTCTACATGCTTTCACGGATGGGAGTTGATACAGGCGTGGACTTAGAGAAGCTGATTGACGCTATTCACCTTATCTCCCCACACCTTTCACGTCCCATTGACAGCGCGGTTTTCCGTCTGCACACGGCTGCTGAATAATTTGCACCTCCTTAATCCATGTTAATGAATGTATTCTATTCAATAAGGAGTTGAATTTGCTTGAGTCAAAAACGCGAAAAGGGCTACAGCCAAAAAGGGAAACCAACGGCTGATACAGTGAAGCAGACGATTGCAGCTGAAGATTTAGAAAACGCCATTCATCCAACTAAAAGACAAAATGCCCAGCAGTAAGCCGCTTCTAGTAAGCGGTTTTTTTGTTAGACCTATCTCTAGATGTTACAATAAAGAGAATTCTATACGCAGCCAGTTTCTCCTAACATGAAAATAATCGGAGGCATGAAAATGAAAAACCTGAGAAAACTGCTTCGGATTCTTTTTTCGTTCCTGTTCTTCCTTACGTCTTTTGGGGTTTATTTTACCAATCGGATCATGTACATCAAGAAAAAAGATGAGCAACTGATTTTAAACCGCGAAAAAAATGCGGGACGGTTTGATCCTGATGAGTTCCAGTACTTACCCAAAAGAGAAGTAAGCATCCCTTCCCCTTTCGGATACGAATTAAAAATGATTCTTGTCGAACCACATTCTGCTAAGCACTATATCATTATTTCCCACGGTGTAACTGAGAATAAAATCAACTCGATTAAGTATATGAAGCTTTTCCTTGAAAGAGGCTTTAACGCAGTGATTTATGATCACCGTCGCCATGGTGAATCTGGCGGAAAGACTACCAGTTACGGCTATTACGAAAAGTTCGACCTAAAAGCGGTTGTGAATTGGCTAAAGAAAGAGAAGGGGCCTGATTTATTGCTGGGGATTCACGGAGAATCCATGGGTGCGGCCACAATGCTCCTCTATGCGGGAATGGTTGAGGACGGGGCTGATTTTTATATTTCCGACTGCTCCTTTTCCGATTTTAAAGAGCAGCTTTCCTATTTACTGAAAACGGAAATGAAGCTGACACCGAGGCCGCTGCTTCCGATTGCAGATGTTTTCCTGCGGATGCGGGAAAGATATTCATTGCGTGACATTTCCCCTATTTCAGTCATCCAGCAAATAAAGAACCCTATTCTGTTCATTCACAGTAAAAAGGATACTTATATTCTCCCTTCCATGACGGAAGCCCTATATGAGAAGAAAAAAGGACCCAAAATGCTGTTTCTTGCTGAAAACGGTGCACATGCCCAATCCTTAAATGAGAATAAGGAAGATTATGAAGCTGCCATTGATGAGTTTTTACGTGAATTTGGTTTTCTTAACAAAGATACCTAATCGAGGATATCTCCCTCGATTAGGTATCTTTAGTTAGTCTTGTCGAATAGACTCATTCTTGGATTCAAATATTGATTTGGACTTTTCAATTGAAAGCAATTCGTTGCTTCCTGAAAGTCAATGGTCAGGACATCATCGAGAAAAACCTCTTTTGATTTCTCAACATAAATGCTGTCATACTGAGTTTCAATCGCATAGTCGTCGTCTTCCAATTCATTCACAAGCCATAAATTAGTTACACCGCACATCACACAGCCGCATTCCTCGGCATCATATTTCAGCTTTAACAAGCCTTGCTTTCCTGCTCTGAACGCTGCTATTTTCACCGCGGCTCGAGCTGTAATCGTTATTTCCATTTTTACGGTCCCCTTTCACTATGGACGATTGTAGCATACTTTTATAAGTGAGCCATAGTGATAAACCTTCAAGCCTATCATCCGGCATGCTGCACCTCCATGATATTTTGCCACTCAATTCGGTGCTCCTCGCCAAAACGGTCTATGACATGAAGACGACTGTTTAAACTATCACAGCTGCAGATACGACCGACCAGCAATTCATATTTCCGCTCGCGAAAGTGAATAATCGTTACCTGCTTGTCAAATTCCATTGCCTCAGTAATGATTTCGTTCATGATTTCTAATTGCTGCTCATCCAGCTCTTTTTTCGTTTCATACGAGTCCTCTTCTGCCCATTCCCTTAAAACCTTGACATGCTCGGGCAGCATCATCGATACCCATTTTATACGGCCACGATCACGAATCATATAGATCCTCCCTTTGTCTTTTCAAATTCTTACCTCTTATGCCCACCCACGAGCTTTGCCCGTTGCCTAGCCGTACCAGCAGCCGTATAAGATACAGCACGCAAGAGAGCATCAGAGCCGAAACGTTTACGGATTTTGTCCACCGTATAGCCAAGCTCACGCTTTTTCCATCCATTTAAATCAAACAAATTCAACTGAAAATCAACATCATCGGACAATTTACTGAGAGACATCGTTATTTTCCTGACCGTTTTCCCTTCATAATGTTCATGAAAAAGTTCAAGACAGACACGATAGATCTCCATTGTCACATTTGTCGGGCGTTCAATCGTCCTAGAACGATAAAAGCCGCCGCCAAATTCATCCTGGCTGTAGCTGACACCAAAGCTAATCGTTCTTCCTGCTTTACGGTGAGTCCGGGCTCTCTTGGCCACCTCTTCACACATTTCCAAAATGACATGCTTGATTTCTTCTTCTTCCTTATAATCACGCATTAGCACCTGGCCTTTTCCAAAGCTAACCTGCCCCGCCATAATCGGTGCACCGATTTCAGACAAATCTATTCCCCAAGCATGATGGTAAAGCTGATTTCCCATAATTCCAAATTTCTTCTCAAGCTTTTGTAAATCATAATGGGCAAGCTGCCCCACCGTAAAAATCCCCATTCCATTCAAGGTTTTCTCTAGCCTGCCTCCAATCCCCCACATATCACGAAGTGGGCTGATTGGCCAAAGCTTATTTGGAATATCCTCATACCTCCATTGTGCCACGCCTTGTTTTTTCGCCTCCAAATCAAGACAGAGCTTTGCCATCAGCATATTAGGACCGATGCCGACCGCACAGGGAAGCTGAAATTCCCGTTTAATATCGTCCCTAATTTTCTCAGCTATGGTCACGGCGTCTCCCCACAGCTTTGCCGCTCCATCCACCCTCAAAAAGCTTTCATCAACACTGTAGGCATGGATTGCTTCTTTTGGTACATAGCGGTTAAAAACGCGAATGATTTCCATTGAAATTCTGACATAGGTGGCCATCCTTGGCTCTACTACCGTAATCCGCGGGTCATCAGGGATATCAAACTTTCGCGCCCCCGTTTTAATGCCAAATTCTTTTTTCATCCGCGGTGAAGCCGCAAGAACGATACTCCCTTCGCGTTCCTTATCACCCACGACCGCTAAATAGCAGTCAAGCGGATCAAGCCCCTCCATAACAGCAGAGCAGCTCGCATAGAAGCTTTTCATATCGATGCATAAAATTTGCTGCTGCGGCATTTTACTGTAATCCATCATAACCGCATCCTCCGCTTATAATTAAGAACGTTTGTTCTGTATTATTCTATTCATTATTGTAAGCGAATATGCGTTCTTATTCAATGGAAATTTTCGGCATCATCAGCCTGTCACTTGATTCCTCACTAATTGATCATAAACTTGCTGGTAGGCGGATGCCTCCTCGAGCATTCCTTTATGCTGATACATTTTGGACAGCTGCAAGACAGGAGCCGCAGCATCCGGATGGAGTTCCATTTCCCATGAGAAGCATTCAATGGCTTCATCATACTGCTGAAAGTCAGCATAGTATTGGCCCAGTTCCATCATATGATCTGGGTCTTCTAGTAATTGAAGCATTTGATTGATTTTTAAAAAGAGTGGTGAGCGGGGTACAAGCCTTTGAATCGGTTGAAGCATACGTGAAACAGACACTAAATCATTCGTTTTCAGTAATAGGTTAATAAGACTAAACAGCTTCTGTTCCAATTCCTTCAGCTTATTCTGCTTGATGAGCCTTTTCATAACGGGGATAAATGTCTTAAAATGAACAGCAATGAAATGAACCTCTGCACGTTCCCATACTAAGTCGAGAATACCGTCATAGGAGTCTGGGAGGTCGTCGATACATTCTAATAAGAAAAGAGCTGCCCTTTCATAACGGTCTTCGCGCACCATCCTAGACATGACAGCTTGTAGATTAGGCAGTGTGCGGAACGGATTCACATGGATATAGCATAAAAGTCCGATCCAATCCTCCATTGTCATGAATTGAAGCGCAATTGTTGTATAGGTATCCACCAAATCAGCTTTCGAAAGCTTCTGAACCTTTTCAATCCACAGCAATAATAGCTCGACATATCGCCCTTGTTCACTTAGTAATGTATTAAGAAAGGAAGCTTCCATCTCGTTCATACGATTTTTGAAGCAATGCCGTTCAATAAACAAAGGATCCTTCTTATAAATAGCTTGTAAGGAAGAGGACTGATATAAACGACTATAGGAAAGGAAATCCTGAACATGCACGCTATCTTTAGCGGCACTTAATTCAGGAGAAAAGTCATGTATAAGAAGCAGGATTTGGTAGGCCTTAAAGAAGCTACCTTTTCTTCGAAAATAGAAGAAGAGCTTATCAATCGTTTCTGACAATTGTTCTTTTGAAAAGAAGGAATCAAGCGCTGTAGCAATATATGCTACTTCCTGAAGAGAGAATTGACGTTGAAGCTGGGAGAAGAGTTTATGTTTGTTGGGAATAACAGCCTTTTCTGAAGGGAGTATAAACGGGAGAAGAGGATGGTCTGCCTCCAGGACCATTCCTTCATGAAAGGCTTTAGCCAAAAATGACCCCATTTCAATTTGCTCCAATGCTTCCCCATATACAGGTAAATCATTATAGAAAAAACAATAATATAACGTGGTCAGTGATGGCGTTTTTACCTCCAAGATTTTAAATCGCGAATAGATTACAGTTCGCAGAACCTGACCTGTTACAACATTCTTTTGATTCTTAATAGATAGCTCTACTGCCTGGACTTGTTTCATCATTATTATTCAGCCCCTTATGTCATATCCTATTAACATTATTATAGCATAGCTCCCATTTTGATAGGACAGTAAAGGAAAGAACCATTAAACCGTACGGTTTAATGGTTCTCCACAATGATTCACGATAGCTAAGTACAGCTATGTGATATTATTTAGTTCCCATAGCCGACTTTTGATGAGAGTTTCGCTTAAAGGAACGTTTCTGCCATATAATAGTAGTTACAAGCGTCAGAACAAGTAATGTCAATCCTAAAAAGAAGGGGTAAATGATTTCTACATCATAGAGAACTCCCGCCAGCATCGGTCCTAACACATTCCCAATACTCATATAAGCATTATTCATTCCCATCGCAAAGCCCTGTTCATTGCCAGCTAATTTTGAAATAAGCGTATTTAATACAGGACGTAAAATGGAAGTGGCAAGGAAAATGAGCAGCGTAATCGTAAAGAACAGCAAATAGCTTGAAGCAACCAAGGAAAGTAAAAACCCGACCGTTGCTACCCCTAAGAAAATATTTAGTACAGCCCCTTCACCGTAACGGCTCACAATCCGGTCAACGACAAAGAGCTGAACAATCACACTAACAATTCCCGTTGAAGTTACCATGATGGCGATATCCTGCGGAGAAGCACCGAATTGATTATCAACAAAGAGACCAAGCACGGATTCATAAGCCATTAACCCAAAGCTCATCGACAGAGTAATAATAAGCGGAATAAAGTATGGCATTTTGACCGAGCGCACCATTTTCTTAGCCATTGATTCTTCCTGCGGCAGTTCAATAGCACCCGGTTGAACGACTTGACTTTCCTTTAGAACAATAACCGAAAAGATTACTGCCCCAAGCGATACAATGGCCGAAATTAAAAATGGCATTTTTAGTCCAAGATCAGCTAGAAAGCCTCCAATTCCCGGTCCAATGACAATCCCTAAGGACATCGCTGCAGAAACAAAGCTGTTTCCTTTTGCCCGCTGCTCCATCGTGGTGATATCCGCTACATAGGCAAAAATAGCCGGTACAAGGAGGGCACTGCCCATTCCTCCAATCACACGAGAAGCGTACAGCATCCAAATGGAGTCAAATCCATAAAAGATAAAACTTGAAAGCGTCAGACCCATAAGTCCAAATATAATCATTTTTCTTCGTCCATATTGATCCGTCCACTTCCCAGCAATCGGCGAACAGATAAACTGGGCACCGGCAAAAATCGCAATCATTAACCCAGCTGCTGTCCCCCCCTGGTTAATCGACTCTAAATAGGCAGGTAATATCGGAATCACAATCCCAAAGCTACCAATCGCAATAAACATATTTATCATTAAAACTATCAGCTTTTTTCGTTGGTCTGCTGACATCAAATACACCTCTTTCTTATTTTTCCAAATATACATTCGCTACCGTAAATGAGAATTATTTAGCGACACAAAAGAATTTATATATTACATGACAATGAGAGCAACGTCAATAAAAAAGCTCCCAAAACTAATTTGGGAACCTTACGACGTTACCGTACAAGGTCTATATTATTAAAGAGGGAGTGTCGGTAACCTTAGCTTTTTCATAACCAATCTGATTAAGTCAGCTCGATTCATTCGACTGTCTTCTTTACTTTCCACTATATCTGATACATGCTTATAATCCTCGAAATCACCTTGATAGACTAATTGAAAAAAAGGAATTTGTTGAAAATCATGCGGTGTTACATGTGAAGGATGCTTTGGCAGCTCCACTACCTGTGCCTCCTTTAATACAGTGAACACAAATTGAGAGCAAAAGAAGGCATGCTTGCGGTTAAATTGTTTATTCAAGGGAATAGCAAATAGACCTAGTAAATTGTAGCGGTAAAGGTCCCTTTCAATCTCAATCTGACGGATGTACTGATTCATTTTTAGAAATTGACTTTCCGTAATCGTGCAGCAATAGATTGCACATTTCGCTTGTTTTAATAAACCGGTGTGAATACTTTCCTTAACAAAGCCTCCAGTAAACGGGTTTCTCGGTCTCTTTCTTCCAAAGCTATATAGCTCTGAGAAGTGAGGATCAAAAGAAAGAGAAGCATGATTATAAGGTTTTTTTGTATAACACTTTATCATTCTCGTAAGAAGTGTACCGGTATCAGTAAGAACAACATAGACTTTTCTTTCCATGGTAAAGTACTCACCTCGGGTCCATAAATAATAAATAAACAACAGCGTCTTACGATTACAGAAATAATCCTTACAATGAATGACTGCTGCTTTCTATTTATATTGTATCAGGGATTTTTAATATATAAAGGTACCCCAAGCTTTAATTTACTATAAGACTTAAGCCTTACTAAAGCAAGGTAATATTATTTCCAATTATAGTGTAAATCCGCAATAAAGAATAGAATTAGTCAATAATTGCTGATATGATACAATAAAAATAGAATCCTACATTCCATTTCGATGAACAGGAACCTTTGTAAATAGAGGTGATAAAAATGTTAAGATACAGAAGGCAAGAGGGATTTCGCTTTACATTTAATAAACCGATTCCTGTCTTGTTTACCATTAAAGAAGTAGATGGAAACAAGGTTGAATCCTCAGAAGGCATGGCAACAATGATGGATATAAGTCCGAACGGATTAAAATTAAATACAGCCTTAAACATTCCCATTTCCAAACCAAATCAAATTAAAGTCTCTGTTCGTTTTCAATTAAATGATACATTATTTCAAGTTAATGGGATGGTGATTTGGCGAGAAGAAAAATACAATCATTTTCTTTACGGAGTCCAGTTTTCTATTGATGATCAAGAACAGGAAGAACTGATTAACCATTTAAAATCATATGTCAAATCTACTGCTGACAATACCGAATAAAAAAATAACAGAAAAAACCGCTCACAGAATGCTGAAAGAGCGGTTTTCCTTGTCTTAAAGATTAATAGGCTAAGCTAAAAAGACCTTTAATATGTGTGAGGTAGCGTACATTACTTGCTTCTTTCATTAATGAGGCAGGAAGACCTTTAAGCGGCGTTGAGTTTCCGCCAATTTCGGCCACTGCATCTTTACGTCCAAGGCTAGCAAGCGTACCAGAGTTAATTGGAGCAAATACTTCAAATGATTTGTCCATTAAATAAGCGTATAGATTATAACCAACAAGTTCTCCCATTTGCCAAGCATTTTGAGCCGTTGGCGCATAAGGACGTCCACCCTCTTTCGGGAATGCCACCGCTGAATCTCCTACCACAAAAACATCCTTATGTGACGTTGATTGAAGGTATTCATTCACCGTTGCCCTACCGCGATCTGCTTCAAGTCCTGATTCAGAAACAATTGGAGGTGCCTGTACACCACCAGTCCAGACAAAAGTATTAGCAGTGATTTTGCTTCCATCCTTAAGGTCAATCACATTACCTTGAACATTTGTAACTGGAAGTCCTGTTAAGAATTCAACACCGCGTGCCTCTAAACTTTCAACAGCACGTTCAATTAAATGGTCTGGCAATACAGGAAGAACCTTTGGACCTGCTTCAACAAGCTTTAATTTGATCTCCTTTGGATTAACGCCATAGCCTTTGGCGATTTTTGGAAGATTATCTGCAAGCTCACCCACTAATTCGATACCGGTTAAGCCACCACCACCAATTAAAATCGTTGCATCTGCTTCATTTTTCGTTTTCGCGTACTCACGAATACGGCCTTCAATGTGGCTGCGAATATGATTGGCATCTTCAACAGATTTTAACACCATGCTGTTTTCTTCCAATCCAGGAATTCCAAAATAGGCTGTTTTACTACCTAAAGCAACAACAAGGGCATCATAGGTTAACGTTGTACCTTCTGAAAGGAAGACCTTTTTATCCTCTACTGAAAAACGTTCAACCTTTGCAATTTTCAGATCAATATCCTTTCCTTTTAGCAGCTTATTTAGAGGAAGCGCTACAGTACCTTCGCTTGTTGTACCACCTGCAAGACGGTGTAGCTCAGTAATGATTTGATGTGTTGGATATTGGTTAACCACCGTTATATAAGCTTCTTGGCTATTTAAATATTTTCGAACTGTTAATGCAGATAGCAGACCGCCATATCCCGCTCCTAAGATAACAATATGTTTTGACATGTATTTCCACCGTCCTTAACTATTTACAAGAAATTATTGATGATTTTTTTGTTCAGCTGAGATTTCAAGGTATGCATGAACGAAACGAAATAATTTTTGTGCTTGTGGATCTTTGAGCATTTTTAAAAGCCCAAAAAGACCAATCACTTCAGTGCTTTCATCTGCACGTTCCTTCGCTTCCATTGCTGTAGCAGCTACATTTTTTACGGTTGCCGTTACAGGCTCAGTAATTTCCTTAATTGCCCCTACTGTGTCATTTTTCAAGATTTCGTCAGTCGCTAGTGACTGAGCCATATCATATGATTTTGTTAAAACATTAACAAGCTCAGTCAGTTTTGGAAGCTGTTCAACCAATACTGTTAAAGATTCCTGCACCTCAGGCTGTAAAAGTTGATCAAGAATATCACTTTTTCCTTTTTCAGCAGACAAGACTTGAGATTCTTGCTCAATTTTTTCAATTGTGTTTGTTTCTGCCATGTTCGATTCCCCTTTACCTAAAGTATTAATTTTGATTTTTTTGTGTCATTTTAAGTTTTCTTCCATCCATAAAGCTTCATCTGTGATAAATGTCCTTTACAATTCTGCCTCATGTATGAGTCTTCTCTATTATACATGATATTGTTAAAAATTTAACATAATTATTAATAATTTTTTTACCAAAATTACGTTATTAATATAATAATCAAAGGATACTGATTTAACCTGCATGAAATGACGCTAAAAATTAAAAACATCCCAACCGAAATATCAGCTAGGATGTCAAAACGAATACTAATTATTTTAAACTGCGAGTTAAAAAAGCCTTTGTCCGCTCATGCTTTGGATTATTAAATAATTCCTGTGGATGACCTGATTCAACGATTTCACCATTGTCCATAAAAATGGCACGATTTGCCACCTCTTTAGCAAATTCCATTTCATGTGTGACAACAATCATCGTCATATGTTCTTCAGCTAAATCCTTCATGACCTGTAATACCTCTCCAGTTAATTCAGGGTCCAAAGCAGATGTTGGCTCATCAAAAAGCAGGATATCTGGATTCATCATGAGTGCACGCGCAATAGCTACCCGCTGTTTTTGACCGCCGGATAGATTGGCAGGATATGCATTGGCATGCGAAGTCAGACCGATTTTCTCCATCAATTCCATGCTCCTCCTAGCTGTTTCAGAAGTCTCCTTTTTCACTAATTTAGGAGCAAGTTCAAGGTTTTCTTTTACCGTTAGATGCGGAAAAAGATTAAAATGCTGAAAAACCATACCCATTTTAGCTGTGATGGCTTTAATTTCATGTGGCTTTGCATAGACGCCGTTCTTTACTAAATAATCACCGGATACGCAGATACTGCCCCCATTTATTTCTTCTAAATGAACCAAACTCCGCAGCATCGTACTTTTACCTGATCCGGAAGGACCGATTACAGCCACCACATCTTTTTTATTTACATCAAAGGAAATCCTTTTTAATACCTCGAGGTTTCCATATGATTTTTTGAGGTCAGATACTTCAATGATAGCCACATTCTCTACTCCTTCTTATTCAAATTTAAAACGTTTCTCAAGCCATTTAAATACGCTCGTTAATAAGAGAGTCATGATTAGATAGATGACACCTGCGACAAAGAAAGGCACAATCGTAAAATCACGGTTCACGGCCGTCTGGGCAAAGTGTAACAATTCCGGAACAGCAACGGCATATAATAAGGCAGTATCCTTTACTAGCGTGACAGATTCATTAGCAACAGAAGGCAGCGCAATACGGAACATTTGCGGCAGAATAATTCTAGTAGTTGTCTGCCATTTATTCAAGCCCAATACCTTCGCAGCTTCATACTGGCCTTTATCAATGGATAAAAGACCACCTCGAAAAATCTCAGCAAAATACGCAGCATAATTGAGGATAAATCCAAGACTAGCAGCAACAAAGCGGTCAAGGATTAAGTATTCTCCAATGACCGGAATCATCGGAAGCCCAAATGTAATCACTAATAATTGCAGTAAAAGCGGGGTTCCACGCATAACATATATATAGCCTTGCGCAAGCCACGAAATTGGTTTGAAGCTACTTCTAACAGCTAGTGTGAGTAAAAAGCCAAGCGGAATCGACAACACAATCGCAATAAGGAATAATAGAATGGTGGCCTGCGCGCCTTCCAGCATAGGCTTGAGTATTGTGATTAAATATTCTCCTGACATGAGAGGATTCCTCCAAAAACAAAACAGGGTTTCCAAACGGAAATCCTGTTTGCCATATATTTGTTCTGTCTCATTTTTATTTTAATACCTTATCTTCACCGAACCATTTTTCGGAGATTTCTGCTGCTGTACCATCTTCATTCATTGTATCTAATGCTTCCTGAAGTTCATTAAGCAGCGCTTCATTTCCTTTTTTCACCCCAACAGCATATTCTTCAGGTGAAAGCGACTCATCAAGTACCTTAAAAGTTCCTTCTTGTATCGTCATATAATAATTAATAACGACTTCATCAATGACAACCGCATCAACACGGCCATTTTCTAAATCCTTTAATGCCAATACATTTGTTTTAAATTCAGTTAATCCAGCAATTTTTTCATTAATAGGATGTGCATTAAGTGCATCTACAGCAGAGGAAAATGACTGTATCCCGATTTGTTTCCCCTCTAAATCATCTATTGTGGCAACATCTGAATCCGCTAAAACGGCCACAACTTGAGAGTTTTTCAGATATGGTTTTGTAAATAAAACCTTTTCTTTACGTTCATCTGTAACAGTATAACCATTCCAAATCAGGTCAATTCGACCACTGTTAAGCTCTGTTTCCTTTGTTGTCCAATCAATAGGCTGAAACTGAACCTCTACGCCCATTTTTTCACCAGCAGCTTTTGCCATATCAATATCAAAACCGACAATATCATTACTATCATCACGGAAGCCCATCGGAGCAAAAGCATCATCAATTCCAATTACTAACGTATCTATATCTTCCGTACCAGTGTCAGAACCTGAATCCGAGCTTGTACATCCGACAAGAAGGGCGAAAACGGACGCAATTATTAACATAAATAAGCCTGTACGTTTCATATAATATTAACCACCTTTATCCAAATAATACTTTAGTACGTTACTATATTATTAGATTACCATAATAATATAAACGATTGTAGCCCTAAAATATTATTAGAATAAAATTTTTTCTGTTGTTCATAGTGGAAATTGACTATTCATATCCATAATCATTATAATTATCGAGAAATGGAGTGAAATATATGGTAGAAACAAAAAAAGCATTACCCATTCTTTTTCTTGTGATGTTTCTCGTTATGATTGGATTTGGGATCATTATTCCTGTTTTACCTTTTTATGCAGAAAATATCGGTGCATCCCCATTTGAATTAGGTTTATTGATGGCAGTGTATTCATTAATGCAACTTTTGTTTGCACCGCTATGGGGACGAGTGTCTGACCGGATTGGTCGAAAACCAGTCATAATGATCGGAATCTTAGGTTTGGCTCTTTCCTTTTTCCTTATGGGACTTTCCTCCGCACTTTGGATGTTATTTGCCGCAAGAGTGGTCGGAGGAATTTTATCCGCAGCCAATATGCCCACTGTTATGGCTTATGTTGCTGATATCACATCCGCAGAGGACCGTGGTAAGGGAATGGGAATTGTTGGCGCTGCCACCGGACTTGGATTTGTTTTTGGACCAGCTCTTGGCGGGGTATTTTCGAAAATGAGCTTAAACATGCCGTTTTACATCGCTGGATTTTTTTCCCTTTTGACCTTTTTTCTCGTTTGGTTTGTTTTAAAGGAATCTTTGGCAAAGGAAAATAGAGGACAGCAGAGGAATGAAAAATCCTCCGTATGGCAGGCATTAAACGGTTCACAATCCATTTTGTATTTTCTACAATTATTTATTTCCCTATCACTATCAGGATTAGAAGCTACCTTTGCTTATTTCGCAGCCGTTAAAGCGGGATTAGGGACAGTTGGGCTAGGTTATATATTTATGATTATGGGATTGGCTGGAGCACTTGTCCAAGGTGGGCTAGTAGGCAGAATGACGAAGAGCTTTGGCGAAGGAGCCGTTATTCAAATCGGCATTATTGTATCGGCCATTGGCTTTGGTCTTATTTTATTAGTCGATAGCTTTACGACTGCCGCTATTTATCTAACCATATTCGGAATTGGTAACGGGGTTATTCGTCCAAGCGTTTCTGCCCTTTTAACCAAAACATCGTCAGCAGGACATGGCAGTACAACAGGCTTACTTTCTTCGTTCGACTCACTTGGGAGAATTGCAGGACCACCTCTTGGAGGCTGGCTGTACCATATCACTATTGGCTTGCCGTACATTTCAGGAATCATTTTATCCATACTAGCCTTGATGCTATACCGAATCTATACTGTGCAAGAGAAAAAATTACTATCTATTGGTTCATGAAGGAGGCTTTCAGAATGAATGGACAAAACAGAAAAGATATTCTCCCCGGAGCAATGGTCAATATTGTCCTTAAAGCCGACCAAAAAACCGGGAAACTAACCAGTGGGATAGTAAAGGATATCTTGACAAAGTCAAGCTACCATCCACATGGAATTAAAGTACGACTTACAGATGGACAAATCGGAAGAGTTCAATCAATTAAACGGTAATCATACAGGCGTAAGAGATGACAGCTGATGTCATCTCTTTTTTTATTTTTTATTTAGGACCTTTTTTCCTACCCGTTCAAATAGACCTGGAAACAGGGCAAAAAGGATACTTCCCACATTCATCCAACGGGGTAAATTGATTTCCCTTGTATTCGTCAGCATACCGTCAACGACTTTTCTAGCAACAAATTCTGGCTTTAAGATATATTTTTGTACACTATTAACATAGGTTCCCGCTTCATCAGCAATGGAGAAGAAGTTTGTTTCAATCGGTCCAGGATTTATTGCGGTGACAGAGACATTAAAATCAGCTAGCTCCATCCTAAGGCTGTTTGTATAACCTAATACAGCATGCTTTGTTGCAGAATATACGCTTGATTTAGGTGTTGCGATTTTCCCTGCCTGTGAAGCAATGTTTATAATATGGCCTTTTCTTTGTTGCCTCATTAAAGGCAATACCATTGTTGTGCAAGCAATCAGCCCAAGGACATTTACGTCAAACATCGCCTTTACCTCATCCATAGATACTTCATGCGCTGCCCGAAAGACGCCAAACCCCGCATTATTCACTAGTACATCGATTGTCTTCAACTCAGATAAAAGCTTGGAGAAAACCGCCTGGACATCGTCCATATTCGAAACATCCAGTCTATGTACCCGAACAGTAATAGCAAACCGTTCCTCTAAATCTCGCTTAATATCCTCCAAAACATCAAGTCTCCTTGCTAGTAACACTAAATGAGCTCCTCTTTCTGCGCAAAGAGCCGCAATGGAAAGTCCGATTCCACTGGAAGCTCCTGTAATGACAATCGTTTTGTTATTCAGATTACCTGCCAATATTTTTCACCTCTGTACTTTAACATACACGATTGTATCGTACACCAATTCAATGACATAGTAAAACGGAGTTATCTGCTTACCTTTTCACGTATCGTGCTGTTATACTAGCAATGAACAAGAGAAGGAGGAAAATGCCGTAATGGAAAATACAAAACTATTTTCACCTTATACGATTAAAAATGTTACGTTTAAAAATCGAATTGTCATGGCACCGATGTGCATGTATTCATGTACAAACGAGGATGGAAAGGTGACACCATGGCACTACACCCACTACATAAGCCGTGCAGTTGGACAAACAGGCTTGCTGATTCAAGAAGCAACTGCCGTTTCTCCGGAAGGTCGTATCTCACCATATGATTTAGGAATCTGGGGCGACGAGCATATCGAAGGACTTTTACAGCTGACCACTCTTATTAAAGAGAACGGCGCCAAAGCTGGTATACAGTTAGGCCATGCCGGACGCAAAGCCGTATTAGAAGGAGAAATCCTTGCTCCTTCTTCTATCCCATTCGATGACGAAAGTAAAACACCGAAGGAAATGACATTAGAAGATATTCACGCCACGATTAAAGCCTTTAAAAATGGAGCCGAACGTGCAAAAAAGGCTGGATTTGATGTCATTGAAATTCATGGTGCCCACGGGTATTTGATTCATCAATTTTTATCTCCACTTTCCAATCATCGTCATGATGAATATGGCGGCAGCCATGAAAATCGTTACCGCTTCTTGAAAGAAGTGATTGAGGAGGTTAAATCAGTTTGGAATGGACCATTATTCGTTCGTATATCGGCAAATGAATATCATCCGCAAGGGCTGACTGTGGAGGATTATGTCCTCTACAGCCGTTGGATGAAGGGGCAGGGAGTCGACTTAATCGATGTAAGCTCAGGTGCAATTGTGCCGGCAAAGATTAATATCTATCCAGGCTATCAAGTCCCACTAGCCGAAAAAATCAAGCACGCTGCACAGGTTCCAACTGGTGCAGTTGGCCTAATTACATCAGGCCTGCAGGCAGAAGAAATCCTCCAAAGTGAGCGAGCCGATCTCGTTTTACTGGCGCGAGAATTACTGCGCGACCCCTATTGGCCAAGAAGCGCTGCACAGGAGCTTGGTGTCGATATTGAAGGTCCTGTCCAATACGAAAGAGGCTGGAAACAAAGACGAAACCAAAGATAAAGGAAATAAAAAGGTGGACAGAGCTGTCCACCTTTTTCTAGATGATATTTGTGACATCAAGAAATACGACAATAATCACAATGGGTACAACATAGCGTAATAATAAGTACCAGACCTCAAACAGATAACGATATTTTGTCGTTTGAATCAGCTCACTTATTAAAATACTCTTTTTCATTCTATAGGAGACAAAAATTGAGATTAACAGGGCACCAACAGGCATTAATATATTACTAACCAGGTAATCCGCTGCATCAAAAATACTCTTTCCAAGAATTGAAATGTCCGACCAAACACCAAATGACAGCGCCGATGGAATGCCGACTAAAAATACGAGTATTCCAAGCATCCAGGAGAGTCGGTTTCGCCCACCCTTCCCTCTTGATACAGAAGCGACTACAATCTCCAATAAGGAAAAGGCTGATGTGAGAGTGGCAAACAAAAATAAAAGTAAAAAGATGAGTAAAAAGAGATTACCGAAAACCATCTTTTCAAATACGGACGGCAAGACAATAAAGAGCAGACCAGGCCCTGCAGTTGGTTCAAACCCTAACGAGAATACAGCTGGAAAAATCGCAAGACCAGCAAACAAAGAAATAAATAAATTCATCGCCACAATCGATAAGGCCGGCTGAACGATGCTTTCTCCTTTCGGTAAATAAGAGCTGTACGTCACCATCACCGACACCCCTACACTTAACAAAAAGAAGGACTGCCCAAGCGCAAATAAAATACTTTCCGAGTTTAATTTACTGAAATCCGGATTGAGAAGAAAGGATACACCGACCATCGCATTTTCTAGCGTCAGGGAGCGAACAATCAATACCATAAATAAGATAAATAGAGCAGGCATCATGACTTTACTCGCTTTTTCTATCCCAGTTTGAATTCCCCTGCCAACCACGATAATTGTGATAATCAAGAAAAGAGCCTGTGCTCCGATGGATAGAAGCGGATTCGCTACAGATTCAGTAAAAAGTGCCTCGTAGTTGACATTTCCGGCCCCAACCTGCCCCGAAAAGCCAAATACAATATATTGAATAATCCATCCCCCAATGACACTGTAAAAGGATAATAAAATGAAGCAGGTAACTACGCCGAGATAGCCAATCCAATGCCATTTAGAACCTGGAGCAATCTGCTTATAGGCCGAAATAGCTTCTTTTTGCGTGCTGCGACCGATGACAAACTCAGCAAGCAAAAGGGGAAAACCAATTAAAAGGGATAGAAGGACAAATAAAAGAATAAATGCTCCTCCACCGCTCATGCCCGTTACATACGGCAATTTCCAAATCGCCCCAAGTCCAATAGCTGACCCGGCAGAAGCCAGGATAAAGCCGATTTTTGATGACCATTGTTCTTTTTGTTCCAATGTTGTCTCCTCCTGATTGTGAAAGTTAATTTTTTGATACTATCTTAGAAAAAGCTAATATAAGAGCTTGAATTCGGAGAAAAAATAAAAAAAGTCAATGCGATAAAAAGGGACGTGCAGTGCACGCGGTACCACCCTTTTTGAAAGCATTGACTTTCCACTCTATTCGCTAACGGGTTTATCCGTTTCTCGTACAAATACCTGTAAAAGAAAAAGCTCCAAGCTGAATTTCACCATTACCTTTGTATCAGCTTCCACCGACCGCTGACTCTCTTTATGTACAGGGAGATATGGTTTACTTTACACTTTTCATCGCCAAAATTATATTATGATAATTCTATTTAATTGGAATTATACGTGACTCACTTTCATCATGTCAATAAACGTTTCGCGAAAATTATTATTTTTACTTTTATTAATAAAATTCATTCATGACTTTAGCGGGGAATTTCGATGCTCTTAAAATCAGCTGCAAGCTCGGTATTGGGGAAGATTCGCCGAGCTTCCTGTACTAGCTCCTCTGATGCTTGTCGATCATAACGTGAACTAATGTGCGTGATGCAAAGCTTTTTAACCGCTGCCCGCTTAGCCGTTTCTGCAGCCTGACTTGTGGTGGAATGATAATAATCATGGGCCAATGCCTCTTCCCCATTTGCAAAGGTAGCCTCATGGACTAATAAATCCGCTTCATTAGCAAGACTATGCGCCGCTTCACACATCCTTGTATCTCCTAAAATGGTGACCACTCTTCCCTTTTGCTGTGGACCGACAAAACAGTCCGCTTCGATAAATGTGCCATCCTCCAGGGTGACAGACTCACCCGCCTTTATTTTCTTATAGATCGGGCCTGGCTTAACACCTGCCGCTTTTAGCTTCTCAACTAACAAGGTGCCCTGACGATCCTTTTCGATCATTCGAAACCCGTAGGAGGGTATTCCATGCTCAAGCTTTTTAGCCTCCACGAGGAATTGATCGTCTTCAAATACAACTCCTTCATCGATTTCTACTATTTCCAGAGGATATTTTAGATAGGTTCCGCTCACACGTAAAGACGTCTCCACAAATGCTTTTAAGCCTGAGGGGCCAAAGACCGTTACCTTAGTCTCTCCACCTTGAAACGAACGGCTTGCCAGGAGACCCGGAAGTCCGTAGATATGATCCCCATGAAGGTGAGTAATAAAGATTTTCTCTATTCTTGATGGTTTAATGGAAGTATGTAATATTTGATGCTGTGTAGCTTCACCACAGTCAAACAGCCAGATTGAGCCGCGTTCCTCCAATAATTTTAATGCAATCGCTGTAACATTTCTAAGCTTTGCAGGTACACCTGCACCCGTCCCAAGAAAAAATAATTCCACTGATAAGCTCCTTTCTCCTGTCCATACTTATCTTATTATAGCCAAGTTATGATAAGCAGGAAAATAATGAGATTTTTTTATTCCGATTCTTTAACATATAATAAGAACAAAGCATTTGCGTATTTCGACATAAATCGATAAAATCTTTAAGCGTTAGTCCTATTTTTCGGATTGAATTTCAATTTATATAAGAGCAAACCAAAAAATAGAAGTCAATTTTTTATGAAGAGAGGTTTTACATATCGTGAGACAAAACGAACAACCATCAGCCTTGATTATGATTTTCGGAGCTACTGGTGATTTAGCCAACAGAAAGCTTTTTCCATCACTTTATCGCTTATTTGAAAAGGGAAATCTGTCTGAAAACTTTGCTGTCATCGGCGTTGCCAGAAGACCATTATCCAACGAACAATTTCAGGAAAATGTAAAAAAATCCGTGCAGTCTGCGGCATCAAATGAAGGTGAAAATATTGATGAATTTGCCTCTCATTTTTATTATCATTCACATGATGTTACAGATACAAATTCATATGTATTTTTACGTGACATGGCTGCGAAATTGGATGAGCAATACAAGACAATGGGAAATCGAATTTTTTATTTAGCCATGGCTCCTGAATTCTTTGGTACCATCGCAATCCATTTAAATGAGGACGGACTCACGAATGTAGCTGGGTTTAAACGCCTAGTTATTGAGAAGCCTTTCGGACACGACCTCAAGTCTGCAAAAGCATTGAATAATCAAATTCGGACAGCCTTTTCCGAGGATGAGATTTACCGAATTGACCACTATCTTGGAAAAGAGATGGTCAGAAATATAGAGGTTATTCGTTTCGCTAACGCGATATTTGAACCATTATGGAATAATCGCTATATCTCAAACATCCAAGTAACCTCAAGTGAAACCCTAGGGGTCGAGGAACGCGGACGTTATTATGAAAACAGCGGCGCGTTACGGGATATGGTGCAAAACCATATGCTGCAAATGGTTGCCCTTTTAGCTATGGAGCCGCCGATTAAATTAAATACGGAAGAAATCCGCTCTGAAAAGGTAAAGGTACTACGTGCCATGCGAACAATCAAGGACGATAAAGTGGATAAATATTTCGTTCGCGGTCAATATGGTGAAGGTCTGATTAACGACCAAAAGGTATCCGGTTACCGAGAGGAACAAATGGTAGACCCTCAGTCTAATACAGAAACCTTTGTAGCGGGTAAGCTCCTTATTGACAACTTCCGTTGGGCAGGTGTTCCCTTTTACATTCGCACAGGAAAACGGATGAAATCAAAATCAACCAAAATTGTGATTCAATTTAAGGACATTCCGATGAACTTATATTATAAAACGGAACAAACCCTAAATCCAAACCTGCTCGTGATTCATATACAACCTGAAGAAGGAATTACCTTACATTTGAATGCCCAGAAAACTGGTAATCATATGAATGCAACACCTGTTAAGCTAAGCTATGCTAATACAGGGATAGACGGTATCAATACACCAGAAGCATACGAAAAACTATTATATGACTGCATGCGCGGCGATGCAACAAACTTTACCCATTGGGATGAAGTCGCACTATCCTGGAGCTTCGTTGATAATATATCACAATTTTGGCAAAAAACACCAGCGCAGTTCCCTAATTATGAATCAGGCTCGGCAGGACCAAAGGAAAGCGATGTTCTGTTGGCAAGAGACGGCTTTTACTGGTGGCCAATCGGCGATTTAGAAGTAGAAAACTGCTAGCAGAAAAAACTGAAGCGATGAAAAAACAGTCAGAAAAAACCCTCTTTGCATGAAGTAACAAAGAGGGTTTTTCGTATTATTCAAGCCAATTGGTATGAAAAATTCCTTCACGATCAATTCGTTCATATGTATGGGCACCAAAGTAATCGCGCTGTGCCTGTAATAAGTTGGCAGGAAGCGTGGCGGTTCGGTAGCTGTCATAATAGGCTAAAGCTGACGAAAAGCACGGTACTGGGATGCCGTACTGAACAGCATTCGCAATCGTTTCACGTAATGCCTGCTGATAGCTTTCGACAATCTCCTTAAAGTAAGGATCAAGCAAAAGATTTTTAAGACCTGATTCGCGGTCAAAGGCATCCTTAATCTTTTGTAAGAACTGGGCTCGAATAATACAGCCACCACGGAATATCATGGCAATGTCTCCGTATTGTAGATTCCAGTTATACTCTTCGGATGCTGCTCTCATTTGGGCAAACCCTTGGGCATAAGAACAGATTTTACTCATATACAGCGCTTTACGAACAGACTCAATAAAGGCTTTCTTATCACCGGTAAATGTTTTGGCTTCAGGACCACTTAAGACCTTGCTTGCTGCTACCCGTTCTTCCTTCATAGCAGAAATAAAGCGGGCAAACACAGATTCCGTAATAATCGGCAGCGGAACACCTAAATCAAGCGCATTTTGGCTTGTCCACTTCCCTGTTCCTTTTTGACCGGCAGTATCTAATATGACATCGACTAAAGGTTTACCTGTTTCATCATCGACTTTCCTAAAGATATCAGTCGTAATCTCAATAAGATAGCTGTCAAGCTCTCCTTTATTCCACTCGGCAAAAACCTCGTGGAGCTCAGCAGCAGAAAGACCAAGTACATTTTTTAATAGGAAATAGGCTTCACAAATAAGCTGCATGTCCCCATACTCAATGCCGTTATGCACCATTTTGACATAATGTCCTGCACCATCCGGTCCAATATAAGTCGTACACGGCTCGCCGTCTACCTTCGCAGAAATATCCTTAAAGATTGGCGCCACTAACTCATAAGCTTCCTTTTGACCGCCTGGCATGATAGATGGGCCTTTTAATGCACCTTCTTCGCCGCCTGATACACCAGTACCAATAAAATGAATGCCAAGATCACTTAGCTTTTTATTACGGCGCTGTGTATCGACGAAGAACGTATTACCGCCATCGATTAGAATATCACCTTTATCCAAATGCGGAATAAGCTGTTCAATTGTAGCATCTGTTGGAGCCCCGGCCTTTACCATAAGCATAATTTTTCTTGGAGTTTCAAGTGACTGAACAAATTCTTCAATAGAATAAGTACCCTTGAAATTACGTCCCTTAGTCTCAGCAAGGACTTCGTCTGTTTTTTCGCTTGAACGATTGTAGACGGATACGGAATAACCTCTTGACTCAATGTTCATAGCTAGATTCTTACCCATAACTGCCATTCCAATAACACCAAACTGTTGTTTTGTCATCTTTTTACATCCCTTCTAACCTATATCAAATTCGCTCATCGAATTTGCGTCCGGATTTTTACCCGAGTTCACTCCGGTAAATTACCTTTAAAAATCCGAGACATCTGCCGGAGGCATTAACTTCATTCAGCGAGAACTTAAACCTCCGTTAAAACGGAGAGTTTACTTGCATTCATCCCTTAACTTTAGAAGTAGAGAAAGTCCACTGAATGAGGTTAGATACTTCCTTAAAAAAGACCTTTTTACTTTAGCCTAATCGATAATTATTTGCAAATAATACCTCTCCATTTAGTGTGTCAATTCTCATAAGAATTAACCATCTTAATCGTTTGAAAAGAAATCGAGAAAATCTTTACTAAAGCTTGTCTCTGAAGTACTATTTTCTTGTTTCTCATACGATGCTTTTTCAACAGCACTGTCAATTATCGCTTTACCGTATTTATTTCGTAGACGATTAACGGTTTCGAGCAAAGGCTCCTTTTTCGCATCCTTCTCGTAAGAGAAAATATCGAGCTGCTTCACTGCCTGTTCCTTTTCCACTAATTCAGCGCCCGTTACGCCAAGAAGACGGACAGGATCTCCATTCCAGTTCTTTAAAAACAGCTGCTTGCTTTCTTGATAAATATCCTCAGATTGACTAATCGGATTAAACAGCTTCCTACTTCTCGTGATGGTATTCCGATCTTTATAGCGAATCGTAACACCCACAGATGAAGCCATAACCTTCTTCCGCTTCATCCGTACAGCCACCTTCTCTGCCAGACCTTCCAAAACAAGGAGGAGCTGGTGTTGATTCGTTATATCATTTGGCAATGTAGTGGAATTTCCAACACTCTTAAACTCATTGGCTGCTTCGGGGTCTACAGGTCTTTCATCTATCCCATTGGCCCTTTCCTTTAAGCGAATGCCATTAATACCCAATAGCCCTTTCAGCTGAATAGAATCAGCATTTGCCAAATCCTGTATTGTTTGAACTCCAATCGTATTTAACTTAGCAGCTGTCTTTTTACCGACTCCGTGCATTTCGACTACTGGTAGTGGCCAAAGGACCCTTTCAACATCCCGTTTTCGCAATACAGTTATCCCTAATGGCTTCATCATGTCGGAGGCCATTTTGGCAAGAAAGCGATTGGGGGCGATTCCAATGCTGCAAGGCAAGTCAAGCTGTGAAAGAATTTGCTTTTGAATGTTGGAGGCAATTTCTAATGGTGATCCTAATTCATAGCTATCCGTGATATCCACATAGCCTTCGTCGATCGAAACGGGTTCTACAAGCTGTGAATATTCATGTAAAATCTCAAACATACCGTGAGATGCTGCCCGGTAACGATCAAAATTCGGACTCATCACAAGAAGCTGTGGACAAAGCTTTCTAGCCTCCCAAATGGGCATGGTTGTTTTCACACCATATTTCCTCGCCTCATAGCTACAAGTCACGATAATCCCCCGGCGCTCCTTTGGATTTCCTGCAATAGCAAGCGGTTTACCCTTTAACGACGGATCAAAAGCCATCTCAACAGATGCATAGAAGCTATTCATATCAACATGCAAAATAACTCTTCCTTTTTTCGGATACATTTCCTTCATTCATCAGCACTACCTTAAATAAGTTCCGGGTGTCCGGATTCATTTTTCTTCATTTTAGCATATAAAAAGACCCGCAGCATTGCGGGCCCTCTTGTACATTATTTCGTTGTAACGGTGCTTTTTGCCATTTCCTTTGCAGCTTGTCTTGCTTGCTCCTTCGCTCTTTCCATAATCTCAGGAATTTGCTTAGGAAAATGGTCTAAACCCTCTGCAACAATTGTGTCCATTACATCCATGCCAAGGAAGGTAAGGGCTTTTCTTACGTACTGATCTCCCATTTCGAATTCAACCATCGGCCCAGTGGAATATATCCCA
Organism: Bacillus tuaregi; assembly: GCF_900104575.1. Classification (NCBI taxonomy): domain Bacteria; kingdom Bacillati; phylum Bacillota; class Bacilli; order Caryophanales; family Bacillaceae; genus Bacillus; species Bacillus tuaregi. Next base: position 3,118,038 of record NZ_LT629731.1, read on the forward strand.
CCACGGGTCTGAATATGAATCGCCTTTCTTCCGGTCAATAATCCCTTCGGACCTTCCTCTGTTGTAATGAAGGTCTTCTGATTTAAGAACATATTATCCATGAAATCCTTTAAAATCCCAGGGGCACCCAAATTCCAGATTGGCGTCACAAAAACATAGTAATCACAAGCAATAAACCGATCGGCAAGAGAATGCATAGCGGTAAACTTTTCCCTTTCAGCCTCTGTCAATTGTTCTACCGTATAACCCATAAATGACGTTTTTGCACGTGCATACAATAAATCGGTATCAATTCTTGTTATGTTCATATCATACAAATGCATTCTTTCAATTTCAACATCCGGACGCTCCTTTTGAAAGGCTTCTAAAAACACCTCGCCGATTTGTGCGCCCTTCGATTGACTTACGTCTTTTTTTGGATTTGCCGTAATGTATAGTAATTTTGACATACTAGCATCCCTTTCCTTAAACAAATAAGTAGCTATTCCAATCATAACGAATAGACTCACGTTCAGTATTGAAGAACTAGTGAAATTTATGAAATTTTTGTGTCTTCCATAGAACAAAAGTGATAATCAGCGTTTACACTTACTGTCCGGCTACTTCTTCAATAATCGCAACGGTCATTTCCGCTAGCTTGTATAACTCCTCAATCGGCATACGCTCGTTTGTTGTATGAATTTCCTCATAGCCGACAGCAAGGTTCACGGTTGGAATGCCAAATCCGGCAATAACATTAGCATCACTTCCGCCTCCACTATGTAGTAATTCACAGCTGCGGCCAATTTTGGCGGCTGCTTTTTTGGCTACCTCTACTACATGGTCACCGTCAGAGAACTTAAAGCCAGGATACATCACCTGTACTTCCACTTCTGCTTTCCCGCCCATTTCCTGTGCAGCACTCGCAAAAGCCTCTTTCATTTTCTGAACTTGTGCTTCCATTTTTTCAGGAAGTAAGGAACGTGCTTCCGCTAAAATATCGACATGGTCACAGACAATATTTGTTTGCTGTCCGCCAGCAAATCGACCGATATTCGCTGTTGTTTCTTCATCAATACGACCTAAAGGCATTCTGGAAATGGCTTTCGCCGCAATCGTAATAGCTGAGACACCCTTTTCAGGTGCGACACCGGCATGAGCTGTTTTTCCAAGTATGGTGGCCTTAATATGCGCCTGGGTTGGAGCAGCCACAATAATATTGCCAACCTTTCCGTCACTGTCAAGTGCATACCCATACTTAGCTTTCACCAATTCTCTGTCAAGTGCCTTTGCCCCTACAAGTCCTGACTCTTCGCCAACTGTAATAATAAATTGGATATCTCCATGAGGAATATTCTGTTCTTTTAGAATTCTTACTGTTTCTAGCATAACCGCAATACCGGTTTTATCATCTGCACCAAGAATAGTTGTTCCATCTGTGACAACATAGCCGTCCTTAATGGAAGGCTTTACCCCTTTAGCCGGTACAACGGTATCCATATGGCAGGTAAAGTAAATCGGGTCTGCCCCTTCTTTTGTCCCAGCAAGGGTACAAACAAGATTTCCTGCCCCATGACCCGTTATGGCAGTCGTATCATCCTCGAATACATCGACACCTAATTCGCTGAACTTTTGTTTTAATACTTTTGCAATCTCTGCTTCATACTTTGTTTCAGAATCAATCTGAACCAATTCAAGAAATTCATTTAATAAGCGCTCTTGATTAATCATCCACGTTACCTCCAAATCTTCTATTTCCCCCTAATAGTATACATCTATGAGTATTTACCATCAAATAGATGCACCTTCATTAAAAAGTCAGCGGAAATTTATCTTCACCTATGCAAATATTTTATATTTAATTGTATAATAATAGAGAAGAAAAATAAAAAAATCGGCCAATGGCCGATTTTTCATTAAAAGTATCGATACTATTATAAAGGAATATTTCCATGCTTTTTCTTTGGTCTTGACTCTTTTTTATTACGAAGCATTTCAAGAGCCTGTACAATTTTAATTCTAGTTTCACGTGGGTCAATGACATCATCAACCATTCCTTTACTTGCAGCAACATATGGATTGGCGAATTTTTGTCGATATTCTTCAATTTTTTGCGCACGTGTTTCTTCAGGATTTAGACTTTGATTGATTTCTTTCGCGAAAATAATATTGGCTGCACCCTGTGGTCCCATAACAGCAATCTCTGCATTTGGCCATGCAAACACTAAATCAGCGCCAATCGATTTACTATTTAATGCTACATAGGCTCCACCATATGCTTTACGCAGAATGACCGTTAACTTTGGTACAGTTGCCTCTGAATAAGCATAAAGAATCTTAGCACCATGACGAATAATACCACCATGCTCCTGTTTAATACCAGGGAAAAACCCTGTTACGTCTTCGAACGTAATAATTGGGATATTAAAGGAATCACAGAAACGAATAAATCTTGCCGCTTTATCAGAGGAATCGATATCAAGTCCCCCTGCCATAAACTTAGGCTGGTTACAAACAAGTCCGACAGATTCCCCTTTCACTCGTGCCAAACCAATGACGATGTTCTTAGCAAAATCCTGCTGTACTTCCATGAATGAACCTTCATCGACAACCTGTTCAATGACTTTCCTTACATCATATGGTCGAAGTGTGTCGAATGGAATCGCGTCTGTTAAATCCGGACGATAATCATCCTCTTCATTGTATTCAAGCACCGGAGGCTTTTCTTCATTGTTTTGTGGCAAATAGCTTAACAGTCTGCGAACCTGTTGTATAACAGCCTCTTCAGACTCGTCCCTAAAATGGGCATTACCGCTAATAGAGTTATGAACCTTCGCCCCACCTAGATTTTCCGAAGAAATTTTCTCACCTGTAACCGTCTCGATAACCTTTGGACCTGTAATAAACATCTGACTGGTCTTCTCAACCATTAGAACAAAGTCTGTGATGGCTGGTGAATAAACCGCACCGCCTGCACATGGTCCCATAATCACAGATATTTGCGGAATAACCCCTGAATAGATTGAATTTCGATAAAAAATCTGTCCATAGCCATCAAGAGAAACGACACCTTCTTGAATTCTTGCTCCACCTGAATCATTCAAGCCAACAAAAGGAGCACCATTTTTAGCAGCTAAATCCATCACAGTCGCTATCTTTTTTGCATGCATTTCACCAAGCGCACCGCCAAAAACGGTAAAATCTTGAGCAAATAAGTAGATTGGACGGCCATTTACCTTACCATAGCCTGTTACAACACCATCACCAGGACTTTTTTGCTGATCCAGTCCAAAATCATTACAATTATGTTCAATAAAAGGATTAAATTCAACAAATGTACCCGGATCAACTAATAGATCGATACGTTCACGAGCAGTTAATTTTCCTTTTTCATGCTGTTTTTCAATCCGCTCGTCGCCTCCGCCAAGTTCCACTTCTCTTTTTCTGTCATATAAATCATGAATTTTATCATAGATATCAATCATGCTGATGGGCTCCTTTCTTTTCACATAATTCAAATAAAACGCTTGCAGTTGATTTTGGATGCATGAAGGCTACGCTAGCTCCAGCTGCTCCAATTCGTGGCTCGTCATCTATCATTCTGATACCATTCGACTTCATGTCTTGAATTCTCTCTTCGATTGATTCAACCCCTAGTGCCACATGATGGATTCCTTGTCCACGTTTTTCAATAAATTTAGCAATCGCACTTTCCTCGCTGGTAGGCTCTAATAACTCAAGCTTTACATTGCCAGCTTTAATAAATGCTACTTTTACCTTTTGATTCTCGACTACTTCGGTGCCAAGCAGCTCTAGTTTCAGCACTTCCGTATACAAAGGTAATGCCTCTTCAATAGAGCTCACTGCAATGCCAATGTGATCTACCTTTTTAATCATCTTTTACCCCATCCCCAATAATGAATCTGCGCAACAAAAAAGGGTGCGCAATAATTTAAATATACTACAATTGTAAAAAAATACTACAATAATCTTAAAATTCGATAAAATTTTTCAAAATCCTTCTTTTTTTGCACTATTGTCCAAAATATTTTTTGCTTGTAAAATAAACATAGGATAATGACTCATGAAATAATGGAGGGAAAAAGCCTTGTCCAAAAAGAGAAAGAAAACCCAGAAAATATTTGTGTATTTAATGATTTTTGCCATGCTAGCATCTACATTACTTGCAGGAGTAGCAATGTTCTTTTAATAAAGCAAAAGGGAATTGTCACGATTCGACAATTCCCTTTCTCTTTTACACTTTATTTTATAGCATGATAATCTCTTCCCAGTTCCTCAAAGGATTTTGAGGTTGATAGAATTAAAATTTTTGTCCCAAGTGGAATGAACTCATATAGTGATTCGATTGCCTCATTTTGTAACCTAATACATCCCTCAGAAACATAGTGACCAATTGAAGCTGAATTATTAGTCCCATGCACCCCATAGATTCTCCCATCCGTCCCTTTTGCGTCAAAACCAATCCATCTTGTTCCAAGAGGATTGTCAGGTGAACCACCTGGGATGTCTTTTCTCCGGAAATAAGGATTCTCAGCCTTCACTGTTATTGTAAATAACCCTTCCGGTGTCAGCTCATGCGTTTTGCCCGTCCCGGCTTTCACTACCGTTTGAACACGATTATCATGAATAAGCGCCAATTCATTTGTTGCTTTATTAACAATCACAAATGGATCACCTGGTGCAGGGTTCACACCAAGGGGCCAAAGCGGAGAAAGAGAAAGCACGACAAACAGACTTGAAATCAATCGAAACATTATGATCACCCGCCTATTCCTTTTGCTTAGTTTCCTTCTCCAAGCTGTTTATCATACACAACTTTTTGTTTCTTTATCCCTTTAAAGTCACGTTTAATCAGTAGGTATTGCTCCATTTCCTTCACAAAGTACAGAAGTGCCGCACGAACCTCAAATTCTTTTCTTGTTTTCGGTAGCTCCATATTTTCAAACGCTTTATGCATTTCTTCAAGCTTATCTAAAAAAAAATTCGCTGTATTACCTGGATGAATATGACCTGCCATCTCCTCAATAAAATCTGCAATCATTTTTCCTTGCTCGACCGTATGTGAAATAGAGGTGACGATTGGCAGCACTCTTTCAATAATTTCAAATTGTTTTTCTCGAATTTTGAAATAAGTATAATAAAGATCGTCCTCTTCGTTATGTATAAATTGATTCTCCATTACCCGAAATGACAGCTTTTTAGCGTGATTAATTAAATCGATTGTTTCAGTAATTTCCTTACCATCCCAATTACTGTCACCAACTCGCAAATATTTACTTATTTCAAGAAAGATACTTCTAAAATTGGCCTCAATTCTCTCTTGATATTCCTCAATCTGGGTATCAAGACTTGGCATGTACAAATTCGCAAACAAAGCGACACCTACTCCAATGAAAATAATTGCTAATTCATTGAATATAAAGGTAAGTGTAACGTCCCCTGCTGCAAAAAAATGTAAAATGATGACTGTACTTGATACAATTCCTTCACTTGCCTTCAGCATGACGACAGTTGGAATAAAAAATAATAACAATATGCCAATTACAAATGGATGATAAGCGATTACTTCAAAAAATACGCTTGAAAACATGATAGCGATTATACAGGCTAGGATTCGGTCCCATGATGCCCGCAATGATTTTTTCTTTGTTATTTGAATACAAAGAATGGTAATAATGCCGGCAGAAACAAAATTTTCGAAGCCTAGATACTGCGCTAGCATAATAGATACTGTTGCACCGACAGCTGATTTAATTGTTCGATAACCAATCCGAAATCTCATATGTGATCTCCTGTCCAGCCTTTTTCTTTCAGTTTACCATGAAATAGGTCGGGCAAAATAAAAAAGGTGCTCCTTTCGACCACCTTTTTCCATATCCTTTATAATCTTTAAAGTATTTTCTCCAAAAACTCCTGTGCCCGCTGGCTTTTCGGATTAGAAAAGAACTCGTCAGGTACGGCATCCTCAGCAAGAACACCACTATCTAAAAAGAGGACCCGGTCTGCAACCTCTCTTGCAAAACCCATTTCATGTGTGACAATCGCCATCGTCATTCCTGACTCAGCTAATGATTTCATAACATCGAGCACTTCCTTAACCATTTCCGGGTCTAACGCAGAGGTTGGTTCATCAAACAGCATGACTTCCGGTTCCATCGCTAAAGCTCTGGCAATCGCCACACGTTGTTTTTGCCCTCCTGACAAGCGATTCGGATAAACATTAGCTTTCTCGGCTAATCCTACCTTTTCCAATAAAGCCATTCCCTTCTTCTCCGCCTCTTGTCTTGACAGCTTCTTTACCTTTATCGGTGCATAGGTTACATTCTCCATTACCGTTTTATGAGGAAATAAATGAAAATGCTGAAAAACCATCCCGACATTTTGTCTAATCTTCATAATGTTAGATTTTCTATTTGTAATGTCGATTCCATTAATATAAATATGTCCACCAGTGGGTGCTTCTAATAAATTTAAACATCGAAGGAAGGTTGACTTTCCTGAACCAGATGGACCAATAATCGCTACTACTTCACCTTCTCGAATCGTGGTGGAAATGCCCTTTAATACCTCAAGTTTGCCGAAATTCTTAGTCAGTCCCTCAACCTTAATCACTTTTTCTCATTCTCCTTTCGACAAGCTTACCAATCATCGTTAATGCCATGACAATCAGATAATAAATAACACCAGCTAATAGCAACGGCTCTATAAAACGGAATTTATCCGCTCCCACCTGATAGGCTCTCCTCATAATATCCATCACACCTATGGTCGTCACAATCGCTGATTCCTTTGTTAGCGTAATAAACTCATTCATTAATGACGGCAGGATATTTTTTAATGCCTGCGGTAGCACGATATTCAGCATCATGGAAGAGTATGGAACTCCTAAGGCCATTGCTGCTTCACTTTGTCCTTTATCAACAGCCAATATACCACCACGAATAATTTCAGAAATATAGGCAGTTGAATTCAATGCAAATGATACAACCGCTGCAGTGAATGGATCAATTTGGTAGCCTAGTACCTGTGGGGATCCAAAATAGATAATCATCAATTGAAGAACAAGCGGTGTTCCGCGAAAAATAGATGTATAAGCATCTGCAAACCAGCCTAAAAATTTAATTTTACTAATTTTAAAGATTGATAGGATAATACCAAATACGAACCCTAATACCCCGGCAAGAAAAGCTATCTGTAGAGTCACCAAAACGCCTTTTAAGATAAAGGGGAACGATGGGAGAACAGATGAAAAATCTAAATTCATGTAGAATCATTCCTCTCAGAAATCTAAATAGAAGTATATAAAAAACGTCCAGAAAACGATTCTCTTCTGAACGTTTTTTTACCTTTTCTTTTTATTACTCAGCGTCAAACCATTTCTTTATGATTTGATCCACTTCACCGTTTTCAATCATTTTTCTTAATTCAGCATTAAATGCTTCTCGGAGTTCACTACCTTTAGGGAAAGCAATAGCATAGCCGCCATCCGCATCTTCAATTGTTACCCCGACAAGATCCTTCGTTTCTTCTAAATATCCCTTTGCAACCGTGTCTTCAATAATGGCAGCATCCAAACGACCAGCAAGAATCTCCTGAATCAGTTCCGGTATACGGTTACGGCTTTCATAACTATAACCTGTACTTTCTGCTAATTCCTTTGCTTTTTCCTCTTGAATGGAACCAAGCTGTGCGCCGACCTTCTTATCTTTTAAATCATCTGCACTTTTAATGCCACTATCCTTCTTTGATACGATGACGTGTTTTGAAGTGTAGTACGTATCACTGAAATCGACACTTTCTTTACGTTCATCAGTTGCAGACATGGCAGCCATAACAAAATCAGCCTGTCCACTTTGTAAGGCAGAAATAAGACCGCCAAAATCCATGTCCTGAATTTCTAATTCATAGCCTAGTTCTTCGGTAATAGCCTTTGCGATATCAATATCAAGTCCAATAATATCGTCTCCCTTTGCCGTATCAATGTATTCAAATGGTGCATAATCCCCTGATGTTGCCATTTTTAATACTTTTGCATCTGCATCGTTATTGTCTCCTTGACTGGATGACTCTTCACCACTGCCGCATGCGGCAAGAACACCTATAATCAACATACTCATCAATAATAATGAAATTAACTTCTTCACAGCATTTCCTCCTCTATCATTTCATAATCTTTATACTATTAGATTTTTTAATAAACTAATAATTATACATCTAAATGAATTTTAACACATTTATTCGTAGATGCAAGAAAAATTTATATTAAAATACTATTTTGATATTATTAATGATATTGATAAAAAAGAGGAATACAGAATGATATCTCATTTAGTATTCCTCAATTATTTAATCCTTTAATTACACTTCATCACAATACTGATCAAAGGCATCTTGAAGCTTTTGCATAACGGCAGCAGGTTCATGTCCTTCAATTTCATGTCTTTCAATCATCGTTTGGATTTTTCCATCCTTTAAAAGAGCAAATGACGGCGATGACGGCGGATAACCAGTAAAATAAGAGCGAGCCTTTGCTGTGGCTTCCTTATCTTGTCCGGCAAACACAGTAACTAATTGTTCTGGACGCTTATCATAATGGATGGCATGACTAGCAACCGGACGGGCAATTCCTCCTGCACAGCCACAAACAGAATTAATCATGACTAATGTGGTTCCTTTTTTCGCAAATGCCTCTTCCACCTCTTCAGGCGTCTTTAGCTCCGTATATCCCGCTGCCACAATTTCCTGTCGTGCTTGGCGAACATGATCATTCATAAATAGATTAAAATCAATATTCATTTACATTCTCCTTACTCTCATTTTTATATTTACATCATAACAATAGTTATTACTTAAGTACAAATGAGAAGCTTTTTTAGGAGAAGGTTTTATAATAATGGGCGAATAATTCTTCCACAGCAGTGGTTACCGTCTTATCTCCAGCAATCACCTGGTTTTCTACCTTTGGAAGCAGCTCTTTTATCACTGTATTATGAAAAAAGCTGTTCTGTAGCTGGTCAATGATCATACTTTTCATCCATTCTTTTGTTTGCGATCTTCTACGGTCCGCAAATACACCAGACTGCTTTGTTGTCGCTTCAAAATCCTTGATGACATCCCAGATTTCTTTAATACCATCTTCCATTAAGGCAGAGCATGTATAAGCCTTTGTGTCCCAGCCTTTCGTTGCTGGCTGAAGGAAGTGTAAAATTTGATTATATTCTCTTTTCGTTTTTTGTGCATTTGCTTTATTTTCCCCGTCTGCTTTGTTGACCACTATCGCATCCGCCAGTTCCATAATTCCCTTTTTCATTCCCTGGAGCTCGTCACCTGCTCCAGTTAACACAACCAGCATGAAAAAGTCTACCATATCGCGGACAATTACTTCGCTTTGGCCGACACCGACAGTCTCAATCAAGATAACATCAAAGCCATAGGCCTCACATAAGAGCATCGTTTCTCTTGTTTTTCGGTGTACACCGCCCAGCTTCCCTCCCGAAGGAGAAGGGCGAATAAACGCCCTTGGATGACGGGCCAGCTGCTCCATCCGTGTTTTATCACCAAGGATACTGCCGCCGCTTCTGCTTGAACTGGGATCCACGGCCAATACCGCTACTTTAAGTCCAAGGTTGCATAAAAACATACCAAAGGCCTCGATGAAAGTACTTTTACCTGCACCGGGAACTCCGGTAATACCGATACGGACTGCTTTACCGGTGTTAGGTAAAAGCTGCTGCAGAAGCGTTTGTGCCTTCTGAAAGTGATGCTCTGCATTACTTTCAATTAAGGTAATGGAGCGAGCCAACATACTGCGGTCACCTTTGAGGATTCCCTCTGCCAGCTGCTCACAGTCCATTTCATCTGGCTTCATTTTTTTTCGAAACGTCGTGTTTTTAACGAGGCCTTCCTGTGATACTGCTTCAACCCCTTTACGAATATAGGTTGAAAATTTATCTGGCTCATCTTGATTTGTCCATTCAGGCCGTTTCTCGTCTGACATTTACGCCTTCACTTCCTCATAGCCGAGTCGCTCATAGATAGCTCGGACAACCTTTTGGGCAGCAACCGGAATAACTGTTCCTGGTCCAAAAATAGCTGAAGCTCCTTGTTCATATAGGAATTCATAATCCTGTGCAGGAATAACACCGCCGGCAACCACAATAATATCTTCTCGGCCGAGCTTCTTCAATTCAGCAACAAGCTGTGGCAGTAATGTCTTGTGGCCAGCAGCAAGCGAACTCATACCAATAGCATGGACATCGTTCTCAACTGCCTGCAGCGCTGTTTCTTCTGGTGTTTGGAATAATGGACCGATATCCACATCAAAGCCTAAATCCGCAAATGCAGTTGCAATTACCTTAGCTCCGCGGTCATGACCATCCTGTCCCATCTTTGCAATTAAAATCCGAGGGCGGCGACCTTCATTTTCAAGAAATTCATCAGTCATCTGCTTCACCGTATTAATTTCTTCTTCATTTGAAAAAGCAGAGCTGTATACTCCGCTAATTGAGCGGATTGTCGCTTTATGACGACCGGATACCTTTTCAATCGCCGAGGATATTTCGCCTAGCGTTGCACGTACACGTGCTGCTTGTACAGCAAGAGCTAGAAGATTTCCTTCGTTTGTTTCACATGCCTTTTCAATGGCAGCCAATGCTTCCTGTACTTTTTCTTCATCACGAGAAGCTTTTAATTGATTTAATTTTTCAATTTGCTTTAATCGGACAGCCGTATTATCTACTTCAAGAATTTCTATCGGTTCCTCTTTATCAAGACGGTATTTATTCACACCGACAATCGTTTCTTTTCCTGAATCAATTTGAGCCTGTCTTCTAGCTGCAGCTTCTTCAATGCGCATTTTTGGTAGACCTGTTTCAATCGCCTTTGCCATTCCGCCAAGGTTTTCAATTTCTTCAATATGCTCCCAAGCACGATTCATTAATTGCTCTGTTAAGGCCTCGACATAGTAAGAGCCTCCCCATGGATCAATCACATTTGTGATGCCAGTCTCTTCCTGCAAATAAAGCTGTGTATTGCGGGCAATTCTCGCAGAGAAGTCTGTTGGCAATGCAATTGCTTCATCTAGTGCATTCGTATGCAATGACTGGGTATGTCCCATGGCTGCAGCATGAGCTTCAATCAGAGTCCGTATCACGTTATTGAACGGATCCTGCTCCGTCAAACTCCAGCCCGAGGTCTGTGAATGTGTACGCAGTGCCAGTGATTTGCTATTTTTCGGCTCAAACGACTGCATCATTTTTGCCCAGATACGGCGAGCAGCCCGCATTTTAGCCACTTCCATAAAATAATTCATTCCAATTGCCCAGAAGAAAGATAATCTTGGAGCAAAGGAATCGATATCAATGCCGGCCTTTAATCCTGTTCTAACGTATTCAAGACCATCTGCAAGGGTATAGGCCAATTCGATATCAGCCGGAGCCCCCGCTTCCTGCATATGGTAACCAGAAATACTGATGCTGTTAAATTTAGGCATGTACTTAGATGTGTATTCAAAAATATCAGCAATAATCTTCATCGACATTTCTGGTGGATAAATATACGTGTTACGAACCATATATTCTTTTAAAATATCATTTTGAATCGTTCCGGAAAGCTTCTCCTGTGAAACCCCCTGCTCTTCGGCTGTAACGATATAAAAGGCCATGATCGGCAGAACCGCTCCGTTCATCGTCATAGAAACAGACATTTGATCTAATGGTATACCATCAAATAATGTTTTCATATCAACGATTGAATCAATCGCAACACCCGCTTTTCCGACATCGCCCACAACACGTGCATGATCGGAATCATAGCCCCTGTGTGTAGCAAGATCAAAGGCAACAGAAAGTCCCTTTTGCCCCATCGCTAAATTACGGCGATAGAATGCATTACTCTCTTCAGCAGTTGAAAAGCCTGCATATTGGCGAACTGTCCATGGTCTATTCACATACATGGTCGGGTAAGGACCTCTTGTATAAGGCGGTAGACCCGGCAGGTCCCCAAGATGCTTAGCATCTTTTTGATCCTTCTCTGTATAGAGCGGTTTCGTGCTAATATGCTCATTGGTCTCAAATAAAAGGTCATCAATCGATGTAGAAATTTCAGCTTCCGCTTTTTGTTTCCATTCTTCTTCTGTAAATGTTGTAGATGTATCTATATTAATTGTTTTAAAATCAGGCTTTTGTGTCATAATTTATTCCACCTCCAATTCATCTAAAAAGGCTGCAGCTACGTCATAGCTGTTGCTTTTCACATGAATAAACTGAGAGATTCCGCTGTCAAGCAGAGATTTTTGCTCCTCTTCAACAGGTAAACCTGCTAAGTGAAGCTTTACATGAGGAAATTCAGCTTTAATGGACTGAATGGTTTCTCCTCCAATTGCTTTATAGTCATCATCAGACCCACAAACCACATAATGATTAAGCATGGTCTTCTTAATAAAGTTCAGTGCCCCTTCAGCCCCTTCAAGCTCCTGACTTCTTTCTGTTTTAATTCCTCCAGGAGCTAAAAACCCGCTGATAAAGTCTGCCCGTACCTTATGATGCTTTAATTTTCCAAGGCAAATCAGGCCGACAGCAGGTGCAGCTTTGTCCTTTGCCAATTTCTCTGCTCTTTTTCTAAGCTTCTCATATGGCTCAGCCAAACGTGCTTCTTGAATAGGGCTGACAGCAGAAGGTATTGTGTCTCCACTACTGGAAGATTCTACCTTTAACGGCGTGTCATCTAAATTCGCATATTTATTAGTTCCAACAATGGACTGTTTACGCGAAGAGATATCCTTCTGTCGTTTTGCTGCCACTTCCATGATTTGCTCCTGCAGCCAATTGGATTGCAGCACAGTTATGATTCCGCCCTTTTCTTCAATTTCAAGGAACAACGACCATGCCTGTTCAATCAATTGATTCGTTAATGATTCTACATACCACGATCCGCCTGCCGGATCTACTACGGTACTTAATCGGGCTTCATCCTTTAGAATCAGCTGTGTATTACGGGCAATTCGATCAGAAAATGCTGTTGCCTTACCCTCAGGCTCATTATAAGGGCTAACGTGCAGATATTGAATTCCTCCAAGCACAGCAGCGAAAGCTTCATTGCTAGCCCTTAATAAATTAACATATGGATCATAGGCCGTTTTTGTAAACCATGATGTATCAGCTGAAAGCACCATTTGTCCCTCGGCATCTGGAGAAGCATGATAAGCCTCGACAATCTTACTCCATAGGCTTCTAGCACCACGAAGCTTTGCAATTTCCATAAAGAAATTACTGCCGATTGAAAAATGAAAGACTAGTTTACTAAGTATATCCTGAACCTCTATCCCTCTCGCTTTTAACTGTTCGATATGATGGACGGCTGTTGCAAGGGCAATCGCAAGCTCTTGAATAGCATTGGCACCACCATTATGATAGACAGTCGTATCGACCAAAAGCGTTTTCAACTCAGGGCATGCCGATGAAGCTGTTTGCATCGTTTCAACTAAACGATCATAAACAGAATCTAAATTTTCCTTTTCTCCCCCTTGCTTCGCATAAAGTGAAACAGGGTCTTTCCCTACATATCCGCTTACTTTTTCAGAATTCCTTAACGAAGCTAGTCCATAGACGATTTCGTTTTGAAAATGAGCTCCATTTACACTTAATGAATGGGATTCATAAAATTCTGTAAGAAGTTCTGGTAATTCCTTTACAAGCGAAACCGAAGGTGCAAATGCAATGGCAGTCTGTCCTTTTTCGAAGCCTGCCTTTAGTCTTTCTTTAAATTCTTCTGCATTCTCTGTATCAATGCGCTGTGCAATCTCCCAAGAACCTCCAATATACCCTAATGGTTTACTTCCACGGCGAAAATCACCGCTTCCTGGAAATTGGGACAGGTTCTCAACATTCACATCCTCTTTTGTATACAAGGGTTTTAATTGAATGTTTTCATAGGTATTTCTCGATAAAGTGTCTATCCCTTTTCCCTTTAACGTTTCTTCTGCCTTTTGTTTCCAGGCTTCATATGTTTGCTGTGAAAATGCATGATCAATCATCTCTTTTAGACTCATCTCACGCCGCCAAAGTCAGCAGCATTCCCTCCTAACTATAGAAAAAGATTTTAATATTATAAATTATTTTTCTATTCATTATTTTATTATACAATCGTAAAACTAGCAATCACAAATATGGAAACAAGTGGGATAGAAAATAAACCGCTGCATGTGCTTGCAGCGGTTTGATAATAGTTTATTAATATATTGGAGTATTATCTTTTGTTGTATTTTCAAGGATTTCCTTTACTCTATTCATGAACTTTCCGCAAATAAATCCATCCAAAATTCGATGGTCTAGCGAGAGGCATAAATTCAACATATCTCTAACAGCAATCATGCTTTGATTCATAACAACAGGACGCTTGATAATGGATTCTACCTGCAGGATGGCAGCCTGCGGATAATTAATGATCCCCATTGATTGGACGGAGCCAATCGACCCTGTATTATTGACGGTAAACGTACCGCCTTGGAAATCCTCCACCCTTGTATTACCGGTACGAACTTTATCAGCCAGCACGGAAATTTCACGAGCTATTCCCTTTATCGTTTTTTCATCTGCATGTTTTATGACGGGAACAAAAAGAGCATCCTCTGTCGCTACAGCAATGGAAAGGTTAATCTCCTTTTTACGGATTATTTTATCTCCTGCCCACATCGCATTCATTTGCGGGAATTCCTTAAGTCCTTGTGCTACAGCTTTGACAATAAAAGCAAAAAAAGTTAAATTAAAGCCTTCCTTCTGATAAAATTCTGCTTTTATCTCGTTACGGTATTCGACAAGGTTAGTAACATCGGCTTCTACCATCATCCAGGCATGGGGTATTTCATGCTTGCTTTTTACCATATTTGCGGCAATGGTCTTCCTTAGACCCGTAATGGGGATTTCAATATCTCCAGAAGCAGGCTTTTTATTGTTTCTATGCACATAGCTATTAGGCGTTTGAGTCTCCTCCTCACTTATAGAGGTATCGGCTGCTGCGGGCTCTAGCCTAACATTTTCCTTATGGACTATTTGTCCCGAAGCGACTAATTGCAGGAGGTCTTTTCGAGTAATTCTCCCTTGAGCACCTGTTCCCTTAACCTGTTTTAAATCAATTCCATACTCCTCGGAAAGCTTTAATACAGCTGGGGAATAACGTAGCTTTCCGGATTCTGACTTCTTCCCTTCATGATAAAAACTAACCTTCTGTTCAACCTTTTTCCGTTCTTCAGAAGCATCCTCGTTATCTTCAATAGTAGAGTTATCCGTTTCCATCACAAGGATTGCCGCACCGACAGGTAATGTTTCTCCCTCATCAGCTAATAATTCTTTAATAACACCTGTATACGAGGAAGGTATTTCAGCATTTACCTTATCTGTCATAATTTCTGCAAGCGGATCATATTTTTTGACCCGGTCACCTACAGATACAAGCCATTTGGAAAGTGTTCCTTCGGTTACACTTTCACCTAATTGAGGCATAATAATGTTTTCAAGTGACACTCCGGACCCTCCCCTCTTTAAAACTCTGCAAGCTCACGCATCGCCTTTTCCACTTTTTCCGGGTTGACCATAAAATACTTTTCCATTGTTGGTGCATAAGCAGCTGCCGGTACGTCTGGAGCCGCAAGTCTTTTTATCGGCGCATCTAACTCAAATAAGCAATGCTCGGCAATGATCGCTGAAACCTCACTCATGATACTGCCTTCTTTGTTATCCTCTGTTACAAGCAGAACCTTCCCTGTTTTTGAAGCAGCCTCGATAATGGCTTCCTGGTCAAGAGGGTAAACGGTCCGCAAATCTAAAATATGAGTCGATATCCCATCCTTCGTTAAATTTTCTGCCGCCTGGAGGGCAAAATGAACACAAAGCCCATAGGTGATTACGGTAATATCCTCTCCCTCACGCTTTACATCTGCTTTCCCGATAGGAAGAATATAATCCGTTTCCGGCACTTCTCCTTTAATTAAGCGATAGGCCCGCTTATGTTCAAAAAATAGCACTGGGTCTTCATCCCGAATTGCAGCCTTAAGCAATCCTTTTACTTCATATGGAGTAGATGGCATGACGATTTTTAAGCCCGGTTGATTAGCAAACACAGCCTCTACTGATTGAGAATGATACAAGGCACCATGGACACCGCCGCCATATGGAGCCCGAATTACAAGTGGACAGCTCCAGTCATTATTGGATCTGTAGCGGATTCGTGCCGCTTCAGAAATAATTTGATTCACGGCAGGCATGATAAAATCAGCAAATTGCATTTCAGCAATAGGTCTCAAGCCATACATGGCCGCACCAATTCCGATACCGGCAATCGCGGATTCGGCTAAAGGAGTATCGATGACTCGCTGTTCGCCAAATTGTTCATACAGCCCTTGTGTTGCCTTAAATACTCCCCCTTTTTTTCCTACATCCTCACCTAATACAAATACTCGATTGTCTCTTTCCATTTCCTCCCGAATCGCCATCGTAACCGCTTCGATATATGAGATAATTGCCATCTTAATCCCCCTTATCCTTTCGCATATACGTAATCTAATACTTGTTCAGGGTCAGCGTATGGCGCTTTTTCAGCATATTCGGTTGCTTCATTTACAAGTAAGCTCACGCGTTCATTGATTTCCTGTTCCTTTTTCTCATTGAGAACTCCAACCGTCTTTAAGTACGTTAAAAAGGCTGCAAGCGGGTCTTTACTTTTCGCATCCTCCACTTCCGCTTGTTCTCGATAGCTTCGGTCATCATCATCGGAGGAATGTGGTGTGAGACGATATGTGATGGTTTCAATTAGGGTTGGCCCTTCGCCTCTTCTGCCTCTATCAGCCGCATTTTTTACTGCTTCATAGACTGCAAGCGGGTCATTGCCATCAATCGTATATCCAGGCATCCCATAGCCAACGGCTCTGTCGGATACCTTTTCACAGCCGAGCTGTTTAGTGATTGGGACAGAAATTGCATATTTATTATTTTCACACATGAAAATAACCGGAAGCTTGTGAACACCCGCAAAATTTGCCCCTTCATGAAAATCACCCTGATTTGAGGAACCTTCGCCGAAGGTTACGAGAGAAACGATGTTTTCTCCGGACATCCTTGCCGCCAAGCTGATTCCAACTGCATGGGGAACCTGAGTGGTAACCGGTGACGAACCTGTTACAATTCTATTTTTTCGTTGACCAAAATGCCCCGGCATCTGCCGCCCACCCGAATTGGGGTCCTCGGCCTTCGCAAAGCCAGACAGCATAATTTCCTTGGCAGTCATACCAAATGCTAAGACCATTCCGACATCGCGATAATAGGGCAGGATATAATCTTTCTCTCGGTCAAGCGCAAAAGCAGCTCCTACCTGAGCAGCCTCCTGACCCTGGCAGGAAATAACAAACGGAATCTTCCCTGCTCTATTCAACAACCACATGCGTTCATCGATTCTACGTGCTAAAAGCATCGTTTCATACATTTCCAAAACGGTCTCATCGTTCAACCCCAAAGAACTGTGACGGTTTTCCATCATAAGCAACCTCCTAAATCTGTAAGATTAAGCACCCTGCGCTTGAAGAGATAGATTTGAATGCCATTAGCCATGGATTGCTTTCCCTTCTATAAGCCATGCCACTTCCCCCATTACCTCTGATAGGCTCGGATGCGGATGAAGCGATTGCGCTATTTCCCATGGTGTAGCATCAAGGACGCGGGCAAGTCCTGCCTCTGCAATTAAGTCCGTTACATGGGGACCAATCATATGAACTCCGAGTACATCATTGGTCGCCTCATCCACAACCATTTTGACAAAACCATCAGCTTCTCCAAGTACCAGCGCCTTCCCAATGGCCCGGAAAGGAAACTTACCTGTTTTGATTTGATACCCTTTTGTTCTTGCCTCTTCTTCTGTCAAACCGACCTTTGCTGCTTCCGGGTAACTGTATACACAAGAAGGTATTCGCGTGTACTCAAGCGGTTGAGGTTCTTGGTTGGCTATATGGGCAACGGCTGTCATCCCTTCGTATGAAGCTACGTGGGCAAGCTGCAGACCACCAATACAATCGCCAATCGCATAGATATGTGAATTATTGGTTTGGTAAAATTCATTTGTCCGAATAAAGCCATTTTCCAGCTGAATATCTGTATTTTCTAGCCCAATACCATGAATATTCGCCTGTCTTCCGACTGAAATTAACACCCTTTCAGCTGAAAATCCCTTTACTGCTCCATTCACCTCCGCTGAGATGGAGACATCAGTACCCATTTTCATCGTTTCTGGTAGAACTTTCGCATCTGTTACTGCTTTAATGCCTCTCTTTTTCAGTACACGCTCCATTTCTTTTGATATTTCCTTGTCTTCAGTAGGAATCATTCTGCTGGCAAACTCCAAAATAGTAACATCTACCCCAAAGTCTGCCAAAAGTGAGGCCCATTCAATCCCAATTACACCTCCGCCAACAATGAGAATCGATTTTGGCAGCTCTATCATTTCTAACGCTTCATCAGATGTCATGACAAAGTGACCATCGATATGGAGGCCAGGAATGGTTTTTGGTCTAGAGCCGGTTGCCAAAATGACATTTTTGGGAATTAAGAGTTCGTTTTCTCCGCCTTCATTCATTTCAACGGAAATCGTACCTGGTAATGGCGAGAAAATAGATGGACCTAATATACGTCCGATTCCCGCAAAAACATCGATTTTCCCTTTTTTCATTAAATGCTGTACTCCACTATAGAGCTGCGCTACTATTTTATTTTTGCGCTGCTGTACTTTCATATAATTTAAGGCTACTTCATTGATTTCAACGCCATATTCGTCACTTTCCTTTGCCTTTCGATAAACCTCTGCACTGCGTAACAAGGACTTCGTTGGAATACAGCCTTTATGTAGACAGGTACCGCCTAATTTATCCCTTTCCACAATCGCTGTTTTGAGACCAAGCTGGGCAGCGCGGATTGCAGCTACATACCCGCCAGGACCACCGCCAAGGATGACAAGGTCATATTCATGAGCCAAAGAAAAACCCCCTTATTTTTTCAACAAGCTTCCTGCTCTCCCGAAATATTCTTTTGCTGCTTCTTCACCTCGCAGAATTCGTAGTGCACCTTCTGCTAAAGCAAGCAGTTCATTTTCACCTGGGTGTACATAAACATCTGCAATCCAGGAGACGCGTTCACTGATTTCCTTCACCAAAATGTCCCTTGAAGCTAATTCACCGGTTAAAATAATTCCATCCACACATCCTGCTAATACGACACTTGCTGCCCCTATTTCCTTTGCAATTTGATAGGCCATGGCAGAGTAGATAAGATTGGCTTTTTTATCTCCTGCGGCAATTCTTGCCTCTATTGCATCTGGATCATTAGTACCTAAATAGCCGATAAAACCACCTTTACCAACAAGCAACTTCATGATTTCTTCCTTAGAAAATTCTGTTGAAAAACATAAATCGACGATATCGCCAACCGGTACAGCCCCTGCGCGTTCAGGACAAAAAGGTCCTTCACCTAGTAAACCATTATTAACATCAATTACTCGTCCTTGCTTATGTGCCCCAATCGTGATGCCTCCACCCATATGTGTAACAATTAAATTGACGTCTTCATAGCGTCTGTTCATCTCTTTCACTACCCGATAGGCCACCGCTTTATGATTTAAGGCATGAAAAATACTTTTTCTTTCAATCATCGGCAATCCGGATATTCTCGCGATTTCATCCATTTCATCGACTACTACCGGGTCAACTATATAGGCAGGGATATTAAGCCCTTTAGCAATATCATGGGCAAGCAATCCCCCAAGGTTCGAGGCATGCTCTCCTGAATAGCCCTTTCTTAAATCAACAAGCATTTCTTCATTCACTTCATACGTTCCTCCCTCTATCGGACGAAGCAGGCCACCACGAGCACATACAGCCTCTAGGTTGGAGAGATTGATTCCTTCCGTATGAAGGGTTTGGAGGATACTGTCTTTCCGAAATGTGAATTGCTCCATAATATTGGAATAGGATTCAGTTGCCTCAATCTCATGTTTGATATTTTTCTCCCAGATTGAAATTTCATTTTCAAATACAGCAATCTTTGTGCTTGTTGAACCAGGATTGATAATCAGGATACGATATTTTTGTTCACGCATTTACCCCACCTCCGAATGATATGAATGATGATGAAAGACTGTTTCGTTATGTATGCCGCAAGGGATAGAAGCCTAGCTTCCGTCCCTCACATGTCTCTACCGCCTGCTTAAGATATGATGTCCGTTCTGTAAAAATTGTGTCCGCGAATTTTTGATAATCTGCAGTCTTTCCTCTGCCATCCTGTCTGCTGCAAGGTAGGTTGGAATTTGATCACGCTTTGCAATAGCAAGCACTCTTTCAACATTTTGATAAATGGTCGTTTCCACTTTCCTCATAGCACGCTCACGGTTATACCCATTCAGTTCATCCGCTACATTAATGACTCCGCCTGCATTGATTACATAATCAGGTGCATAGATAATCCCCTTCTCAAAAAGCATGTCACCATGCTTAGGTTCCTGCAGTTGGTTATTTGCCGATCCGGCTATGATTTTTGCCTTTAGCTTCGGTATGGTCAAATCATTCAAGGTTGCACCAAGTGCACAGGGAGAATAGATATCACATTCAACAGAATAGATATCTTTAGGATCGACTGCTCGTGCCTTAAACTCCTGGACCGCTCTTTGAACCGACTCTTTATTAATATCTGTGACAATCAGCCTAGCCCCTTCTTGATGTAAATGACGACAAAGAGCATATGCCACATTCCCAACCCCTTGAACAGCAACCACCTTTCCTTCCATTGAATCAGACCCAAATACTTCCTTTACAGCTGCTTTCATTCCCCTGTAAACTCCATATGCTGTTACCGGCGAAGGATTGCCCGAGGACCCGAATTCTGGCGATATCCCGGTAACATAATCCGTTTCCACACGAATCATTTCCATATCGGAAACCGTTGTACCTACATCCTCTGCCGTAATATACCTGCCGTTTAAGCTTTGCACATAACGTCCAAAGGAACGAAAGAGTGCTTCACTTTTATCCTTATGTGGATTTCCGATAATAACCGTTTTCCCACCGCCAAGATTCAGTCCAGCCGCTGCATTTTTATAAGTCATGCCGCGCGCTAGTCTAAGTGCGTCTTCTATGGCTTCAGCCTCTGTGGCATATGTCCACATACGGGCTCCGCCTAGGGCAGGTCCCAATGTTGTATCATGTATCGCAATAATCGCCTTTAAACCAGAGGTTTGATCCTGACAAAATAGGAGCTGTTCATAATCGTACTTTTCTAAGCTATGAAATATGTCCATGCTGTTCACCCCAAGGATGTAGTAGTTCTTCCTCCCAAACTTTGTTTCAATTCATTTTGCCCGTATGAAGCAATGATCTTTTATAACAAAATTTCGGCTTCATACCAAAAGAAAATAGCTATCCCTCTTGATGCAAGAATCATGCCAATGAAAAAATGGCAATAACATGCCATTCTTTTAATAGTGAGTATGAAATTTCTTGCATGCGTATGAAAATTATTGCATGCTATTTTTTTCAATATTATATTTTCCAAGCTTATAATATAAATTCCTCAGTGATACCCCCAGCTCTTTAGCAGTCATCGTCTTATTACCGCTGTGTTTCATCAGTGTCCGAGCTATGATGTTCTTTTCATAGTCCTCGACCATCTCCGCTAACGTCCCTTCTAATTTGAATTTCTCTCCTCCCTGCCGTGGAGGCATGGTTGTTTGAAGATCAATTAGATGATTCACATCAATTAGTGACTCATTGTACTTCATGAAAATAATGGCTCTGCGCAGTATATTATCCAGCTCCCGAACATTCCCTGGCCAATCATAGGTTTGTAGTTTAGCCAATGCTGATACAGTCATACCTTCAATATTACGACCATACTCCTGGTTTATTTTTTCAATTAATCGCGAGGATAAAAGACTAATATCATCCTTCCGTATCCTAAGTGCCGGTATATGGATCGGCATTTGGTTTAATCGGTAAAATAAGTCCTCACGAAACACTCCATTGACCATAGCTTTTTCTAAATTAACATTCGTTGCAGCGATAACACGGACATTTAATGAAATCGGCTTGGTTCCACCCACCCTGATGATTTCATTCTCCTGGAGCACTCTTAACAATTTGACTTGCGTACCGATCGTTAATTCGCCAATCTCGTCTAAAAAGATGCTTCCATTATCAGCTTCCTCAAAAAGTCCTCTTTTGCCGCCACGCTTTGCACCGGTAAAAGCTCCTTCTTCATAGCCAAACAGCTCACTTTCAAGCAGAGATTCAGTTAAAGCAGCACAATTAACCCGAATAAACTTATTATATTTACGGTCACTGGCATTATGGATGGCATGCGCAAATAACTCTTTTCCTGTCCCGGATTCACCACGTAATAATATCGTGGCAGGTGTTTTTGCGGCCAGTTTTGCCTGTTCAAGTGCCAGCTTCATGATATCAGAGGTACCAACAATATCTTCAAACGAATATTTAGCTTCCAGCTTGCGGATAATTTGTCTTGCCCGATGCAATTCCCGATTTAAAATTTTTATTTCTGAGACATCATGAATGACCCCTACACTACCTTTTAGCTTTCCATCCACAATAATCGGAGCACCGTTAACAATCACCTCTTTTTTATTAGGACCTACCCGCATTGGAACGCCCCGTACCTCTCTCCGCGTTTTTAGCACCTTCAGATGTACACTCTCGCCATCGGCAATATCTGTTGTGGCAGGCTTACCAATCACCTCATCTTCCATTAACCCCGTAATCCTTGAATAAGCCGGGTTAATCATCATCCCAATGCCATGCTCATCCACAACGGAAATCGCTTCATTGCTCGAATGAAAAATGGCTTCTAGCTTCGTTTGAAATTCTTTGAGATCGGTAATTTGCTCAGCCAAGTGGACCGCTTCCGTTATTTCCTTAAAAACAGCGACAGCTCCAATTAACATTCCATTCTCATCAATAAGCGGAATTCTCGTTGAAATAATCTTTACACCGTTTTCCAGCATAAGCTCTTGATTATTTTCAACCTTTCTTGTTCGTAAAACCCGAGGTAAATGGCTTGATGGAATAACCTCATGAATACGCTTGCTAACTGCATGATTTTTAGTTGTTCCCATAATCTTTTCCGCACTTTTATTGAGGAGAATAACCCTTTCATCATTATCAATGACAATCATGCCATCATTGGTAGAATTGAAAATAAGGTTATACTTATAGGTTTCCTTTTGGATTCGTTTAATCAGTCTTTCCTTCTCTTTAAACAGCTTAACAAGCAAAAAGGCCACACTTCCTGGTATTATCACCGTTTCCTTCCCAAATACACTTCGCAAGTCAGCAAAAACCTCATAACTTCCTGTCACTTCTATAATCATATCAATGGTTTTATCCCTATACGGACGCCAATCACTATTTGTTTTTAGACCTTTCTGATTTGCCCATTTAATACCAGGGGCTTCCGGATTTACATCGATAACGGCTTCAATCGAAAGTGCTGCAGAATCTTGAATGATCTGCAGAATTGCCAAACCGCCTCTCCCTGCACCAACTATCATAACTGTTTGCATATATACTTCCTTCCTATGCAATTTCCTCTTTGTTATATTTTTTTGAAAATTCTTTCATATTTCCATTGTAATGTTTAGCATGGTTCTTGACAAATGCTCTCAATGATTTATTATTTTGATATATATGACAATGAAGGGAATATTTCAATGAACAGAATCGTAGCGCTCGTGATACTATTAATTCCTGGAATTATTGCCGCATTGGGTGTGAAGCTCATGAGAGATATGGTATTTAGCATTCTTCATAAACCCTTTCCGTTTTTATGGCTTCAATCTCTCACAGGCTTACTCATGTTTCTTATCGGGCTTGGCTTTATTGCTGGGTTTATTCTACATCGGGATCGAAAAAGAAATAAAGTTCAATCGCGTTTTCAATCAACCAATAAAAAGGATGAAAACATGAAATAAGAATTAAAAAAGCGAAGCTCCCAGTAATTACGGTTGCTTCGCCTTTTTCGCGTTAGTTTCATGGTGTAGCTATCATTTATGGTCTTGCTGTCCTCTGTCTAACCTTTATGGCTCTAACAGGGTCATCTGTTATAATGGCCGAACAACCTAATTTCATTAATCGGGCCATATCTTTTTCCTTGTTTACTGTATAGGGTCTAACCACAATTCCGTAACTTTCAGACTGCTGAATTATATCATCCGTTAAGCCTTTATACTTTGGATGGATGCCTTTTGCCCGAATGGATTCAGCATAAATCCATGGCATATACATGACTTGTCCCATTAACGGTGCAGTCTCTATTTCCGGGGCCTGTCGATAGCAGGTAACAATACTGTAATGATTAAAGGATGAAAGGATAATTCGGTCGCTCAGCTTATATTGCCGAACAAGCTCAATTACCTTTTCCTCCATACCATCATATGGAAAAATCCCATTTTTAAGCTCAATATTACATACCATTCTATTTCCGGATAACCATTCTAACACCTCCCGCAAAAGAGGAATCGGCTCCTTTTTAAGCAGTGTTTTCATTTTATATCCTGCATCCAGCTTTTTTAAAGCATTATAGGTTATATCCTTCACATTTCCTTTGCCATTTGTTGTACGGTCCACGCTTTCATCATGAATCACAACGACCTCACCATCTTTTGTTAATTGGACGTCTAGTTCAATTCCATCAGCACCGGCTTTTTCTGCCTCCGTAAAAGCGAGCATGGTATTTTCAGGATACTGTGCCGAATAGCCTCGATGGGCAAATATGAGCGTCATGTTAACTCCCTCCTAAAAGGACCTTTTCGCATCTGAACCGAAACAAAAGGTCTGATTTCATTCATACCGGTAATGTATATATAATCCGGATAAAATGAAATCAGACCTTTTTTCATATCATTTGACTAACTCTTTCAAGAAGCGCGGTGTTCAAGACGTAGCTTATCCGCAACCATCGCAATAAACTCAGAATTTGTTGGTTTTGCCTTTGTCATCGATACGGTGTAGCCGAATAAAGAAGAAATCGATTCAATATTCCCACGGCTCCATGCGACTTCTATTGCATGACGGATGGCGCGTTCCACCCTGCTTGCTGTCGTATTGTATTTTTTAGCAATATCGGGATATAAAACTTTTGTAATGGAGCCAAGTAGCTCAATATCATTGTATACCATTGAAATAGCTTCACGTAAATACATGTAGCCTTTAATATGCGCAGGTACACCAATCTCATGAATGATGCTTGTGATGCTTGCATCTAGATTCTTTGGTTTTGATTCTGTTTGCGCACGATAACCACCTGATGCTGGTTTTCTTAATACAGATGTTGACTTTCCGCTTACTTGACGAATATGGCTCGCTAAATGCTCCATATCAAATGGCTTTAAAATGAAATAGGATGCTCCTAATTCAACAGCTTTCTTCGTCACATCCTCCTGTCCAAAGGCTGTAAGCATAATGACATTTGGAGTAGGCTGATTATCCATTTCATGTAACTTTCCAAGCACAGCAAGCCCATCCAAGTGCGGCATAATAATATCTAGCACAAGTACGTCCGGAGTTACCGTTTCAAGCATATCAAGGCAGTCCTGACCATTATGAGCTACACCGGCAACTTCCATGTCTTCTTGGGAATTAATAAATTCTTCTAATAGGTTTACTAGTTCACGATTATCATCAACTACACATACTTTTATTTTTTTCACTATTTGTTTCCTCCTCATTCCCTTAATTTCTTAATTATTCCATATTAAACGCACAAGAAAAAACGTCTCTGATCGATAGCATTATGTTGATAGTATATAGTTATATTCTAAATGAGAAATTCGACAATGCAACCGAAAATCCTTTTCATTTTTTATTTTTTCTAAATAAATCATGAAAATCATTATTTTTCTTTCGTTTTCTCGCGTTTTCGACTTTATCCGCTATCCTCTTTTGGGTTTGTCGAAAAATCTTTATTTATTATGGTAGAAGAACCAATCAATTCAAAAAAAGACGGGAGAACCCGTCTTTTTTGTTAAGAAGCTTTTTCATGCGGCTTCTCATATATGTCTATACCAGCCTCATTCAACATCCATTCTAAATGAACGCCGTAGCCTGAGGTGGGATCATTTACAAATACATGGGTTACTGCTCCAATTAATTTTCCATCTTGTATGATTGGACTTCCACTCATCCCCTGTACAATTCCACCCGTCTTTCCAAGCAGTTCGGGGTCTGTTACCTTAATCACCATCCCCTTGGTGGCTGGGAATTTCTGTGGAATCGTGCTGACAATCTCAATATCAAAAAGCTTAACTTCATCATCTTCTACCACGGTTAATATTTGTGCTGGACCCTCTTTTACTTGATGTGATAATGCGATTGGCAGTGGCTCGTCCATAACACCATTTCGAATGTCACGACTTAACTCACCAAAAATTCCATATGGACTGTTTCGTTTAATATTTCCAATTACTTCTTTATCCGAAGAGAAACGCGCAAGCTTTTCACCTGGATTTCCATTACTGCCTTTTTCAATTGAAGTGACTGTTGATTTTACAATTTGACCATCGTCCACTACAATTGGCTTTTTTGTATCCATATCAGAAATCACATGACCCAAAGCACCATATTTTCTCGATTCTGGATGATAGAAGGTCATCGTCCCAATACCGGCAGCAGAATCA
This sequence comes from Bacillus tuaregi, assembly GCF_900104575.1. NCBI lineage: Bacteria > Bacillati > Bacillota > Bacilli > Caryophanales > Bacillaceae > Bacillus > Bacillus tuaregi. The sequence goes on from NZ_LT629731.1 coordinate 3,144,750, forward strand.
CGGATATACAAACCAAGCTTATAATTTTCTTCCCCTTTTTCTTTTTGCGGCATTAGTTCTGTTTCGACCTTCCCACTTTCCCTTGATAGCCTAATCTTTAACGGCTTCTCATTTTGTCCGGCCTCTTGAACAAACGGAGCTACATCCGTCATTTTCTCTATCTTCTGGCCATTAATTTCTGTAATGATATCTCCAACTTGGATACCGGCTGTTTCCCCCGGCGAAACCTTCCCTTCCTCTGTTGTTACTTGATGATGTCCGACAACTAAGACACCAATCGTATTTAACTTCACACCAATGGATTGACCACCCGGTATTACTTTAAAATCTTTTAGAACATTTACATCTACTTTCTTTACCGGAAAACCAGCAAGTTCTAAAAACATTTCATTTTTCCCTTGTTCTTTTGCCTGTAATGAGACTGACTTGTCATCTTGACTAAGGGCAACAATAGAATTATCTGAAGATAAAGAAGCTGATACGGACACTGCTTTAGACATATCAAGCTTTTGACCTTCAAAAAGCGTTATATGATTTGGAATATGAAGATATTCCTGAACTGGTTTCATAAAACATATAGCAATTAATGAAACAAGGAGAATTCCACCAATTAGTTTTCTATAGAAGTCTTTCCTCAAAACACATTCACTCTCCTCGCTTCTAGTCCAACCCGTCTTAATGGCTACATCATTAATTTTGCCTGCAAGTAGCACATTTATAACCTACACGTCAATAAAAATACTGTACACATAGGAAATAAATCGCAGTATAAAAAATAATGAGCCACCAAATAATAAACCTCTGAAACCAAGCGGCTTCAGAGGTACTTTAAAAAACCTTACTATTATGTGCCATAAGTAGTAATTCCTTCGCATGCTCCTTCGTTAAATCCGTAATCTCAGCACCGGAGATCATACGACCAATTTCTTTGATTTTATCTTCTTCACTAAGTGGAGTAACCTTTGTTTTAGTTCGTCCATCCTTCATTTCCTTTGTAATATATAAATGAGTATCGGCCATAGCCGCTACCTGTGGTAAATGGGAAATACAAAGAACCTGTGAATCGATTGACACATGGTGAATTTTTTCAGCTATAGCCTGTGCTACCCGGCCGCTAACACCCGTATCGACTTCATCAAATATAATCGAGGTAACCTCTTGATGCTTGGAGAAAATACTTTTTAAGGCAAGCATAATCCTTGAAAGCTCACCACCTGAGGCAATTTTTGATAAGGGCTTTAATGGTTCTCCCGGGTTTGTCGAGATATAGAATTCAACATCATCCAAACCGGTTTTTGTAATAAATTTCTCTCCACTCTCAAACCTAACTTCAAAGACTGTTTTCTGCATATACAGCTCTTGTAATTCAGCGTGAATGGAGTCAGTTAGCTCTTGGGCAAACTTCTTACGTAAGCTGCTGAGCTCATTACCTTCAATCAATAAATCCTTTTTTAAGGATTGAAGCTCTTTTTGCAGTTGGTCAATATGCGTTTCTTTATTTTGCAGCTTTTCGAGTTCTTCTTCGATTTTTGCTCCATATTCCAAAATAGCTTCTATTGAGTGACCATATTTTCGTTTTAGCTGATTCATTTCATTTAATCTGTCTTCAATGATATTTAATCTCTCCGGATCAAATTCAAGGTTATCTAGCTCTGAGCGTAACGATTTAGCGGCATCCTCCAATACATAATAGCTATTGGCAATAGATTCAGAAAGCTCCTTATAATCAGGGTTTAACGCAGCGGCATCCTCCACCTGACTCATGACAAGGCTAATCCAATCAAGCCCCTTTTGTTCCCCCTGGAGAGCGTTATAACCTGAATGAACAGCCTCATATATTCGTTCAAAATTTGAAAGCCGCTTTTTCTCTTCCAATAGCGCCTCATCTTCATTTAACTTTAGGTTTGCCTGCTGAATTTCAGAAAGCTGAAACTGAATTAAATCTACTCGATGGGCCATTTGCTGCTCATTTTCATTCAAGCTTTTCAGCTTCCTTGCCGTCTGCTCGTAGGCATGATAAATGGCCCCATACTCCTCTATCGCGGAAGCAATTTCATTTTTCCCGTATTGGTCAAGGAGGGATAGATGCCTAGCTTCGTCCATCAGCTCCTGATGCTCATGCTGACCGTGAATATCAACAAGTGTGCCACCAATCTCCCTAAGAATGGCGATTGTAACAAGCTTACCATTAATCCGGCATACACTCTTTCCGCTTTTGGAGATTTCACGTCTCAACACAATCATTTCGTCTTCAATCTCTATCCCAAATTCACTTGCTTTTATGTAGATGGGGTGTGTAGGCTTTTCGATTTGAAAAAGTCCTTCTATCTCCGCACGGGCTTCGCCATGACGGACAAAATCAGAAGAACCTCTACCACCGACAAGTAAATGAATAGCATCAATGATAATGGATTTACCAGCACCGGTTTCCCCTGTTAATACGGTTAAACCTTTTTCAAAAGATATTGATAGGGCTTCAATAATAGCAAAGTTCTTAATTGATATTTCACTTAGCAAATTTCCCACCTCTTTAATCAAATTCGCTCTGGCGAATTAGAGCAATCCGAGAAAACGATTTGAAATGGTAACTGTATCTTCTTCGGTACGGCAAATAATTAATATCGTGTCATCACCGCTGACTGTACCCAATATTTCTTCCCATTCAAGATGGTCAATTAAAGCCGCTATGGCCATTGCATTACCAGGCAATGTTTTCATTACTAAAAGATGACTGGCTGAATCAATGCGTACAAAAGCATCAATTAAATTTCTTTTTAGCTTTTGCAGCGGGTCAAAGCGTCGATCAGCGGGAAGACTATATTTATAACGTCCATCTGTTAGCGGGACCTTTATCAAATGAAGCTCTTTAATATCACGTGAAACCGTAGCCTGTGTCACATTATAGCCTGCATTTTTTAGCGCTTCTACAAGATCATCCTGTGTTTCAATATCATTATTCGTTATAATTTCACGAATTTTTATATGTCGTTGACCTTTAGTCATTTTCTCACCTCTTATACCATTCCCGTTCAAATCTATCCCTCTTATCTTAGCGGATTTTGTCAGCTTTCTCAATTAAGAGAATGAATAATTATTCATTCTCTTTTTTATCCTTTGCTTTTAGGTCGCTATGGGCTGTCTGAACAATATCCATTGGTGCTGATATTAATTCATTGATCCCCTGTTCTTTTTCACCTGACCAATATAAATGCAACAGGAATTCGATATTCCCTTCTCCACCCGTGATAGGGGAAAAGGATAGATTTTTCACATCATAGCCTAATTTCAGGGAGTAATCGATCATAGAGGTAATGACACTTTCATGAACCTTCGGATCTCTAACGATGCCTTTTTTTCCTACCTGATCTCTGCCGGCTTCAAATTGAGGCTTTACAAGCGCTACTACATCACTTCCAGTAACAAGCAATGTTCTAAGCACAGGTAGTATCAGCTTTAAAGAGATAAAAGAAACATCAATCGAAGCAAAATTCGGCATCTCAAAAGTGAAGTCACTAGGCGTTACATACCGAAAGTTTGTCCTTTCCATGACAACAACCCGTTCATCCTGTCTGAGCTTCCACGCCAATTGATTATAACCAACATCTACAGCATAGGACATCGCTGCGCCATTCTGGAGAGCACAATCAGTAAACCCTCCAGTTGAAGCACCAATATCGAGCAGAATCTTCTCTTTAATATTTAAATCAAATACCTGTAATGCCTTCTCCAGCTTGAGACCGCCTCTTGACACATAAGGTAGTGTCTTTCCTTTCACCGTCAGCTTGGAATCAGCAGGGATTTTTTCCCCTGGCTTATCTAATCGGCTTTCATTACAATAGACAATTCCAGCCATGATGGCTCGTTTAGCCTTCTCCCTTGTTTCAAACAAGCCTTGCTCCACCAACAATACATCTACACGTTCCTTCTTACTCTTCATTTTTCATGCCCTTTTTTGTTTTTTTATAACCATTGTACTGATATTCTTGATAACTTCGTCTACTGTTAAACCAATTTCTTCCCATAACACTTTGACACTTCCATGTTCTATAAAATGATCAGGAATACCGATACGACTGATTTCTGTATCATGAAACCCATGACCATGTGCAAACTCTAATACTGAACTGCCAAACCCACCCTGGAGAGCGGCTTCTTCGATAGTTAAAATTGGAATATCTAATTGAAGAATAGCTGTTAATAAATGATGATCTAAAGGCTTGATAAAGCGGGCATTAATGACCTTTATTGTACTGCCTTGCTTCTCTAAGCGAGAAGCCGCTTCCAACGCCAGTGGAATCGTTGTCCCAAAGGTAATAATGACTGCATCATGACCTTCCTTTAATACTTCCCATGAACCAATAGGAATCGCCTTTAAGGTTTCATCCATTGGAACGCCTAGTCCATTACCACGAGGGAACCTTAAGGCAATCGGACCATCATCATATTGCAAGGCGGTATAAACCATGTGCTGACCTTCATTTTCATCCTTTGGCATCATAATAACTAAATTCGGAAGATGACGAAGATAGGCAATATCAAAGATTCCATGATGGGTTTCACCATCTGCTCCAACGAGACCGGCACGATCGATGCCAATAAAAACATTGAGATTTTGGCGACAGATATCATGAACCACTTGATCATAGGCACGCTGTAAGAATGTTGAATAAATCGCTAAAAACGGCTTCATATTTTGCGTCGCAAGTCCAGCCGCTACAGTTGCGGCATGCTGCTCGGCAATCCCGACGTCAAACATCCGCTCCGGAAACTCCGAAGCAAACCCTTCAAGCTTCGAGCCTACAGGCATTGCAGGTGTAATCGCTACAATTCGTTCATCCTCCCTTGCCAATCTTCTCACCGTTTCACTTATGAGTTTACTCCATGCAGGCGGTGAGCTAACCGGTTTAAGGAAATCGCCTGTATCGATTTTGTAAGGTCCGGTCCCATGCCAATTACCTGTGCGGTCACTTTCTGCCGGGTCATACCCTTTCCCCTTCTTAGTCAGTACATGCAGTAAAATAGGACCATCCATTTTCTTAGCATAATTAAGATTTTCCAACAAATCTTCATAATTATGTCCGTCGACAGGACCCAAATAAGTAAAACCTAACTCTTCGAAAAAGACACCAGATACAAGTAAATATTTTAAGCTATCCTTCACTCGTTCTGCCGTTGAGGCTAGCTTTCCACCTACAGCGGGAATTTTCTTCAGCAGCATTTCCAGCTCATCCTTCGCCCACTGATACTTACCAGCAGTACGAAGACGTCCTAATACACTATGAAGCGCTCCGACATTTGGAGCAATCGACATTTCGTTATCATTTAAGATGACAATCATATTTTTCTTTTCATCACCGATGTGATTTAACGCTTCCAAGGCCATTCCGCCAGTAAGCGCCCCGTCGCCTATAATAGGAATAATATACGAATTCTCTTTTCTGAGATCCCTTGCAATCGCCATACCCATAGCAGCCGATAAGGAGGTTGAGCTGTGACCGGTTTCCCATACATCATGTTCACTTTCACCGATTTTTGGGAATCCACTCAGTCCCTTATATTGACGCAATGAGTCAAAATCCTTCGCCCTGCCTGTTAATATCTTATGGACATAAGTTTGATGTCCAACATCCCAAATCAATTTGTCCTTAGGACTGTTAAAGGCTTTATGGAGGGCGATAGTTAATTCAACCACTCCAAGATTTGGACCGATATGACCTCCTGTAACAGAAAGCTTGCTAATTAAAAATTGGCGGATTTCTTTACTCAGCTCCTCCAATTCATTAATAGAAAGATTTTTGAGAAACGAGGGGTCTTTAATATCTAAAAGATCCATATCTTTGGATCACTCACTTTCATTTTCAATTTAATTCATATTCTTTCCTTCCTATTGATGTAAAAGAAGGATATTTATTAGCATTTTTCCGAATCATTACGGGTTAACCGCAAAAAAAAGGTTCTGTTATCTCGATATAACATTAGATTACCTTATCATAACCGATTTTCCAAACCATTTTATAAAAAAGCGAATAGGAAACGGCTCCTATTGAAAAAATAACCGCTAGCACATTTAAAGTGTTAACGGTATTCTTCCATAAATGGCTACGTTTTTTATCAAAATAACAGTGATTAATAATTTCTATTCTCGACAAGGTCAGTTATTTCTTCTAATATTTGTGTGTCCTCATCTAGTTTTAGAAGAAAGTCTTTCGCTAACTGAATTTGCTTCATGAGTTCTGCTTTAGCGCCATTAATTCCCAGAAGTGCTGGATAAGTCGTTTTGTGATTCCCCTCATCGCTTCCAACCGGCTTACCAATCACTGCTTCATCTCCATCAACATCAAGAAGGTCATCACGTATTTGAAAAGCCAGTCCTAAATGGTAGGAAAATTGCTTTAGCCAATTCCTTTTTTCTTCATTGACTCCCGCCAGAATGGCTCCCGCCAGAACACTGCCTGTAAGCATTTTACCGGTTTTATGAACATGAATATATTCGAGCTCTTCTAAACTTAATTCCTTTTCCTCTCCTAGCATATCAGCGACTTGACCTGCTACCATTCCTTCAGCACCAGAGCTTTGGGCAATGAGTCGCACCAGCTCAAGCTTCGCTTCCGCCTCTATACCCGGTGTTTCAACAATCAGTTGAAAGCTGTATGTTAAAAGCGCATCCCCTGCCAGGATGGCGTTTGCTTCTCCAAACACTTTATGATTGGTCGGTTTTCCCCTTCTTAAATCATCGTTATCCATACTCGGTAAATCATCATGTATTAATGAATAAGTATGAATCATTTCAATTGCCGCTGCTGAATTCAAGCCAATCTCTGGATTTTTTTGAAAGGCGTGTAGTGTAGCAAATAACAAGAGCGGCCTTATTCTTTTTCCTCCTGCCTCTAAAGAGTACTGCATCGCTTCCTTTAAAACCTGAGGAGCTTGTAATCGATTAATGGTTTTCTGTAGATATTCTTCGAGTAATGTTTTATATTTTGTAGAAAAAGATTCCAACTGTAGGATTGACAACGTTTACTCCTCCTCTGGAATAGAAAAGTTCTCTTTATGTCCATCTGCGGTCAATATTTGTGTAAGCTGTTCTTCAACGTTTTTCAGCTTATCATGACACAGCTTCGACAGCTCCATTCCCTTTTTATAAATCGTGATCGCTTCTTCTAACGGGACATCTCCCTCCTCAAGCCTTTCCACGATTGTTTCCAATTGTTCCATTGCCTCTTCAAAGGTAATTGATTTTCCCTCTGGCACCATACTCACTCCTCTTTGTCAGTCACTTGACACATTAGTGCTCCATCTGACAACTTGATCCGCACTGTATCCTTTATCTGTACATTCCTTGAACTTTTAAGTAACTGTCCTTCATTATTATAAGTAAGACTATAGCCACGTTCCATAATTTTTAATGGGCTTAAGGCCTCTAAGGTAGATAATCTATTTGAAAAATCCGCCTCTTTTTTAGCTAGAACCGACATCATCGCCTTTGTTAGCGACTTGAGTGATTTTTCATAATGAACCGTTGCTTCCTGTAGCTTGGCATCGGGATGATTTCGCGCTAGTCTTTTTTCAATGAGCTCCAACTGCGCTTCTTTCACAGTAAAAAGCTTCTGGGAGTTAGTGAAGAGCTGCTCTGTCCTTTTATCCAGCTCTTCAAGCTTTTGCTCATACAGCCTGTGCGGATACCTGAAAGCATAGGACCTTTCCATCCGTTCAAGCTTACTACTTTGCAGACTGATTTTTTCCTTAATTGCACGGATTAAGCGAGTCTGCCTCGTCAGGACTCTTTCAGCCCATTCATCCACATGCGGAACAGCCAATTCAGCAGCACCTGTTGGGGTTGGAGCCCTAAGATCGGCAACAAAATCGGCAATTGTAAAATCTGTCTCATGACCGACCGCTGATATTATGGGAACTTCTGATTCATAGATAGCTCTTGCCACCATCTCCTCATTAAAGGCCCATAATTCCTCGATGGAGCCTCCACCCCTACCAATAATTAAAACGTCTACCTGATTTTTTGTATCATTTGCCTGCTTAATCGCCGATACAATGGAAGGTGCGGCCTGTTCGCCTTGAACTAGAGCAGGAAATATTAATACATTTCCAATCGGGTAACGCCTTTTAATCGTCGTTAATATATCCCGAATGGCCGCACCGGTTGGGGACGTAACAACACCGATTGTATTAGGAAACTGAGGCAGGTTCTTTTTATTGTCTGAAGCAAATAGGCCCTCTTTTGCCAATTTTTCTTTTAACTGTTCAAATGCTAAATAAAGGTCACCAATGCCATCTGGCTGCATTTCTTTTACATAAATTTGATATTGTCCACTCGACTCAAATACGCTCACGCTGCCACGTAACAAGACCTTCATTCCGTTTTCAGGCGAGTACTTTAGCTTCTTATTAGCACTCGAGAACATGACAGCCAAAATTCTCGCCCTTTCATCCTTTAGCGTAAAATACATATGTCCACTGGAATGCTGCTTATAGTTTGATATTTCCCCTTTAACAAACACATCTTGAAGATGGGGGTCTGCATCAAATTTTCTTTTGATATATTTGGTTAACGCAGTAACCGTTAAAAAACGCTGCTCCATCCTTACAAGCTCCCTTATCTGAAATGCGGAAGGCTGGTCCTTCACTTTCTCATCGTCACCGCTTATGACCTTACCTTAAGCGATTAAGCGCTGCAGCTTAGGACCATTTACAATCACAAAAGGTATTTATAAAGTATTTTTCACCTTTGAAAGAACTCCGTTAATAAACTTGCTTGATTGCTCATCGCCGTAAATCTTCGCAATTTCAATTGCCTCATCTAAGACAACATTTGCCGGTACATCCTCCCCGCAGTAAAGCAATTCATATACAGCCAAACGTAAAATATTGCGGTCAACGTTGGCTAACCGTTCAAGTGTCCATTTCTCTAAATGTTTAGAGATTATTACATTTATTTCTTCCATATGATTCACGACACCATTGACAAGGTTCATTAAATAAGGATCATTCGGCTCTCCTTCAAGTACATGTTCCATAGCGTCACTTATCGTTGTTTGACTCATTTCAATTTGAAAGATAGCCTGTAAAGCCTTTTCTCTAGCAGTTCTTCTTTTCATTACGTTCTATAACTCCTTTAGTATGTAATGGGCGAAACCCAAGATTATCAATATGTGTTTACACTATCATGTCCATTTTCACATAAGACGATAATAGCATATCTCGAGAGTATTCGCACTTCTATGCAGGTTTTATTTTTGTGTTTTTCAACTGGATATTATATATTCATAACATTTGGTATTCCAATTCGTTTAATACTCTTTTTCTTCATTACGGTAACATAAAAATACCAAGGACGTTATGTCCTTGGTATTTTTATGTTACATTTCATCTTCGATTTCTATTTCTTGGTTACTATTTTCAAACTGGATTCCTACCACATGAACATTTATCTCGACTGTTTCCAAGGCGGTCATATCTAAAAGAGCTTGACGAATATTATCTTGAATGCCTTGTGCTACATTTGGAATAGAAACACCAAATTTCATTACACAATAAACATCGACTTTGATACCTTCCTCAAGCAATTCAACCTTAACACCTTTTCCATGATTCTTTTTTCCTAGACGTTCAACGACTCCAGAAGCAAAATTTCCTCTCATTTGTGCTACACCTTCAACTTCAGATGCAGCTATCCCAGCGATTACCTCAATAACCTCAGGGGCTATTTCCACTTTTCCAAGATTATTGCTACCCGGACTCATTTCTAGAATGTTGTTTACGCTCATAATGGTACCTCCTATTATTACATTGATTTCATCACATCATGTAACTCCAAGAACTTTGTATTGAATTCACCGTTTACGAATTTTTCATGGTTTAGCAATTTAAGGTGGAATGGAATCGTTGTGTGAACACCCTCAATCACAAATTCACTCAAAGCTCTTTTCATTCTGGCAATAGCTTCATCACGAGTTTTTCCATATGTGATAACCTTTGCAATCATTGAATCATAATACGGAGGAATCGCATACCCTGGGTAGGCTGCTGAATCAACACGTACTCCTAAACCGCCAGGTGGTAGATACATATTAATTTTCCCTGGAGAAGGCATGAAGTTTTTAGCAGGATTTTCTGCGTTAATACGGCATTCAATAGACCATCCATTAAATTCAACATCCTCTTGACTCAAACTTAATCTCTCACCAGAAGCAACGAGAATTTGCTCCTTAATTAAGTCTGTTCCAGTTACCATTTCTGTAACAGGATGCTCTACCTGGATTCGTGTATTCATCTCCATAAAATAAAACTTACGATTGCGGTAGTCATATATAAATTCTACCGTGCCTGCACCAGTATAATCAACTGCCTTTGCAGCCTTTTTCGCTGCCGTTCCCATTTCTTCACGAATTTCACCATCTAATGCCGGTGATGGTGTTTCTTCAAGAAGCTTTTGCAGCCTTCTTTGGATGGAGCAGTCTCTCTCTCCTAAATGAATCACATTTCCATAATTATCGGCCAATACCTGTATTTCAACATGACGGAAATCTTCGATATATTTTTCAAGATAAACCCCTGGATTACCAAATGCAGTCATGGCTTCCTGTTGTGTAATGTTGATTCCCTTAACGAGTTCATTTTCATCACGAGCAACACGAATTCCTTTTCCGCCTCCGCCAGCGGTTGCTTTAATAATCACAGGATACTCGATTTTATTAGCAAGTTCAATTGCTTCGTCTACTGTATTAATAATTCCTTGAGAACCAGGAACAATAGGTACTCCAGCTTCTCTCATTGTCTCACGAGCAACATCCTTTGTACCCATTTTAGAGATGGCCTCTGGAGTTGGGCCGACAAAGATGATATTGCAATCACGGCATAACTCGGCAAAATCAGCATTTTCCGCTAAAAACCCATAGCCTGGATGAATCGCATCACAGCCCGTTTTATTTGCAATACTGATAATGTTTGTAACATTTAAATAACTATCCTTTGAAGCAGTTGGTCCAATACAGTAGGCTTCATCTGCAAGCTGAACATGGAGTGCATCTTTGTCAGCTTCTGAATATACAGCTACTGATTCAATTCCAAGTTCGCGACAAGCACGAATAATTCTTACCGCAATTTCTCCCCTGTTTGCGATCAATAATTTCTTTATCATCATTTTGTGCAACTCCTTATTCAGGCTTAACTAGGAACAACGGTTGTCCAAACTCTACCAACTGTCCGTCTTTTACTAATACTTCAACAATTTCACCGTCTACCTCTGCTTCAATCTCATTAAATAGCTTCATTGCTTCTACAATACATACAATAGAGTCTTTAGAAACCTTTGCTCCTACCTTAACATATGGATCTGAATCAGGTGTTGGTGATTGATAGAAAGTACCCACCATTGGTGACGTGATACTATGTAAATCAGATGTATCTTTGATTTCTGTTTTTTCTGGCTTTGCCTCAGTCTGTACTGCTACAGCTTTTTCCACTGGTGCTTCTTGTACCACTGGTTTTTGTACAACTTCTGTTACCGTTTTTTCCACTGGTTGTTCAACTGTCTTGACAACATTAACAGATCCGCCTACGTTCTTCTTCATTTTAATTTTTGAGCCATCATGCTCAAAAGTAAACTCCTCGATTTTCGAGTGATCAATTAGTTTGATTAATTCCCTGATTTCCTGCACCTTTAACATGTTAAAATGCCCCCTGTTTAAATTATCGCCCATCTCAGGCAGACCAAAATTTTGTAAAACGGTCTTATGTAATCAGATACTAATATCATACGATAAGACCTGATAAAAAAACAACAATTAATGGTCTAGTCTTTAATTTCGACATTAATTGTCATTTTCCTTTATAATATTCAAAAAAAAGAGAAATTTCTACACTTTATCTGTTACATAACAAAAAAGAGAGAAGTTTCTATACTTCTCCCTTTTTTTATAGGCTTTATTAAAATGGTTATTAATTTCCATTTAAGAACAATATAATCCTGAAGCCATATTTCTAAAGTAGCCTTTTATTTAGCCATTTGAAATTCTACAACAGCGTGAAGAGGACCTAGTTCACTTCTAACTGTTTGAATAATTTTATTTGCCTCTGAAGCAGATTGTTTTTCTGCCTTTACGGTAATATTCACTTGGTCACCATCAGCACGTACTAATACATCCTCATAATTCATAGATTTAATTAATGTTTCCAACAATAGCTCCTTTTGAGCTATTTCATTTAATTCATCCATTTGTTCTTTTGCTTCACTGCGATCCTCCACAGGAAGATCAGTGGAAGCGATTCTTTTCGTTAAATCTTCCTTCATTTGACTCCGCTCATCCTGCAGCTGCATACGGAGTGTTTCAAATGCTTCATCACCAGCAGCGTTTGTGATGATTTCTGCATCCTCCTGTGCACCACTGGAAACAGCATCATCTGCATTTTTCTCCGGATTCTCCTCTGCATCCTTCTTCTCCTCAATGGCTGCTAATTCATTCTGCTGCTGTTCTGGCGACGTAAGATAATAAACGGATAAAACGACAACTAAACTCAGCATTGTTAATAACCAGACTGTTTGCTTTTTTAATAACATTTACGAATCCCCCTTCGTTTTTTTCGGTAAAACAGAAACACGATGCTCCGGAACATCCAGTGCCCTAGTGACGGCCTCTTTAATCCACTTTTTCACTTGAATATTCTCAGCACCCTTTGCCACAACCAAGACACCACGAATTTCCGGTTTTTTCGTTTCTAGTACAATCGGAACTTCTTTATCTCCGTCCTGGATGATGACAAGCTGTTCATCTGAAGAAGTATCCTCGACTTTTCTTTTCCCTCCCTCACGGTCAGTCTCATCTGTGACCTGTGACTGAGTTTTAATATTTTTTTCTAGTACTTTTTTCTCGGTTGAGTCGACGTTTACGACAACTGTTACATCACTAACACCTACAATCGTATCAAGAGCCTCTTTTATTTGATTTTCATAGGCCTGTTCATATTCTTCTATCACATTATTACCGGATGCTTTCCCTTGGCCGAAGGTTTCCACATCCTCCTGCTGGTTTTCGTCCTTATTAAAAGCCGGTAGTGCATTTTGGGCCGTTTCATCATTTATGAATAGATTTCCAGCTAGCATAAACCCTGCCCCGAATAAAACAACTAGAACTAAATAAGGATATTTTCCTTTTTTATTATCGCCCTGCTCATCTTTTGAAAATTGCTTTTTCAACCATGAGAACGGTCCTTTATGCTGTTTCATTCTGCTGACTTGCCCCCCCTTTCTATTTGAAGATCAATTAATTGGTCATCAATACTCCATTTATCGGAAAGGAGCTGGATTATATTTGCGTTATTTTCTGTTTTTTCCTCCGTCACAAGCGGTTCTGCTGTATTAATTTCGACTGGATTGATTGCAACAATAGCATCTGTTTCATCACTTGGTTCCTGTAGCTGTATGACTACCTTCTGCAAATTCTCAGGGAAAGGGCGTTGATTATCTTTATCTACTAATAAATTCAGATCTGTAATCACTAAACCGTATTGGTCCATCAACTCCTCCTCTGCGTCCTTTTTCAGCTGGACAGCCATTTGTTTTAAAATATATGCATCTTGTGAGGCTTGTATTTCAGTTTTCTGTGAATCTATTAAATTTTTTATATTATGTTCCTCATGGTTTCCGAAATCTGGAATTGAAGCCATTGTTGCTTCGAAATCTTGAGAAATCAGCTTAAAAATAGGCGATAATATAATCGCAATTAACAACAAGCCAATAACCATTTTTGTATATTTTTGAAACTTTGAATTCGGGAGCAGCATGTCAATCATCATCGCAAATAGTACAAATAGGATAATATTCGTTACCCATTCCTTAATAAATTCCATGCAGCACCTCCCTACCTCACCATAATGGTTAAATTACCGGCCGCAACAATGACCGTAATACTTAAAAAGAACATGAGAGACACGATGGAAAGGGCAGCGAAGACATAAATGATGCTTTTCCCAATGATATCCAGGCATTTAATGATGGGTCCGCCGCCTAATGGCTGTAGAATGGCAGCGGCAAACTGATAGATAAGGGCAACAATTAATATTTTTAAAGCTGGAAACGCAACAATAATAAGTAAAATGGCCACACCAGCGATCCCGACAGTATTTTTCAATAATACAGAAGCACTGAGGACCGTATCGGTGGCATCTGTAAACATTCTTCCTATTACAGGAATAAAGTTTCCGGTAATAAATTTAGCCGTCCGAATCGTAATGCCGTCCGTAATAGCCGCTGATGCCCCTTGGACAGAAATCACCCCTAGAAATATAGTAAAAAAAAGACCTAAGAGGGCAATGCTAGCATTACGAAGCAGGTTGGCAAGCTGGGTTACTTTGTACTGATCACTTAATGCACTGACAACGCTTAACAGCGTTGCCAAAAATAATAAGGGCAGGACAATATATTGAATGAAAACACCGCTCATATTCATTAAAAATAGGATAATTGGATGAAAAAAGGCTGCGGAGACCAATCCCCCTGACGCGGCAATAAGCGCGAGTAACAAAGGGATGAGCGCCATAATAAAGCTGGTCATTGTCCTTATGGCATCAAGTGCATATGTAACCGCAACATGGAAGCTGTTCAAGGCAATAATGACTAACACCATAAAAATAACAGCATAAGCTACTTTACTAATCGTGCCACTTTCAAATGCATTTTGTAATGACTGTAAAAACATGCTAAAGACTGTTAGCATGACGAGTGTTCCGAGCAGCTTCCCATTAGCAATAAATTCATGAAAAGCATATTTCATAGCACCCGAGAACCATTCTTTAAAGGAAAACTCTCTCTCTCCTTTAACAAAATCATAGAGACTGCCCTTTTGACTTTCTGGCAGGAAACCACCATATTCATCCATAATGTCCTCCCAAAATGCTTTCAGTTCATCCAAATCTAATGATTCCAACTGAGAATCTACTAAATCCTGGATTCCAGATTCCACAATTGGATCCTCTTCTTGTGGCGAGGCTTGTACACTAGGGATGAGGAGAAAGGACGCGACAACATAGAATAGTAGAAAAATAGATAACCGCTGCTTCATTTCTTTCACCTCTCTAGAAAATGCTCAAGATTAATTTGGAATCAAGCTAATGATGGTTTCAACCAAAACAGTCAAAATGGGGATGGCCATAGCTAATATCAATATTTTCCCACCCAACTCGATTTTCGAAGCCATGGAGCCTTGACCTGCATCCTTCGAAATTTGTGCAGCGAATTCTGCAATATAGGCGATACCAATTATTTTCAAAATCGTTTCTACATAAACAGAATTCACACCTGCATTGAGTGCCATTTTCTCAATCATAGAAATGATGGCATAGATTTGATCGACTAAAAATAAAAAAATCGCACATCCAGTAAAGACAATCAGTAAAAAAGCAAGGTTAGGCTTTTGTTCTTTTATGATTAAGGCAAGGAAGGTGGCAACTAGCGCAATTCCAATTATTTGGAAAATTTCTATCGCCGATCCCCCCTTTACCCTTGAAATAAAAAGACCGATTTAATTTTTTGAAAAAGATCATCCACAATCGATGCAACCATAAATAAAATGTAGATAAAGCCAAATAATGTCACCCATTGGGCATATTCCTTTTTTCCAACCTGGTCAAGGATTGTGTGTAAGAAGGCAACAACAATCCCAACCCCAGCAATTTTAAAGATAATATCAACCTCAAGACCCATTTTATTTCCCCCTCATAAGCTACATTAATAATATGCTTAATAATAGACCCGCTAGAAATCCTATGCTTTTAACCATTTTTTCATATCTAGTCTGCTTTTCACGTGCTTCACTTTCCTCTCTTTCCAAGTGGGTCAAGGTAAGCAAAATTTGTTTCTGCTGGGAAAGCCGGTCATGACGCCCGAGAGTTTCACCAAATTGCTTCATAATTTCAAATTCATTTTTCTTAAATGCTGTTTGAGCCCAGATTTCCTTTAAGCTCCCTTCCCATGCATCGCGGACAATCGTTTCAGATTCAGTCAGCTTCTGAGCAAAAATTGAAAAGAAGCGATTAATTGGATTTGGCAGCTGTGCCGCCAGTCTCCTTGATGCCTCATGGAGAGGAGTATGACCGTACATAATTTCTGCCTCTAATGATTGTAGAGCTGTTTTTAACACACGAAGCTGACGTGGACGTTCTGACAGCTGTCTCGCAGCTTCAAACCCTGTCCAGGTTGTGGCAAAAATAATCAAAATTGCACCGGTTAGTTTAATCACATCAATCCACTCTCACTCTAGATTCAAGCTCTCGGCCTTCATGATCTAATACGCTAATAATGGTGCCTGGTCCAACACTCCGACCTAATATTATAAAGCGTTGAAAGATACCTTCCTGAAGGATGGCTTTTAGCGTTGGCCGTTTGCAAATCTCAGCAAATGAGTCACCATGAGTCGTCATCATCAGCTTAATCCCTGCGTTTACTGCCTCCAAAATAGCTTCTGAATCCTCTTTCCTGCCTATCTCATCCACAATAAGCACATCTGGACTCATGGAACGAATCATCATCATCATCCCTTCCGCCTTTGGACACGCGTCCAGTACATCCACTCTTGGTCCAAACGACATTTGCGGAATTCCTGCGACACAACCGGCAATCTCTGACCGTTCATCGACAATGCCGACCTTTGCTGCCTTAAATTTCCCACCTGCATCACCGCTTGAAATAATACGGGCAATATCTCTTAGCATTGTGGTTTTTCCCGTTTGTGGCGGACCAATAATCATTGTATGAAGCCAGTTCCCTACGTATATATCGTTAATAAGCTTATCGGCAATGCCTATTTTTTCACTTGCGATTCGGATATTAAACGATGCAACTTCTTTAATTGCTTTCACCCTGCCTGCTTCAAGCACAACCTTTCCTGCTAGACCGACCCTATGTCCTCCTTCAATCGTTATAAAACCGCGTTTTAGTTCCTCTTCAAGAGCGTATAAGGAAAAATGACTAATTTTATTCAGTAAGTGAACAGCATCCTCCTGCTGTACTAGATAGGGGAAAAAATGTGCAGTACCTCTTGCTGAAATCTCGAGAGGTCGATTGACTCGGACACGAATTTCTTCTATTTCTTGCATCTCGTTAGGAGGGAGGCGCTTAATTTGATGGGAGATATTTTTTGGTAAAAAGGACAGAACTACTTCCACTATGATTTTCCTCCTCTTTTCTTGTATGAATGGCACTCATTAAAATGTATGCCTGCTTGGCCACAATATGACCTTGTTTTATTAGAGTTCATACATAAAAGACAAAGGTGTACATGAAGAAAAGATTTATTCATAAAGCAAAAAAGCAACAGCTTCGTTAGGCTGTTGCTTTTTTGCTTTACATTATATTAAGCTCTTGATACATAGCTTCCATCAGTTGTATTGATGATTAAACGATCACCTTGGTTAACAAAGAATGGTACTTGAACAATCAGACCTGTTTCAAGTGTCGCTGGCTTGGTACCGCCAGAAGCAGTATCACCTTTTATTCCTGGTTCTGTTTCTGTCACTTCTAATTCCACTGTGTTTGGAAGCTCAACACCAAGCGTCTCACCTTGGTATAACATAATATGTACTTCCATATTTTCTTTCAAGAACTTTAATTCATACTCAATGCTTGCTGCTGCTAATTCAATTTGATCATATGACTCTTGGTCCATAAACACATGTTGATCCCCGTTTGCATAAAGGTACTGCATTCTACGGTTATCAATTTGAGCTTTTGCTACTTTTTCACCTGCACGGAACGTTTTTTCTTGGATAGCCCCTGTTCGTAAGTTACGAAGCTTAGAGCGAACAAACGCTGCACCTTTACCTGGTTTAACATGTTGGAAATCTAATACACGCCAGATTCCTCCATCCACTTCAATTGTTAAGCCTGTACGAAAATCGTTTACTGAAATCATATAAATAAATCCTCCTAAAAATGATGAAGTTATAGTACAATGAGTTCTTTTTCTGAATGGGTCAGCGTTTCATTCCCTTTAGGTGTAATTACGGTATCATCTTCAATCCGAACACCGCCAAGTCCCGGAATATAAATTCCCGGTTCAACGGTTACGACCATGCCTGGTTCAAGAACAAGGTCCGACTTTAGTGAAAGAGCTGGACCTTCGTGTACTTCCAGTCCAATTCCATGTCCTGTCGAATGACCAAAATACTCACCATAGCCTTTTGCGGTTATATAATCCCTTGTAAGAGCATCGGCTTCCTTCCCGCTCATACCTGGCTTAATACCAGCAACACCAAGTTTTTGTGCTTCTAATACAATATCATAAATTTCTTTTAATTTTGCATCAGGTTCACCCACTGCTATGGTACGAGTGATATCTGAAACATATCCATGATAATAGGCGCCGAAATCAAGCGTAACCAAATCGCCTATTTCAATCAGCTTATCTGAAGCAACACCGTGCGGGAGGGCAGAACGATATCCTGAAGCCACAATCGTATCAAAGGAAGATGAAGTAGCGCCTGCTTTTCTCATAAAGAACTCCAATTCATTCGAAATCTCCAGCTCAGACACTCCAGGTTGAATAAATTGTAAAATATGAGTAAAGGCCGCATCCGCAATCTCGGCCGCTTCCTTTAATATCTTAATCTCTGCTTCACTCTTAATCAAGCGTAATTTTTCTATCATCCCTGAAACAGGAACTAGTTCAGCCTGAATGACCGACTCAAACTCTTTAAAGGTGGAGTATGTAACATAGTCTTGTTCAAAACCGAGCTTTTTAATCGCAAGCGAGGTTACCTGGTTTGCAATTTCATCAGACATACTTTTCTGTTGCTGGACAATATCAAAGCCTTCACACTGCTTTGATGCTTGTACAACATAACGGAAATCGGTAATAAAAACGGCTTTATCAAGACTAATAAGCACAACGCCTGCAGATCCAGTGAAATTTGATACATAGCGCCGATTATATGGACTCGTAATTAAGATACCGTCCAATCCTTGAATTTCAATCGCAGCACGGAGTTTGTCTAGTTTTTCCAATTGATCCTCTCCTTTAACGTTCGAAGGTGTCTCAAGATGCTGGCCCATGTTGTTGGATGCCGGACATCTTTAGGACACCCTCTTGTCAATTCTTACTATTTAATATTTTACCACAAGGTGCTTCATTCACAATATGGAAAGGATTGTCCCACAAAAACAGACAATCCCCCATTATTTATGCACTTGATGCTTCTTCTTCCTTTTTACTGCTGCGAATTTCATTTTCCTCATAGGAAATGGTATAGCCCACAAATAACCCAAACAACGAGTACAAGCAAATTGAAGTAATAATAGTGTTTAAATCGATCTTATTAATAGGACGAATTCCCGGAAAAATCGGATTTAACACAAAAAACACAAGTAGAAAAAGTACAATTCCATAGGCAATTCCGACCCATATATTGTTGAACTTTCTTAAGGTTGCATAATATAGCAGAGCTGCAACGATTGAAAGAACTCCAATTAAAATAATTGCAATTACCGTTCCTAGCCAGCCTTTTTTCCAATCTCCAAGTGCCCATGGTTCTAAAATGACGCGCGGCGGAATTTCTGTAAAACTAAAGATATACGCAAGGTATCCTAAACAAGCAAAAATAATCCCGCCGATTAATCCAGTTAAAACAACAAGCGTCATAAACGACATTGGTTTTTCCTTCATTTCCTCTCTCGAAAGCTTTTCATCAGCCATTGATAACACCTCCATTTTTAGTATGTCCTATCCCCCATAAACCTTACATCTCTTAGGATAAATATCAGGAGATAATTTGAGCAATTTATTATTGTTATATATTAATTACCTGTTATTCTATAGATATTGCAGGAAATATATTCGAGTCCTTTCATACGATAGCAGTTTTACACATTTTGATGTAAAATATAATTAGAAAATAGGATTAATCTACACACAAAGCGTTGATTTCTTAATATTATATATATTAAAAATATTCCTATTTTCTCATTTTGGTATACCTCGAAAAAAAGAACTAAAACTTCATTTTTTTAAAGGATTTTTAGTTGTTTATTCCGAATATTCTTATATAATAAGGAGATAACCAAATAAATCAGAATAATTAGTATAAATATCGTATTTTCTATGCAATTTGCGTTTAAAAACTGGAAAAAGTGCTTATCATGCTCTTAGGGAGGTGGCTTTCTTGAAAAATCGGATTTCGTTCTATATTGTTATTGGGCTAATTGTTTTAGCAGTCATTGGGGTAGCATCTAATCTCTATACAAATCCTGCCGGTTTTTTCAAAGGAATTGCTGTCATGCTCGTGATTGGAGCTGTTATTTTCTTTCTGGTAAGGAGCTTTCATAAACCAAGCCCTGCTAAACGTGAGCAACGCGCTTTTGTTAAAGCTGCAAAAAGATCTGTAAAAAGACAGAATCAGAAGGAACCTAGTCAGCCAAAGAAAAAAACAGGCAACCTAACATCCATCAAAAAATTGAGGGCCAGAAAGAATCACTCAAATCCTCAGCTAACAGTAATTGAAGGAAAAAAAGGGAAAAAGAAAAACCGAGCCTCATTCTTTTGAGACTTGGTCTTTTTTTGGTTTCAGATTACTTTAAACTTTCGATCATATCTCCAGTTGTTAAAAAACCTAATTGCACACTCTCTTCCCTGCTGGACGAGCCGTTGTTTCATTTCATCATTTAAATCGAATTCCGTCGCAAACACGCCATCTGACGGAATAAAAATAATGTCCTTTTCCTGTTTGCTTGATATGTGTCGGGCATCATGTGCATCCTTCATCGTTTCAAATAAGGCCTTAAATAACTGAATCGCATTTTCAATTTTATTTTTAGGCACGTCATCCATTTTAGGACTAAGCTTGATTCCAATAATCGGCCGTTCTCTTTGATTATGCTCATCTTCAAACAACCAAATAGGAAAGTTACTTAATACACCACCATCGACAATAATACTGGTTTCACGATCTACCTTTAATCGAACTGGTTCGAAGAAATAAGGAATGCTGCAGCTCATTCGAATCGCTCTTGCAATGGGAAAGTGTTTCGGGTCTAGGCCATATTTTTCAAGATCATCAGGAATAACTAGTAGCCTGCCATTTGTTATATCAGAAGCAATGAAGCGTAGCTTCTGCTGTGGCAAATCTGAAAAAGTCTGTAACCCCTTTTTTGCTAATACATTCTCCAGCCAGACTTCAAGAGCATCACCTTTATATAATCCAAGTGTCCAATATAAGCCGACCCATTTTGTTAATGAAAATGGCAGAAAGGACTTACGTTCATCCAATAGATTTTTCAAGTCCATCTCATCAACCAATTCAAAGATTTCTTTACTTTTGTAGCCCGCTGCCAAAAAGGCAGCAATAATCGCACCGGCGCTGGAACCAGCCACACGAGCAAATTGATAGCCTCGTTTCTCAATTTCCTCAATTGCCCCAATTAAAGCAATTCCCCTAATACCTCCTCCAGAAAAAACACCATCTATATACATATCAGCCACTCCTATTCTGTATTTATTAATACATCTTTAATCAGAAGCTGGTATGGATAGTACCATGGACAAAATAAAAAAAGAAAAAGGACGGGAGACCCATCCTTTTTCTGCTTAATAATAGATTATAAACCACATTTCAATTGTGCATTACAGTTTGTGCATGTGTTACAGCCGCCAATCTCTTCTACTGTACCTTTGCGGCAGACCGGACAAGTATCGCCGACCTCTGATCCAATGGTTACAGATGTTGAACGTAAATCGTTGATCGTATCAAGTAATACAACATGCTGCTTAGACTTTTCTTTTTTATGTTCATGTGTCTGCTCGAAGTTGTTTTCTTCAGCTTTTAATGTAAGTACCTGTGCATCACGGGAACCATCAACATAAACCGTTCCACCCTTTGCACCGCCTTTATATAAACGCTCGTAAACTTTTTCTACTTGTTCAACGCTATAGCCTTTTGGCGCATTAACCGTTTTACTGATGGAGCTGTCAATCCAGCGCTGGATGACACATTGGACATCAGCATGTGCTTCTGGGTCAAGCTCCATGGCTGAGACGAACCAGTTTGGAAGGTTTTCCTGATCTGCTTCAGGATGCTTGTTTAAATACTCTTGAACAATATCCGCTTTGACTTCAATAAATTTACCCAATCTTCCGCTTCTGAAATAAGAGAAGGAGAAGTAAGGTTCAAGTCCTGTTGAAACTCCCACCATTGTACCAGTAGATCCAGTCGGAGCAACAGTTAGTAAGTGTGAATTACGGATGCCATGCTCCAGAATAGACTCTCTAATGTCTTCAGGCATTTTCTTCATATAGCCTGTGTCAATAAATGCTTGGCGTAAACGATTTGTTTCTTCTTCTTTTTCGCTTGTTAAGAATGGGAAGCTGCCTTTTTCCTTCGCAAGCTCAACTGATGCACGGTAAGCAGTTGTCGCAATCGTTTCAAATACTTCATCAACAAGCTTGTTTCCTGCTTCAGAGCCATATTCTGTTTCACAGTAAATCAATAAGTCATGCAGTCCCATGACACCAAGGCCGACACGGCGTTCTCCAAGTGCTTGCTTTTTATTTTCTTCTAGGAAGTATGGTGTCGCATCAATAACGTTGTCCTGCATGCGTACGCCCACTTCAACCGTTCTTTTTAGCTTTTCAAAGTTAACTGTTTTTGTTTCTTTATCAGCCATCTCTGCTAAGTTAACCGCTGCAAGGTTACAAACAGAATATGGTGCAAGAGGTTGTTCCATTTTTGTTATCCTAGAGGCTTTTTATCCTCTAGTTCTTACAGTTGAATTCCTGCAAGATCAGCATATATTTTCATTTCCCATAAGGAAAATGTTGCGGCCTCGTGCCCGGGTTATAGTCTGCTAACAGCAGGATCACCGAGTATGCGTTGCCCCTGACTAGATTTTTACCTCTAGCCTTCGGTTCGGATTAGCTGATAATTAACGAAATCTTGCAATGTAATGATATATGAACTTTAGAAATTCTTCTTCAGTTCTTGTGCCTTTAAGTTGATTGCAATCATGACAGCTTACACAGACATTCTGTATACAGTGCTTACCACCTCTGCTGAGAGGTATTTTATGCTCAAAGACGATTTCCTCTTTTTCGAGTGGAACTTTACAGTAATGGCAATAAGGAGTTTTCTCATAGAGTCGTTCTAAATCAATTTCTGATATAGGTTCGGAGCTTCTTATACTGTTTCCAGCTTTTCCGTTTCTTCTGCCAGATCCATTATTGAAGGACTTTGCTCGATTCCTCCAAAAATTATTTTTTCCCCAAATCTTTACTCTTTGAGATACACACTCTTTACAATCATGTCTATAACCATCTTTGCTGTCTGTTCGCTTTCCGAAACAACTCAAATCTTTTATTTGATTGCACTTTTTACATTGCTTTTTCATTTTTATCACCTAGTAAAATTTTATCATAATCTTACTAAAGTGTCGTTAATTACCATATCTCAGCCTTCCCGCTTAATTCCGCAATTTTTAACGTGAGGCAAACTAAGCTACTCTACCACACGGATTTGTCGCAACTACTTTTTGACCATAACTTTGGGCATTTGTCATATCATTGGCATTATCGATGAAGAAAATGCCTGGCTCTGCAGAATAAGTTGCACAGATATTGATGAGATTCCAAAGCTCTTTTGCTTTGATTTTCTTATACGTGCGAACTTTATGACCCATCTTTTCCCACTCGCGAACATCGCCTACTTTATGCCATTCTTCATTATAAACTTTCATTTCTTCAGCATCATAGCTTTCTGTATCAGGGAATCGAAGCTCATAATCAGCATTGTTTTCAACAGCTTCCATGAACTCCTTCGTCAAACATACAGAAATATTGGCTCCTGTTAAGAACTCAGGATTATTAACGGAGTATGTTCCGCCTTCTGCCAGTGTTTCTTCTGCATGGGCAATAATGCTTTCACTGAAACCGCCGTAGCCGGGAATATTTTTGTAATTAATAATTCCTTGGTACATCGCTTTCTCCTGCTCTGTTAAGCGGGTAAATTTCAGCTTGTCTTTTGCAAGCTTTTTAATTTTCTCATCTTCGGTATTGTCAATTAAGAATCGCAAAATACGTGGATTTTGCATTTTCGAGATAATAAATTCCATAATGTCTGGATGCCAGTCCGCCAGCATAATCATCTGGGCCCCTCTGCGCGACCCGCCCTGCTCAACTAAATGAGTCAATTTCGCAATATCATCCAACCATGATACAGATCCGGAGGATTTACCGTTTACACCTTTTGCCAGTGTATTGCGAGGTCTTAGTGTGGAACCGTTTGTTCCAACACCGCCGCCGCGGCTCATGATTTCCATTACCTTTGTACGGTGCTCTGAGATACCACCACGGGAATCCTGAACAAATGGCATAACGTAGCAGTTAAAGTACGTCACATCTGTTCCGGCGCCTGCTCCATATAATACACGACCTGCAGGGATAAAGTTTAAATTGACTAATTCCTGATAGAACTTTTCAAACCATTCCTGTCGCTTTTCCTCTGTTTTTTCTACTGAAGCCAAGCCCGTTGCATTACGCTTGGCAATTTGCTCGTAATAGACTTCCAGCGGCTTCTCAATCACATCTAAAGGACGTCTGATAATTCCTGTCTTTGCCTCGTCAGGATCATCGAGAACTCCCCTGAATTCTTCTTCTACCAATACTCTTGCAGATTTTTTCACCCAATCAATATCAAGAATATAACCTAAACCGCGGGCAGGAAATTTTGGATCTTCTTTAATGGTGAGGACAACAAAGTCTCCACTGGCCATTGTAACTTTCTCAGTATCCTTGAACGTATAACGATCAAGCATGACCAGGCGGGAGACCCCTTTGTGAGTAATGTTCATATCAGGGGTTATCGGATGAACTTGTGGAAAAAGTTCAATGTCTTTGTTTAATCGTTGTGCATCCAAATTCATTTTTTTTCCTAGGGCAACAGACATATATACAACTCCTTAAAAATAGATTCCATGTCCCTCTATGCTGCTATCAATCAACATGAAACTCTAGTTAGTCATTATTATTTTACAGTACACTAAACTTATCATACGCCGCTACCAAAATCAATATATTGTGTTATAAATATTTTCAACACCACAATATATTGATTTTAGGTCAAAGGTTCTTTATTTTGTCAAACACAAGAAAAAAGAAAAATAAGAGAATAATAGAGTTTTGGTTCAATTTCCGGGTAAATATGATAATTTTCGCCTTTTTTCAGGACTTGCACTTCACTTAAGAAATCAAATCCATAAATACCTATTTTTACCATTTAAGAGGGACTTGCAAAACTGCAGGTCCCTCCTATCTCATAAAGTTCCACTCATCATTTTCATAGCGTTCAGAAGCAATTTTATTCACATAATCTAACTCAGCTGGAGTCAGCTCATAGGGCTCAAGTCGTATATTTAAGCCCTCTTCAAAACCAGCTTTAAATGCCTTCTTCGCCTGTTCAATGGATACTGTTTCAGAACTGATATCGTTGACAGCCACTGCCTTGCTTTTAAAGGCCTTCTGCATCCGTTCCTTCACACGGTCATTAGAATATTTAAACAAATTGAACAGCTTGTCCTCATCCAAGTCAAGCAGGATGGAACCATGTTGGAGAATGACACCTTTTTGTCTTGTTTGTGCACTACCTGCAACTTTTCGACCTTCAACGACAAGCTCATACCAGCTTGGCGCATCAAAGCATACAGCAGATCGAGGATTCTTTAATGTATCACGTTCTTCCGAGGTTTTCGGAACAGCAAAATAAGCCTCCAAGCCAAGCTGATGAAATCCTTTTAGAATCCCTTCCGAAATGACCCGGTAGGCTTCCGTTACCGAACGCGGCATTTTCGGATGTTCTTCCGGCACGATGACACTATAGGTTAACTCATGCTCATGCAGAACGGCCCTGCCGCCAGTTGGGCGCCGCACAAAGCCAAGCTTTTGCTCTCTTACTGCTTCCATATTTATTTCTTTCTCTACTTTTTGAAAATAGCCGATAGAAAGAGTTGCAGGGCTCCAACCATAAAACCGGATAACCGGAGGAATTTCACCTTTGCTATTCCATTCGAGCAAGGCCTCATCAAGAGCCATGTTAAAGGCTGCTGAACCATTGCCAGAATCAATAAATCTCCATACTTCCTCCATCTTTCGCGCCACCATTCTATCTTTTTTTCAACCTATTTAGTCTAACAAAATTACCATTAAAAACAAAGTGAATTACATGTTAAATTTTTTTGTATTCTCCTTTACTAGGATAATAAAAGAACTATATAATATAATGGTTAGTTCATTCTTTACGGTTCCACACCTCTCACAATGAATTAGCCATTTTCAAACTATTACGGGCAGTTATCTTCCACTTTTTCATATACCTACAGTGGATAATACTGCCCGTTAGTATGAGATAAATTGCATAGCTTGAAAGGAGAAAACGACTTTGGATACACTTTATTTCCTGCTCATTCTTATTGCTGCTTCACTCATTTATATTGCTTATAATTGGCTTAAGCAGCGAAAAATACTCAAAACACTAACGGAAGAACAATTCCGTGAAGGATACCGAAAGGCACAGCTGATTGATGTCCGTGAACCAAATGAATTTGAAAATGGTCATATTTTAGGTTCTAGAAATATTCCTCTTTCACAGCTAAAAATGCGCATGAAAGAATTACGTCCTGATAAGCCTGTCTATCTATACTGTCAAAATGGAACAAGAAGTGCCCGTGCTGCCCAATTCCTGTACAAAAAGGGCTATAAAGACCTTTCCCATTTACAGGGTGGCTTTAAAAAATGGACAGGCAGAATTAAAACAAAGTAATACCTAACAAAACAAAAGGCTGACTCGTAATCATAGAGTCAGCCTTTTCTTTATTATTCTTCTTTTTTATAGCGTAGGACAGGCTTACGTGCAGCTAGCGTTTCATCTAATCTGCTGACAACCGTTGTATGTGGAGCTTCCTGAACGATTTCAGGATTGGTTTCAGCCTCTTTCGCAATCTGAATCATCGCCTCAATAAAGCTGTCTAATGTTTCTTTTGATTCCGTTTCTGTTGGCTCAATCATCATACATTCCTCAACATTGAGTGGGAAATAAATTGTCGGCGGATGATAGCCGAAATCTAAGAGACGTTTAGCAATATCAAGCGTTCGGACACCCAGCTTTTTCTGACGCCTACCACTTAAGACAAACTCATGCTTACAATGTCTATCGTATGGTAAATCATAGTATGGAGCTAATCTCCTCATCATATAATTGGCATTCAAAACAGCATTTTCGGTTACCGCCTTCAAGCCATCAGGGCCCATTGAACGAATATAGGTGTAAGCACGAACATTAATCCCAAAATTACCATAATAAGGCTTCACACGACCTATTGATTGTGGTCGATCATAATCAAGCAAATAATGGTCCGCAGCCCTTGTGACGACCGGCTTTGGTAAAAATGGAATCAGCTCGGCCTTCACTCCAACTGGACCTGAACCCGGACCGCCACCGCCATGCGGTCCCGTAAAGGTCTTATGAAGATTTAAATGAACAACATCAAATCCCATATCACCCGGACGCGCTTTAGATAAAACGGCATTTAAATTTGCGCCATCATAATAAAGCTTTCCTCCGGCATCGTGGACAATTTTCGCCATTTCAAGAATATTTTCCTCAAATAATCCGAGCGTATTTGGATTTGTCAGCATCAATGCTGCTGTATCCTTCCCAACCACTCTTCTTAAATCAGCTAAATCAACAAGACCCTTTTCATTTGATTTAACGGTTACAGTTTCAAAGCCTGCCACCCCTGCGGAGGCTGGATTCGTTCCGTGGGCAGAATCAGGAACGATTACTTTCACTCTTCCATAATCACCGTTCGCCTCATGAAAGGCACGAATCATCATGAGACCCGTCCACTCACCATGAGCTCCGGCTGCAGATTGTAGTGTTACTGCATCCATCCCCGTAATCTCAACGAGATGCTCTTGTAGATCATACATTAATTCCAGTGCTCCTTGTACGGTAGATTCATCCTGCAATGGGTGAACGTGGGCAAAGCCATCCATACGAGCAACTGCTTCATTTATTTTTGGATTATATTTCATTGTACAAGAGCCAAGCGGGTAGAATCCTGAATCAAGTCCATGATTTCTTTTTGATAATGCCGTATAATGGCGCATAATATCGAGTTCGGAAACCTCAGGAAGCTCTGGCTCAAGCTCACGCATATATTCAGCCGGTATCAAGTTTTCTAGATCAACTTCTGGAACATCGACTTCAGGAAGACTATAACCGATTCGTTCAGGTGTACTGCTTTCAAATATTAATGGTTGATTTTGTTTATTCATGATAATCCCCCAATTCTGCCACAAAAATATCAATTTCTTCCTTTGTTCTTAATTCCGTAACAGCAATCAGCATATGATTAGACAGCTCTGGGTAATCACGACCTAGATCATAGCCGCCAATGATGTTTTTATTGACCAGCTGTTGATTCACTTCCTTAACAGGCTTTGTGAGCTTCACAACAAATTCATTAAAAATCGGCCCTTCAAACACAATATTGGCTCCTGCTTCCTTCAGCTTATTTTTAGCATAATTCGCTTTTTGAATATTGGCTACAGCCATTTCCCGAAGACCCTTTTTCCCAAATGCAGTCATCGCAACCGACGATGCTAATGCATTAAGTGCCTGATTAGAGCAGATATTCGATGTTGCCTTCTCGCGGCGAATATGCTGCTCACGTGCCTGTAATGTCAAGACAAAGCCTCTACGACCTTCTTCATCCACTGTTTGCCCAACCAATCGGCCTGGAATTTTTCGCATCAGCTTATTCGTAACGGCAAAATAGCCGCAGTGCGGTCCACCGTAAGCCCCCGGAATACCAAACACCTGTGTATCGCCTACAACAATGTCTGCTCCAAAATGTCCGGGTGGAGTAAGAACACCTAAGGATAGAGGATTGCTCGAAACAACAAATAGTGATTTATCCTTATGTGCCAGTTCCTCTATTTTTTTCAATGGTTCAATTCCGCCAAAGAAGTTAGGGTATTGAACCATCACGGCCGCTACCTCTTCACTAAGCAGTTCTTCAAGTGCAGATATATCGGTTAAACCATTATTAGCTGGAATTTCAACTACCTCAAGCCTCTGTCCTTTTGCATAGGTGTTTAATACCGCTCTAGCTTCTGGATGTACTGTGCTGGACACCAATAATCTATTTCTACGGGTATGTCCAGAAGCCAGCATCGCAGCTTCTGCTAATGCAGTCCCCCCATCGTACATAGATGAGTTTGCTACATCCATTCCGGTTAGCTCACAAATCATTGTTTGGAATTCAAAGATAGCCTGCAGTTCACCTTGAGAAATTTCTGGCTGGTAGGGTGTATAGGCTGTATAAAATTCTGAACGAGAGATAACATGGTCAACGATTACAGGAATATAATGATCATAAACCCCGGCACCCAGGAACGATGTATTTCTACGCAAGTCTGCATTTTTAGCTGATAGTTGCGACAGTTCCTTTAAAAGTGCTGATTCAGACTTTGCCTTTTTCAGCTGATATTCTCCTTTAAAACGGACCTGTTCAGGAATATCGCTAAACAATTCATCAACAGAAGCTGCTCCAATCGCTTCCAACATTGCTTTTTGATCCTTTTCTGTCATCGGTAAATAACGATGCTTCATCATTCTCTCCCCCTGTTTTTTACTGCACTCTTTTATAGAAAGGTGTTTTGACAATCTTCGCTTTTAAGCGTTTACCACGAATTTCTACAAATACTTCGTTCCCAAGAACAGCCTGCTCCGTCTGTAATAACGCGAGACCAATATTTCTCTTTAATGTAGGAGATTGCGTACCGGTAGTTATGAAACCGATTTCCTTTTCATCAACAAAAACACGATAACCATGGCGAGGTATCCCACGATCAATCATTTCAATACCTACAATTCGTCTTGGTAGACCGGAATCCTTTTGCTTCTTCAGGGCGGATTTCCCAATAAATTCTGCTTCTTTATCCAGTTTCACAGCAAAGCCAATTCCGGCTTCAAGCGGAGTAATGTCCTGGGAAAGCTCTTGACCATATAAGGCAAGCTTCGCTTCAAACCGTAATGTATCACGGGCACCCAAACCAATAGGACGGATGCCATATTCACTGCCAGCTATTAAGATTGCTCGCCATAAATCCTCAGCATCCTCAGGCTTACAATAGATTTCAAAGCCGTCTTCACCAGTATAGCCTGTTCGTGAAAGCGTAGCCTGCTTCCCAGCAACCACTACTTGATTTTGAATTCCAAACGGGCGAACCTCAGTTAATTTAACATCAGGTACTAATGGTTCAAGAATCTTTTCTGCCAGCGGTCCTTGTAGTGCTAATTGGGCCATGTGCTGTGAAATATTTTCAAGCACCACACCCTCATCTAGATGCTCTAAAAGCCATTTGTAATCCTTTTCAGTATTTGCCGCATTTACAACAAGTAAATAATCGTCCTCTGCAAGCTTATAAACAAGTAAATCATCCACTGTCCCACCATTGTCATAGCACATGGCATTATATTGAGCAGTACCATTCTTGATTTTGCTGATGTCATTCGTCATCATTTTTTGCAGGTACGACAGACTTCCAGGACCTCTAACGGTTATTTCCCCCATATGAGAAACATCAAATAACCCAGCCTTTGTTCTTACGGCTTCATGCTCCTCCTTTATACTAGAAAACTGAACTGGGAGCTCCCATCCACCAAAATCAATAGTTTTCGCCCCATATTCCTTATAAACACGGTAAAGAGGTGTTCGTTTTAATTCAGTCATGATTTTTACTCCTTCCTCTGAAATACTGTTTACGATCCACTGCTTATCCATAGCTTTTTAAATATTAAGATTTTTAACCCTAACGAAAATCTGCATAAAAACCCTTATTTCATAACCTGAACCAAAAAAGGACAGAAACCACCCTATAGATCATAAGGTGGTCTCTGTCCTGGAACCTGAAAGTTTACCTAATAAAGGCTTTCCTCGTGGGCGGCTTATCAAAAGCACTCTCCAGAGATGCGTCAAATAAGAGTTCTTTTGCCTGAGAGATTCACAAATCCATGTTTGCTCCTTCGGCGCTACTTACAGTAGTCTCTCCCCTTATCATCATCCGCATTTATAAAATTAAATTACTTGGTCATACTATCCATAATTAAACATTATTTCACTGTAGTAAGTTTCTAAACTTTCAATTATATACATAGACTACCATGTCGGATTGATTTCAGCAATACCATTTTGAGGAGTGTTAACAATGACGGTGCAAATAGAGTTTGATCATTCATGGCAAGATGAATTTATGACGAGAATGGATCATGACGGACCATGGGGTAATTGGGACTTATATAAATTAGCTGTTGAGGTGGAAAAGCATACTGTCATTCCAGATTTTGAAGGACTGCTTGCACCAAAGCATTTATCCCATTTAACACCACTTCCACACCAACTTGAGGTCGCAAAGCAGGTCGTTGAAAACATGAATGGTAAAGCCATCCTAGCTGATGAAGTCGGTCTTGGGAAAACTATTGAAGCCGGTCTTATATTAAAAGAATACATGATTAGAGGTT
The DNA here is from genome assembly GCF_900104575.1 of Bacillus tuaregi. Classification (NCBI taxonomy): domain Bacteria; kingdom Bacillati; phylum Bacillota; class Bacilli; order Caryophanales; family Bacillaceae; genus Bacillus; species Bacillus tuaregi. The sequence continues at coordinate 3,176,322 of NZ_LT629731.1, forward strand.
TAGTTAAAAAAGTCCTTATTTTAGTTCCGGCCTCCTTAGTTTCACAATGGGCCATGGAATTAAATAGTAAATTTTATATTCCTGCTGTTGCCCAGCGGAAAAGTTATGTTTGGGAGCAATGTGATGTCGTGATTTCATCAATTGATACAGCCAAACGCTCTCCGCATAGAGAAATTATTTACGAGCAGGATTATGACCTTATCATCATTGATGAAGCCCATAAATTGAAGAATAATAAAACAAAAAACTATGAGTTCGTGCAGAACTTAAAAAAGAAGTTCTGTCTGCTATTAACAGCCACTCCGATTCAAAATCGAATCAGTGAAATATTTAACCTTGTTTCCTTATTAAAACCAGGCCATCTAGGCAATGAGTCGGATTTTTATGACAAATATAAAAAGGATTCCCGTTCATTAGATGATGATGAACATTTAAAAGAACTAGTCAATAAAGTTATGATTCGAAATCGCCGCGCAGATACTGGCATCGAATGGACAAAGCGAATTGTCGAAACAATCCCAATTGAATTCTCTCCACAGGAAAGGGAACTATACGAAACTATATGTTTATTAGGCGGAAAAAGTGACACAGTAAATAAAAGTCAGTTTTCAGTCATGACTTTGCAAAGAGAGGCCTGCAGTAGCAGAGAAGCAGTCTATTTCACCTTGAAAAACATGCTGCAAAAGGAGGAAAATTCCTCCCCATTATTACAGGAGCAAATCCAGTACCTGATTAATAAGGTGGAAGCAGTACAATCCAATGCGAAAGCGGAAAAAGCATTGGAGCTCATCAAAGAGATTAATGATAAAGTTATTATTTTTACCGAATATCGGGCAACACAGCTCTATTTACAATGGATTCTTAAGCAACACGGTATAACCTCCGTTCCGTTCAGAGGCGGTTTTAAACGAGGCAAGAAGGATTGGATGAGAGAATTATTCAAAAACAACGCTCAAGTTCTGATTGCAACCGAAGCCGGCGGAGAAGGAATAAACCTGCAGTTTTGTCACCATATTATCAATTTTGATTTGCCATGGAATCCGATGCGACTTGAACAGCGTATAGGTAGAATTCATCGTCTTGGTCAAGAAAAAGATGTTAAAATCTATAACTTTGCGATAAAGGACACGGTTGAAGATCATGTGTTAAAGCTGTTATATGAAAAAATTCACCTTTTCGAAAAGGTCATTGGCGAGCTCGACGATATCCTAACGAAATTAGAATTCGGAAACGTCGAAGAGCATCTCATCGATATTTTCAACTATTCCGCATCAGAGGGTGAAATGAAGATTAAAATGGATAACCTCACCTCAATGATTCAATTTGCCCAAGAAATGAAAGGTGGAGACAGGCATGCAGCAACAGGAAATTCATGAATTTCTCGAACGATATTTCCTTGCAAACGATTGTGAAATCAAGGAAAACAAGGCAGGCTATATGACCGTTCAATTAACGGTTGACCTGGACAAAGAGCTAATGAACCGCCCTTTCTACTGGCATTATCTTGAAAAAACCGGAGGAATGCCAAACCCAATGTGTCTAACTTTCATAACAGACCCAAAGCGGGCATCTGACAGTGTAAAAGGGGAGACCATTCATTTTGGCTCGCCACGACTCCACCAAATTTTTCAATCAACCAAGAAATTAGCAGGCTTTATTCGCCTCTATGAAAATGGTCCAACAACTGCCGGACAACAAACGCCATTAAAGCCGTGGATTTGTTTAAATGTGAAGGTGTCCTATCAGTGTGATCGAAAAAGGGATGTATTCCAGTCTATTGGTCTTCAGCTTATTAACGGACAAATAGTTGAAGACTTTCATCATCAGCTTCTGGAGCTTCCATTAACACCAAAAATTCCAGACTATTCTTTTACACTTTCTCCCCTGATTATGCCGAAAAGCGGTTTAAAACGGATTGAGAATTATTTAATCACTAAAATAGAAGCTGAAAATCATTCATGGGCAGACGATGCAAGAATACGTTGGCAGAAGGATTTACATTTATTAGAGCATTTCTATAAGGATATCGACGAAAAAGAAGATAGCTATGCAATTGAAAAGCTTGCGCTTAAGGATCAATATGAACCCAATATTCACATTTCCATTATTAATGGCGGGATATTTTACCTCCGCAGTTAAGTTCACAAACACAAACAACGAGAAGCAGACTATTCTGCTTCTCGTAATTTCTGTTCTTTTCTCTCTCTTAATTTCAACATCAGTACATATGGAATGATTCCAAACCATCTGTACATAAAGGTTGCTCTACGGTCTTTCTTTTCCTGTCGGAGCTTGCGGCGCTCATCCTTTGGTTGATCAATATATTGCACAACGGTTTGCGTCACGTATTTTACATAATCATTCGTCTTCATTGATATACACCTCTTACACAGCGTGAAGCATTTCTATCTATGTGTAAGTATATCCGGAACAATCATTTTTCAAACGATAACAAAGTATTCTTTCCCACACCTGCTTAATTTCTTTCCACCCATTTAATCATTTTCTTTAATTCAAAATCATAATAGGCATAGCCAGTGAACTCACGATGTTCAATACCTGTCTTAAGATTGATTCTTATTTCCCATAACTGATCCGTTAAATCCAGTAGTACATAGGAAACCTGTCCATCATAAAAATTAATTGTACCCGTGTTGTTTGTCTTTCCGTGCTCTGATAAGGTTTTTTCAATTATTTTCATTGCATTTACGATGTAATAATCTTGTTTTTGAATGTATTCCGTTTCAATCAGCATCCTTTTTTCTGTGAGGTATTGTTCCGTATAGATCATTAAGACAGTTGAAAACAATATCAGGATACATAACGTCAACGGATACGTAAAACCATGCTGATTACGGACCATATAAACCATCCTCATCTACAATTGCTCGAATTATCACAGACTCCATTTGTTTGAATTGATCCTCTACTGATATCCTCACCCCCTTTTTCACCTTATCAAACACTACTTTATTCATATTCTGCAGCATAACTTCATGTCCTTTTAGATCCACTCTTCTACGAATATCCGTTCCGTAACTTTCATACATAATGCTTTCATTGTTTATCTTTAAAATGAGTCTGTTATTTTCAACGGTCAAACTGTCACACATCCGCACTTCCTTTTTCACCTGAGCAGCAAACACCTCCCACTCCATCCTCTGTAAGCGTTCCTCCACAAACCCATTTTGTAACAGCATTTGAAAAAATAAAGGAAATAATGAAACGATAATGAGAAAGGTAGAGAATGCGATTAGCATCTCAAGAAAAGTAAAGCCTTGGCTACGGAGTTGTTTCATGAATTTCAACCATTTTGCCTGACAGATCCTCATACCGTATCATGACCTCCTTTTGCTCATCGCCGTACCATACAATAAAAAAATCCTTCTCCCCCTTAGTCAGGACGATATTTTCCCTATCAGCATCTTCCACTATGACATTTTGCAGATATTCATAAAAAAGATGAAGAGCATCGGATTTCTCCTCTAATTGAATAAACTGGTTATGCAGTTGAAAATAAAACGGAACCAATATCGAGGTAATTAATATCCATCCAGAGAGACTAATGATTAATTCTGCCATATAAAAGCCTTTATTCCTTAACCACATAAAATCTTCCCGCTCCAATTTGAAAGGTAATTTTGTAGCGCTCATAATCAACTAGAAAATAAAAGTTTCCAAATCGATTTAATCTGCCATTCGGTGAAAACTCAATGATCATATAGGCAAGCCCTGGTGTTGCTAATGTTCCTTTTTCTATTTGAATCGATTGCGGTAGTTCACGCTCTATAACAGATTTACCAGTTGTTTTTTCTTTAACTGTATAACGCTTTTCTTTTGGAAAAATGTGCAGTGATAGTTGCTTTTGATGTGATATCGCATATTGCTGTGTATATAGAATATCCGCTTTAAATTGGGAAAAGAAACGCTCCTTTTCATACCATAAATATTGTGGCTTTAAGAAAATGGAGGTAATAGAAGAGATGATTAAAAAAATACTTAATACGATTAGAATTTCAATAAGAGTAAAGCCTGATTGCTTACTTTCCAAGGGAGACAACGCCTTCAGCTGAAATCAGAATCTCTTTTCCTACTGGACATTTTGTTTCTGCAATATATTTCTCAGTAACCAAGTCAGTTACCGTTGGATATTGGTGTTTTTCCATTTTATATGCCTGTACTTGTCCTTCAACCATTTTCAAGTACGCGTCACAGCCTTTTTGATTGATGGTTGAGTTATTTTTTGTTACATTCGGCACCGTTATCATAAGTAAGATAGAGATAACTAATAGAACAATCATCATTTCAATTAAGGTAAAGCCTTTTTGATTTTTTAACATTGAATGATACCCCTCTCAATTATGTTTATAGTCCATTCATTAGGTGGAACATTGGTAATAAGACGGCTAAATACATTGAAATTATTAATAATCCGATAAAGCCGTACAAAACAGGCTGGATTTTTTTCATCAGATTGTCCATTTTTTCCTCCAGGCTGTGCATACATTGGCCAGAAAAAAACTGTAGTTCCTCAGCAAGCTTTCCATTATCCTGTCCATGCTTGACGACCATAGGAAGTTCCTGTTCAAAGAAAGCATAGCTCCTGAGGATATCCTCTAATTTCTCACCTGATATTAACAACTGTTTCATTTCTCCTCCAAGCTGTCTGTAAAAGGGCTGGTTCTCATTTTGCTCAAAGATGGTCAGTGACTCATTGACAGAAAGACCCCCTTCAAGCAAAAAACCTAATTGAACCGAAAAGTAATGAGTATAAAACAACCGCAAAAGACCTGCGACAACTGGAATTCTCATTAATAACTGCTTTTGGTCTATTGCTGAGTTTTTTCTATACCTTGGCAAATAATAGAGAATCAAGCCGATCAATAAGAGGAGGAAGAAAACAATGAGAAGCGGAAATACTTCTCCGGTAGAATAAATGACTCTTGTAAATAGATTGGTTTTCAATTTCATCGAGGTAAAGAGTGAAGAAAATTGTGGAAGTAAATATTTTTGGACAAAGAAAAATAACATAATAGTCGTTAGTACTAGAAAAAGCGGGTAGCTTAAAAGCTTTTTAATTCTCGATAGGTTTGTCGCTCTTTTCTGCAGCATTTTACTGCCTTCGAGAAACGCCATAGCCAAACTGCCATGCTGTTCAGCAAAATAAACATACCCAATGACGTGCTCATTAAATTCAAGCTTGCGAAGCATGATATAAAATGGATATCCCTCCTTTAAGCCGTACAAACATTCCTTCAATTCTACATGACGAGTTCTCGGTAGATGGTATGTGGCCGAATCCAGGGCTTCCGCAAGCGGGTAGCCCCTAATCAAAAGCTCTCCTATCATTTTCAAGAAGCTTGCCTGTTCTTGTAGTGTCCATTTATTTTTTTTCATTTGTAAATACCCATCTAGCAAATTCATTTTCTTTAATATAACCAAGTGCCACGCCCTTACGAATTTCCTCCTTTAATGTTTTATAGCGAGGTTTCATTTGTTCACCGCGCATCTCCCCTATGGCAGCTCTTAAGTCTCGGCCAGATAAAAGTTCAAAAACACTGGCCCTTTTCGGACGCTCATACCCAAAACAGGAGGGTGAGCACTGCCCTGAACAAAATGGACAGGCTAATTCTACCAATCTTTGAGCAGTAATGGCGACAAGGGTTTGATCAATCTCCTGTTGACTCACACCAAATTCTATGAGTCTGTATACGGCTCCCTTTGCATCCCTCGTATGCATGGTTGTTAATACTAAATGACCTGTAAGTGCAGCCCTTACTGCAATTTTAGCCGTTTCAGCATCACGGATTTCTCCCACCATAATAATATCTGGATCATGTCTCAGGATTGCTTTAAGGCCGGTTGTATAGGTGATACCAGCTTTTTCATTCACCTGAACCTGCAGAACTAAATCACTTTCTTTTTCAATGGGATCTTCTAATGTAATGACATTTCGATTATAAATATGTGAGGTTTCATTTAATAAAGCGTATAGGGTCGAGGTTTTACCGCTGCCTGTCGGTCCGGTCAAAATGATTAGACCGTGGGAATGCTGTAATAGAGCTAATAATTTTCTAGTCATAGAAGGAAACAGTGAAATTTGAAAGGAAGGAATATGTTCCTGTTGAGGAAGTATTCGAATCACGAGGCTTTCATTATGACTAGCTGGTAGAGTCGACAACCGGAGACCAATCATTTTTCCATCAATCATGAATGAACAGGCACCGCTTTGTGGTCGTCTTCTTTCACCAATATCCATGGATGCTGTAAATTTAAAATGAGAGATTAAACGGTCACATTCTTCTTTTGGCAGTTGAATTTTAGGGACTAATCTGTTTGATATGCGCAGTTGAACGAGGGTATCATTTCTGCGGGGGATAATGTGGATATCGCTTGCGTGGCTTCTAACAGCTTCAGTGATGATTCTGTCAGCCAATTTTTCAATTAAGCTCAATTGAAATACACCGCCTTTCTTATTTCTAATTGTAGAAATTCGCTTCTTTTTTGTTAACTCCTGCACAAAGAAAAAGATTTTTAATAATACCTTTCGAGTTATCATAATTTCGTCACAATTTGCTCTCCCACTCACTTTAATCCATTTTGTTTTAACTATAGGTTATCCTAAGCTTTTCTTAAAATACCAATAATTACATTTAATAATTGTGAACATTTTATAAACTTATAGTGAATATAGTGTTAACCTAATTAAGCGGGTATTATAATGGTATAAAGTAAGCAGTATGAGGTGAACTTCTGTGGAACAAACATTAAAAATAACGAATGTACTATCCGATCCAACTCGTTACTATATTTATCAATATATTACGAGAAGACACCAAGAAGTAACAGTACAAGAAATAGCTGATAACTTTAATATCCATCCAAACGTTGCCCGACTTCACTTAACAAAACTTGAAGATGTCAACATGCTTGTATCTGAAACGAAAAAGACCGGTAAAGGCGGAAGACCAAGCAGACTATATCGCCTATCAAATGATGTTATTCAGCTTCATTTCCCATACCGTGACTATCAGCTCCTATCAAAAATCACAATGGAAACGATGGCTTCACTGGGCGAAGCTGGACAAAAAGCTCTTTATGAAACTGGGAAACGCTTTGGACTTGAATTGATCGAGCAGGAATTATCGAAAAATATGCAAAGTGTTGAGAATTTATCCTTTGAGCAAAAGTTGAATATTATTCGAAATGCGGCTTCATTAGCGGGACTATCTCCTGATTTCCAACCAAATGAAGATAAAACAAAAGTTTATTTTCAAATTTTCAACTGTCCGTTTAAAGAAGTAGCGGTAGATCACATGGAAAACGTATGTCAAATGCATGCCCAATTTTTAAAAGGGATGTTCGAGGCGCTATTTAATGAAATTGAATTAATTGAAGGAGATAATTTAATTGCCGGCTGTGAAGCCTGCAGCTATAATGCCAAAATTATTGGCTAATTCTCCCTTCTATCTGACTGGAGGCAATCATTACTTGATTGCCTTTTTTCCATTTTATCAAGGTGTATTATCGCTCATTTGAATAGGTATTTTTCACAATCTACCTCATATTTCAGAAAACTTTTACTTTACTGCTTTTTAAATTTAAAGAGTTGTTTACTTTTTCAGAATACTTCATTATAATAGTGATGAAACTCACAGCAAAGGGAGGGATACAGTTGGAACGAATGTATCGAGTATTAGGCTTTTGGACGGGCATTTTTGCAGTTATGTTTTATTTAGGGGATATGTATACGACGTCCTTAATATTCTTCGGTCAAACAGGGTTCTTTCTGCTTCTCAGCTATTTAAAACTTACTGAGCGTATGTACATTTACATTTTTGGAGCTTACTTAACAGTCTTTTTCATCGGTTTTACATACTGGACAACCTTTATGATGATTCCAGGTATGGGCCAACATTAATACGCTCCAAAATAAAAAAGCGACCATTATGGTTGCTTTTTTATTTTGTAACCGTTTAATCTGCCTGCTCCAAATAATCATTACTATTCTTTCTTTCGTTGTACTAATACTTGAAAGGACGTACTCATGCCGGAGGGCATTATTAAGCTGCGGATAGCTCGATTTCGTTTATTTACTTCCGAAAAGGGATTGAGGTCCTGATGACTTTCGAGCTGGTCTAATATCCCGATTGCAAGCAGAAATTCATCTTGACGTTTTCTTTCGATGGTATTGATTCCATACTTATAGCCAATATTTTCGAGTGCATCCCAATGTATATGGCTGGTAATGTCCATGTCACCAGGATGCTCCAATACATTTCGAATCAGCCTGTGCTGATAATAGCCCCTTAGGCTGCCCTCCTTTCTGATTGGTTCCTGCCACTCTTCATTTGTGTACCCATAATCAATGGTTACAATCATCCCTTTTTGTAATACCTGATCCAGCCTTGAGAACATCTCCTCCATAAGAAGGGGAATCTCGATACGATGCCCCTCGGGAATCGTAATCATATGCTCTTCAATAAAGGCAATAATAATTGGATTGGAAAGCGGACAGGGTACTTCAATCAAGTTCCCATTTTCAACACCAACCATTATTTCGTACAAGCAATCTTGCTGCTTCATCACCACATGTACGGGCAGTGCATCAAATAATTCATTCGAAAAAAACATACCTGAAAAGTCCTTCAAATCATTCACAGCTTCACAATATTGGACATGCCATTCCTTTTTAAATTTTTCCTTTTGAAGCTTAATATGAAATGGACTCTTTTCAATAATTGTATAAGTTAGCTGTGGATTTTCTCTAGCATACCATTCCTGTAAAAAAGCTTCGGCAAACCGGCCATTTCCTGCCCCAAGTTCGCAAAAATGAGGTGAGATGTCTTGATTCTTTACTAGGCTTGCAAACCACTTGGCAAAGGTTTTACCCATAATGTCAGCTATATTACTTGATGTAATAAAATCACCGTTACGCCCTATCTTCTCCTGCTCTTTCATATAATAACCAAGGCTAGGATGATATAGTACTAGATTCATGTATTCGGCATATGAAATCATTTTCAGTGGTGCTTCATTAATATAATTAATAAGAAAATTATTCATCATATCTCCTATTTCTCATTTAACACTATTGACAAGGTGTTAAACTTATTATATTGTTTATTTAGTAGTAGTTAAACAATAACCTCCCATTACTAGAATTCGAATATCCCCCAGAAAAACCCTTCTCATTTGAGAAGGGTTTTTCTCTTTTTAGAATCCATTTAGAAAAGGATTTGAATTCATTTCTTTGCCAATGGTTGTAACAGGGCCATGACCAGGTAAAACAGTGGTTTCTTCCGGTAGTGTTAAAAGCTTTTCATGAAGACTGTTCAGCAAATCTTGATGATTACTGCCTGGTAAATCTGTCCGACCAATACTGCCGTTAAACAATGCGTCACCAACCAATACAAGGCCTGTGTCCCTAAAATACAGTGACACACTCCCCGGTGAATGACCTGGTGTCTCGAAGAGCTGGAACGTGTAGGACTCAATCGTTAGCTCCTGTTCTCCGGTCAAAGTATATTCAGCCTCCCGTGCAACTACTTGGCCCAAATTTAACGATGGTGATGACAGCCATTCCTTTTCATTTTCATGTACATAAGCTGGGATTTGGTACTCATCCCTAATACGATCAACAGCTCCAATATGATCAAAATGAGCATGTGTCAGCACGATGGCAACTGGCTTTAGCTTTCGTTCACGAAGAAAGCTAATCAGCTTTTCTCCTTCACTACCTGGGTCAACAATGAGACAGGTTGAATCTTCCTTTATTAACACATAACAATTTGTCTGCATCTGTCCAAGCGGCATTTGTATCCATTCCATAAAGCAATTTCCTCCAATGTATAAGCTATTTAAAAATTATTTTACACTATTAAAGAAATAAAAACTAACTATTTGCCAATATTATTGCTGAACTATTGCGAAAAGTCCCTTATTTCACCTCGACAAACATTCAGAAAAATTATAAAATATTAGAAGTAAGTTTGCATTTGTATTACATATTATTCTAATACAAGAAAGCGCTTATTTTTCAAATGCATATGAACAAACATCGAACAAGGGGGGGCTAGTTAATGGGTACAGTCATTATTTTTGCATTAGTATCACTTCTTGCGGCTATAGGGACCGTTAGCTCACTAAAAAACAAAAATCTGCTTGGAGTATTATTCGCAGTTGGAAGCTTCGCAGTTTTTGGCTGGTTTGCTGTCATGACTCTAATTAATAGCGGTTTTCCTGCAGCACACTAAAATGGAAAACAAAAAGCACCCATACAGTGGTGCTTTTTTCTTTTTGCCAGCATTTTTATATTTATTCTTTAAGAAGACCCTGGACTCTTTCCACTTTTTCTTCCATTTTGCGTTTCACATCGCGACGGTCATCGATACGGATATTGGTACACACACGTACCAGTCCTTTTTCAAAAGGCACTTCATGCATTGCCAGAATTACTTCAAATAATATGGGTAAATCACCTTCAATAATCGTATTCATAGGGGTTAATTGATAGCGTATACTGCCTTGCTCTTCATACTTTTTTAGTACTCGATGAATATCAGCCACGTACTCACTAACACTTGCTGTTTGGGTACCGACTGGAATGACGGTAACATCTACAATTGCCATTTTACACCCATCCTTTTACTCATCCATTTGAACTAACTGAGCGTTTTTTTTTGTTTTAATATCAATCAGCTTTTCAAAGTAGTAGCCGTATAAGCATAAACTACCCTCTTCGTTACATTTTATGGGCTCATTATTCAAGCCATCGATGATAACATGATTCTCACCCTGCAAAAGTTGATGTTTGACAAGCTGAAAGCCTTCCTCATAGGAGCCCGCTTGTTGAAAAGTTAAAAAGCTTTTTTCTGCCTCATTATAATCATAATAGGGAATAAACCAGCCTGAATCATTGGTTATTCTCGGCATTGAAATAGAAGCTATTTGATTTACTTGAGCATCATAAAAGCGATAGTTCATATTTTCCGGCTGTTTTTCATCAGCTGTAATAGCAAGGAAATAATCAGAAAACGAATCTAGCTGAAGAACATTTGAAAGCAGGAGTGTTACTTCTCCATTCGTAATATTTTTCAGCTTTACATTAGATAATTCTGACTGCACCTCAGGACTCCAATCGAAATATATAAGCTTATTACTAGATATCCAATAGGAAAAAGGATTTGCCAGCTCTATCTGCGTTATTTTTTGTTTATCAAGCGATAAAATAAAGGTCTGGTCCTGCCAATCCTCAGTAAAGCTTGAAATCAGTACCTTATCTTCGTCATAGGGATTCCATTTAATCTCTACATCATAGGTATCCTCTAACACGGTAGAAAAAATAGTCTCTCCTTTACTATTTATCACGGTTATTTGACAGGGAAATGCTTCAGAAGAAGAGCGAATCAATAGATAGTTTCCTGAGTGACTGATCTGAATATCATCAATTATGGAATCTAATTTAAATAGTAATGTACTTGTCCCATTTTTCAAATCATATGCATAGAGGTTTGATTGCTGATGATGCTTTGTCGAATATACGATGGTTTCATTATGTATCCATCCATGGAATTTATCAAAACCAGCTTCCATGTTAATCGGTAGATGCTTCATGACTTCTGAAATAGAAAATGGAGAATGTTCAGCTCTAGGCTTTTCTTTCTGCTGTATTGCCTGTGAACGAGAATCTCCTTTTTCACATCCTATTACCAACAGTGTGGAAACCATTAATAGACACAAAAAAAAAGCCTTCCTTATCACTATTTTTTCCACACCGCCTTTACTCATTCGTTACAAATGATAATACCTCCATATTTTGCAGTTTGCATCACGATAAAATACGGAGGTATTTCATGTACTATTCTCCATGTTACGCTTAAAGCAGCAAAATAAAAGCATAATCTATTATTCTTAATCGATAAAATAGTTTTATAATTTATCTTTTTTAAATATACAGGCTGGCAAGGAAAATTCCAAGTACTTCCTCATAAATTTCATTAAATTGTGACAATGGCAGTGGATTTATCCCATAACCAAGTTCCATCGTAAAGGCTGGTTTTCGAAATTCCTGAATAAACCAATCCTTATAACCGGCGTGACTGTCAATATATTGGATGGATTGATAACCACTGACCCGTTCAAACTCGTTTGCTAGTACCCTTGATTCCGGCGGCTCCAAGCCCTCATACCCCCAATAAAATTCCTTACCCTGTGTATGAAAAGCAAGCAAACGATCGAATTGACTATTTCTAGCTAAAGAAGCCATTACTCTGGCTTCCGGCTCTGTTAGCGGTGCATCACCGGGATAATCTCTTGGTGCAGGAGATTTTGGCTCCTTTCTTTCCTTTTCAATTTCCCAATTTGCCGGAAATTGATTATTTAAATCAACCCCTCTTATATTTGCTTTCCAATCGCTAAAATCAGCGCTTCCTTTGTTGATGGCAATCAATTCTTCCCTTAATGCCGGCGGTGGTCCCTTCAATACTAAATCAACACCATCTGGGTTGACCATTGGTACTATTGACAAGTCAATAGACTGATACAAAGGCATTGTAACAAGGCCACGAATAGGCTGGCTATTTGTTAAGGACAAGAGAAAAGTATTGAGTAATGCCATTAGAATGGGGGTTGTTATCCATTCATTCGCATGGAAGGAAGCGTCAAAGTGAATTTTTTTCGTACCTTTACCTAGCTTAATTTCTTGTATCGGTTTTCCTTCAACACTACGTCCAATTGTTCGAACCTGAATGAAAGGAAACTGACTTTTTAATGTTTGAATATCCCTTGCTAATAGAGACGAATCATATCTGACAATCCTTCCCATAGAAGGAGCTATTACACGAGCAGGCAGGTAAATCGTTTGACCGATTTGAAGACTGCTCGGATTTACATGCTGATTTAAAAGCAATAATGCATCAATAGAAATATTTCTGGCCGTCGCTAACTTCCATAAGGAGTCTCCGCTTTTAACTCTATAGGTTTGGCTCGTAAACCCTGGGATAAATATTTCCTGTCCAACTTGTATCTGTGAAGCATTGAGGCCGGGATTAGAATCAATAATCAGTGGTAATGGAATCATAAATAGGCTGCTATAGTACCATAATGTGTCACCAGAGCGAATATTGACCTTCACCTGTTTTCCTCCTTTCCATCACATCATACATATGTCATGGTTTTCGATTTATGCCATTCAAAGGCTATAAATCATCGGATAAAAAAAGACCTGCCATCACGATACTAACCTGAGATAAAAACAGACAAGCAAAAAAGGGCTGACCCTATTGGGCCAAATCCCTTTATTCTATAACTGATGATTATTCCTTTCGTTGTTCCTTTAAAAACTGTATTTCATGACGTAATAATAATACCGCTGTCTGATATTCACGCGGATCCATTAATTGGGCTCGATATAATTCGTGGACCTCCGCTTCCATTAGCTCCAAATCAGCAATCCGTTCACCAATGTAAATAATCGTGCCAAACTTCTTTAAATATTGTTGAATATCGTAAATCGTCTTCATCTTATTATTCCCCATCTATCTTATTTAGCCTCAGTATAAAGCAAAATGACTAACCTCTCAAGGGCTGTCGCAAATAAGCTATCCTTACCGCTTTGTCATCTTTTTGTCGCTTCTGAATATATATGAATGGGACAACCCGTCCCAGCTACGGAAGGTTGGTAAAGAAAAGGAGGCAGGCGGTTTGAATAAAATCATACATCTTTTAGCTATGATGATGCTTACCATTATCACTATTTATATGATAAATAACTATGTCAGAACAGCTGAAAGCTTTACTTATTTTCCACCTGACCAAGAAGCTTCCTTTCTCTCAGCTGAAACAGCTCTTTCCTTGGCAGGTGATACAAATAATGGATATGCCATTCTTTGGAAAGCCTCTTCCTTGTTAGACCGCAAGGCATATTTAAGACAGGATATAAGCTTTTTGTATGTAAATGGAATCCTACAAGCAAAGCTAGGAAAGGAATGGAAAAAGGGTGAAGACAAAATTTATTTAGACAAAAATATAATGCAGCACGAAAGTGCCAATTTTAAAGCGATTAGTTTCCACCACGCGGAACTACATAACAATAACAACATTACCAGTAGTCAAAGGATTACGCACGATGAACTTTATGTGGTTCAATCAAAATTCACTCAACTGCATTCCTTTCGTTATCCAAAAGGAAAGGAAGACAAGGAATGGAAATTCATTATAGATCAAATGATTGAGGAGCATCTAAAGCAGACACTCTCAACGGCAGAAAAAACCTTTGACCTTGCAAAGGCTTATACGGTTTATCCTTTAACAGATATGTACCAATTTGAGAATTCACCGCTTCCAGGCTTTGATGAGCAAGAAACCAAAAAAATATTGGGTCGATTATGGGAGGGAATTTATAAAAATTATTTCCTTGGTATCCAAAGAATGGATGGTACTACAGCTGATCCAATTGGAAGCACCATCCCCCTAATATTATTGGCTAAGGACCAATCACATTTACTCGTCATTAGTATGCTAAGAGATGGTGAAGCTATGATTCTACGCCAGCAGATTCCAGCTCATTAATTTTTGTGAGCAGCTTGTCATAATCTTTATTTTCCGGCTGTAATTGATGGGCTTCCTCAGCATATTCTTTGGCCTGTAAATAATTCTCTTCACTCAAATAGAGAAGTGATAAATTATAAAAGGCTTCATGAAAATTCGCCTCCATATCAATAGCTTGGTGCAAATGTGCCTTAGCGTCATCTAGATGATTAAGTTTTATTTCAACAAAAGAGAGAAGGAATAGGATATTAGCTGTACTTTCATTTTGACTATCATACTCCTGTAATAACCTATAGGCTGGTTGATAATCTTCATCCTCTACATACTGCTGAGCTAAAACAAGTGCTGATTGCTCATCAATCAATTTACCTTCATTCTCTTGCGTATACTGAAATAGACCGAAAAGGACGGCAGCACTTGCTAGGAAGGTAATGATTTGCACTGCTGGTCTTTTTTGCTTCGGTAAGTGTACCATCGCCGCCGCAAGAAATCCTCCGATTAAACCGCCAATATGTCCTGCATTATCAATGCCTGAAATGGTAAAGCCAAAGGCTAAGTTGATCGCTATGACAATCAGAATATTCGTTCCCATCGTTCGAAAAAATAGCTTAGGAAAAGCGGTGCCAAAATACAACAATGCACCAAAGCAGCCAAAAATGGCACCGCTGGCTCCGGCCGATATATTTTGACTAAAGAGAAGGCTAGCCAATGAACCGCTAATGCCCGCAAATAAATAAATGAACAGGAATCGACTGTTTCCAAATAGCCTTTCTACTGTTAATCCAAGATAATATAATGCCAGCGTATTCATAAGTAAATGCAATATACCGATATGGAGAAAAATAGGTGTAAAAAGACGCCACCAATCTCCTTCTAGAATGAGCCAATTTGCTTTCGCACCAAATTGTATTAAGACAGACGAATTCGTGCTGCCGCCGGCTGCCTCCATAAGCAGAAACATAATAATTTGAATGGCAATAAATAAATAGGTAAAACGAGGCTTACCATTTTCAAACAGCGCTTTCTCTGATAGTACCTTTTTTCTCGCAGCCGATAAAGCTGCTTGTTTTTCAACTTCGATATCATGCTCCAAATACTCCTCTTTCCAAAGGATTGGAATCGACTCATTCAATGTCTGTTCAATTGGCTTGATATCAGTTTGTCTGTCGCATATAAGCGAAGTAATTTTTGTTTTTTCTCCCTTTGGATGGACTAAGGGTTTATTAATATAATCTTCATAATCATCAACAGGAGGATAGGGCGTTATATAAATATTTAAAACATCCAGCGACCTTTTATGTAGCTGTTTGCGAATACTCTCCCCGTTCGCTAAGGTTAACTGGATATCCCGCTGAAGCCAATTACCCCAGTCTAAATTATAGTGAAGAATCCGAATAACCTGTAACTCTTTATTTTCCAATTTCTCCAGCCAAAGCTCTTTTTGACTTTTTGAAAGCTGAATGATTCGATAATCATGCTCACTGATGAAATAATTCGCCAGTCTCCAGAATATAAAATCTTCTCGAAAACTCACATTTCCCCCCTCTTTCTTTGCTGTCATTACTAGTTTATTTTTACTATAGGCAATTTTTAAGCGTTCGTAAAGTGATACCCACTTTCTATGTCATATGAAAAAAAGACCCAATCGGGTCTTTAACTAAGCCTATGTGATTAGATTGGGCTTGGACCCTGTGAAAAAACAGAACCCATCATCCGATTTCTTATTGCCGGAATATTCATCAGTGATCTAACAAAAAACCTCCGCATCATGGAATTACCTAAGACTGTGTTAATAACTCGAAATCGTTTTTGAAATAATAAATATCCACCCATTCCAATTAATATGATTGATAAAATTCTACCCATTTATCATCCCTCCTTCCACTAGTGTGAGATAAAATAACCTATATTATCCGATGGAAGATAAGGAAATAAATGACTTTTATTGACAGAATAACGGCTTAAACTACGCCACTAATCAAAATACTCACAAATAAAATGATAAGAACAGACAGAAAATTAACCACATCATTGTTCAGAATCGAAAATCCTTTAATGAGCCTTGTCCTATGACCGCAATGTTTTTTTTTCTCTGTTTTCAAGCCACAATTGGGACACTGATATTCAGCCTGCACGAAAGCTCCAAGTAAAGTATCGATAACATTCCCGCAAAAACCAAGAATAAGAATAAACAGGAATTCATTAAACGGCAATTGAAAAAGCAAAAACGCTCCAAGAGCAACAACACAGGAGCCTGCCGCTGCTGCAACGGTCCCTAGAACGCTGATGGCACCTGAAGTTCCACGAGCAACTCGTTGGAAGGTTTTCACATTCACCGGCCTGCCTTTACTCATTGAGCCAATTTCAGATGCCCAGGTATCAGAATTGGAAGCAGCAAGACAAATACTAAAGCCAAGCACCCAAAAGAAATCTTTTGTATAGTAATACATCGCACTTGAAAAGGCCGCAAGAGCACCATTAGCAAAAACCTGCTGCCAGTCTCGCTGGGAGCCTTTAACAAGAATTTCTTCTGCTCTTTGTTTCCTTGTACTTTTTACTTTCGACCATGCACTCGAGCTACCAAAGAATAATCCAAGCAGTACTAATCCTTTTATGCCGAGGCCTAACGTTATCAAAGCTCCGATTACAAAAGCAGCAGCACTACCAGTAATGGTTAATAATTTAGAATAGTAACCTAGGATGGCTGCTGTTAAAATACTGAGAACAATAACGATCGTCATGGATTCATTTCGTTCCCTTCGTACGTGATAATTTTCTCAACCGGTATATCATGTGGCTCTTTCGGGAGTTGATTGACCATCTGCTCTCGAAAAGCAAGCGACACGGTTTTCCCATGATAATTTTGCAGAAAGCGGTCATAGTATCCCCCGCCTACACCCAATCGATAGCCTTCCATCGTAAAAGCAAGTCCAGGTACAATCAGGAGATCGATTTCTTCTGGGTCTACCCTTGTCGTGCTGGCTTCTATTGGCTCAAGCAAACTGAAATAGACAGACTCTAACTGATTAAAGCGCTCAAGAATCCGAAAATTCATTTGTTTTTCCTTTGGCAAGCATTTAGGGATAACAACTGTCTTCCCTTCATCCCATGCCTTACGAATAATTTGATATGTATCAACTTCAGGCGGATTGGAAATCGTAATACCAATCGTTTGTGATGATTTCCATAATGGGTCGTCATACAGCGTTTGCGCAATCTGATAGGAGTAATGTTCATAAAGCGGTTTAGATATTCTGTGCAATGTTTCTTTCATTTTTTGACGAAGTGTATTTTTTTCCATCATGCAAGTCTTCCTTTCGCATATAATGAGAACATTTAATTAAAAGGAACAAAAAAAAGCAGCAGGATATCCCGCTGCTTATTTTGTTTCACGATGTGCAGTTGTACGCTTTTCTCTTGGGCAATATTTTTTCAGCTCAAGACGATCTGGATTATTCCGTTTATTCTTTTTTGAAATATAGTTACGGTCTCCACACTCAGTGCAAGCTAACGTAATATTCACACGCATGTTAATTTCCCTCCAAACTATATAAAGCTCGTTCGTTCATACGACTTTTCTATAATATCATTTTTTATTTGGAAATGCTAGTGTGATTTTAAAAAGCTTGCGCTTAAGTGGTGGTGTTTTTTGGCATTCAGGATATGATCATATAGCTTCACTGTTTCTAGCGCCGCGATATCCCAGTTATACCGGCTTAGAACGAGTTCTTTACCCTTTTTTCCAATTCTTTCCGCTAAATCAGGGTCTTCTAAAAGCGTGATAATCCCCTCCACTATATTTTCACCAGCCGGCTCTATTAGCATACCTGTCTCTAAATGTTGAATGATTCCTTTTAATCCACCTGTATTGGAGACAATAGTCGGTTTTCCAGCCTGCATCGCTTCTAAAGCAACGATTCCAAATGGCTCATAAAGGCTTGGAAAAATCGCTATTTCCGCGAGCTGTAACAACGCATTACGCTTTTCTTCATCGATAAATCCAATGAAACGGACCCTATCTGTTAGCTGCATTTCAATAACTCGGCGACGATACTCCTCAAGCATTGGACCTTTACCAGCAATAATAAAATATACATTTATGCGCTTCGCCTTTAAAGCTGCGGCGGCTTCAATTAAAGTGTCAAACCCCTTTTCTTTCACCATTCTACCGATTGAAAATATCATACGGCAATCACGATCTATTTTAACATCAGATAAATCTCGATTAAGAACCTCCGAGCCATCGCAGTCTATCCCGTTTGGAATCGTTACTAACTTTTTTTCTTCCGCTGAAAAAAGCTTCTGAACCTCCCCCTTCATAAAATCACTGCAAACGACAACTTGGTCAGATTGTTCTACCAGTTGTTTTTCCTTTTGATGAATAAATCGCTGCATTTCCGTATATATACCGTTATTTCGACCATATTCAGTAGCATGGATGGTTGTAACTAAAGGAAGCTGCAAATGCTTCTTTAATGAAACGGCGGCTGCACCGACAAGCCAATCATGCGAATGAATACAATCAAAAGAATATTCTTCTGCTAAAGCGGCTGCTTTCTCTGCTAAAGCAATATTTAATCCACCGATCCAAAGCAGAAAATCCTCTTCATTTTCACTGAGCGGCTTTACCCTATGTATGCTGACACCATTGATTTTTTCCATTACTGGCGAATCTCCCGCACCTGCTGTTATAACATGTATTTCATGCCCCTTCTTCGCCAAGGCCTTTGTCAGCCCGTGGACATGGCGTGATAAGCCGCCAACAATATGAGGAGGAAATTCCCAAGTTAAAACTAGAATTCTCCTCTGCTTACCTTTCCGGTCATTTTCATCCGCATCTAATAAATCTGTCCTTTGCTTCAATTCAGCACCCTCGTATAATGCTACAGTACGCTTGACACCTTCGGTTATAAGATCATTCATCCACCGCCATTGTGACAAATAGCCTTCCGTAACAGAAGGATTTACTAACATCCCTGATAATTTAACCCACTCCTGAAGCAGCTGCGTAAATGCTTTTGTTTCGTCGATTAAATACTTGATCACGGTATCTGTGATGGAAAATAATGGGATACTTTCAGATTCAACTTCACGCTTATATGGAAGAAATGGAACATCCTGCCTTGTACTACTAAATAGAAAAGGGTTGTTCATGACCTATCATCCTCTTTTGAGATTCTTTCGTAATAACTATACGTACTAACATGCTCTACCCATTGCGGAGTTCGCTCTCTTTTAGAGTATACCTCATTTTCCTCTGTCTCCTGTTTTGCGCTTCCCTTTGGTATATGAACTTGATTAGAACGAAGCAACGGAAAAAATCTATGACCTGACACAAGGATGCCAATTTCAACCAAGTAACATCGATTATCCTGCGGCTGCTTAAGAAATGACACAGCCTGACCCTCCTCTAACTTTACCTCAAGAATGGGCGTTTCATTGCTAATAAATGGAGTTTCCGTGACATCATATAGCCTTAAAACTTTTTGAAAGCTACTAACAGATTGATCAAAATATGCTAACACCAGGTCTTTTTTTATTTCTGATAATCTCCAAAAGATGAACAATTTATTTTCAGACAGTATCCATGCCGTTAAATGTTCCTTTTCCTTTGTGTTCAGCCTTCCCTTATTTAGATAACGGGCCTGAATCGTGCCCTTCCTTACGATTCTTATCGGTTTTCTCTTAGCAGCGCTTAATGTCTCTTCTCTTTTTTGATACTTTTTCCATTGATACTGTACCTTTCCGACTGTTGTATGTAACTCATCAGCTATTTTGCGAAAAGAAAGACCCATACTTCTCAGTTTCTTAATCTCTTCAATCATGGCGCACCTCTTTTAAAAAAGAACGTATTCATTAAATATCAGAATATAATTACTATTTTGTATAATGGTATCAAATATTAGGGCTTCCGACAACAAACGGTTTTTGTCGAATGTAAGCACTCAAGGTTTTTTCATTATGACGAAATAATGAAATTGTCGAATCTTGTCAAAGATAATGATAAAATGAGGATTGTTCAGTTATTACTATGAGGTGACAGAATGAGTACACTATTAATCAGTTTATTTTGCGTTTCACTACTTCTTTTTTTTCTGTCTTTTTTTCTCAAGGACCCTTACAAACAGCTTCGTGAAGAAATAGACCAGCTAAATATGAATCAACTTCAGGAGATGTATCAAATAAAAAAGAAATTAAAGATACTAGAAGAGGAGCTTCTTATCAATGAAATTGAACTGTCACCCTCTCTATCGAAAATAGAGTCAGAGAATCGAGCAGTCCATGACATTATTAAAAACCAAGTCCGTTCATTAGCAGGACAAGGAACACCCATTGAGCAAATTGCCCGGCAGTCCTCCTTACCCATCAAGGAGGTTCAATCCATCTTAAAGGAATATGGCTTCAAAGGAGAAAAATATGAATAAACGAAGTATGCGTGCTTTTGCATTCGGTATTTTTCTAACTGCCTCCGTAATAGGGGCTGGATATTATGATCAGGGGGGACAACAGAACTCCATGACAGTTGATGCAGCAAAGTCACAACTGGAAAAAGCAGGTTATGTCATCTTATCTGAATCGGAATTCAATCATTTAAAAGGTAAGATAAACATTGAGGAAAAAGAACATCCTTCCCCAACAAACTCTGTACAAGAAACAACAAAAAGATAAGAAGCAGCTTTCCAAGCTGCTCCTTATCTTTCTTAGTTATTAAGCTCATAATGTTTTCCTTTTACTAAATAAAAAATATACTCTGCTACATTTGTGATATGATCGGCAGACCTTTCTAAGTAACGGCATATAAAAAGATACTGTGTAATGTGATTAAGATTTTCAGATTTCTCACCGCTCAGCTTAAAAAGTTCCTGAATCGTTTCACCGTACAATGTATCTACTGCATCATCCATTTCAGCCACTTTTTTAGCCAGTTGGGTATTCTCATCTTTATAAGCAGCTACGCTATTTTTTAACATCACAGCAGTGATTTCATACATTTTCTTCAGGTTGTTTAACGCCATCAAATGAGCTTCTTTTCCAATCCTAATCGTTGATTTTGCAATATTAACAGCAAAATCTGCAATTCTTTCGATATCTGTAGCAATTTTTATCGCAATAATAATCCGGCGTAAATCAATCGCAACAGGCTGCTGTTTTGCAATAAGCAGGATAGCAAATTCATTGATTTCTTCATAAAGAATGTCTGCTTTCGTATCATCCTCCATGATTTGTAAGGCAAGATCTATATTATGCGTTTCAAAAGCCTCAATAGACAGCCTTAGCGCATCATCTGCAAAATGAACTAGGTCAACTAATTTATCCTGCAATAGCTTTAATTCATCTTCAAATTTCCCACGTACGACCAATTCTTTTGCTCCCCTCATTTATCCAAATCTACCCGTGATATAATCTTCTGTTCGTTTATCAGTAGGTGTTGAAAAAATTCGATTTGTTTCATCATATTCAATAACTTCACCGTTTAAGAAAAAGGCCGTTTTATCGGAAATACGAGCAGCCTGCTGCATATTATGCGTCACTATAATGATACTAAACTTCTTTTTTAATTCCTGTACCAGCTCTTCTACCTTTAAAGTAGAAATAGGATCAAGTGCCGAGGTTGGTTCATCCATTAGAATCACATCCGGTTCAATCGCAAGGCAACGGGCAATGCACAGACGCTGCTGCTGTCCTCCAGAAAGACCATAGGCATTTTCTTTTAGGCGATCCTTGACTTCATCCCAAATAGCAGCACCTCTTAAGCTCTTCTCTACAATTTGATCAAGAATTTTTTTATCACGAATACCATGTATTTTAGGCCCGTAGGCTACATTTTCATATATTGATTTTGGAAACGGGTTTGGCTTTTGAAATACCATTCCCACTTTTGTCCTTAGTTCTTCCACTCCATAGGATTTATCGAGGATATTTCTGCCACGATAACTTATTTCACCTGAAGTTCTGACTATCGGCACTAATTCAATCATCCGATTCAGCGTTTTAATATAGGTTGATTTCCCGCATCCAGAAGGACCAATAATGGCTGTCACTTCATTTTCCATAATATCAAGGTCAATATTTTTTAATGCGTGATTATCACCGTACCAAAGATGTAATTGACTTGTTTTATAGACAACCTGTTTAATCTTTTTGTCCTCCTTTGCCATGGGCGGGATTACGTTTAATTCTCTTTCAATCGTAATATTCATATGAAATCCTCCTTCATCCTGATCCTTCATCCAATGTAATTTTTACATTCTTTTTTGAAACTTATTACGAATAATGACCGCAATGGAATTCATAGCAATCAGCAAAATCAGTAAAACAAGGATGCCAGCAGCAGCAAGTGCCTGAAACTCAACTTGCGGGCGACTCGTCCAGTTATAAATTTGCATTGGTAACACCGTTAACGTATCTAAAAAAGAATTCGGTAAGAAGGCAAGGAAAAGTGGCAGTCCCAAAACAACCAATGGTGCTGTTTCACCAATCGCACGGGAAAGAGCTAAAATAGCACCCGTTAGAATTCCTGGAATAGCAGCAGGCATCACAACCCGAACGATTGTCTGCCATTTTGTCGCCCCCATTCCATAGGAAGCCTCACGCAGCTGTTTAGGTACGGCACGAACCGCCTCTTGTGCAGCAACGATGATGACTGGAAGAATCAATAAGCTCATCGTGAGACCGGCTGCGAGTACGCTTGTTCCTAACGACAGAGCTCGAACAAAAATCGTTAAGCCTAATAAACCAAATACAACTGATGGAACGCCAGCTAGATTAGAAATATTAATTTGAATAAACATTGTAAAACGATTCTTTTTCGCGTATTCCTCTAAATAGATAGCTGTGCCTACTCCTAAAAGAAGTGAAACAGGTGCAACAACGAACATTAACCAAATCGTTCCATTTAAGGCTGTATAAATTCCAGCCTGTTCCGGTTTCCTCGATGGCAAGCTATTCAAAAATTGCCAATCCAAATATACTGCCCCTTGTGATACCACACGATATAACAAAGTTCCTAACACTAATAATCCAAACAGCGTTGCAAGGAGAAATATTCCTTTGAAGAATACATTCTTAAATAATCTTGATTTCATCTTTTGTTTGACTTGCTCACGATCGACTAAATTCATCTTAATATTCCTCCTTGAAACGGCGAGAGACATATTGAGCCAGTAGGTTCATCACTAACGTAAATAGGAAGAGTGTAAATCCAACTGCATAGATACTGTAATAAATTGTTGTGCCATAACCAGCATCACCTTGACTAACCTGAACGATATAAGCGGTCATCGTTTGGATAGAGCTTGAAATATCCCAGCTTAAATTGGGTGTTGATCCACCCGCAACGGCCACAATCATCGTTTCTCCAATGGCACGGGAAACACCTAACACAATCGATGCGACAATTCCAGAAATGGCTGCAGGGAGTACGACCTTCAATGCAACTTCAAGTTTTGTTGAACCTAATCCAAGTGCTCCTTCTCGCATTGCCTGTGGTACAGAAGACATGGCATCCTCTGAGAGAGAGGCAATCGTTGGAGTAATCATAATTCCAATCACAATGCCTGGGCTGATGGCATTGAATATTTCTATTGAAGGAAACAGTTCACGCAAAATAGGTGTGACAAATGTTAAAGCAAAGAATCCATAAACAATGGTCGGAACACCAGCGAGAACTTCCATAATCGGTTTAATCATGCGGCGAGTTCTATCTGAGGCATATTCACTTAGATATATGGCTGTTGCCAAACCAATTGGAACAGCAACGATAACTGCAATGAGCGTAACCTTCAATGTACCTGAAATGAGTGGTAAGATTCCAAATGAACCTGGGTCTGAGAAGGGATACCACTTCTGTCCAGTTAAAAATTCACCAATTGATACTCGTTCAAAAAACGTAAACGTTTCAAACAAGAGTGTAAATAAAATACCCAGTGTCGTTAACACCGATACACATGCAGTTAGTAATAGTACTACAGGCATAACGCTATCCATTGAGATGGCTTTTCTTCTTTTTCTTTTTTCCACAATCATTTCTTGGACAGACAACACATTATGATTCTTCGTACTCAAAATGAAAACCCCTTTCATCCCCATGACAAGATGAGAAGCCCTTCGACGTGCTTCTTGTGACACTAGCAAAGGTCATTCGCTCAGGTTGAGAGCCGTCAACGTTAAGCGAATGACTTCCTATTGGTAATGTAAAATTTCTATCGTTTATTTTAAGTCCTCTAACGTTGATAAGGCATCATCATACGATGGGAGTTTCACATAACCAACATCCTCTGAGAGCTCTCCAGCATTTTCTAATGTAAAATTCATAAAGTCATAAATTTCTTCTTTTTTCACTGAATCATTTTTTACGTAAATGAATAATGGACGTGATAAAGGAGAGTATTCGCCACTTTCAACCGTTTCATTTGTTGGTTCAACCGCTCCGTTACCTCCGTCAATTGGCACAACCTTTAAATTCTCTTTGTTTTCTGCATAGTAAGCATAACCAAAGAAACCAATGGCATTTTTATCCCCTGTCACACCGGTCACAAGGATGTTATCATCTTCAGAAAGAGTAGCATTTTCAACAATTGGCTGTTCCTCTAAAATCACTTCATTGAAATAATCATATGTTCCTGAATCAGTACCAGGTGAATAGAATTTAATTTCTTCTTCAGGCCATTCTTCACGGATATCAGACCACTTTTTTGCTGTGCCATCTTCAACCCACATTTGCTTTAATTCCTCAACTGTTAAAGAATCAACCCAATCGTTGTCCTTGTTCACAACGATGGATAAACCATCTTTTGCGATTTCAAATTCAGTATATTCAATTCCAGCTTCTTCCAGCTGCTCTTTTTCTTCATCTTTTATAGGTCGGGATGCATTACTAATATCCGTTTCCCCAGCGATAAACGCCTTAAATCCGCCGCCTGTACCAGAAGAAGCTACCGACACCTTCATATCTGGTTGAACTAAATTATATTCTTCTGCAACAGCCTCCATAATGGGGAATACGGTGGAAGACCCATCAATATTTACCGTTCCTTCAAATTGCTTGCTTTCGCTTGCATGTTCAGGTGAATTTTGATTTCCTTCTGTTACACTTCCTGTGTTTTGCGGTCCACAAGCTGATAACGCTAATGCCCCAGAGATAGCAGCAGTAAGTGCTATGTACTTGAATTTTTTCATGATCCATTTCCCCCTAATTGTTCAGTCATTTATTTTTGTTTTATCTTACAAGTAATACATTAAAGGTTGACTGTTAACGAGGTTTTAATGATTTGTTAAGCTTTTGTAAATATACAGAAACTTGTATATATTTGTCGAAGGCAGAAAATACTTGGGATTAGTTCTTACGGATAAACATTCGTAAAAAAAAATCCTGCCATTTACATAGCAGGATTCCTACACAATTATTGTTGATTATTCTCATTTTTAGCTTCTTCATCGGTATCGGCATTAGAATTCTCATCCGTTGTATTGCCGGCTGCGCGCTGGGCTTTTAACTCAAAATAAGCATCCATAACTTTTTCACCGATTTTCAAATTAGCACGGTTGTCTGTTCCTCCTGTATATGCCCATGGTACAATCACAGACATCGCAATTTCAGGGTTATCGGATGGTGCATAGCCTACAAGGCTGAGATTCATGACGGAAGCCATCTTATATTTTTTGAGCGGACCGTCATAGAAGGATTCAGCAGTTCCTGTCTTGCCTGCCGGTGAATAGCTCTTGCCACCGAAAAAGCCGTTTGCAGTCCCACCCTGCTCCTGCATGACCTTTTTAAAGCCGAGCTGTACACGTTCAATCCAGCCATTCTCCAAATCTAAGCGATTTAACACCTTTGGCTGAATTTCCTGCACAATGGGTCCAAGCTCGTTATCAAGCTGCGGCTCACGAATTTCTCTTACCATATGCGGTTCCATACGGCTACCGCCATTTGCTACCGTTGAAACATATTGAGCAAGTTGCATAGCCGAATACGTATCATATTGTCCAATCGCAAGGTCCATTAAGTGACCTGGCAATGTACTAGAACCTTTAAATCCGTTTTGCTCACCAGGTAAATCAACTCCAGTCCGAACTCCAAGTCCAAACTGGGCAAAATGCTGACGAATCGTATTAAACGCATCGGTGTTTATAGGAAGTGACCCATGTGGAACATAACGGCCTTCACCAATTTTGATCGCCGTCAGAAACATATAGACGTTCGATGAATATTTTAAGGCATTCACATCATTAATCGAACCGAAGGATTTCCAAGATTTTTTCGGCGGTGTACCTGCGATATACAACGGTGCATCATAAAAGCTTGAACCCGGCTTAATCACACCTGTCTGAAAGCCGGTTAACACCGTTGCTCCCTTAACAGCAGAGCCGACATTATAGGTTGTGGTGAACGTACCTAGTGCATCATCCTGCATTACGGTTTTACCTGTTTCCTCATTTCTTACAATCTTCTTACCTGCTAACGATTTAATTTCACCAGTATGAGGATCCATTAATACAACGTAAGCACGGTCCAATAAATTTGTTCCTGGGAATGATTTTGCTGCCCAAAGCTCTTGTTCAATAATCTGTTCAACCGCCAGCTGTAAATCCATGTCAATCGTTAATACAAGGTCCTTCCCTCTTTGACCTTCAGTAATCACTTCAGTGCTAACAATTTCACCAGACTGATCGGTAATATTTTTCACCTTGGCTTTTTGTCCATGTAGTACATCCTCATACTGCTTTTCAAGATAGCTTGTACCAACGCGGTCATTGCGACTGTAATCTCTTGATAGATAATAATCTATTTCTTCCGCTGGCAGCCCTTTATCAGAGGTTGTCACCCCACCAAGGACAGATCGTAATGTATCACTATAAGCATACGAGCGTTCCCAATCGGTTGTTGTGTCTACTCCTGGAAGAAGCTGAAGATTTTCACTTACAACAGCAAATTCTTCTGGTGTGACATCCTTATTTTTGACGATTTGTGGAGTGAATTTATAACCACTTACAAATTCACGGTAGATGGCAATAATTTCTATATCCTGTTCAGATAAGCTGTTTAAATCTGCTTCTGTAATTCGATCGAGGGTTAATTTATAAACCTTACTATCATATTCCTCGTCTTCATATTTGACTTTTAGTTCCTCCAGCTCTTTTTCAGGAACCTTTTTTTCTGCTTCTTTTGGATTCTTAATGATCCAATAATCCTTCATATCTCTTTCTGTGACTTTGTCGGCATCTTTATGGATTAATTTCGCTAGTCTTTCCGCAACCTCGAGCATTTCCGTTTGACTAACACCATTATTCGTATAGGTTATGGCATTTTCTGGAACATTATCGACGACAATTTTTCCATTCGTATCAAACATTTTCC
Organism: Bacillus tuaregi; assembly: GCF_900104575.1. Lineage (NCBI taxonomy): Bacteria > Bacillati > Bacillota > Bacilli > Caryophanales > Bacillaceae > Bacillus > Bacillus tuaregi. Next base: position 3,204,229 of record NZ_LT629731.1, read on the forward strand.
CTCTTGGTACCGGGTTATTAACAGTCACATCCTCGGTTCGTTCGATTTCCCTTTTATAGTCTTCACCATAGACAATTTGGACAACCCCTAGTCGAAGAATTAAGACCGAAAATAATAAAAACACAATAAAAAACAGCATATTAAGACGAAAAGGTACCTGAGTCTTTTTCTTTTTCTTCTTTTTATTATTCAATGTGAACCACACTTCCTCTACTAGACCATACTCATCATTCTTTATAGTAAAAGAAAAACGATTAGAATACCACTAAAAAACCCAATTCTTTTTGGTAATTGCTTCTAAGCGTTTACACAAAAAAAGAGGCTTCTAAGCCTCTTTTTGTTTTCTTTGCGGCAGGTTTAATTGAACACGTCTAATGAACAAATAAATCAAGCTATGGCCAGCCCCCAAGGCAAGAAAAAGAATAGGCAAGCCTTCCTTTGCATCCATCATCTTTACCATAATAAGAAAGAGAAGAATGGAAACAATTCTACCCGCATTTAGAAAAACTTCTCGAACAACTATGTATTCTATTCTCATTTCAGCAGCCTTCCAGCCGCTTCCGATTACATCATAGGTAATCGAAAGATAGGGTACTAATAGAAGCGGATAGGCTATTGCTATCGTAGCAGCATAGATAAGTAATTTAGTGTAGGTGACATCAAAGGCAATGAGAAAAATGGCTGCATACAACAGCAAACCTCCGATTAGAATGGATTTTAAACGCTGATTTTTTTTTATTAACCTTGATACGGCAAAATACGCGAGAAAGGACACTCCTGAATTGATAAGCCCATAGGTTCCTAAAGCCATTTCAGTTCCAGTTGAAAGAAACACAAGCACTGAAATCATAAAGGCAAAGATACCTTCACGGAGACCTTGGAAAAAATGCGCATTTGTGACCATTTTCCAATTAAGATTGTGTTTTCTCTCTGACATAATCCGCTTAAAACAATACTTTCCATTTGCCGGTCTCCTTTTTAATGAGAAGCTTAAAAAGACGGCCAAGGCAAACAGACCTAATGATATCCCAAAAACGATGGAATAACCGCTGAATTTTTCTAATTTAGAAATAATAAATCCGGCTGCAAACGGACCAATCATTCCACCAGCGGAGGTAAGAATACCAAGGAAACCATTAAAAAAATCTCTTGTTTCTGGCTCCGTTATTTCAAACGTTAGTACGTTAAAGGCAAGCCAATAAAACCCATAACCCATGCCCAAGAGTGTCCCAAGGACTAATAAATACTTTGAGGCTGATGCACCAAAACCTAGCACACTTAAATAAAAAAGGGCGAGAAAGATGACGCCGATCCTTAAAACGATCACTCTGTCTATCTTCTTTGCCCATCTGCCGGCAAGAATAAATGTAAATGGCTGCGCTACTGTTACCGCTAGATTATAAAAGCCAATATCCAGCAGCTTTCCTGTCTGTTTCCACAAAAAAATATTTACGAATGTATTAGACAGGGCAACACTCAAGGAATATAAGCCGCCTATAAGCAGCAGAAGGGTTAAATCCTTCGTAAGTTCAATATCACCAATCAAATGTTTTTTTAATGTGCTCATAGAAAAACTCCCTTTTGTCTCTATGGGGTAGTCTTTACAAAACAGCACTCGTTATTCAAAAAACATAGAAAGACCGACAGAATTTTTCTCTTCTGCCGGTCTTACGCTTAAATCAGATGTAACTTTATTATTTTGCTGCTTCGTAGCGTTTTGTAACTTCTTCCCAATTAATCACATTAAAGAATGCATTAATATATTCAGGACGACGGTTTTGATATTTTAAATAGTAAGCATGCTCCCAAACATCAAGTCCAAGAATTGGTGTTTTGCCTTCCATTAATGGAGAATCCTGATTTGGAGTGCTAGTTACTTCAAGGCTGCCATTGTTTACAACAAGCCAAGCCCAGCCTGAACCAAAACGAGTTGTTGCTGCTTTTGCAAACTCATCCTTAAAGCTTTCATAGCTACCAAATTTGCTGTTAATTGCATCAGCAATTGCACCTGTTGGCTCTCCACCGCCATTTGGTGAAAGGATTTGCCAGAATAATGAGTGGTTAGCATGTCCACCGCCATTATTACGGACAGCAGTACGTGCAGCTTCAGGAACCGCATCTAAATTGGCAATCACTTCTTCAACAGATTTAGAAAGAAGCTCATTGTTGCCCTCTAGAGCATTGTTTAAGTTCGTTACATATGTGTTGTGGTGCTTTGTGTGGTGAATGTTCATCGTTTCTTTGTCAATATGAGGCTCAAGAGCATCATATGCATACGGTAATTGTGGTAATTCAAATGCCATTATTAATTCCTCCAAATAACTTTTTTATTTTCTTTAGATTCTGTTCACAAAAAATTCATAAACACTAAAGAACTAATATTAGATTACCAAATTCAACTAATTATTATCAAATAATACGCATTCATTTTTAACACAAATATCCTTTTCTATTCATATGACCGTTCTATAGGTCATTAATAGACCCTTTCTTCATCATTATTTTAATATATTGATTCCTTCGATAAAAATTCGAAAAATTGTCAAGAATGTCCCAACTAGCCATCTGTCAACGATATTAGTCATATCTTCCTATTTTAACTTCCAATATTTGACAAATGGTAATTGAATAGAAAGCGGTTTTTTGCTTTAATCAAATTAGAAGAAAAAAGGGGTGTAACAGCTATGTTTGAAGTAAAGGAATTAAACATTTCCCTTTATAGTCTATTAATTCAGTATTTTATTGATAAAGAACCTATTCAAAAATTCCCAGCAGGCGCTTACCTTTTCCAAGAAAAAGAGGAGGTTGAGAACATTTACCTTCTCCTTAACGGGAGTGTATCTGTTGGACGTGTTCATGTAAAAGGAAAGGAATTTATACTCAAAATATTAAGCGGTGAAGAACTAATTATTGAGTATGAATTATTCAAAAAAAGGCCTACCTATCATTTTTTCGCAAAAACAATGTCAAACTGTGAAATGCTAGTCATAAAAAAATCACAGCTAGAGGAATATGCCTTAAGAGAACCAGATGTACTTGGCGCACTAACCAATTGGCTAAGTGTACGGTATGTAAAATCACAGATAAAATGTCAAGATTTAATCATGAATGGAAAAAAAGGCGGTTTATATTCGATTCTAATTAGATTATGCAATAACTATGGTATTGTAACTGAAAACGGAATCCTGATTGATTTACCTATTACCCATCAAGAGCTAGCTAATTTAACGTTTGGTACACGGGAAGTCATCCAGCGGATGCTGAAGGAGCTCCGTGAAAAGGACGTTCTTACTTATGACAATCAACGTTTTACGGTTAAAAACTTAGCTTATTTAAGACAAGAAGTTGATTGCCAGCACTGTAGTAAAGAAATCTGTGGTATTAACTAATTAGTAATTCATCTAGAATTCTAGAGGGTGCCATAGAGCACCCTCTTCGACAATTATTAGATCACCCAAATAAAGTATAGAATCATCACAAGCTGAACGGCACCCTTTGTCACCACGCTGCTAATAAAGCCAACAACAGAGCCAAAGCCAATTTTCACAGCTTCCTTCAGCTCCACTTTATGGACAATCAGCTCCGCTATAACGGCACCGATGAAGGGTCCAAGAATAATCCCCAAAAAAGGGATAATAAACGGTCCTACTAGTAAACCGATTGTACTTCCCCAAACTCCCGCTTTCGAGCCGCCAAACTTTTTCACGCCTATTATATTGGAGATATAATCAGCCCCAAATAACAAGAGTACAAATAACCCTTGAATTAGCCAGAAAATCCAATTAAAAGCAGAAAACGAGAACAAAAAGCCGTACAAAATAAACCCAGCGAAAATAAATAAGACACTTGGTATGACTGGATACACCAACCCAACAAACGCCACAATAAATAAAAGGATAATTAAACCCCAATATACATAATCCATCAGCAGCCTCCTTAATAACACTTCTCATTTGTTATACGATTGAAATGCCTCTATTATCTCAATAATTCCCTACTTTTCTTTAAATTGTACAATTTAATTGGAGAAGGTTACAATAAGAAGTGAATTTTTACAGGGGTGTGCATAATGAATATATTTAAACAGCTAATTGTAAGTCTTTATTCGCCAAGAAACATCGCAGGATTTCGACAACAAGGAACAGGAAAAACGATATTCTATGTTTTTTTCCTGACCCTTCTTTCCGTCCTTCCAAGTATCTATTACTTCAGCACTTCTATGATGGCAGGATTTAACGCGGTTGAAGATACCATTACAAGTGAAATACCTTCATTTACAATAGAAAATGGTGAATTAGTAGTAGAGGAAAATGCACCAATTACTATAAAAAGCGGGGATTTGACCGTTGTTTTTGACGGTACGGGAACTCTTGATCAAGCTGATGTTTCGCGATCCGACAATACGATTTTTTTCTTAAAAAATGAAATAACGTACACAATTACAGGTCAAACACAATCCTTTCCCTATTCAATGCTGGGAGACACTGCTGTCACAAAAGAAGATCTTTTATCCATAATTAACTCACTAGATTCCCTTCTACCTGTGATGCTTCCCATAACATTGATCATCATTTATTTATTCTCAACGGCTATGAAATTTATTGAAGTGACCATTTTGGCATTAATCGGTCTTGCCTTAAAAAACCTAGCTGGAAAACCACTTCGGTATGGTCAGTTATTTCGCTTAGCAGCCTATAGTATCACATTGCCTACTATTTTCTTCATTATTATGGACAGTTTACAAACGGTCGTTCCGAGTGGTTTTTTCATCCACTGGTTTGTAGCTATCATGATGCTAATGCTCTCTATTAAAGAAGTTCAATCCGATAGTACAGAAGGAAAGACAGACATGTAAAGCTTTCCTTCTCCATAAAGAAACTCATCCTAATTAGCATAGGATGAGTTTCTTTCATTTTGCCTTTTTTTATCATTAATGTGAACGCCCTTAATTGCCTCAAAATAAATGACTCCTTTTTACTCTCCTGCTGTAACCTTTGCCTTTAATTTATCCGGCTTTCTTTTTATTACCTGTTTTTTAATTTCCTCATCCCAAGAAATTTTGATATCACCATTTGTTACAAAGGTCTGACAGCCTAATCGGTACCCTTTTTCTAGCAGCTCATCACCTAATTTTCTTCTTTCCTGTACTTTAACATTATCTAGGAATTCAGCGCCTTCTTCAATTTTACATACGCAATTGCCGCAAATTCCTCCGCCACAACGGTTTGGCAGCTCGCCATCATAACGAAGGGACATTCTTAAAACACTGGAATTCTCAGGCACTTCAATTATCTTATCGCTCGTAATAAAGTGAATTTTTGGCATAGTATCATTTCCTCCTAATATATAAATTTCAATTATCAGTTACAGAAAGCATAAGTTATGCAAGCCGCTTACTTTTTGAGTCTTACTTTCAAGTTATCCATGTAATTTATATAAGCCTTCTTTGAATTCTCAATATGAATTTTCATGAGATATTCAGCCATCTCCGCTTCCTGATTACGTAATGCCGTCATGATGCTAATATGTTCCTTTAATGATTCTTGTCTTCTGCCTGGAGTTTCATAGCCCATATTTGCCGACATATGGATGTAGTCGATAAGACCGGATAGAATTTCATATAGTTTCGGACTTTTCGAAGCTTTATTAATCAAATGGTTCATCTGAATATGTTCAAGATTAAAAGTACCTTCATTTTTTTCTTGTATTTCTTTTAGCTCCTGAATCTTTAAGTCGAAGGCCTTTTGTGTTTTCGTATCCATTTTTTGTGCGGCTAGCTTTACTGCTAGCACTTCCAGTGAGGATAAGATCGTAAAGACTTCAATGACCTGCTCTTCAGAAATATTAGATACAACGACACCTTTTCTTGGTACCGTTTTAACATATCCTTGCGATTCTAAACGAAACAACGCTTCCCTTATAGGGGTACGGCTAATGTTTAATTTGGCTGCAAGTTCTCTTTCAATTAGTCTGTCTCCTGCTTTGTACGTCCCTTCTAGAATTAAGTCTTTCAGATACAAATAGGCGTGTTCTCGAACTGAAAGAAGATTGTTTTCCTTCCATTGTATTTCCATTCACTCCCCCCCTATTAGCTTTGTTATGCATCAGGCAACTTGTAGAAATATTCCACCATAAACTAGAGCCCCGATAATAACTAAAGAAGGATGGATTTTCCACTTGTTCAATGTTAAATAGCTAAGTACAGTTAATAAAATAAGATGTATAATTCCGCTACCTTCAAAGAATGTTAAAAAGAATTGATAGGCCATCACTGCAAGAAGTACGGCAATAATGGGCTGAACTGCTTTTGTCATCAGCTTTACTTCTGCTGAATCTTTAAATAAATCAACAAACTTAAAAAGGATGATGACCGCAATGGCTGAAGGTAAGATGGTTCCTGCAAGCGCAATAGTTGCTCCTAGAACTCCCCCTATTTCAAATCCAATAAAACCGGCAAGCTTTGTTGCGATTGGTCCAGGTAAGGCATTTGCAATGGCTAACAGATCGCCAAACTCTGATAATGTCATCCAGTCATAATTATTGACTACTTCATTTTGGATTAACGGTATGGTTGCAGGGCCGCCGCCATAGCCTAATAAATTTGCTACAAAAAATGCCCAAAATAAATCCCAATACATCATAAGCTTTTTTCCTTTCTCTCAATAATGACTTCGGCAGTCTTTGCAGCCTTTTTCTTGCGCCGTGCAATGAAGAAAGCAGAAAGCAAGAATGCAGCAATTAAGATTCCTGGATGAAGTCCGATGATTTGCATGGTGACAAAGGAAATAGCTGTAAAGATGATCATTTTTGACAATCCTAAACCCTTATGACCCTTTTTATAAAAGCCATAAGCCATTTCTGCTAGCATATAGCCGATAACAGGAGTAACACCTAGAACCATACCACCGACAATTGGTGAGTGACGATAGGCATACAGTGCTCCTAGTAGTCCAATCAAAGCAATAATTGATGGCAGAATATGGGCAAGAATAGCAACCGTTGCCCCTAGACTTCCTTTTACTTTATATCCAATATAGGCAGCCATTTTCGTTGCAATGGGACCCGGTAACGTATTGGCGAGCGCCAACACATCCCCAAACTCTTCTTCCGTCATCCATTTGTATTTTTTTACAACCTCATATTCTATTAATGGAATGGTTGAAGGTCCTCCTCCAAATCCGGTTAAACCAGTGCGGGCAAATCCAATAGATAATTCAATATAAGGATTCAACCTCAATCTCCTCTTTTCTAAAAAGTTACTATTATTTAGTTAGCTATTTAACAAGGACCTCATTTCACCATTGAAGATAGAATGAATGAGGTCCTAGCTATTCTTATTTCTTTATATCTGCATCAGTAATCACTTCATAACCTTTGTCTGCCACTACAGCTTGCAAAGCTTTTAGGGCAGCAGTACCTACTGCCGTATCCTGTTCCCCATTACCGCCGCTTATGCCGACTCCGCCAACAACTTCTCCGTTTACTACGATCGGGAAACCGCCAACGAAAATAGCGAATTTTCCGTCAAGCATATGCTGAATACCAAATGCTTCATTACCAGGTAATGCCGGACCATTTGGCTCTTTATTAAATAAATGTGTGGAACGCTTGTGACCAGCGGCCGTAAAAGCTTTCGCAATCGCAATTTCTGGACCTGTGATACGAGCTCCATTCATTCTTTCTAACGCAATCACATACCCGCCATCGTCAACAATAGCAATGGTTTCTAATACATTGATTTCTTCAGATTTCTGCTTTGCAGCTTCAATCATTACTTTTGCTTCTTCTAATTCTAACTTTAAAGATGTCTTCATGTGTGATCTCCTCTATCCCTTTTGTTAATTAATAGCCAACATAGACTGTTTTTACTTGACTGAAAAATTCTAAACCAACTCTGCCGGATTCACGGAAAGTTGAAGTACTTGATTTTTTAACTCCACCAAATGGTGCATTCATTAGGTTTCCGGTTGTCGTACGATTTACTTTAACGGTTCCAGCTTGAATATCCTTTGTAAACTGATGGGCAGTCTTTAAGTTATTAGTAATAATAGAAGCGGATAAGCCATACTCTACATCATTAGCAATCTCTATTGCTTCCTCATACGAATTCACTTCAATAATAGCTATAACAGGCCCAAAGATTTCTTCTTTTGCAATTCTCATGCTAGAGCGAACATCTGTAAAAATAGCCGGCTGAACAAAATAGCCTTTTTCGTACTCCCCGCTTGTCAGCTGTTCACCGCCATATACAAGGGTTGCACCATCTTCTTTACCGATTTCAATATAGTTCAGAACATTCTTCAGCTGCTTTTCATTTGCTAACGGACCAATCTTTACACCGTTTTCAAAGCCATTGCCTACTTTTAAGGCTTTTGTTTTTTCAATTAACTTCTCAACATATGCATCTTTTACTTCCTTCATGACAATAACACGACTCGTGCCAGTACAAGCCTGACCTGTTAAAGAAAATCCGCCATTTACAGTCAAAGTAGCTGCCTGATCGACATCTGCATCATCCATAACGATAATAGGGTTTTTACCACCTAATTCCATTTGTAATCTAGTTGTAAAAGATGATTTATGATGAATATCTTCACCCGCTCCAGTTGATCCTGTAAACGTTACAGCTTTAATCGCTGGATCTGTTACTAACAAATCTCCTACATCAGAAGCTTTCCCTGTTACTAGATTGATAACGCCTTTTGGAATACCTGCATTATGTAATGCCTCAACAAGACGTACAGCTATTAGAGGGGTATCTGATGAAGGTTTAAACACAACAGTATTACCTGTAATTAATGCAGGAGCAATCTTACGAGAAGGAATCGAAATAGGAAAATTCCAAGGAGTAATGACACTTATAACTCCAAGTGGTTCACGCTCAGTTGAAACTTTCATATTTGGATCATCATTTGGAAAGGTTTCTCCAGTAAAGGTTTGCCCTTCAACTGCGTAAAACCGTAGTGTTTGGGCTGAGCGTATGACTTCATTCTTAGCATCTGAAACATGCTTTCCTTCTTCTCGAGTCAATTCTTCAGCAAGAGCCTCAGCATTTTCTTCAAGGATATCTGCAGCTTTATTTAAGATGGCTGCACGCTTAGAAGGAGCAGTAGCCGCCCAGCTCGGAAATGCTTCAACAGCTGCATCAATCGCTTGCTTTACATCTTCTTCATTAGAGGCTTGAAAAATCCCAACAATCTCTTCCTTATTAGCCGGATTGATATTGGTAAATGTTTTTTGACTTACAGATTCTGTCCATTCACCATTAATATAGTTGCTGAATGTTTCTACTTTTGTTGTAAGCACTCTATCACCTATTCCTTATTTATTATCACATAGCTTTATTTATAAAAATGGGCCGTCATGTAGAATCTCGGTTAGAAGATTATATTTGACGGCCCAGAAGGGGAAGACGTTAATCCCCCTCTTTAGTCATTACTTTAATTATTTATTTTCTACTAAATTACCAAGGTCTTGCTCTAAGTATTCTCTGTATAGACCATCCATGTACATTCTTCTCATGTTTGCACCTACACGTACAATTTCAATACAACGTTGTTGTAATTCTGGAGTATTCGCATGATCAAGAACAATCTTATAACCGCGCTCACCATGAATTTCGTCTGATACGATGTGAAGGTCAAAGAATTCGATTTCTTCATCTGTAAATCCGTATTGCTCACGTAATGCCGGAGTTTGCTTACGGTAGATATCTGGTACTTGAGATTCTAATCCTACTACTAGTGCTGCAGTTGCTACAACAAAATGTTCACGTGCTGCAACTGAGTAGCACCAGCTTTGAAGACCTAGTGTTGTAGCAGCCATGTTTTTAGGATCTTGAACTCGTTCACGAGTTGTGCCACATGCTTCAGCAAAACGGATTAATAAATCTGTATGACGGTCTGCAGCGATTTCTTCTTCATACATATTTTGTAGAGTGAAGTCTTTTGCTGACTCATACTCAGGGATGTCTGGAGTATTGTGATAGATATATGCTAAGTAGTTTGCGAAAGGTCCTACATAGTGATAGTGGTTTTCAGCCCATCTAGCAAAGTGCTTTCTTTCTAATTTCCCTTCAGCCCAAGCCACTGTGAATGGAGCCTTTTGGCTGTGATTTCCTTTAATCGCTTCCTCTAATTCTTTACGGAATTCGTCTTTAGATAATAATTTAGTCATTACTTTTTCCTCCTCAATATTTACCAAGAATGTTATCTAATAATCTGGTATTTGATATTTTGTATACCAACCACCTTAGAATAAAAGTCTGAATATTTTTTTGTTTCAGTTTATCTTTTATTTTTTGGTATTTGGTATACCGTTAACTAGATATTAAACTATATTTTCTAGTTTGTAAATAGTGTTTTCTAAATTTTTTAAAAATTTTAATTATTATCGATTCATGCTTCTACTTCACTACTTCTGCTTCTATTTTCATCAAAGTAACAAGTTCTGATGATAAATTATCCAATGCTTCCTCAACGATCTGCTCACCTATTTCCAAGCTTCCCTTCGTGGCATCACCAATACATCCGTTTTCAGTCATTTCTTCATAGGTATAAAACCCTTGAATCGCCTTCCCAGGTCTAAGTTGCTTCCATCTACCAGTTTCCTGAATTGCACCCTTTACAAGCTTCTCCTTACGTACAAGCTCAGGCGCTAAGTATAAAGCCTCTGAAACTTCACGCTCACAGCTGTGACCGAAAAGCTTGGATTCAACTAAACGTCCGATTGCATTCTTGGCTGACGCCGTTGTTTTAGCATAATAGACTTCAACATCTAATTCATTTGACAAAGTCAATGATGCTAGACTCAAGGTTGATTGATTACCACCGTGAGAATTTAACAATAAAAATTTTTCAACTCCATGGTGTTTTAATGAGGATATCATATCCTTCAGGATAGCCATTAGGGTTTCCGGTCGCAGTGATATGGTACCCGGAAAATTCAAATGGTGCTGTGATACTCCCATATTAATAGTCGGAGTGACAAGGGCATAAGGGTACATTCTCTCCCCCAGTTTTTTAGCCATTCTTTCCGCCAGTACAGCATCACAGCTTTCAACCATATGTGGACCATGCTGCTCGTGTGCTCCTATCGGAATAATAACAAACTTCACATTTTGTAATGATTCCTTCACTTCTTCCCATGTCATAGCTGTTAAATCATAACAAGCCATCTAATCACCTGCTTTTCTTTATTCATTCAATTCCAATTTAAATACCGAATCGGCATTTTGTATACCTAACTACCATGAATTAAATTGATGATGATAATTTTTTCTTAGGGGGATCAATTTTAATATTTTCCTGTGATATTTCAATATCTTGCTGAACAGTCATTTGGCATGTTAAGCGGTAGCCTTCAGTTAATTTGTCGCCGAGCATTTTTTCTTCCTTCCAATTTGGTGGCGTAACCCCATCTGCTCCATTAATTACCTGGCATACACATTTTGTACATCTGCCCATTCCACAACCATATTTTAATTGAGGAAACTGACGAGTTCCGGCTAAAACAACCAGGTTGGCATTATCCTTTACCTCTTGTTCAACAACTGTTCCATCTACATGGAGGATTACCTTTGGCATACAATCGCCCCTTTATCATATTTTCTAAGTTTTTTGAAAACTAAGTTTATTATACTAGAATCTTTATGGAAAAGCAAAAACAACATGCGTATAGTATTATTTAAAAATTTTGAAAATTATATTGAATATTTGATAAACATCCATTAAACTAGTAAACAAGTAGTTTGGTATACAATATTCCAAGCTTTAATACCTGTTAACATTTTAAATTGTACGCCTGCTTACGTACAAAATTTTATCTTAAGGAGTGGTACTATGGAAAAATACGCTGTCCTTACGAATAAGGATACTTTCCAAACTGTATTGGAGAATGATGCACTTGAATTAGTTGAAACATATCAATTCTATTTTTTCGATAGTCTTAAGGCAACTTACACGATCGCGAAAATCGTTGATGACCATGCTAAAATTACCTTATATGAAAAATATGATGGTAAAGATTATATTAACAAAATTCATGTTAAATTTTTTGAAACATTCCCAACCATTGAAGAAGCACGTGAGGAATTAAATGAAATCGTTAAGGCATCTGGAAATAGCGAGGATTCTCAGCATTCTAAATTAGTCAAAATCGAAAATGCCAATGTATGATGACTATTTTATCGTAATCCCGGAGAGAATACATATCTCTCCGGGATTATATTTGTTATAAAACAACTAAACCTGGTCGATGACAAAAATAAACCGTCATATAGTGATGACGGTTATAATAGGATTATATGTTTTAAAATTTTAATAATTTTCTTAAAAGCACTAACTTTTTCTCAGACTTTTCAACAGCTTTATGAGAACCGAATAAAAAGTTAAACATAGCTCATACCTCCGAATATTCAATTAATATTATTTACATCTTGATTATACAATGTTTTTAGCAAATTGTATACCAAATGCTAAAATTTATGGTAAATTTATTAATAATTAACGCAAATATATCTATATGGTATACCATGCGGATGTTTTCCATATTATAAGGATTAGGGTGATGTCATGTTACGATTTCTTTTCTTATCTGCCATAACGCTATACTTACTATCTACTTTGTTTCCGCTTCTTAGTATCGGACCGTCTATATCGATTCTATGTCTTGTAATCGTCTTATGTACAATCGGGATAGTAAAAAAATTTGTAAGGATTCTAGGTAGCATTTTCCTGTTACTAGGCTTATTGCTGCTTTGGACGAGCGGTGCAGCTTGGAATGAATACATCCTTTCCTTTGGTTCCATGCTTGATCTTCTTACCCTGTTTACATTAGTACCTATATTAGGGATACCGATAAAATTGGGAGAATATAGTGAAGGAATAAAAACACTTATTCACAAAAAGGTTAAAACCACTGGAAAGCTATATATGTTAACTTCAGGAATCTCTTACTTTTTCAGTATCTTTATGAATCTCGCAACACTCCCAATGACCTACTTTTCCATTAGACCCGCTCTCGATAGCTTTCCAATCAAACAGGAAAATCGTTTTTTAAGCAGGGCCATTACACGTGGATTTGCCATGCCGCTATTGTGGGCACCGGTAACTCCTATTGTTGGAATTGTTGTCGGAATGACAGGTGTCAGCTGGCTTTCCATCCTTCCCTATGTTTTGCCGTTAAGCATTTTTGGATTATTACTGGACTGGTTTCTTGGCAGACAAAAATCTTCAACGAAAATAGAAGACCAGGTTTCGGCTTCGGTCTCCGAATTAGCGGCAACCAAAGAGGATAGCAAAAAGGATTCTCCCGTACGAGTCCTGCAAATTTTACTAGCCATTGTCGTTTTTATTTTGGTTATTTCAACATTAGAAACCTTATTAGATTTTTCCTTTATCATTCTCGTCTCTTTATTAGTGATTCCATTTTCATTTGTTTGGGGTTTATTATTAAGAAAGGGCAATGATTTCTTTATTCAGTTGATTGATCATTTTAAGACCTTTACTGTGGGTATGAAGGATCAGTTCTTTATTTTCCTTTCTGCAGGTTTTTTAATCTCAACGATACAAGTCTCTCATGCGAATGAATATATAAATGAACGGACCCTTGATTTTATTCATGTTACAGGAGCAGAAGTTTTCATCATATTACTTCCGCTCATCCCTTTAGGTCTTGCTTTTGTCGGGCTTCACCCTGCCGTAAGTCTTTCTTTAATAGCTGGAGCCCTAAATCCAAGCCTTCTTGGGATTTCACCGTTTGTCCTAACCGTAGCGATGTTAACCGGAGCCGTTGCCTCCTTCCTTGTCGGTCCATATAATGCAACAATTGGGCTCATGTCGAATATCATTAAAGAAAGTTCCTTTAAAGTATCCAATTGGAATCTTGCCTATACAGGCTTATACGTTGGTTTAGCAATGGTTTACTTAATAGTATTAGAAATGATTATGTCCTAAATGAAAAAGGAACCCCCGGAGAAAAATCTTTTCTAGGGGTTCCTTTTGTAGTCCTTGCCATCATTTTGACTTGGACAGCTGTATTTCCTTCACTATTTCCTTTGCAAAATGCCCAAGAGACCCATTACTGTAAGAGCGAATAACCTCGGGTGCAATGGATGTTAAAGCTCTTTTAACATATTCTGCGGACAGACCTTTTTCTGCAAAAATAGCCTCAATCTCAATAGCTGCTTTTGCTGCATAGAAGGTAGCTAATTTATTGACCTGAACCAATCGATCCTCTTCATCTATCATGATTTGACCAAGCTTCTGGAATAATTCTTCAATCGGCCCAGGCAATGGTGTTTCACTGATAAACAAAGCCTCACCGTGCTCAAACAAATCTCTCGCATGTCCCATAAATTTCACTCCAAAAACCGTTAATTGTGGAAAAGCACTGATAATCTCCTTGGAATTTAATGCCGTTGCCATATTCACAAGCATAACCTTCGTTAAGTCAAGTCCTTCTGAACGTAAATTTTCTAAAAAGGGAGAAATATCCTTACCCGATAGCGCTAATATAAGAATATTAATTTCCGCTAAATCCTTCTTTTCAAGAATATATCCATTTTGAAATTGATTAATAAATGTTTCTGACTTTTCCTTCGTAGGATGGTACACACCAATGTCCAATTGCTGCTGGTCCCATTGTTTCATTAATGCCGATCCTAATCTACCTATTCCTACTAAGCCTACTTTATAATTCTCCATTTCATTACCTCCAATTTGTTAATCGATTATTCAAAACGTCCATATCTGTATAGGCAAAAAAAATGGCTCCACCTCAAAATAATGAATATATTTTGGGTTAGAACCTGCAATATTTATGGTGATAGGATTATATAATAAGATTATGGATATTATTTTATTCTATTAGGTACTACCAGATAATAATTGCGGCTAATGTGGAAAGGAAAAGTCCAACTATAACTGGAATAAAATTTCTTCGAGCTAACTCCATTGGCTGTAATTTCAAGAAACCAGCAACGGCAACAAGTGAAGACCATGCAACAAGTGTTCCACCTGCCCAAATTGCGCCCATTTGTCCAATTGCTGCTAAAGTCGATGCATCCATACCTGCAGTCGCTAATGCACCAGATAATGCACCTGTTAATGGTAAACCGGAGAACCCCGATCCATCAAGACCAGTTATTAAGCCGACAATCAATAATCCGAAGCCAGCAAGGAATTCATTTTGCGGAACATAGGTCTGGGCTGCTTCAATCACATCGAATAGAAAAGCGGGCTTTGCTGCATCTTCTCCTAATGAGAGAATAGAACCAGTAAAATCTGAACTACCCATAAAGAAGAAACCGGCAATTGGAATAACTGGCGCCATGGCACGAAAAGCAAATACAAAGCCATCTGTAATATGGTCACTGACTTTATCCAATGCATGCATCCGATTAAATGCAAGCGTTGCCAAAATTAATAGTATTACCGCTACACCACCGATAAAAGCGGCCCCATCTCCACCTTCTAACCCTGTTCCACCAGAAAACTTATTTTGGAACATGTAAATCATAACACCAAGTAGCGATAACGGAACAAGAACAGAAAAGATTTTACCATACTTTTGTTTTCTTTGAACCATTACTGGATCTTCTTCCACTGCAGCTGCCATTTCATTTGCAGCATCAAAAAATACAGCTTCTTCTTCGTTGCTTTTTTCTGTTTTTGCACCTGAACTGGAGTTTTTATGTATGGCCTTATAATGTGACACATACACAATCACCAGTGCACTTAAACCAGTAATTAAAGAAAGGACTAATGCTTTATCTGTTACCAAAGAGGTTTCTATACCTGCTGCTGTAGCGCTCAGCATTGGGGCTACCTGCATGATATAGTCGGAGGACAATGCCATCCCTTGTCCAGCAATACAAACAATACTGGCTGCAGCCATGACTGGTAGTCCAGCCTTTACAGCTGCAGGCACTAATAAAGCACAGATTAGTGGAACCGCAGGGGTTGGCCAAAAGAATAGCGAAATCACATACGTTACAACCATTAGAATAAGGTATGAAACATGACCATTAAGCATAATCTTCTGAATGGGGGCAACCATTTTCTGATCTGCTCCTAGATCTTTTAAAGCATTCAGCATCGCAATCATTAGTGATATGATCAAGAATATATTGAATAATTCTTTAGCCGCCACTAAATTTGCGTTAAAAACGCCTTGAAATCCTGAAACAATACTTCCTTTATATAAAGCTGCTACCAAAAAAGTTCCAACAAGTACCGGTAACACTACACCTTTTCTAAAGAGCATTGTAATCACTACTGTCAAAGTCACAAGTACATAGATCCAATGTGCTAATGTTAGTTCCATATATTCCCTCCACCTACTATATTTGCTATTGCGATAAAAGATCTTGATTTTTGCATTTAGTATTTGGTATACCTAAAAAGCTTGTAATCTAGCAAAAAAAAATTAGTTAATACCCCCTAACCCGAAAATAATAATAGGTCTGCACTCTTAACAGGTCATGTTGCCATCCTCCTTTTTCACTATAGACGTATTGGAAATACTATATCATTTATTTGAAGTATTGTGCAACAATTTTGAAAATTTTATAAATTAGATATTTTAAAACTTTAAGTTTGTCATCATCAGATAAATTTGCTACTATTCAACATAAGCTTTTTCTTTTTAGGTATAAGAAGCACCTTCCCTCCCTCCGGGTGATTCTTATACTTTTTTCATGTAATGTTTTATAACATTTATATGTTTTTTATATTATAAAATATTAAAAATTGTCTGTATGTCGAAATCCGTCATCAAAAACCGCATATTTTATGACATTTTTTTCACTTTTACGTAATATTTCCTTACATTCGTATGGATGATATGGCAAATTAACGTAAACAAAAAAGAAGAGCCTCGCAGCTCTTCTTTTTTGTTCTTTAATCATTTTTATCATGATTAACAGCATCAATATACGCTTTCTTAGAATTTTCAATGTGGATTTTCGTAAGATATTCAGCCATTTCTGTTTCCTGATTTATTATTGCCTTCATGATCTCTACATGTTCTCTCATTGACTGCTCAGGTCGACCTTCATTACGGTAACCAGTCTTTGCAAATGCACGAATATAATCTGATAATCCACTTAGCATTTCAAAAAGCTTTGAGTTTTTAGCGGAACTGTATAATAATTCATTCAATTCATTATGTAAAGCAGCATAATCCTTACTATTATGATCATTTAAATAACCTTCAACCTTTTCTATGCTGGCTTGAAACTTCTGCTTTAGCTCTTCATCTAGCTTTTGGACAGCTAATTTAGCAGCTAGAACTTCTAAAGCTGATAAAACAGTAAAAACCTCCAATATTTCTTTTTCCGTAATATCAGCAACGATTACACCTTTGCGAGGAACCGTTTTTACAAATCCTAGTGATTCTAAACGAAACAATGCTTCACGAATAGGTGTCCGGCTTATATTTAACTTTTCTGCCAATTCTCTCTCAACTAACCGGTCTCCTGCTTTTAGCTCCCCTTCAAGAATCAGATCCTTAAGGTGCAAGTAAGCTCTTTCTCGTATCGAGATTAGATTTTCCTCGGACCAATTTTTTGCCACATGTCTCCCCTCTTCCAGTTATATACATTATTAAAATTATAGCTTACAGACTGGTTTAGTTCAATGATATTTCCAAAATGTTGATAGAATTCAACTTCAATCCTGTTGACAGTTTCATCTCACTCTAACTGTTCTAGGTGAAGGCAGACAAGCATATCTATTAATAGGATGATGTTTTTGATAGAGGGAGGAAGAAAATATGAAGCGCTTAGTCGGAGTATTCGTTATCCTTTTAATCCTATATGCCGTCTATTATGACTTAAGCGAAGGCACTCTTCCCGCTAGTTTTACCAAAGAAACAGCTGTAGATTCAGCAGCCAAACAGACCGAAGAAACGACATACTTTGAACAAAAGGTTGATGCAGGAGATACGGTTATTTCTATTATCGAAGACCACCTCAATGAATCCATCTCAGTCCCCATTACAGAAGTGATAAATGATTTTAAAGAATTGAATAAAGGAGTTTCACCACAGGAAATTCAACAGGGTATGGTCTATAAATTCCCTGACTACTCTAAAGCACATTAAATAGTAGCATGCTGGAAAGAATCTACATATCAACTTCCTTGTCAATTTCCTATCTTCATTGCTACAATAAATATAGTCCTGTAAAATAAGGAGTAGAGGCTGTTTTGATTTATCAAGCTGCCCACACATGATTATTTTCAAAATCTAATCTACATTCATAACATTGAACAGTGATTATTAAAGGAGCGAATCACCATTGAGTGAAATGATACATCGTACGAAAACCCGACCTGTAAAAGTCGGTAATTTAACGATTGGCGGCAGTAATGAGTTATTTATCCAAAGTATGACAACGACCAAAACACATGATGTTGAAGCAACGGTTGCCCAAATTCACCAACTTGAAGAGGCAGGCTGTCAGATTGTCCGTGTTGCCTGCCCTGACGAACGAGCAGCAAATGCCATATCAGAAATTAAAAAGCGCATCAATATCCCACTTGTCGTTGATATTCATTTTGACTATAAGCTTGCCTTAAAGGCGATCGAAGGCGGCGCGGATAAAATTCGTATTAACCCTGGTAATATCGGTAAACGAGAAAAGGTTGAAGCTGTAGTAAATGCAGCTAAAGCGAAAGGGATTCCGATTCGAATCGGAGTAAACGCAGGTTCACTGGAAAAACGCATTTTAGAAAAATACGGTTATCCTACTGCTGACGGTATGGTTGAGAGTGCACTCCATCATATAAAAATCCTTGAGGATTTAGATTTCCACGATATCATTGTATCGATGAAAGCATCAGATGTTCCGTTAGCGATTGAGGCGTACGAAAAAGCAGCAAAAGCCTTCGATTACCCTCTCCACCTTGGAATCACGGAATCTGGTACTTTGTTCGCTGGTACAGTCAAAAGCGCTGCTGGATTAGGCGCTATTCTTAGCAAAGGAATTGGGAATACATTGCGTATTTCTTTAAGTGCCGATCCTGTTGAAGAGGTAAAGGTCGCTAGAGAGCTGTTAAAGGTATTCGGTCTTTCTTCCAATGCTGCAACATTGATTTCCTGCCCTACCTGCGGAAGAATAGAGATTGATTTAATCAGCATTGCGAATGAAGTGGAAGAGTATATTCAAAAAATTAAAGCTCCAATCAAGGTTGCTGTCCTTGGCTGTGCCGTTAACGGTCCTGGAGAGGCCCGTGAAGCGGACATCGGCATTGCGGGAGCTCGCGGTGAAGGTCTCTTATTCCGTAAAGGCGAAATAGTCCGGAAGGTTCCAGAAGAAACTCTTGTAGAGGAGTTAAAAAAGGAAATAGACCAAATCGCGGAAGAATATTTTGCTAATCAGGCTACAAAGTAAAAAAGTGTAATCATTCATAAAGGAGAAGCCAAGTACACCAGGTACAAGGCTTCTCCTTTTTTCTCTTAAGCGATAACCGCTTTATTAAAAAAACGGGAGGATAAACATACCGAGAATAAGAGAAATAGCGCCAATCGTAATTGCCCAAGAACCAGTTCTAGCTCCTTTTGCGCGAGCAATAAAACCAAGAACAATACCTGCTGCTCCGAATAATACTGGAAATACAAACAGGGACAGGATTGAAAGAGCGATAGCCGCTAACCCAATGCCAGTACCGCCCTCCGCTCGAGCTTCATTTTTATCACCAGTACGCTCGTTCAACCTCATCGAAGTCGGTGCTGCGATTTCAGCTGCTGTTTCTTCTCGATAGTTTTGTTCGCCAAAATTATCTACGCCATACAACTGACCGTCATTTTGTTCTTTTTGCAATTCCTGATTACCTACATTATTTGGGTCTAGATCTGCCATTATGATCCCCCACTCTCTTCATGCATTGTAAATCCAAGCTTAAGCTATTTACCTGTCTCATCCCATGACCCTTTTTGCTAAGTGTCTTTGATAAGACATTTACTATTGTGTGCTAAAATGAGATTTTCACTATAACAATGTTTGACTAGATTGGATTATTAAGGACAAAAAAGCAAGCATCGTTTACATATCGATGCTTGCTTTTCTCCCTTATGATGAACAGGTCGGGCAACGACCGTATATTTCAAATTTATGACCTGAGATGTCATATCCCTTTAAATTATCAGTCAGAATATTCATGGGACAGGTCTCAATTTCCTTAGTTGTGCCACAATCTAAGCATATAAAGTGATGATGATGCTCATGATGCGAACAGGTTAAGCGAAAGTGCTTTTCTCCTGACAGCTCAGTCATTTCAACCAGCCCAAGCTCTACAAATAATGATAAATTCCGATAAATGGTATCAAAGCTTAATCCTGGATATTGGTCTTTCAATTTGTCCAAAACATCTTTAGCTGTTAAATACTTATTATGATCAGCAAATAGCTGAAGCATTTCCTCTCTTTTTCCCGTATGCTTATAGCCCTTTTCCTTCAATATCGTCATTGCTTGATCGACATTCATCCTAATCCACCCCTTTATACCACAGCTTTCACAATCCACTTTTTTGCTAAAATCGACAGGATTAATATTAATACCGAAATCATGACAATCGTTCCACCCGGTGCCAAATCTAGATAATAGGAGATGAATAATCCACCTAAAACAGCGGTCTCACCAAACAAGATGGAATAAAAGATGGTCTGCTTAAAGCCGTTGGCGAGACGAATCGCCGCCGCAACAGGCAATGTCATAAGTGCAGAAACCAACAGCACTCCCACCACTCTCATCGACGCTGCAATCACAAGTGCAACCATGACAATAAAAATCAGATGCAGACCCTTTGTCGGCAGGCCGGACGCTTTCGCATGCTCCTCATCAAAGGAAATTAAGAATAATTCTTTATATAAGAAAAAAATAATGGCAATAACAAAGATACTAATGATAAAAATTAACCATAAATCGGCTCTGCTGACAGCCGATACACTTCCAAATAAATAACTGAACAGGTCGGTATTAAACCCATCTGCAAGTGAAATAAAAATAACGCTTAATCCAATCCCGCCAGAAAGAATAATCGGGATTGCCAGCTCTTGATAATGCTTATAGACGGTCCTCAGCTTTTCGATAAATAATGAGCCCGCAACAGAAAAGGCCATCCCCATATAAATCGGACTCAAGGAGCCGGCAGCCAAGAACTTTTTCTCAAGTAACAGACTAGCAGCTATTCCAGCAAGCGTAACATGACTAAGTGCGTCTGCAATTAAAGACAGCCTTCTAACCACAACAAATACACCAATTAAAGGTGCTATAATTCCAATAATAACGCCTGTTAGAAAGGCATTTTGTAAAAATTCATACTGAAAAATTCCTGCAATCATGAATTTCCCCCTCCATGATTATGTTCATGGGCATGATCATGGGTTAATAAATGGAGATCATAGCCATAAAAAGCACCTAAGCCATTTTTATTCTGTTCCTCAAATTCATGGGTATTTCCATGAAAATGTAAATGCTTATTTAAACAAGCAACATGTGTCACTTTGTCAGTAATGGTTCCAATATCATGGGTAACCAGCATTAAAGTTATACCAAGGCGCTTATTTAAATCACCAAGCATTTCATAGAAAGAACGGACATTTTGCGCATCAACCCCTACTGTCGGTTCATCAAGAATCAAGAGCTCCGGTTTACTAACAAGCGACCTTGCTATAAATACCCTCTGTTGCTGTCCTCCTGACAGTTCGCCAATATTGCGCTTGATAAAAGGCAAGAGTCCAACTGAATCAATAGCTTCTACAATCGTATCATGATCTTCCTTCTTTAATCGACGAAACAGGCCGACTTTTTTCGTTAAACCACTTTTAACCACTTCATAAACCGTTGCCGGGAATCCCGTATTAAATGAATTAGCTTTTTGTGACACAAAGCCAATCCGCTCCCATTCCTTAAATCGGCTGATATCATGGTCAAAAAGCTTAATCTCCCCTTGCTGCGTTTTTAATAGCCCAAGGATAAGCTTTAGCAGAGTCGATTTTCCCGAACCATTTGGCCCGACAATTCCCAGAAAAGAACCCTTCTCTACGGTAAGATTAATATCCTCTAGTACATATTCCCTTTCATAACGGTAGGAAAGACCGCTTATCTGTATGATAAACTTATTATTCATTACATCACCTAAATTCCGAAATCATTCCGATTTAGAGTATACAAGAACCACCTAAAAAAGTAAAGGAAGGAGTCCTCACAGTCTAGTCACTCATCCCGCACCCCCATCATATTTTATCAATAGAGGAGTGATAAAATGAGGATATTTGCTAGCATCATCAATCAAAAAATAAATAGTATCACAGCAGAAGAATTATTAAGATACGCTAAGATTTTTAAAATCTCCATAACTGGGGCACAGGCAGCTCAAATAGCAAAATACCTGCGAGGAAGACAGGTCAATATTTTTGATGATCGAGAGCGTGCTATCCTAGTTAAGGAAATTGCCAGAACGGCAGGAGTGGAGACAGCTCGGGAAGTTAATCGGTTATTTCTAGAATTAATGAAATGAATAAAACCAGGCACATATTTTATCGTGCCTGGACTTATTTTTTTAAGCTTCACTTACGATATCGCGGAGCAAATGTTCATTAAAGGTTTTGTTTCTAAGCATAGCAATCTCATGCTTGTACGGTGGTTTTTTATTATCTTTATCCTCACCAACGAAAGGAGTCTCAAGAATTTTTGGTACCTCTGTTAATTGAGGGTGATGCACAACATAGTTTAGTGCCTTAAAGCCAATATTACCATAGCCGATATTTTCATGACGGTCTTTTCTTGATCCCTGGACATTTTTACTGTCATTGATATGCAGGACCTTTAAGCGGTCAATCCCGATAATATGATCAAACTCATTCAATACACCATCAAAGTCCTCCATAATGTTATATCCAGCGTCATGCGTATGACAAGTATCAAAACAAATAGAAAGCTTATCATTATGGGTAACTCCGTCAATGATCATGGCTAACTCTTCGAAAGACCTTCCACACTCAGAGCCTTTGCCAGCCATCGTCTCAAGGGCAATTTGAACCTGCTCATCTCCAGTTAATACTTCATTTAAACCTTCAATAATTTTTTTTATTCCTACCTCTGACCCTTCCTTGACATGTGCACCTGGGTGAAGAACGATTTGTGTAGCACCAATCGCTTCTGTGCGGTCTATTTCTGTTCTCAGGAAATTGACACCAAGTTCAAAGGTTGCGGGATTTACTGCATTACCTATATTTATGATATACGGAGCATGGACGATAATTTCATTTATACCGTTTTCTTCCATATGTTTTCTACCTGCTTCGATATTTAAGTCCTCAATTTTTTTCCTTCTTGTATTTTGTGGTGCACCAGTATAAATCATAAATGTATTAGATCCGTATGAAACCGCTTCTTCACTTGCTGCCAAAAGCATTTTCTTTCCACTCATGGATACATGAGAACCAATTTTTAACATTCACACTCTCCCCTTGCTCTTACTTTTTCTTTTGCAGTCTTTTCTGTCGCTTTTTAAAGTTTTCTGTTTCATGCTGAATTTTCTTTTTATAGCCAGGCTTTACCTTTTTTGGCTTTTGGAATAGAGATTTTGCTTTTAAATCAATCTCATCAACTTGTTTTTTCCGTTTTTTCCGCTTATTTCGATCTTCCAATTCAACCCATTCTTTATTTTGAAAATCAGCATTTTTAAATTCAATGCCCATCTTCTCTAATCGATTTAACGCATCCTCATCAGAATCCTCATAAATCGATAAAGCAATACCGGAGTAGCCTGCACGTGCGGTTCTACCCACCCGGTGGATATAGAAATCAAGGTCCGTTGGAAGCTCATAATTAATGACATGACTGATTCCTTGAATATCAATTCCACGAGCTGCTAAATCAGTAGCTACAATGTATTGATACTCCAAATCAACAATTTGCTTCATCATTTTTTTTCGTTCCCGCGGTGATAAATCACCATGGATTCGACCCACTTTAAGGCCCTTTGCCATTAGCCCATCCGCCACTTCGTCTGCCTTTTTCTTTGTATTGGTAAAGACAATAGCTAAATAAGGATTAAAATGAAGCAATGCCTGATGTACCAGCACAACCTTGTTTCGATGCTTTGCGGGCAGCAAATAATGATCAATTGCAGCAGCTGTTACCTGCTTAGGTTCAACATGAATATATTTAGGATTCTCCAAATATTTCTTCATAAATGGCTTTAGTTTCTCGGGAATGGTAGCCGAGAAAATTAACATTTGCAGATTCTTAGGCATTCTAGCAGCAATATAATCAACATCCGTCAGAAATCCCATATCAAGCATGATATCTGCTTCATCAATAACAAGCATTTCAGCAGTATGGACAACTAATGCCTGCTCCTTCACTAAATCACTAATCCTACCTGGCGTTCCAATGACAATTTGCGGCTGGTTCTTCAGCTTCTCAATCGTTCGCTGCTTGTCCGTACCACCAATAAATAAACGGACTGATATCTCCTGACCCTCAGGGCAGTGCTGAGCGACTTTTAACGTTTCATGGTAAATTTGTGTGGCTAACTCCCTTGTCGGTGCAGTAAAAATTGCCTGCACTTCCTGACGTTCCGGTTCGATACTGTGAAGGACCGGCAGGACATACGCATGTGTCTTACCTGTTCCAGTTTGGGATTGACCAATTGCACTTTCTTTTTTTAACACAGTCGGGATAATTCTCTCTTGAATCTCAGTCGGCTCATAAAAGCCAAGTTCTTTTACAGCTTCTATAATAAACGGTTTTAAGTTAAAACGCTCAAATTTTGTCTCATTCATTTATATTAACTCCTTTAAATTAAGGGCCATTTTCCAACATTATTGCCAAAACCCTGTCAAATTAGCCTGTTATAACCATCATAATATTATAATCAATTTTAACAAGAATAACCACCCTTTGTTGAAGCAACCATTTCTCCGCATATATCCTAAGCAAAATAGACAGAGATGAATATGATATAAGTGATTGTAAGAACTTATCGAAATAACGAGCTTGATTATGACGTTAAGAAGGGAGGCACTGCAATATGATGCCTAGATATCGTTTTCCAACGCGAACAGGGATGCCCCCCCACTATTTTAATCCATACGGAAGACCGCCAATTCATCCCAGGATGGGGATGTATCCACAAATGCAACAAAGAGGTGGTATTCTTTCCAGGCTGCTTGGAAGGGGAGCACAGACTGGTGCTGCTCCACACAGAGCTTTAGGTGCATTCGGACCACAACAGGCAGGCGGTGGAGGTTCTTTTCTTAAAGCATTGACAAACCCTTCTTCCCTAAACAGCATGTTATCCAATACACAGAAGGTTCTAAGCACAGCCCAACAGGTTGGTCCAATTGTGCAGCAGTATGGCCCGATTGTTAAGAATCTACCAACTCTATGGAAGCTGTACAGAGGTTTCAAGGACGCACCAGAATTCAATCAAACTGAAGAGGAATCGAATGGAGAGCAGAAAGATATTGATGCAGATATGGATATGGATATGGATATCGAAATAGAATCTACCTCAGCCAAACAAGAACCATTACCATCAACACCCAAACTGTATATCTAATAAAAGGATGCTGGAAACAGCATCTTTTTCATTTAAGCTAAAATCATCTCATTTTCACACGACAGCTGCTTGATTTTGGTTTTGCTATAATAATCATTGTTGACTATAATGAATGAGAAAGAAGCTGACTGGGAGGATCGGAGATGAATGTAATAAAAATTGCCCCGCGCGGCTATTGCTATGGTGTCGTCGATGCTATGGTTATCGCCCGCAATGCGGCCTTAGATAAATCGTTACCACGTCCTATTTATATTTTAGGCATGATTGTCCATAATAAACATATTACTGATGCCTTTGAAGAGGAAGGCATTATTACGTTAGACGGCAAAAATAGAAGAGAAATACTTGAGAAGGTAGACAGCGGAACTGTCATCTTCACTGCACACGGAGTGTCTCCTGAAGTCAAGGAGCTTGCCAAACAAAAAGGCCTTGTGACAATCGATGCAACCTGCCCGGATGTGACAAAAACACATGACTTAATCCGAGAAAAAGAAAAAGAAGGGTACACGGTTATCTATATTGGAAAAAGAAATCATCCTGAGCCAGAAGGTGCAGTTGGGATTGCCCCACATATCGTTCATTTAGTTGAAAACGTGCAGGATGTCGAAAACTTAACCCTTCAAGCAGAGAAAATAATTGTCACCAACCAAACCACCATGAGTCAATGGGACGTTAAACATGTGATGGATAAAATTAAAGAACAGTATCCACACGCAGAATTCCATAACGAGATTTGTCTTGCTACACAAATCAGACAAGAGGCTGTGGCCGAGCAAGCTGGAGAAGCAGATGTCTTAATTGTTGTTGGCGATCCGCGCAGTAATAATTCAAACCGTCTTGCCCAGGTATCAGAAGAAATCGCCCATACAAGGGCCTATCGGATTGCCGATATTACTGAGCTTGATATTGATTGGATTAAAGACGCTAAAACCGTTGCCGTCACGGCCGGCGCCTCTACACCAACGCCCATTACAAAAGAAGTGATAGGCTTCTTAGAAAAATTTGACTCGTCAGATCCTTCAACCTGGGTTAAAGAAAATAAAGTCCCGTTAACTAAAATACTACCTAAAGTTAAACAGAGTTAATGTATAAAAAAGCGGCCGTATGGAGAAAACCATACCGCCGCTTTTTGATTTATTATTTAGACAAACTGAAAGGGCTCCGTTACCTTTTCAGAAGGAAAAACGGATACATTATAGCCCTTTTCCTGGCACTTGATTGTCAAATAACGAGTGACTCCCTGTTTCATTACCTTCTCAACATTGTGGCCAGGGTCTATTACATTTAAGCCCATCATCATGGCATCATGGGCAACATGGTAGTATAAATCACCAGTTATGTACACATCTGCACCCTTAAATTTAGCGGATGATATGTATTTATTTCCATCCCCACCCAGAACGGCAACCTTTTTCACCTTGGCTCCCAAATCTCCAACGACACGAAGCGCTGGCACGTCAAGAGCTTGTTTCACAAACTGAGCAAACTCCCCTAATGTTGTTTCCTCTATTTCACCTACTCTGCCAAGTCCCAGACTTTCACCCTTGTTCTCTAACGGATAAATATCGTAGGCAACCTCCTCGTACGGGTGCGCCTTTAACATCGCCTGAATGACTCTTCGTTCTAAATAATCTGGAAAAATGGTTTCGATTCTTTCTTCACTTACCTCTTCCAACTGTCCTGTTTGGCCAAGATGGGGATTAGCGGTCTCTCCCGGAAGAAACTGCCCCATACCTGCTGTTGAAAATAAACAATGACTATAGTTCCCGATTGCCCCTGCGCCAGCATTGCCAATTGCCTCTTTCACTTTCCCGCTGTCTTCAATAGGGACAAATACAACCAATTTTTTTAATTTTGCTTCATAGGTCGGAGCAAGCACCTCTGTATGGGTCAGCTGCAGTGCTTCTGCTAATAAGTCATTCACCCCGCCATTTGCCACATCAAGATTGGTATGCGCCGCATAAACAGCAATTTCATGCTTTAACAGCTTTTCAATCATTCTTCCCGGTAGCTTATCCGTTGTTATATTTTGTAAGGGTCTGTAAATGAGCGGATGGTGGGCAATAATCAAGTCTACTTTTTTTTCAATTGCTTCATCCACTACATCTTCTAGAACATCCAGTGCAATCATAACCCGTTCAACAGGCTTATTTAAGCGGCCAATTTGTAAGCCTATTTTATCACCCTCCATAGCTAATTGCTTTGGAGCAAATGCCTCAAATAATTGAATGATTTCATGTCCATTAACCTTCTTCATTTTCTAGTACCTCCTCTGCCAACGATATTTTTCTTATCAGTTCTTCTTTTTTCAGTCTGTTTTCCGGGGTATCTGATGCATGCTCAAGCTTAGCTAGGATAGACTTCCAGTTTTTACTCTCGGCCTTCCATTTCTTTTTAAAAATCTCGTTACACTCATCCAGTAAAAATGGACCAAATAATAAACCCTTTTCGAGATTTTTCTGATAGGCAGATTGTTCATCTCCCTGTTCGGCAACAAGTACCTCATAAATTTTTCCGTCTTCCTCAATAATTTCCTCGGAGATTAGTACCCAGCCGTTTTCCATTAACCAGACTCGAATCGAAATGGCACTTATATTCGGCTGTAAGATTAGCCTTTTCACATCAACTAGCTTATCCTTGCCTTTTTCAAGGATACTGGCAATCAATGCTCCTCCCATACCAGCAATCGTGATACAATCGACCTCACCCACTTCTATCACATCTAATCCGTCTCCTTTTCGGACGGAAATCTGATCAATTAGCCCTTCTTCTTCAACCTGTCTTTTAGCAGACTGAAAGGGACCTTCCACAACCTCCCCGGCCACAGCCCATGCCACAATCCCTTTTTGGACGACATGGCATGGTAAATAAGCATGGTCCGAACCAATATCTGCTAATCTATATCCGTGCGGTATGTATTTTGTCACAGTCTCTAAACGGTATGATAATTTCTCACTATTCATTCCTTCACCACTAACTCTATTTATTCGTTTTATCGACAGCCTAATAGGTCTTTCCTGTTAAGTATAAAAAAAGTCCCCTGCATATGCAAAGGACAAAAGGAAAAATTAACGAATCAATATAATCTTATTTTAAACCAGCCAGCCATTCAGCCATTTCACCAGCTTTTTCTGCCGGAACTAAGCCTGGAGGCATGGAACCCTTACCATTTGTAACGATATCAGCAATTTCATCTGTAGACATTCTGTCACCAACACCCTTTAAGGCAGGCCCCACTCCGCCCTGGTATTGATCACCGTGACAGTTGATACAGTTCTGCTTATAGATATCCTCCGGATTTGAAGCTACTTCTTCTGTCTTCTCCTCGCCGCCACCTTCAAGTTCGGCCGCTAACTCTTTTGAATCTCCAATACCTTTGAATGAAAGAAGAAACATTGCTAATACCCCGACAACCATAATCGTAATAAACGGTATAATCGGATTACGATTCATAAGATTACCCTCCCCTATGTACAAACTTTTTAACTAATTAATATATTTAAACAATTTCTATTTTACTCGAAAACCAGCAGAAGTAAAAGACCTTATATCAAACTTTGTCAAATTTAGTTGCTAAAAAAAATAAAATCTTCATCCATTTAGATGAAGATTCAGGATTTTCGAGAGAATCATTCTCATATATTCCGTTAGCAGCCAATTGATCTTGCAATCACCATATGCTGAATTTCTGAGGTTCCCTCACCTATTTCTGTTAATTTTGCATCACGCATATATCTTTCCACATGATAATCCTTCATATAACCATAGCCGCCGTGGATTTGGACCGCCTGATCTGTAACTTCCATACATATCTTTGAGGCATATAATTTACAGATTGCCGCTTCTTTAGTAAAGGGTCTTCCTGCATCCTTCAGCCAAGCAGCTTTGTAAACACTATTTCTTGCTAATTCAATTTTCATAGCCATTTCCGCCAGTTTAAATTGTATAGCTTGGAAAGTGCCAATGGATTGACCAAATTGCTTTCTTCCTTTTGCATAATTTAGTGCTCTCTCATAGGCTGCCTGTGCAATCCCAACAGCCATAGCCCCAATCCCAATTCTTCCGCCGTCAAGGGTAGCCAGAAATTGCTTAAAGCCTTCACCTTTTTTTCCTAACAGTTGTTTTGTCGAAACATGAACATCATCAAAAATCAGCTCGGTTGTATTTGACGCATGCAACCCCATTTTTTCATAAGAATCACGAATGGTAAAACCGGGAGAATCTGTCGGGACAATAATGGCACTTATTTCTTTTTTACCATTGCTTTTGCCAGTAACGGCTGTAATAGCTACAAATTTTGCATAGCTTGCATTGGTAATAAAACATTTATTTCCATTAATAATGTATTCACCATTTTTCTCGACTGCCTTTGTCTCCGTTCCACCTGCATCAGAGCCCGCACCAGGCTCTGTTAAACCAAACGAGCCAAAGCTGACTCCCGTACATAGAGGAATTAAATATCTTTGTTTTTGTTCCTCAGTACCAAAATAATAAAGCGGAGCACCGCCTAAAGAAATATGTGCGGAATAGGTGATACCCGTTGCCCCACAGGCACGGCTTAATTCTTCGGTTACTATCGCAAAACTGATGGTATCAGCTCCAGCACCACCGTATTTTTCAGGGAATGGCAGCCCCATCATACCAAGCTTTGTCAATTTTTGAAACACGTCAATCGGGAAGCTGTGTTGACGATCTCTTTCCAGCGCACCTGGCGCCACCTCTTCATCAGCAAATTCTTTTATCATTTTTTTAATCATTAGCTGTTCTGCGGTTAAATCAAAATTCATAACCATCCCCCCAATGATATGAATTTCTATCCCCCATACAATAATATGTTATTAAGAAGGAGGTCATGAATATCAAATTCGCCCGTCGAATTTACGTCCGGATTTTTATCGAGCTCGCTCGATAAACTATCTTTAAAAAATCCGTGACAGAGGCTTAACTTCATTCAGCCGGGGTTTGAACCCCCACTGAATCGAAGAACCATTTGCATTCATCCCCCACTTGTAGAAGTAGAGGACTTCTGCTGAATGAAGTTAAAACAGTTTGTCACTGAATAAGGCGAGACTTAATAAAAAGAGTCCCAATATCCCAGACAAAGTAAAATGGAGCTGCTTAAACCTCCAGCCACCTGCCAGCCACATGATACAATTCAATCCTAATACGATATAAAGCACCAGTAAATTTTCTGGAAGTAAAGCTAAGGTTAATTTTACAGATGAAAATAATACCACTAAGGCCGTCACAATTAGGGGGATTTGGAAAAGTAGTCCTTTCTTCTTAAATAAAAATGTTAGATAAATGCCCATTAATATCAAAATGATGGAAAACACCAATTGCAAAATGAAAGATAATTCAGTAAAATATAATATAATCATAATAATAGGGATAAATAGAGGTAATAAGAGTTCTTTTTTCAACCAATGGGATTTTTTACTTTTTTCTTCTATGCCATTTCCTTCTGTATAGATGGCAAGTAAAAAGTCACAATAATGCTCAGGAAGTAAACGGTTTTTCTTCCAATATGTAATTTCATTAATAATAATTTGTTTCCTGCTATCCTGCATGAGCTCACATCCTATTTCTGTAACAAATACTTTAAGCAAAAAAAATAGTTCACCTCTATTGTAAGAAGTAAACTATTTTATGGCTAGCCTATTCTAAAAAGTCTTTCAATCTTTTGCTTCTGCTAGGATGTCTCAGTTTCCTTAGAGCCTTTGCTTCAATTTGACGAATACGTTCACGTGTTACACCAAATACTTTTCCAACTTCCTCAAGCGTACGTGTTCGCCCATCATCAAGGCCGAAACGAAGTCGCAATACATTTTCTTCACGATCAGTCAACGTATCTAGCACATCTTCCAGCTGTTCTTTTAATAATTCATATGCTGCATGCTCCGATGGAGAAGTTGCCTCATGATCTTCAATGAAATCTCCAAGATGTGAATCATCCTCTTCACCAATTGGTGTTTCAAGTGAAACGGGCTCTTGAGCAATTTTTAAAATTTCTCTTACCTTTTCTGGAGGTAAATCCATATCTTCACCAATTTCTTCCGGTGTCGGTTCGCGCCCTAAGTCCTGTAATAGCTGTCTTTGTACACGAACAAGCTTATTGATGGTTTCCACCATATGAACTGGAATACGAATGGTTCTTGCTTGGTCAGCAATTGCTCTCGTGATTGCTTGACGAATCCACCAGGTGGCATACGTACTGAATTTAAAGCCTTTACGATAATCAAATTTCTCAACGGCTTTAATTAGACCCATGTTGCCTTCCTGGATCAGATCTAAAAACAGCATTCCACGACCAACATATCTTTTGGCAATACTCACAACAAGACGAAGATTCGCTTCAGCCAATCGTCTCTTTGCTTCTTCATCACCCTGTTCAATTCGTAAGGCAAGGTTTACTTCTTCCTCAGCGGAAAGAAGATCCACACGACCAATTTCTTTAAGATACATACGTACAGGGTCATTTATTTTAACTCCAGGGGGAACACTTAAGTCATTTAAATCAAATTCCTCTTCATTTTTTGACAATTCCTTAATATTAGGGTCTTCTTCTTCACTATCGCCAACTAGTTCAACCCCATTGTCACCAAGGAGCTCATAAAATTCATCCATTTGATGGGAATCTAGTTCAAAGGTAGCTAATTTTTCCGCAATATCATCATAGGCAAGGACACCTGTCTTTTTTCCTAATAATGTTAACTGTTCTTTCACCTGCTCTAGGGTCAATTCTGATTCAACCTCTTTTGAACGAGCCGATTTTTCAGCCATTTGTCCCCCTCCTTCCAAAAATCAAAGAAACCATTATAAAGTTTTACGAATTTGTTGAATCTCTGCTAAGAGAGCGACAGCCTTTTGGATATCCTTTTGACGGTCTGCTTCTCGCAGTTCTGCCTCTTTTTCCTTTATCTTTAACACTTTTTGATATTTCAACACCTGTTTGATATAATCATTTAATTCCTGATCTGATATTTCTTCATTTATTGGCATCATTTCAATATCGACAACGATTCTCCTCAGTTTCTCATCATGAATATAATCCAAAAACGAATTAAAATCAGGCTGATGATTTTTTTCATAAAAACCATATAAATAAGTTATGATGGCCTGGTGTTCATCAATATTAAAGGCTTTGCCCTCCATCAGCTCTTGTACCTTATAGGTCACATCAATATCCCGCAGCATATGTGCAATCAAAAATCTTTCTGCATTATGATATGCCGGCTTGATTCGTTCTACTTTTCTTGGAATAACCGACGGATTTTGTACCGGTGGATTTTGATGCCTCTGAACTTGGTGGCTATTCTTCGAATATTGCCTTTCCTGCTCTTTTAACGCCTCAAGTGATAAATTAAATTCATCTGCTAGCTGGCGTAAATAAAGGTCTTTTTCCACAGCCTTCTCAAGACGGCTGATTTCCTGTAATACTTTTTCTATATAAAGGAGTCGATCTCCTTCATTTTGTAGATTTTTCCCTTTACGATAGTAGAGCATTTTAAAGCTCATAAAGGTCATACTTGAATGAATGATATCTTGACGAAATTTTTCTGCTCCATAGCTTTTCACATATTCATCAGGATCCATTCCATCTGGCATTACGGCAACACTCACCTGCAAGTTGGCATCGTGCAGCATTTTTCCAGCTCGAAAGGCAGCCTCAATTCCTGCGGAATCAGAGTCATAGCAAAGGGTTACAGTTTGCACATTTTTCTTTAGAATCGATACGTGCTCTTCTGTTAAAGATGTTCCCATTGTGGCTATGCCGTTTTCAACGCCAGAACGATCAGCAGCAATAACATCTGCAAACCCCTCGAATAAGATGGCCTGTTGCAACTTTCTCATTGTCGGTCTTGCCAAATGATAGTTGTATAAAATTTTACTTTTATTGAAGATTGCTGTTTCGGGACTATTTAAATATTTGGGCGACTGTGCCCCTAAGGCTCTCCCGGAAAAAGCAATCGTTTCTCCATTTCTGTCAAAAATAGGAAACATAATTCGATTCCGAAACCGATCGAAATAGCTTCCATCCTGCTCTCTTTTAATAATCAAGCCTGCCTTTTCCATTAATGTAGGTTGAAAGTTTTTATTGGTTAAGAATTTTACATCAAAATCCCAAGAATCGAGAGAATAACCAATTTGAAACTTATCAATGGAATCGGAGGTAAAGCCTCGCTCAAGCAAATATTCTAATGCATGCTGACCTTCCTTTGTGTTTACAAGCAAATGATGATAAAATTTACGTAATAAATTATGAGCTTCAATCATTTGCCTTGCTTCGTCGGAAAGTGTATTAGGTTTGCTTAAAGTAGATATGCTCATTCCAAGATCAATATTCGCATTTTGTGCCAGTTTTATTGCTGCTTCCTGGAAGGAAAGGCCTTCAATCTGCATTAAAAAAGAAAACACATTACCTCCTGCACCGCAGCCAAAGCAATGATAGACTTGTTTTTCAACTGAAACGGAAAATGATGGAGAGTTTTCATTATGAAAAGGACATAGACCGGTATAATTTCGACCCTGCTTTTTTAACTGTACAAATTCACTGATGACATCCACAATATCTGATGCCTGCCTAATCTGATTAAGCGTTTCTTCGGCAATCCGATCTGACATGTGAACACCTCCGTTTACTTTATGAGGTATTCGTCAAAAATTATTAAATTCCTGCAATTTTAGACAAAATCTTCGATAATTCTTTAATAAATCTCATCATTCCTCATATTATTAGGTTTCAGACCTTTTCCATAAATAATCTTCTCCGAATCTCTACAGATCAATACCTCATATTTATAGCTGTAGGAATGAAGCATTTCTATCCCTTTTTACATCAGTTATTTCGACAATTTCCTTTTAAACGGGACAAGAACAGCGGCAGCCAAAATAATTGGTTTACCTAATGTACTAATTATTCTACATCACTCCGCATATTCCTTCTTTATAGGAATAACTTTTCAATTAAGCGCTTGTCGAATTTTTTATAGCAGTAGACTTGACTTCTCACTTTAAATAGTTTATTCCTTGAAGTGAAAGTCTAAACCTAAATTACCTACATTTTTATCACAATTTTTTATTATAGTATAAAACCTTGATATTTGCATTAGTTTTTTTAAAAAAATAAAAAAACAACATATATTTCTTGAAACTTCAGGCATTTCGCATAATATAACATACTAATAAAAAAAGAATAGCACATAAGGAATATGCGCTATCCAGTAGTCAGATTTTTTTGATATATATTATGAATAATATTAGCTGTCTCTTCTACCGCTTTATTGGTTACATCAATAACTGGACAACCAATCCGCTCTACAAGTTTTTCAAAGTATTGTAATTCTTCGTTAATCCGCTCTACTTTAGCATAGGTTGCATCATCATTTAGTCCTAATGTGCGCAATCGTTCTCTACGAATCCCGTTTAATTTTTCCGGACTAATCTTTAAACCAAAGCATTTCTTTGGAGATATGGTAAATAATTCATCTGGAGGGTCCACTTCTGGAACAATCGGTACATTTGCCACTTTTATTCTTCTGTGGGCTAAAAATTGAGATAGAGGCGTCTTTGAAGTCCTTGAAACACCAATGAGGACTAGATCAGCCTTTATAATTCCTCTAGGATCTCGACCATCGTCATACTTTACAGCAAACTCAATTGCTTCCACCTTTTTAAAATACTCCTCATCCAGCTTATGAATGAGACCAGGTTCAAATAAAGGTGCCTTCCCAGTCAAGACCTGTATCTGGTCAATGAGAGGACCAATTATATCATAGGCTACAATCCCAGCTTTGGCAGCAGCCTCTCGCATATACTGTCGTATTTCCGGTCTGACAAGGGTAAAAACGATCATTCCGTCCTCATATTTGGTTAATGAAATCACTTCGTCTACATTTGTTTCATCCTCAACAAATGGAAATCGCTTTATTATGATATCACTGCCGTCGAATTGGCTTAAAGCTGCTTTAGTGACGAGTTCAGCCGTTTCTCCCACTGAGTCGGATACCACATAGATGACCGGCATTTTGCTCATCCATTACTCATCCCTTCTTTATATCAGTCAAGCATAGTATTTCCTACCTATCCTCAGCTAAAGCAACTAAAGCCTTGGCAATATTTGTTTTCGTAATTCTACCGATTACTTCAAAACCTTTGTCAACTTCTCTCACAACAGGCATAGCATCAATCTGTTTTTCAATTAACTTTTTTGCAATATCAATTAATAGGTCTTCACGGAAACACATTGTAATATTAGGCATTCTTGTCATAATGATATTAACAGGCAGGCTTGATAATTCCTGCTTTCCAAGACTTGCTCTCAATAAGTCCTTCCTCGACAATACTCCAACTAGCATTGAATGCTGATCCACCACAAAAAGTGTCCCTACATCCTCTAAAAACATCGTTACAATCGCATCATAGACGGAAACACCTTCATTGATGACAACCGGAATAGATTGATAATCCTTCACATATAACTTTTGTAAATTTTCCGTTAGAAGCTGGACACCAGTCTTTCCAGTATAAAAATATCCTACACGGGGTCTTGCATCTAAATAACCCGCCATAGTCAAAATGGCAAGATCTGGTCTTAAGGTTGCCCTTGTTAGATTAAGCTGATCTGCAATATTTTCTCCTGTAATCGGTCCATTTTCTTTAACGATTTCTAATATTTGTTCTTGACGCTTATTAAGTTCTATTGTTCACACCACCTATCATGCCCAGTTAATCCATAATAATGCTATACTATTACATAATTATTATATACTATTTTCCAGAAATGAAAAGTCACTCTCTGCTTTATCATTATAGGTTTTAGCAATCAGATTATGTAAAAAGACAAAAAGAGCCAAATTCAACAGGCCCTCTTGTCTTTTATTGTGGAAAAAATACGTTTTCTTTATTACTTCACAATGATTTGATTCACATTAGCAAACTTATTAATCAGCTGTGCAAGCATCCCCATTTGGCTAAGACGATTTAGTTTTACCGCTTCATCCTCTGCCATAACCATCGTATGATCAAAGTATTGATTGATTTCAGGTCGCATAGAGACAAGTGCAGTAAAATAATCTGCCTCTGTCATACTACTACTTGCCAATTGAGCCTTAACTTCCTCATATTTCTCATACAATTTGTGCTCTTCATTGTTCTCAAACAGATTCTTTTGAATCTCACTAATTACCTCAGCCTTTGCAGCAATATTTAATACCCTGCTTAATGCTTCAATATTTTCTTTAAAATCAGCCTCTACTCTCATTTCTTCGAGCACTTGTGCTCTTCTAACAAGCGAGCTTATTACACCAATATGACTTCCTAATACAGCATCAATTAAATCATAGCGGATTCCTTTTTCCTGCAGCAGATGCTTTAAGCGTAGTTTAAAGAAAGCCATTAATTCCTGTTTAATATCCTCAGGTGCTCCTTTTAATACTCCTTCTGCCTCTAGTAACGATAATGATTGTAATAGAATTTCTTCTAGCTCAATCTGCCATTCTTTTTGTAGCAATATTTGCACAACACCTGTTGCCTGTCGTCTTAATGCATAAGGATCCTGAGAACCGCTTGGTATTTGGCCAATGGCAAAAAAGGAAGTAATCGTATCGACTTTTTCTGCAACAGACAAAACAGCTCCAACCTCCGTGGATGGTACCTGATCATCCGCGTTACGTGGCATATAATGCTCGTTAATGGCCAGTGAGACTTCCTCTGACTCTCCTTTTTGACGAGCATATTTCTCGCCCATGTAACCTTGTAATTCAGGGAACTCATAGACCATATTGGTAACTAAGTCAAATTTGCAAATCTCAGCGGCACGGTCAGCGTTTTCTTTTTGCTCAGCTGCATAATGAAGCTTATCACTAAGCAGATTAGTCAAACGTCTTACTCTTGCCACCTTATCTGCCAATGTGCCAATTTCTTCATGATAGACAATTGATTTCAATTTAGTTAAGGCTTGATCAATTGGCATTTTTTGATCTTCACGATAGAAAAAGTCTGCATCAGAAAGCCTTGCCCGCAATACTTTTTCATTTCCTCTTGCCACATTCTCTAGGAACTCTTCTCCGCCATTTCGCACTGTAACAAAGTATGGCAGAAGCTCTCCCGTTTTTGCTTTAACTGGAAAATAACGCTGATGCTCCTTCATGGAAGTAATGAGTACTTCCTCAGGCAATTCGAGGAACTCCTCTTCAAATTTTCCGAATAACGCTGTCGGATATTCTACAAGGTTATTAACTTCCTCAAGCAAATCTTGGTCAACCGGAATATCCCAGCCGTTTTCTTCTTCCAGTTTTTTCAGCTGTTCAAGAATCATTTGCTTTCGTTTTTGCGGGTCTGCAATGACAAATTGCTTAGCCAAATCTTGTTCATAATTTGCAGGCTCGAAAAATTCGAGTTCAGTACCAAGAAAACGATGACCTTGACTTTGACGCCCAGTTTCCACATTAGTGATGGTAAAAGGAATCACCTCTTGACCAAATAAGGCAGCAAGCCATTTGATTGGTCTAATATAGCGAAGATCATTATCTGCCCAGCGCATATTTTTAGGGAAGTTCAGACTGGTCACTAGGTCTTTCAATTCTGGTAGTAAAGCAAAGGTTTCCTGACCTTCAATAAACTTTTTAACATGTGCATACTCTACACCATTTATTTCTTTGAAGTAAATATCATCAACAGTCATACCTTGCCCTCGGCTAAAGCCAATGGCAGCCTTCGACCATTCACCCGCTTCATTTAAGGCAATCTTTTTCGCCGGACCCTTTGCCTCCTCATGAATATCCGCCTGCGCTTGGGCTACATCCTTTACTAGAACGGTTATACGGCGCGGCGTCGAGAATGCTTTCAGCTCACGATATTGTATTTGCTTTGCTTCAAGCCATGATTGAACCTTCTCTGCCAGCTGATTCATTGAATTCGTCACAAAACGGGCAGGCATTTCTTCTAAACCAATTTCAAGCAAAATATCTTTAGTCACGACTCTTTTCCTCCTTTGCCTTTAAGATTGGGAAACCAAGCTTTTCTCTTTCCTCATAAAACGTTTTAGCAATTTTACGAGCAAGGCTACGGCAGCGTGCCAAGTAACCAGTTCTTTCGGTAACGGAAATCGCACCTCTTGCATCCAGCAAATTAAATGTATGTGAGCATTTTAGTACATAATCATACGCCGGATGTACAAGTCCCTCTTCCATTTGTCGATGTGCTTCTTTCTCATAAATATTAAATAGGTTAAACAGCATCTCTTGATCAGATGTTTCAAAAGTATATTTTGAATGCTCATATTCAGGCTGACCAAATATGTCTCGAACGGTAAAACCATCTGTCCACTCAAGGTCGAATACATTTTCCTTATCTTGTATGTAGGATGCAAGACGTTCAATACCATACGTAATTTCAACAGAAACAGGCTTACATTCCAAACCCCCTACCTGCTGGAAGTAGGTAAATTGAGTGATTTCCATCCCGTCAAGCCAAACCTCCCAGCCTAGTCCAGCACATCCAAGCGATGGATTTTCC
This sequence comes from Bacillus tuaregi, assembly GCF_900104575.1. Taxonomy (NCBI): domain Bacteria; kingdom Bacillati; phylum Bacillota; class Bacilli; order Caryophanales; family Bacillaceae; genus Bacillus; species Bacillus tuaregi. The sequence continues at coordinate 3,243,321 of NZ_LT629731.1, forward strand.
CAGTTATCCTCTACAAAGCGAATATCATGCTTTAATGGATCAATGCCAAGCGCCTGTAAAGACTCTAAATAGAGTTCTTGAATATTGTCGGGTGATGGCTTCATTATGACTTGAAATTGATGATGCTGATACAGACGGTTAGGATTTTCGCCATATCGACCATCTGCCGGACGACGAGATGGTTCCACATAGGCCACATTCCAAGGCTCAGGACCAATCGCCCGCAGAAATGTGTAAGGGCTCATCGTTCCTGCTCCTTTTTCTGTGTCATATGCCTGCATTAAGATACACCCTTGTTCAGACCAATGCTTTTGCAACGTTAGAATCATGTTTTGAATATTCATTGGACACCTCCAAAATATTTTTCTTTCCCAACACAAAAAACTCTCGTCTCTATGCTGGAAATAGCATAGGGACGAGAGTTTTACCCGCGGTTCCACCCTATTTGCTCACCATTGGTAAGCCACTTTTATTAGTGTCAAAAGACACGTTATGTTGCTCAGGAACGCCCTTCCTTAACCTTCTATATCCGGCTTTCACTGTCCCGAATTCGCTTCAATAGAGGAGAGTTAAGTACTCCTTTCCTTCACTGCAACTTATATAAGATGATTTTCTACCATGAATCATAGCGGAAACAGAATTAGTTGTCAACTTTCAGGGAGTCAAGCTGGTCAAGAAATTTTTTTGATTTCAAATACAAACCAGAATATTCATCATAATAACTATCAATGACTCTCTTTAGCTCAACTTTTGTTTCAGACTTAATTGAAATATTGCCAAGCCGACTGATGTCAATACAATAAAAAGTAAAGAGAAGCTTCACTGTTGCAGGTGAAATTTTCAGATGATAGGGATCCTTATTAAGACAGCGGTGACAGAGGATACCGCCTTCTCTAATTGAAAAGGAAAACCTACCTTCATTGCTGCCACAAATGACACAGTGATTTAAGGTTGGATAAAGCCCTAAGCTGTTCAGCATTTTCATTTCATAGATATTCTTAATAATATCCGCATCATAGCCTTCATTGATAAAATTTAAGGCTTGATACAGCAGTTCAAATAGATATGGGTTTGTTTTCTTCTCCTCTGTACACTTATCGGTTAATTCAACAATATAACTAGCATAGGCAGTTAGAAATATATCCTCTTTAATTGCACGTAAAGAGGCAATCATCTCCCCCTGCTGCAGACTTCCCAAACCATGACCCTTCTGCACTAAAAAATACCCATATGTAAAAGGCTGAGTGATGGCAGCCAGCCTGCTTTTGGGTTTCTTAGCTCCGTTTGCCATCACGCCAAATTTTCCCCATTCACGAGTATAAAGTGTGACAATTTTATTTGTTTCACCATAATCAGTTGTTCGAAGGACAATCCCTTCGCATTTTTGCAACATCTGTACACCATCCCAATTAGGAGGCAAACTTACATAATTGGAAAATCTAATTCAATTAGCTCATCGTCCTGACTTACGGGTATTTCTTGATTCTCCTTTTCCAATTCCTTAAAAAGAAGATATGTGTCAATATTACCTGTTTGCGAAAACACCTTCCAAGTAAAATCTAACATTGAAAACCCACCTTTCCATTGTTGGACTAGCTATTATTTATTCCAATCCTTATCTATATATTTGCCTGTCTTTCGAATATCATAAGTCGAAAATTTTGTTAAATATAACATGGATAATCGATGGAACCAATGATCACTCCAGTGAAGGTGATTTATTCAGCTTTGCTGTTAATATTCATCTTCCCTAAAGCCATAATCCCTCAGCTGTGAGGCTTTGTTACGCCAGTCCTTTTGAACCTTTACCCATAGCTCCAAAAACACCTTTGAGCCGAGTAAATTCTCAATATCACCTCTTGCGCGTTTTCCGATTTCCTTCAGCATCTTACCCTGTTTTCCAATGATGATGCCCTTTTGCGAATCTCGTTCAATAATGATTGTTGCCATCACATGCACTAAATCTTGGTCTTGTTTTCGCTCCATTTTCTCAATAACAACAGCGAGGGAGTGAGGAATCTCTTCTCTCGTGAGATGGAGAGCTTTTTCCCTAATCAGTTCTGCCACAATAAATCTTTCCGGGTGGTCTGTCACTTGATCGGCCGGATAATACATTGGTCCCTCAGGAAGATAATTCTTAACCTGTGTTAATAAGGTTTCAACATTATTTCCTTCAAGAGCAGAAATTGGAATAATTTCTGCAAATTGGTATTTTTCCTTATAGGATTCAATCACCGTTAATAGCTTGTCAGGATGGATACGATCAATTTTATTAATGATTAAGAATATGGGCGTTTTAATCGATTGGAATTTCTCTAAAATAAATTCTTCTCCCCTGCCATACCCTTCCTCGGCATTTACCATAAAAAGAATTAAGTCTACTTCTTTTAATGTATTTTGAGCTACCTTCATCATAAAATCGCCTAGCTTGTGCTTTGGCTTATGAATTCCTGGAGTATCAATAAAGATGTATTGTGTATCATTCGTTGTTAATACTCCTTGAACTTTATTTCTCGTTGTCTGCGGCTTATCACTCATAATGGCGATTTTTTGCCCGATAACACGATTAATAAATGTGGATTTACCTACATTGGGTCTACCAATAATGGATATAAACCCTGATTTAAATACTGGTTCTTTTATTTCTTTATTCATTTAAGTCCTCCGAAGAAAATGCTCCTGGCAACCGTTCTTTAACAGTTAATTGCAGGATATCTTCATTTAAATTTGTGAGTATAAAATTTCGAATCGTTATATATGTTTTATTCCGTGCTTTATTTCATTTCTGCAATTAATTCTTCACTCTTCTCCTTCTTCACCTTTATCAATCATATATTTGATGACCACCGCTTCTTATTATTTTACCCCATTCTTATTAAAATTTCATTGCTTATCAGGAATTCGTTATTAATTAATTTGAATTTTCTAATAATATCTCTATTGCTTTTTTCATACAAAAAAACGCAGGCTGCAAAGGACAAATGCGCCTTTACCTACGTTAGAACATTTTTGGTAAAAAAATAATACAACCGATTAGCACAGAAATCAAGGCGTAGATTAACACCGCTCCAGCTGCAATATCTTTAGCTTGTTTGGCAAGTGGGTGGTATTCTTCAGTGATAAGGTCGACTACTCTTTCAACAGCCGTATTCATCAGCTCAAACGAAAGCATGCCACCGATAGCCAAAACAATGACTAACCACTCAAAGCTAGAGATTTCATATAGAAATCCAAGTACGGTAACGGACAGTGCCACTGTCAGATGAATTTTCAGATTTCGTTCTCTTATTAAAGAATGAAAAATTCCTTCAATGGCAAAACCAAATGACCGCATAAGTCCCCCTCTTCGTCTACCGTTGTAGCCCGAATTCATCTAGGATATCCTTTTGTCTTGAAAACATTTTTTTCTCATCTTCCACTGTTTCATGATCATATCCTAACAGATGCAAAAATCCGTGGACGGCAAGAAAACCAAGCTCTCTGATAAAAGAATGTCCATATTCATCGGCCTGCTCTCTTGCCTTCGCTAATGAAATAATAATATCGCCTAAGACCCGCGGCATATCGCCTCCAACTAATGGTATTTCCCCTTCACCGAGCTCTTCCATAGCAAAGGAAATAACATCTGTCGGACGATCCTTATCTCTATATTCCCGGTTAATCTGCTGTATCCGATCATTTGTGACAAAGGTGACAGATAACTCACTATTTTCTTCGACCGCTTCCTTATTGGCAGCAAAAAATAGTAGCTTCTCAAGCCTTTCTAGGTCCTCTGCTGTCAGTTCATTTGTTTCGTCAATAAAATCAATCATTATACTCATGCATGCTTCACCTTCTGCTTTGACATTTCTGGATATTCGATCCGCGAATGGAAAATCCCTTTAAGAGTTTCACATAGCGCATTAGCGACCTTATCCAATTCTTTTAGTGTAATATCACATTCATTAAACTGATTATCCTGAAGTCTGTCAGCAATAATCTTTCTTACGAGTTCTTCAATTTGTTCTGGCGTCGGCTGTGTCATCGACCGAACCGCCGCTTCAACACTATCGGCAATCCCCACAATGGCTGATTCCTTCGTTTGTGCTTTCGGTCCCGGATATCGGTATTCCTCCTCATTCACCTCTGCACCACTTTGCTTCACCTTATGATAAAAATACTTTAACAGTGTTGTACCATGGTGCTGCTCTGCAATATCAACGATTTCCCTTGGCATACGATGGGACCTCAGCATTTCAGCTCCATCTGTGGCATGAGCAATAATGATATTTTTACTCATATTAGGCGGTATACGGTCATGTGGGTTTTCAATATTCAATTGATTTTCAATAAAAAACTGTGGCCTTTTTGTTTTACCAATATCGTGATAATAGGCCCCTACCCTTGCGAGTAATCCATTCGCACCAATGGTTTCACAAGCACTTTCAGCTAGATTTGCCACCATTACACTATGATGATAGGTTCCAGGTGTTTCCGTAAGGATTTTCTTTAATAATGGATGATTCGGATTAGAAAGCTCAATCAGTCTCATCGTTGACAGAATACCAAACCCAGCTTCAAAGAACGGCAGGAGACCGATTGTTAATACAGCAGAGAAAATACCTGATATTAGACCGATCACAACCGTAATCATATATTCCTGAAGATCATACTGTGCATTTCTTAAAAACACAAGCGATAAAATCACAACGACATTGGCTGCCGCTACAAATAACCCTGCCTTAAAAATATTTGAGCGACGTTGATTGCTTAAAAATAAAATACCTGCTAAACCGCTGCATAGAATATAGATACCAACTGACACATGCAACGAGCCGGTTACTCCTTCATTGAACATAATACTCCCACAAATAGCCATAATCATCGTAAAAATGATCGCCAGTTTCTCATCGATTAAAATTTTCATCAGCAATGCACCCACAGCTGCTGGGAAGATAAAGGCAATATCGGCAATATCGAGAGCATAAAGGAAACTAATTGTTTTCATGAGAAAGATTGACAAAAGGAAAATCAAGCTGAATAGCAACAAATAGGTTTGCTTTTGCTCCTTTTTCACCTCCAAATTATAAAAATAAAAATATAATACTGTTAAACAGACCATAATAAGTAAAGCTAAACCGATAAAAGGTTCTTTCGACCGATCATTATCAAGCATCCCGGCAAGCTCTAATTGTCGGTACACATCACGATTTATTAATTGGTTTTCTTCAACAATAATTTGACCTTCCAGTATTTTTACCGGTTCAACATTTTCGACAGCCTGCTGACGCATTTCTTCGGTTGCTTCCGGATCATAAAACTCATTTGGAATAATTGCATACCTTCCTAACTGGATGGCTGCATTTTTTAAATCAAGATTTAAATCTGTATATTTTAATTCCTCTTCTACCTTCTTCTTAGCATTTTCCACTTCATGTGTGGGAATGCGATTGTTCATAATCATATTTATCGCCGTGATAGCCAGATCCCTGGCAATCATTAACTCATCCTTTGAAGATACAACCAGACTGGTTAAGACGGAATCCGGAATATCCTTCGTCACATCTACGGTTAATTTTTCCTTCAACAGCTTTAATTTTTCTTCTTTAGATGGGAGGGTTTCATTCTCAAAGAGACCCTCTTTCTGCTTCTTTTTTATGTCATTATTAACCTCTGTAGCAGCGTCAAAGATTGATGATATCAAATCAATACGGTTCTCTGAGATGGATTTATTTAATACGTAGACATCCTGAACCTGTTCTTCGGCATCTTTTCTTTTCGCTGCAGTACTTTCTTTGTCCTCAATCGTTATCGGCGAGCGAATGGTTTGATTTGCAATTGAAAACAAACGAATATCCAGCTTCTCAGGCTTCACATTGCTATACATAGATATATAAAGGACAATGCCAAGTAATACAAATAAGAGGATCCGGAAAAACTTCATATTCAAAAGCCTTCTAATTTTCGATAAGTGCTGCTGCATCGTTTCTCTATTCCTCCTCTAAAACATTACTTTAACGGTACGCTAATCCATTATTATCTATGACTATGTAAAAATGATAACAGTTTTTGACTCCTCTTTCATCCTTTTCTAATAAAACAAGTCCGATAAAAATGGAATTATTAGTTATTTTATCCATTATTATCTTTTCATAAGCTTTATTCCTTATTTTATTACATTAATGGGAAAAATTGCCGCTCGGTATTCCGAACGGCAAGTTAGTACAAAGAATGAACAGCTTATTCTTTCGTTTCATATGCTTGAATGATTTTTGCAACTAGAGGATGACGGACAACATCACTTTGCTCAAGATAAATAAATCGAAGACCTTGAACATCATGAAGTACCTCCTCAGCAATTTTTAATCCAGATGTTACTCCCTTAGGTAAATCAATCTGTGTTTTGTCACCAGTAATAACCATTTTTGAACCAAATCCTAGTCTAGTTAAAAACATCTTCATTTGAGCCATGGTTGTGTTTTGGGCTTCATCTAAAATCACATAAGCATCATCAAGGGTTCTTCCCCTCATATAAGCAAGAGGAGCAATTTCAATTATCCCACGCTCCATTAACCGCTGAGTATGCTCTGTGCCAAGAATATCATGTAACGCGTCATACAACGGTCTTAAATAAGGGTCAACCTTCTCTTTTAAATCACCTGGTAAAAAACCCAAGCTTTCTCCAGCCTCTACAGCCGGTCGAGTTAAAATGATCCTTTTCACCTGTCCGCTTTTTAAGGCAGTCACTGCCATCACAACAGCTAAATAGGTCTTTCCTGTTCCGGCAGGACCAATCCCAAAGACTAAATCATTTTTCTTCATGGCTGAAATATAATGTCGCTGCCCAATCGTCTTAACTCGAATTGATTTTCCCTTCGCGTTTTTGGCAATTTCTTCTTCAAATAAATCCTTAAAATAGTCGAGTGTTCCCTTTTTTGCCATTTGAATGGCATATATGACATCCCGCCCGCTGATGCTGATTCCTTTTCTAATCACATATAATAATGCTTCGAGAATATCGCTAACTAGTTCTACATGTTCAAGATCACCAGAGACATACACTGTTTCTCCTCTAGTAATAATAGACACATTAAGCTCCTGCTCGAGCACCTTAAGATTCGCATCTGCATTACCAATTAAGGCGATTGCTTCATTTGAATTCTTTAATTGAACATTCATCGTTTTTAAATCTTCTGTCATTCTGACTCTCCTTGGATAATTGGTTGTCCTTCTGCTATATTTTCGATAATTTGGAAATGTATTGATAAGGTTACTTTACCATTGTCTAATGATTGACGCAAAATTTTTTCTCCTTTTATCTTAGCATCCTCAGATAAGCGGTTTTTTATATCAAGCTTAGCCATTTCTTTTGCCACTCGAAAGGCTTCTTCCTTTGAATATATCCTTGTCTCAACTTCTCTATCACGATGGGTTTCATGAACAAATGAAAGCGGAAGCTTCCATTTTAAAAATTGAATGTTTTTTTCATTTGTTTCTGTTTCATATTCCTTAAACTCGACCTTGCCAAATCCCCAAAGCGGAATTTTCACATCAGCAGCTTTTAAATAGTATTTCCGTTTTTCATTTCCATTGAAAACTTGAAACGTACTTTTTAATGGCAATTCAACATCAGAACGATACCACGTTTCCCCCCAGATTTCTCCTCTAGCAGGGACTTGTACATTCTGGCCTTCTTTTCCAATCAATCCCGAAACAAGCAGCTGGCCTGCATCCACGCTATCATGAATATTAACTACAGCCTGGCCTTCTTCAACGAACATGTCAACAATCACGGCCTTTTTTTTCGCAACCAGATTTTGTGGACTTAAATATTCAGGCTGTTTCGGCTCATTTTTCTCTACAACCTGAAGATGATAGGTTGTCCCTTGTAATTCAACACCAACCCAGGTAATTTCCTCTACATTGTTTGTTAATTGACGCTGTATCGCTTCGACATTCTCAACAAATAGTTGAAGTCTGCCAACCTTCACACCCATTTTATCCAGTTCCTTATGAATTTTATATTCTGTTGCTGGGTCAGCACCTTTTACCTGGATGCCCCAAATCATATTCGATAAGAGCAGAATGATAAAAATGAATAAAATGGCACCTACAAGAAACCCACTGTTATGGAGGAGCCTTTTCAACAGGAAAGGAAATCCTTCCCGTTTAAAGAAGGATACTTTCAAGCCGCTGCCTCTGACATACTTCCTAAATTCCTTCACATCGGTTAATTTGATTTTAAATGTAATCGATTCAACACCTTGACGCCTTACATGCCAAATATTCAAACCGTTACGGGTTAATGTGTTTAATAATCGTTCAAGACCCTTGCCGCTTATTTTTACTGTGATGATTCCAGAAAAGAAAATGATCCATCGGTTCTTCATGCCTGTCCTCCCCCAAATTTACTTGCGATAAAGGAGGCACTTGACAGGTGCCTCTACTGGACCCACAGGATGCGGGTAATACTGACATCGTCACAGGATGCAAGTTCGTAGTCCTTATTCATGCAAATATATCACTTGGTCTATTTTTCCTTCTAGCAGGATTTCTTCGGGCATTATGGCTTTAATGACAAATGCTTTCCCTTTTATTAATAGCTGCCCCTGTTTTAAAAGCAGTCTAAGCTCATTATCTGAAAAGGTAATTAAACCACGATGGTTTTCAATATAGATATGTATATGTCCAATCATCGTAATCCGGGGTAGATCCATCATGACATCCTGAGGAAGCTCCATATTTTTAGTCACCCAATTGCGGAGGTATTGTCCCCACTTTTTCGCCATAAAAAAAAGAACCCCCTTTCATCTCATATGTATGAAATGAAACAGAGTTCTAGCACCATTTTTTGTCTCCAGGCTTGTGACTAGCTTCTAGCTTTTCGCCTTTGATATGGATTCTTAGCACGAGGAGGTCCAAGAATTTCAGCCCAAATCACGGCATCCACAAGTGTTTTTTCTTGTACTTTTATTTCTGGCTCTCTTTTCTCTTCACTTATTGTATCTTTAACTGCAATCTGCGGTGTTCCTGATTTAATATTCTGCTTACCAGAATGCTGTGTACCGGTTTCTTTGAATTGGTTCACCACTTGTTTCTTTTCCTCATAAACCTCTGCCATTTTTTTAACAGGAGCCTTTTCCTCATCTGACAAAGTACTCGTCATTTCCTTGAAGATTTCTTTCATCTCATCAAACGGATTGCTCGGCCCCGCTGTTTTTCTTGATGGTGTATGCGGGCTTCTCTGTCTTTGGTTTTCAGCTGCCTTTTTCCTATTTTTAAACAGAGATGACAAGGCGGCAACTAATATAATGATAATAAAAGGATTATCAAAGAGTATTTCCAATTGTGGAACCTCCTTTCTGCTGATTCCTTGGCATCAGCATCTATTCCTTTTTATTTTTACCGTCTTTAGGACCGGACATTTTCCCAATAGATTCCCGCATATCTGTATCAGCTGTGATATTTTGCAGGTTCATATAATCCATAACACCTAAATTACCTGAACGAAGTGCTTCCGCCATAGCAAGTGGGACCGTTGCCTCTGATTCAACAACCTTTGCTCTCATTTCTTCTACCCTTGCTCTCATTTCCTGCTCCTTAGCTACAGCCATCGCTCGACGCTCTTCAGCTTTGGCCTGGGCAATATTCTTATCAGCATCCGCCTGCTCCATCTGTAGGTGCGCACCGATATTTTTACCGATATCCACATCAGCGATGTCAATCGATAATATTTCAAAGGCTGTACCAGAATCTAACCCTTTTGCAAGGACTGTTTGTGAAATCATATCTGGATTTTCTAATACTTTCGTATGGTGTTCAGAAGAACCAATGGTGGAAATAACCCCTTCCCCAACACGGGCTATTATCGTTTCTTCCCCAGCACCACCGACAAGCCGGTCAATATTTGCTCTAACCGTGATTCTAGCTTTCGCTTTTACTTCAATGCCATTCATAGCCATCCCTGCAATAAATGGTGTTTCAATTACTTTTGGATTAACGCTCATTTGTACAGCCTCTAATACGTCTCTTCCTGCCAAATCAATGGCTGCACAGCGCTCGAACAGTAATTCAATATTCGCACGGTGTGCGGCAATCAAAGCATTAACCACCCTGTCCACATTACCGCCTGCTAGGTAATGGCTCTCAAGTTGATTCGTTGTTACATTAATTCCTGCCTTATGCGCTTTAATTAGCGGGTTAATAACCCTGCTTGGAATAACCCTTCTTAACCTCATTCCAATTAGGGTAAAAATACTCACTCGTACTCCAGCTGCAAGGGCTGAAATCCAAAGCATTACCGGGACAAAGGTAAATAAAATCGCTAACAAAATAATCCCTATTACAACGGCCACAATTAAAAATGCTGATCCTGCTGATATAACCATAAAAACCCTCCTTATTATTCTCTATCTTTATTTACTATTTCTCTTACAACTATTCTTGACCCTTCCGTTTTCACTACTTTTACTTGAGAGCCTTTAGCAATAAATTCTCCTTCAGATACCACATCAATTCGTTCTTCACCAATAACAACCATACCTGAAGGACGTAAATCAGTTAAACAGGTACCGACAACTCCCACCAGTTCTGTTCTATTTTGATTAGATACATAGCCTTGTTCCGTGCTTGTAGAATCAGTTAGGATTAATTTCTTGAAAAATTTCATTTTTTTATCATACACCTTTATCATAACCACGCAGGCTAGAATAGAAATTGAAAATGCAATAAGTAATGAAATACCCATTTGAACAAAATTATTTCCAGCAAGGAAAAAACTAGCCAAAAAGGCTCCGAAACCAAAAATACCAATAATTCCTCCTGGTAAAACTAATTCCAATAAAATAAGGATAATTCCGGTCGCAAATAAAATGACGGCTGTAATCCCTGCCGAGCCGATAACAATATGACCATAAAAAAACAGGAGAAACGCTAAAATCCCCACTATTCCAGGGAGTCCAATTCTAGGAGTAAATAATTCAACGACAAAGCCTAAAAACCCAATTGTAAGTAAAATGGTTATGACAATTGGCTCGGTTGTAAAAAAGGCAAGTTGCTCTAAAATGCCACCGTTTATTTGACCATCTCCTTTCATCATTGAAGCACTAACACCGGCTGGAATTGAAAGCAGAATAAAAGCGGACAGGCCCCATAACAATCCGACATGACGGCTAAGCATATACTATCCTCCTCCCTATCTTAACACCCTAAGGATATTTACGTTTCATGTTCAAAAAAGTTTCACTTTCATAGTATATGGAAAAAATTAAAAAGACTGCAGTAACTGCAGTCTTTTAACCATCATCATGTAAGATTATTGTTATGAAAGGTGTTGTTGTACAAGTTTATTTACAAGTGATCCATCTGCTTTGCCCTTTACCTTCGGCATCACTGCTGACATCACTTTTCCCATTTCTGCTTTTGATGAAGCACCCGTTTCTAAAATAGCCTGTTTGACAATTTCAGTTACTTCCTCTTCAGATAGCTGCTCAGGCATATATAATTCTACGTACTGTAATTCAGTACGGATTTTTTCTGCGAGATCTTCACGACCAGCTTTTTCAAATTCATGGAGGGAGTCCTTGCGTTGTTTAACTTCACGTGAAAGGACATTTACTTCTTCTTCTTCAGATAGCTCTGACCCAAGCTTGATGGCTTCATTTTGAATAGAAGCTTTTATCATGCGGATAGTCGTAAGCTTATCTTTTTCTTTGTTTTTCATCGCTTGCTTTATATCAGAATTTAAACGTTCGAGAAGACTCATGAATTACACCCTCTCTTAGAACTTACGTTTTCTTGCAGCTTCAGACTTCTTCTTACGCTTAACGCTAGGTTTTTCATAAAATTCGCGCTTTCTAGCTTCTTGAATAGTACCAGATTTAGAAACAGTACGTTTGAAGCGTCGAAGAGCATCTTCAAGCGATTCGTTTTTACGAACGACAGTTTTAGACATTCTCTTTCCCTCCCTCCGAGCACAACACACTTACATCAATCCATGGAAATTCCATGTACTTTGCAATTATAATATATCAAAGAAACTAGGTCAACTGTAATTCGTACTGACTTGTATCGATTATTTAATTTCCAATCATAAGCTAGATGGATTTCACGAGCAAGAGAGACCGACAAGTTTAGTTTTTCCCAATAATTTTGACGCTGGCACTGGCTCCAATCCTTGCTGCACCAGCATCAATCATATTTTTTACATCCTCTGCTGTTCTAATTCCTCCAGAAGCAAAAAGAAGCTGTCTAGACAGCTCCTTTTCTCTCAGTATTATTATACTGCCTCATTTTTTATTTCTGAATCCTCAAGGACACGAACAAATTCCCCTTCATTGTATGGGTAACCTGCTCTTGCTATTTTGACCTTAACAATTTCACCGACCATGTCTTCCGTAGCAGGGAAGACAACCTTTAAATAATTGTCAGTATAACCAACGTATAAGCCTTGATTTGCTTCTTCCTTGAATTCCTCTTCAGGAATTACCTCTAATACTTCGCCTTCAAATTTAGAGGCATATTCTTTTGCCAGCTGATCTGATAAGGAAATCAAACGGTGAACACGTTCATTTTTCACGTCCTCATCTACCTGGTCCTCCATTCTGGCCGCTGGAGTGCCTGTCCGTTTTGAATATGGAAAGACGTGTAGCTCAGAAAATTGATGCTCCTTGACAAATTGATAGGTTTCCATAAATTCCTCTTCTGATTCACCTGGGAAACCAACAATAACATCGGACGTAACAGCTAAATCTGGCATGATTTCTCGTAATTTCCTTAATCTTTCCGCAAAGGAGGCCATTGTATATTTTCTTCGCATTCTCTTTAATACAGTGTCTGATCCAGATTGAAGTGGGATATGCAAATGTCTGACAATCACATTTGAGTTCTTAATGACATCAATGACTTCATCAGATATTTGACTGGCCTCAATCGAAGAGATTCTAAGACGCTTTAATCCGTTGACATTGGCTTCTAAATCACTTAATAGCATAGCGAGGTTATAATCCTTTAAATCTTCTCCATAACCGCCTGTATGAATTCCAGTTAACACAATTTCCTTGTAGCCTGCATCAACAAGCTGCTGTGCCTGGTGAATGACTTCCTTAGGGTCACGGGAACGCATTAAACCTCTTGCCCATGGAATAATACAAAATGTACAGAAGTTATTACAGCCTTCTTGGATTTTCAATGAAGCCCGTGTGCGATCGGTAAAGGAAGGTACATCCAATTCTTCATAAACACGACTCTTCATAATATTTCCAACTGCATTGATTGGCTGACGTTCTTCCTTATATTGGTTAATATATTCAAGCATTTTCACACGATCCTGTGTTCCAATGACAATGTCTACACCTGGTATCGCCATAATTTCAGCTGGTGACGTTTGTGCATAGCAGCCTGTTACACAAATAACAGCATCAGGATTTTTTCTGATTGCCCGTCGAATAACCTGACGACTTTTTTTATCGCCGGTATTAGTTACTGTACAAGTATTGATAATATAAACATCTGATCTTGCTTCAAAATCTACACGCTCATAGCCTTCTTGTTTAAATAATTGCCAAATGGCCTCTGTTTCATAGTGATTTACTTTACAGCCAAGTGTATGGAATGCAACTGTTTGCATTATTAATTCACCTCGAGTAATTCTAATTGATATGATACCGCAGATAGCAGGTATAGCGGGGCTGTTTCTGTCCGCAGTATTCTTGGTCCCAGCCCACAGGGATGAAAGCCGTCTGCTTTCAGCTTCTCCACTTCATTATCCGTTAAGCCGCCTTCCGGTCCGAACACAATAAGTAAAGAGCCGCCTTTTTCCAAGCCTTTTAAGCTGGATACAAGCGCTGTAACCTCGCCTTGTCTTGCTTCCTCCTCGTATGCCACTAATTTTACATCATATGACTTTGCATCCTTTAGAAGTGCTGAGAGATTAACAGGCTCTGTAATTTCAGGGATGACGGTACGATGAGATTGCTCAGCAGCTTCCTTTGCAATTTTTTTCCACCTAGTAATTTTTTTATCTGCTTTTTTTCCATCCCATTTCACGACAGAACGATCTGCAGTAAAAGGGATAAACTTTGCTGCACCAAGCTCGGTTCCTTTTTGAATAATCCACTCCATCTTATCCCCTTTAGGCAGGCCGCTCACGATTGTCACTGTGACAGGCAATTCAACCGACTCTTCCTTCCATTGTATAACGCTAGCTGTCACTTGGTCAGTGGAAATTTCTGCAATTGAACAGAGAGCGGTTCTCTGATCATCACTTACACAGATGATTTCATCCTTTTCTTTCATTCTCATCACCTTGGAAATATGATGACAATCCTCTCCAGTGATAAAAAAACAATTATTATCTGTTGAATAGGAAGCAAAATATCGCTGCATCCCTCGAGCACCATCCTTATATAAAATGAAAGCGGCTGAAGTCTATAGAATATCAAGCCCTCTACAAATAAATCATTTTACCGCAAAACAATTAAAAAGGGCGTGTGGAAATTAACACTTAGCCCCTTTTTTTCATTTATTTTCTTTTTGCAATAAAGGCAACCCAGTCCTCCATATAAAGTGTTTCTTCAATTTCAAAACCAGCACCTTCAATGGATTCTCTTACTTGGTCCTTTTTTTGTTTGATAATACCGGCTGTGACAAAATAGCCGCCCTCTTTCACACATTTAGCAGCATCATCTGTAAAGCGCAAAATCACTTCGGCAAGAATATTAGCCACGATGACATCTGCCTTCGTGTCGATTCCTTCTAGTAAATTGTTTTGTCGGACCTCAACGATCTCGTGCACCTTATTAAGCTTTAAATTTAATCTGGCAGATTGAACCGCTACCTCATCTAAATCTAAAGCCGTCACCTTTTCAGCACCTAACATAGCTGCGGCAATGCTTAAAACACCTGAGCCTGTTCCAACATCGATGACAGTGTCAGCTTTTTTTACAATCCGCTCGAGGGCTTGAATGCTCATAACCGTCGTTGGGTGTGTTCCTGTACCAAAGGCCATACCCGGGTCTAACTCAATGATTAGCTCATCACTACTTACAGGTGTATATTCTTCCCAAGTAGGTACAATCGTAAAATACTTAGAAATTTTCACGGGATGATAATACTTTTTCCATGCCGTTGCCCATTCTTCTTCGTGAACCTCCGAGAGAGAAACACTATTTTTTCCAATGTCTATATTATAGATAATCAAATTATTGATTGCCTCTTTGATTTCCTCAACCGTTTCACCTAAAAAGCTATTAATCGGTAAATAAGCTTTTATAATAACGCCTTCCTCAGGGTAATCTTTCGGATTTAGCTGGTAGATTTCGCCGAAACGATCTTCCCTTTCCTTCACAAGTTCTACCGGGTCTTCAATGACCACACCGCTCGCACCTGCTTCGTGCAGAATGTTGGAAATCGGTTCAATTGCTTCATTTGTTGTATGAATACTGATTTCTGACCATTTCAACGCTACCAACTCCTAATATTATTCACCCTTGAACGCTCTTCTTACTTTTCCGAAAAAGCCTTCCTCTTGGTCATCCTTTGGAACCGCTCCGCTGATTTCAGCAAATTCCTGCAGTAATTGTCTCTGTTTCTCCGTTAGCTTTGTTGGGGTAATAACCTTTACAATAATATGCTGGTCCCCGACCCCACGTCCGCGGACATTAGGAACTCCTTTTCCTCTTAAGCGGAATTTGGTCCCTGTTTGCGTTCCACTTGGCACTTTAAGCTTCACTTTTCCATGCATGGTAGGAACTTCTATTTCATCACCAAGTGCTGCCTGTGCAAATGTGATTGGCATCTCACAGTAAATATCATCTCCGTCACGTTCGAAAAATTCATGTGAACGAATATGGAAGACAACATACAAATCACCCGCTGGTCCACCGTTAGTACCTGGTTCACCTTGTCCGGATACGCGTAATTGCTGTCCATCATCAATACCTGCTGGAATTTTGATGGATATTTTCCGGCGCTTTTTCACTTTCCCAGTACCGCCGCAAGTAGAACATTTATGTTTTATTTCTTGACCTGTTCCATGACAATAGTTACATACCCGTCTATTTACAATTCTGCCAAACGGCGTATTTTGTTCAATATTTAATTGCCCTGTTCCATGACAATGTGAACACGTCTCAGGCTTCGTCCCCTTTTTAGCCCCGGAACCATTACATGTTTCACAGTTTTCCTCACGTGGGATTTCAATTTCTGTCTCTTTTCCGAATACAGCATCTTCAAAAGATAATGTCATCGTGTATTGTAAATCAGCACCCTGTCTTGGTGCATTTGGATCACGCCGTCTACCGCCGCCCCCGCCGCCAAAAAAGGTGCTAAAAATATCCTCGAAGCCGCCAAAGCCACCAAAGTCTCCACCGCCGCCGAAACCACCAAACCCTTGATTTGGATCGGTATGACCAAACTGATCATAGTGGGAGCGTTTTTGATCATCACTTAATACTTCATAGGCTTCTTTGATTTCTTTAAATTTGTCTTCTGCACCTGGATCTTTATTGATATCCGGATGATATTGCTTTGAAAGCTTCCGGTACGCCTTCTTAATTTCATCTTTTGATGCACTTTTACTTACGCCAAGTACCTCATAGTAATCCCTTTTATCCATCATTGCCACTCCCCGAGTCTTTTCACATGAAAATTATTGTAGCATTTCTCTGTGGGTAATATCAATTATTTTTAGATGAGTAAAATAAAAGTCAAAGCCAAGTAAGACCTGACTTTGACTTTTAGTTCATCATATTATTTTGTCTATCACTCCAAGCCATCCAGTCCTATATCACAAGTGTGGCTTGGCAAAAGACTATAATTACTTATCGTCTTTTACTTCTTCGAACTCTGCATCAACTACATTGTCATCTTTCGGAGCGCTTTCGCCTTCTGCTCCCTGTGCTGCTTGCGCTTGTTTTGCTGCTTCTTCATATAGTTTGACAGATAGGTTTTGAACAATCTCTTGTAAGGCATCTTTTTTCGTGCGAATTTCATCAAGATCATTTTTCTCGATAGCTGCTTTCAGTTCGTCTTTTGCTGTATTAGCCTTTTGAACCTCTGCTTCGTCCACTTTACCTTCAAGGTCTTTAATTGTTTTTTCTGTTTGGAAAACAAGCTGGTCTGCTTCATTGCGAAGCTCAACTTCTTCTTTACGCTTCTTATCTGACTCAGCGTTCATTTCAGCTTCTTTGACCATTTTTTCAATTTCCTCATCTGTTAAACCAGTAGAAGATTTAATCGTAATCGTTTGTTCTTTATTTGTACCAAGGTCTTTAGCACGCACGTTAACAATACCGTTTTTATCAATATCAAATGATACCTCGATTTGTGGAATTCCTCTTGGTGCTGGTGGAATATCACTTAATTGGAAACGTCCGAGTGTTTTGTTGTCATTAGCCATTGGGCGTTCACCCTGTAGCACATGAATATCTACTGCTGTTTGATTATCAGCAGCCGTAGAGAACACTTGAGATTTTGAAGTTGGAATGGTTGTATTACGATCAATTAGCTTCGTGAATACTCCACCCATTGTTTCAATTCCAAGTGATAGCGGAGTTACATCAAGTAATACTACATCCTTAACGTCACCTGTGATAACACCGCCCTGAACAGCAGCACCCATTGCTACCACTTCATCAGGGTTTACACCTTTATGAGGCTCTTTTCCCGTTGCCTTCTTGATTGCTTCCTGAACAGCAGGAATACGAGTTGAACCACCAACAAGGATGACTTTATCAATTTCTGACGTTGAAAGACCTGCATCACTTAAGGCCTGACGAGTTGGCCCCATTGTACGTTCAACCAGATGAGAAGATAGCTCATCAAATTTAGCACGTGATAATGTCACTTCTAAGTGAAGTGGACCAGCTTCTCCCGCTGTAATAAATGGTAATGAAATTTGTGTGCTTGTTACACCAGATAAATCTTTTTTCGCTTTCTCAGCCGCATCCTTCAAACGCTGTACAGCCATTTTATCTTTAGATAGGTCAATTCCATTTTCTTTACGGAATTCATCTACTAAATAATCAATAATGACTTGGTCGAAGTCGTCACCACCAAGACGGTTGTCACCAGCTGTTGCTTTCACCTCGAATACACCATCACCAAGCTCTAGAATCGATACGTCAAACGTACCGCCGCCGAGGTCAAATACCAGGATCGTTTGATCTTCGTCTGTCTTATCAAGACCATAAGCAAGTGCTGCAGCCGTTGGCTCGTTGATAATACGTTCTACTTCAAGACCGGCAATTTTACCAGCATCTTTTGTTGCTTGACGCTCTGCATCATTAAAATAGGCTGGAACGGTAATAACTGCTTTGGTTACTTCTTCACCTAAATAGGCTTCAGCAGTCGCTTTTAAATTCTGCAGAATGATTGCAGAAATTTCCTGCGGACTATATTCTTTACCTTCAATTTCCTCTTTATGATTCGTACCCATATGACGTTTAATTGAAATAATCGTATTTGGATTTGTAATTGCTTGACGCTTTGCTACTTCCCCAACCTGTCTTTCGCCATTTTTAAATGCGACAACAGATGGTGTTGTCCGGTTTCCTTCTGGATTTGGAATAACCTTCGGTTCGCCGCCCTCCATGACAGCCACACAGGAGTTTGTAGTTCCTAAGTCAATACCAATGATTTTGCTCATATTCCTTTCCTCCCAATCGATATGTAGATTACTGATTTACTTTTACCATTGACGGACGGATGACTCTGTCCTTTAAGAGATAGCCTTTTTGGAATTCTTCCACGACGATGTTTGTTCCAAAATTCTCATCCTCAACCTGCATAACTGCTTGATGAATATGTGGGTCAAACTCTTTCCCAACTGCTTCAATTTGCTCTGCACCTGCGTTCTTAAGAGCCTCAAGCAGTCCTCTGTAGACCATTTCCACACCCTGTAATAATGACTTAGCCTGTTCATTTTCAGCTTCCATCTTTAGTGCTCTTTCGAAGTTATCAATAGCAGGCAAAAGATCAGTAATCAAGCTTTGTGCCTTATATTTTTCACTCGCTTCAAGATCAAGTCTTGCACGGCGACGAGAATTTTCAAAATCAGCCTGAATACGAAGAATCCGATTCTCTGCTTCATCTAGCTTTGCTTGTAATTCAGCGTTTTGCTTTTTTAATTCATCTATTTCTTTTTGCAAAGGCTGTTCGTTAGCTTCTTCCATTACAGGCTCTTCAGCAAAGACCTCTTCAATCGCATCCACTTCTTCTGTAGCCTCAACTGCATCTTCAGCAGTCTTTAAATCTTTTTCTGACACCATTTGTCACCTCCTCAAAAGGATTTATTAGTTTCTAAATAAATTAATATATGAAAACATATTGAAAGGGATGGAAATGGCTTATTCCACCCTTAACAATATTTCCACGTCTATTTCATTTGATACAACTTAGTTAAGACTGTAGATAAGTCATGGGATAACAATTGCATTAAACTAATCACTCTGGAATATTCCATTCTCGTTGGTCCAAGAATGGCAATGGAGCCCAACTGCTCTTTGCCAATTGAATAGGATGCCGTAATAAAACTGCAATCCTCCAAGGCTGAATTAACATTTTCACGACCAATTTTAACATGTATACCACTTGGATTTTTACGAATAATCTCATAAAAATCCTTTTCCTGATCAATTAAGTCCAGTAGGTTACGAACTTTCTCAATGTCGTGAAACTCAGGCTGGTTTAGCATATTCGTTTTACCGCTAAAGAATAGCTTTTCATTATGCGATACCTTTAAGGAATCACCAATGATATTCAGCATAATATCATAGTTTTCAATGTGGCGGCGCAGTAGAGCAGCAATTTCCAGAAATAATTTATTGTTTAAGCTGTCAAGCGGTACCCCAGCCAGACGCTCATTTAAAATATTGACCGTCTTCTCAAGATCACTTGCATTCATCGATTCAGGCAAATGGAATATTTTATTTTCCACATGACCTGTATCAGTTACAATGATAGCCACTGCTGTTTCTTGATTCAGTGGAACGATTTGAATTTTGCGTAATTTATTTTCCCTCACAGCAGGACCAAGTACAATAGCTGTATAATTCGTAAGCTCAGATAGGATTTTTGCTGATTTTTGCACAATTTTTTCCATTTCATAGATCCGTTCAGCAAAAACCGATTTTACTTTATGGATATCTTGAAAATTTAGCTTCTGCGGCGAAAGTAAATGATCGACATAATATCGATAACCTTTTTCAGACGGTATTCTACCGGAAGATGTATGTGTTTTTTCAATAAATCCCAATTCTTCTAAGTCTGCCATTTCATTACGAATTGTGGCTGAACTGAAAGATATCTCATCCTTTTTTGCCAAGCTTCTAGATCCAACCGGTTGGGCGTAATGGATGAAATCATCAACGATCACTTGCAGAATAAGCAGTTGTCGATCCGTTAACATATTCATCACCTCTGTTAGCACTCATAACTTGCGAGTGCTAATTCTAATATTAAAATATCAAATATAAGGGCAGAATGTCAATATAAATACAACTTCTGCTAAAAGCAATATTTACTCTTCTTTCCTATAAAAATGCCTGAAAAACCTCGTTTCCTAAAAAACGGCCCCGTTTTGTTAGATATATATGGTTATGACTTATTTGTAGCAATTTTTTATTTATGAGCATTTCAATTTCTTGATTAAAGATTTCAAGCGGATTCTGTCCAAATTTGGCTTGAAAACGACTAATGGAAACACCTTTTATCTTTCGCAACCCAAGAAACATCTCTTCTTCCCACATTTCTTTTTCACTCAGCTTGTTTTCCTCAATAATGGGGAGCATACCCTCTTCAAGTGGAGTCATGTATTTTTTCAATGGACCGTAATTGGACCGTCGGACTCCGTTCAAATAGCTATGGGCACCGGCACCAAAACCAAAATAATGTTCATTATTCCAATAGGTTAAATTATGAATGCTTTCAAAGCCTTTTTTAGCAAAATTGCTTATCTCATATTGATGGTATCCATGTTTTTCCATTTGCTCAATTAGTATTTCGTACATAGCTGCCTCTTCATCCTCTTCAGGTACATGCAGCTTTCCCTTTTGCATCAGCTGATAAAAGATTGTTTTCGGCTCAATAATCAATGAATACCCTGAAAAATGGGTTGTTTCCAGAGTAAATGCCGTTTGTAAGGTTTCATTAAATTCAGCTATGGTTTGACCAGGCAACCCGTACATTAAATCGAGACTAATATTTTGAAACCCAGCCTTTCTTGCTGCTTCAACGGAGTGAAATACATCCTCCGCTTTATGAACTCTACCTATTTTCTTCAGCAGTTCTTCGTTAAAGGATTGGACACCAAAGCTAAGCCGGTTCACACCCGAGTTATTTAGTATTTTTAGCTTTTCAAAGGATAAATCTCCAGGGTTAGCTTCAAACGTAAATTCAACTCTATCAGCGAATGGAATATGTTCACGAATAATGAAGCATAATCTTTCCAGTTGGCTTTCGTTTAAGGCGGTGGGTGTTCCTCCCCCAACAAAAACGGTTTGAATCTTCGATTCAGGTAGCTCAGAGAGTGTTATTATTATTTCCTTTTCAAGTGCAGTTAAGTACTCATCCACTGGCTGTCCCTTTAAAAAAACCTTATTAAAATCACAGTAATGACATATATGCTCACAAAATGGGATGTGTATATATGCAGCTTTTATCATCATGCTACTCTCCTTAATATATGAAAAAGAGGCTAATGACTCTCCAAATCATGAAGACCACCAGACCTCTCTCGGATTATTCTGTTTACTATTTCTTTGAGTTAGAGCTATCGTCCATCTTCAAAACAGCCATAAAAGCCTCCTGAGGCACTTCAACGGACCCAACCTGCTTCATCCGTTTTTTACCCTCTTTTTGCTTTTCCAATAGCTTACGTTTACGGGAAATATCGCCCCCATAACATTTAGCTAACACGTTTTTACCGATAGATTTTATATTTGTTCTTGCAATAATTTTTTGTCCTACTGCGGCTTGTACCGGTACCTCAAACTGCTGACGTGGAATAAGCTCCTTCAGCTTTTCAACAATAACCTTACCACGATCATACGCAAAATCTTTATGTACGATAAAGCTTAATGCATCGACCTTTTCACCATTCAATAGAATATCCATTTTTACAAGTTTAGACGGCTTATAGCCAATTAATTCATAATCAAAGGAAGCATAACCCTTTGTACTTGATTTTAACTGATCAAAGAAATCATACACAATTTCTGAAAGGGGAATTTCATAAATGATAGCTACACGAGATTCATCCATATAGTCCATATTCAAAAAATTTCCGCGTTTGCTTTGACAAAGCTCCATAATTGTACCAACATAATCGTTCGGTGCCATCATAGTTGCTTTAACATATGGCTCTTCAATTCTGTCAATTTTTTGTGGATCCGGCATTTCAGAAGGATTACTTACACTCACGTTCGAACCATCTGTCATAACCACATCATAAATAACACTTGGCGCCGTTGTAATTAAATCAATTTTAAATTCACGCTCAATCCGTTCCTGGATAATTTCCATATGCAGGAGACCTAAAAATCCGCAGCGGAAACCAAAGCCCAGTGCCTGTGATGTTTCTGGCTCAAATTGAAGCGCCGAATCATTTAATTGAAGCTTTTCAAGTGCTTCACGCAAATCATTGAAGCGGGCGTTATCAATTGGATATAAACCGCAGTATACCATTGGGTTTAGCTTTCTATACCCTGGTAAGGATTCTGTTGCCCCATTTTTAGCATTGGTAATCGTATCACCAACTCGAGTGTCGCCGACATTTTTAATGGAGGCAGCTAAATATCCGACATCACCTACTGTTAGTTCATCAACAGCACAGGCTCTTGGATTATAAACACCAATTTCAGTTACTTCAAACTCTTTATTTGTCGCCATCATTTTTATTTTATCGCCGACTTTAACAGTACCGTCCACAATTCGGATATAGACTACAACTCCGCGATAGGCATCATAAAGTGAATCAAAAATCAAAGCCTTTAAAGGAGCATCGGGATCACCGGTTGGTGCCGGTACTTTTTCAACGATTTGCTCAAGAATTTCTTCAATACCGATACCCGCTTTAGCAGAAGCTAACACTGCATCAGAGGCATCCAAACCAATGACATCCTCAATTTCTTGTCTAACCCGTTCAGGATCTGCACTTGGTAAATCAATTTTATTAATAACCGGAACAATTTCCAAATCATTATCTAATGCCAAATATACATTTGCTAATGTTTGAGCCTCAATTCCCTGTGCAGCATCTACGACAAGTATGGCACCTTCACATGCCGCAAGACTTCGGGACACTTCATAGGTAAAGTCTACGTGTCCTGGAGTATCTATTAAATGGAAGGTATAAATTTCTCCATCCTTAGCCTGATATTTCAGCTGGACAGAATTTAATTTAATCGTAATTCCTCTTTCTCGTTCTAAATCCATAGAATCAAGGAGCTGATCCTTCATTTCACGTTTTGTTAATGCATTCGTTTTTTCTAAAATCCTATCTGCCAATGTCGATTTTCCATGGTCGATATGAGCGATGATGGAGAAATTACGAATTTTTTCTTGCCTTTTTAGCCTAGCTTCTCTGTTCATATCGTTCACTCCTACTAAACTTCCACTTTTGCACTATTTTTGATTATAACAGCAGGAAACCGAAGATTCAATCATGGTTTACTGTCTACTTCAAGAGTGTTCGCCATACTATTTTTCGCCAGTAAACAGACCGGTTATTAGTTGAATGATTTTCTCTGTTGCGAAGGATAGAGCCCCCGCCAGATTTTTACCTAAAGAGGAAAAAAAATTAAAGGCCTTCATTTCTTCCAGTTCCTTTTTTTTCTTCTCTAAATCATGACTAGAGACATCCTTACCAAGAATAGAAGCCTCTAATTCACCATCTGCACTTTCCTTTAGTGTAAAGGCTCCATTGAATTGGTCATTCGAATACCCCTTCATGTTTTGAATCCCGACATTTGCTTGCTCCATTCCAAATAGAACAGAGACAAACATAAGAGCTGCTATTAGCATCGATTTTAGCATAAACATTTTCATTACCGGTCACTCACTTTCTAGCTTTCGTTTACTGGACCTTCTCCATCAACCTTTTCTGCCTGCCAATAGTATTCACTAATAACATCTGCCAAAACCTCGGCCGAATTATAGAGTTCTTCAAAGGTATTATCCACACCGCCAAATTCTACAAGTATGGCTTTTTCAGATAAATCCTGATTAAACTTTCCATTTGTTCCGGCTCCCTTTTTCGTAAATACGCCCCGGCTTAAACCGATATATTTTTGATCAAGCATTTCTTGAAGTTCATTAGCAAAGGTCAGGTTTTTTTCGTAGTTCGCATGCTCTCCGCCCACAATAAAAGCCAGCTTCGCATACGATTTACCATTCATTTCCTTTGTTGTATCCTTTTTACGGCGGGAATCACGATGGATATCAATTAAATAGTTTAAATCGCGATTCTCTGTTACAGCAGCCTCTACTACCGCTCTTGATTCTTGATAGGATTGCGCATAATTCAAGCCTTTGTTGGTTAAATTTGCCTGCACATCGGTCTTATCAACAACCGTACCAACCCCTCTTTTTTCCAGCTCTTCCTTCAGCTTGTCCCCAATATTTGTCACATTTAATTGAGAATGAAACGCCATATTCGGGTCTGTTACACCCTTCAAGTGTGGGAGAAAGGATTCACGATTATGGGTAAAATACACATAAACCACTTTACGGTCCCCAGTCGTATTAGGCGGTACATCAGCATCTTGTCTAGCTTGTCCATCAATCTCTTCCGTATTTTGCAGGGCTGCTTCCTTCTCTGCCTGTAAGACTTCAAGCGGCGGTGCAGATTCTATCGGCATATTTGTATAGTCAGTTCCTTCTCCAGCGACTAGTATTTGTGTATCAAATAATGAAAAAGCCGGAAGTTCCCTGCCCAATAAGCTACGGGGATCATCAAGATTAACATTGGTCGAAAGCTTAAATAAATATTGAGCAGGTTCTGGTGCTGGACTAGATTCCGGCAATCCTCGTAAGAAATAATGATTTTCCCAGCCAATTAAATGATAGAGCATATCTCCTGTTATATTTGTTGCGGCAGAATGCACAGATGATGACGCCGGCCGGTATTCTGGTTTCAAAACCGTCAAGAGCCCACTGATTAGGAAAATAAATAGAAGAAAGCCAATAAATCCTGCTGTCACCTTTAGCAAACTAGTCCCTTTAACGGTTATCATCATCTGACCTGATTTGATAAATTTCACTTGTTCCACCTCTCCCAAGCAAGTCTACTAAATCATATGTAGTTGCTAGATTAGGTAGAACGAAAACTTTTTGTGCGAAAGTCCCTTGGAGGAGATGAAATCGACTAAAAACCGCCACAATTTGTGGCGGCTGCTTCTTTATCTTGTATAGAAACCGGCATTCTCCTGGTTAATAGAGCCGTGTAAACTGGCATTCAGTCCATTCGCCAATAGATTAGCCATGTCTTCGATAAAAACATCAACCTCTTTCGGAGTGACCATCAAGTTATGCCCAAGCGGTGCCAATACCTCATAAATTAATTTTCGCTTTTCTTCATCCTCAAGTGTTCCCACCATGCCCAGAAAAGTTTTTCGATGCTGCTCCTCAGGTAAATCTTCATCTGTCAGCTTCTTACGTTTTCCAAAGGTCATACCTGCCGGTGCTAATGCCCGTGAAGGACGGTTCCCTTCACGGAGTTCTTTACCAAAATGCTTCAGAATAAAGTCGATTGTATCGCTTGTAATGGAAACCGCATCCACCACTGTGGGTACACCGATAGCAAAAGTTGGAATTCCTAGTGTTTCTTTACTGATCTCTTTACGTTTATTCCCTACTCCCGAACCGGGGTGAATACCTGTGTCGGAAATCTGAATCGTTGAGTTAACCCTTTCAATAGACCTTGATGCTAGCGCATCAATGGCAATGACAAAATCAGGCTTCGTTTTTTCAACCACTCCAAAAATAATATCGCTCGTTTCAATTCCTGTCAGACCCATAACACCTGGAGCAAGGGCGCTAACAGGACGAAAACCCTCTTCAACACTTTCAGGCTGAAGCTTATATAGATGTCTTGTCACAAGGATATTTTCACAGACCTGTGGACCTAATGCATCTGGAGTTACATTCCAGTTACCAAGTCCTACTATTAAACAAGAGGCATTTTCCTTAATTCCATTTTGTTTTAAAAAGTGAGAGAATTCTCTTGCAAAAACTTCCTCTACCTTTTTTTGCAGCTCCGTATCACTTTGTCTAATTCCTACTACTTCAATCGTTAAGTATTTTCCTTCTTTTTTACCAATAACATTTTCTCCTTCTTTCGTCACTTCGACAAAGGATACTTTTATATCATTTTCTTCCTTTTCTTTAATAATAACCCCTTCAATGTGGGAAAGATCCTCTTGGTCACTGATATTCTTCTCATTAAGGACCATCTCCCTTGCTTCAATGGCAAGATCTGTACGAACAGAATATTGACTTAAATCAATGGATTCCTTCAAAACAATCCCCCCTACTCATTTATTAATATCTTTGCCGAAAAAATGGAAATCATTCAATATCTTCCTTCTCATAAGGAAACCTATATCAAATTCTCCCGTCGAATTTGCGTCCGAATTACCTGAGCTCGATAAATAACAATATTTGGAGGGTGGGAATCAATCGTAAAAAAAAGAAGTAGTATTGCAATCTTGACCTGTATTTGATAAAATATCTTTTGTTGCAATTGGTTATTAGATGCAAAATCGAGTTCATATAATCTCGATGTTTTTCTTAGGAGGTGAACCGAATGCCAAATATTAAATCAGCTATCAAACGTGTTAAAACAACTGAAAAAAGAAATGCGCAAAACAATACGATTAAATCTGATATGCGTACTGCTGTGAAAAAAGTAGAAGCAGCAGTTGTGAATAGCGATGCTACTGCAGCTACAAGCACTTATGCAGATGCCGCACGTAAATTAGACAAGGCAGCTGCAAAAGGACTTATCCATAAAAATGCTGCTTCAAGAAAGAAAGCACGTCTAATGAAAAAATTAAACTCTTTAAATGCATAATTGATATAAAAAGGCTGTTCCCTTTGGGAACAGCCTTTTTATACCGGGTCTTTTAATTTGAGTAAAAATAATTCTATCAGCATTTCTTTATTCATTTTACCCGTTTTCATCTGATAATCTGCCTCTGCTAATTGTTTCATAATTCGAAGCAATTCTTTCTCAGCAAACTTTTGGGCTTGTCCTGCAGCCAGCTTCACACGAAATGGATGGACTTTCAAATGAGTAGCTATTTGCTTTTGTCCATAGCCTCGCTTGGCCAGCTCCTTGACCTGATAAATCAGGCGGAACTGATTGGTAATAACGGCCAATATTTTAATTGGTTCTTCATTGAGTTTTAAAAGGTCATAATAAATGCGTAAGGCATCTTCAATGTTTCGCGAGACAATCTTATCAACTAATGTAAAAATATTCTGCTCTAATGAACGTGAAACAAGAAGGTCAACCGTTTTTGCATCAATGGTTAACCCTTTCCCAATATACAAGGCAATCTTGTCTATTTCACTTGTAAGCATAAATAAATTTGTCCCCACAAGAGTTAGCATTAGCTCTGCTGCCTCAGGCTCAATGGTAACTCCATTATATTCAGCTCTGGAGCGAATCCATTTTTTCAACTCAGCCTCGGATAGTTTATTGGCTTCAAACGTAATCGCATTTTTCTTTAACTCTTTTGTCAGCTTTTTTCGGTCATCCAATTTTTCATAAGGCGCCACAAAAACAACAATTGAATACGGTGCAGGCTCTTTTATATAAGCCTCAAGCCTTGCCAAATTATGTTCAACCTTTTCCTTTGTTTTCTCGGAAGTTAGAAAATGCGGATTATGTAAAAAAAGCAGCTTTCTTTCCCCCATAAAGGGAAATGTTTCAGCATCCTCTAGCGCTAATTCTATCGGCGTTTCCCCAAGGTCGTAGCTGGATAAATTAAACTCAGTCTCTTCCTCATGAAGCACTTGATTAATAAGGAGCTGTTTTGTTTCGTTAATGAGAAACGACTCTTTTCCAGCTAATAAATAAACAAGTCCAAAATCTTTCCTTTTTATCGACTTCCACAATTCAAAAATCATATTCCTCGCTCCGATCAATTTCCAACTATCATCTACCTATATCGTAAAGAAGCAAAGGAGATTTGACAAGTAATCCAAAGGAATTGGTACTACCTAAAAGCACCAATTCCTAATCTATATTGAACGCCAGCCCTTAAGTCCTAGGAAACATAAAGGCTTGACGGTATCACGATACTTTTATTTTGACCTGCAGAATTTCATATATTAGTGACAACTGTTGTCAGTTAAGGAAGTGTATTGATTGAGGTGTAGATTTTTTCTTTCCAATCGCTTATACTATTATCAGAATATTAGGGGGGGGAAAATTGTGAACGAATTTGAACAAAATGTCCAAAGTAAACGTAATGATGCAATCGATTCAGGGGTAGGCTTTATTGTTTCATTCGGATTTTTCGCAACATTATTTATTATCGCAACTGTTATTCAATTCATTGGATCCTAATATTACATAGCTTCCAATCAAGAGACTACATGTAGTAGTCTCTTTTCTTTTGTTATATCCATATCTTATGGGTTATGAACAGAAAAGGTGCCTGCCTCTTTTTTGAATGTGTAAGTAATTGCCCCATTTACATCTGTTCTAAATACTCTTATTTTCCTTTTTTCTAACCGCTCCATGACATCAGGATGTGGATGACGGAAGTTGTTCTTCTTCCCAACAGAAATAACAGCCACTCTTGGTGATAATTGATTAATAAAAGCCTCCGTTGTGGATGTTTTACTGCCATGATGCCCAATTTTTAAAACATCAACAGAAAGGCGTGGATACTTCTTAATAAGTCTTGCTTCACCTTCCTTTTCTAAATCTCCGGTAAACAGCCAAGAAACACCTCCAAGTACGGTATATAGGACAACCGATCCATTATTCCCTGATTCATTACTCTTTTCCTGCGGTGACAATATATAAAACTGATTTTCATCCACCTGCCAGCTGTCCCCATCATGTGCATAATGTATCGCTGTTTTCTTTTTTCTTGCCATTTGAATAAGCTCAAGCTCCATTACACTTTTTTCTTGTATATCAGGGAGCACCATTTCACGGATTCTTAATTCCTTTAGGACTGCTTTCGCACCACCTGCGTGATCTGTATCTCCATGTGACAAGATTAGTTTATCAATGGTAGTGACTCCTTTACTCTTTAAAAAAGGTACTACCGTATCCTCCCCTGTCTCATAACCATCCCTTTCCTGCCACGGCTCTCTTTCAAACGGAATATTCCCTCCGGTATCAATAAGATAATGTCCTTTTCCATAAGGAAGTCTAATATAAATACAATCTCCCTGACCAACATCTAAAAAGGTAACCTCTCCTATTGATGAAGCTGCCATCACCGTGTATTGACATAAAAAAAGGAAGAAGGGCAGTAAAAAAATAATGAATTTCTGTACTCCCTTCCCACCCTTTTCCCATAAAATTAGAAAAATAACAACGCCCCAGCAATAAAGGAAAAGGAATGCTTGATTTGGCCTTCCTAATACAACTGTATTGAGGGGCAATAAAGAAATCTTTTCTGCTACTGTGTTAGTTAAAAGGATTATGCCATTTAACGGAATGAGAATAGGATTAACGATACTACCCAAACATAAATGAAGCACAAACCCAAACAATACATATGGCAGGATAATCAGATTAAAAAGTGGAATGTAAAGAAGATTTACGAACAAAGTGATAATGGAGAATTCGAAGAAGAAATACAGTAATAATGGCGCCGAAATAAGCATCGACAGAAATGAAGTAGATAGTAAAAGCGTAACAGGATGGCTATGTCTTTTTAGTAAATGAATACTTGAAATCAGTAATGTGAAGGTAACAAGATATGATAGCTGAAAACCAATATGATAAATCGATAATGGAGATATGAGGAGATACAGAAGAAATGTAAGACTGATTACATCTAATGATTGTAGCTGATGACCCTTCCCCCAACGTTTTCCAATCAGTAGCAGCATGGTCATGAGGACCGCACGATTTATCGAAGGAGAAGCACCCGTTAGAATACAATAAATAGGTAAACACAGGATTAAGATAACAATACTTTTTTCTCGGGTGATTCCAATGCGAAGCAAGCAAAAGTTGACAATGGCTACAATGATAGCAATGTGGAGGCCTGAAATGGCTAGTAAATGGACAAGACCAAGGTCTCGATAATGATCCATTGTGTCCGAGGAAAGTAAATCACTTGTACCAAAGAGGAGAGCAGCAGCCAATGGAATGGTTTCTGCTGGAAAATAGGCTTGTAAATAATGAATTCCAGCTTGCCGAAGCTTCCTTAAGCTTGTTAACAGGGTAGGATCCTGCTTGCAGGCGGTGACATTGATTTGGTCCGGCTCCAGAATCCAATGGATTCGATTATGCTTTAAATAGACTTTATAATCGAAGGCATTCTTATTTGTTGCAGTGGAAGGTTCTTTAAGGTTTCCTTTCACAGTACAGATTGTACCTGGCGCTAATTGTTCTAATAATCGTTTTTCATCTTCTGTCCGAATCCGATATTTCAGCAAGAGATTTTCTGATCTTCTGCGGTCAGCTACCTTCATTGTCAAACGATCTCCGTCTATATCGACCAGTTCATTAATAAAGAGCTCAAAGCTCTCTTCATTTCCAGTTAAATTTGTTTTGTTATGGGCAAGCTCTATTTCAGCTCGAATGAAAAAAACAGCAAACAAACAAATCCCTGCCAACACTTGAACAAAACGATATTTTTTGACCTTAATAAGAAATATTAAATAGAAGCAAAAAAGAACTAAAAATATAGGGATGCTTTGAAATGAAGCCATAATCCCTAAAAAACCAATGATAGCAAAAAAGATAGTCTGATTCATATGTTAGGTCTCCTCAAGCATACGGAGCTTGTTTCATATTGATTCTGTACATGACAGTCATTCAGGAACAAGGCTCCGTATAAGCAAATTCGCCCGTCAAATTTGCGTCCGGATTTTTATCGAGTTCGCTCGATAAGCTACCTTAAAAAAATCGCATGACTCGC
Organism: Bacillus tuaregi; assembly: GCF_900104575.1. Lineage (NCBI taxonomy): Bacteria > Bacillati > Bacillota > Bacilli > Caryophanales > Bacillaceae > Bacillus > Bacillus tuaregi. The sequence goes on from NZ_LT629731.1 coordinate 3,274,418, forward strand.
CGGAGGCTTAACTTCATTCAGCCAGGGTTTGAACCCCCACTGAATCGAAGTACCATTTGCCTTCATCCCCCACTTGTAGAAGTGGAGGATGAAGGCTGAATGAAGTTAAATCGTACAGCTACGATTCTTTTTTAGGAAGGTGAACCACTTCAATATCCTTTAAAAAGATGTCATTCCACTTGTTCGGATAGGCATCCCGATAAACAATTCTAGCTATTCCTGATTGTGCGAGTGTCTTTGCACACTTTTCACATGGTTCATGTGTAACATAGGCAGTTGCACCTTTTAACAGCCCTCTATCAGCATGCAGAACTGCATTCTCTTCAGCGTGGAGTGTACGAATACATCTTCCTTGCTCATTAATTAAACAGCCGACATCCTCACAATGGTCATGACCATGAATGGAACCATTGTAGCCAGTTGAGGCAATATGCTTGTCCTTTACAATCACACAGCCGACATGAAGCCTAGGACATGTAGAGCGTGTCCCAACCTCTTCTGCAATATCAAGAAAATAGTTATCCCAGCTTTTTCTTCTCATTGTCATGATTGTTTTTCTCCTTTTACTAATGACTCTGATTACAGCCTTGCTAATAAACGAATTCGTTCATAATTGTATCATGACTGATAGACATAGACTATCCTAGTAAACAGAAATATGCTCCTTCAATTTTTCAAATGTTTTTTCTCCAATTCCACTGATTTCCATTAGCTCTTCAATTGAGCGAAAACGACCATTTGTTTCACGATATTCTAAAATGGCTGATGCTTTTGCAGGTCCCACTCCAGGTAAGGTTTCTAATTCAGCACTAGATGCTGTATTAAGATTGACAAGGTTTTCCCCTCCAGAAGCAGTAGCTGGAGATGCCCCAGGTATTGCAGCTACTGGCTCCCCTGCTTCACCCAGCATTGGAATATATATAACCATTTCGTCAACTACCCGCATAGCGAAATTTACGTTATTTTGATCAGCTGTTTCCAGAAGTCCACCTGCTTGATTGACAACGTCTAGAACACGATCCCCAGAATGCGCTTCATACAGACCAGGAGATGCAACCGCCCCTTTGATATCAATGAAAATCCGCTCCTTTTCTTCCGAGATTCTGTCTTCTCCCCATTCAGCCTGCTTGTCCTCAATCAGAATATCAGCCTCGTTTTCCGTCCAAGCATCAGAGATTCCACTCTCTGATTGATCCTTATCTAAGGGGACGAGGAAAAAAATTGCTACCGTTATGACTACGAGGATAGCAATCAAAAGATACATTTTATTTCCTTTTAGCCATTCCATCATCTTGAACATCCTTTCCTTTAAGAAATATGGGTTTTGGGAATAAGCATAAATCCAAGAATTTACACATAGCATGATATGAGAGTGGGTCTGTAAAGGAGGGTGGTACTATGGAAGTCGGGATTATTGGAACAGGAAATATGGGGAGAATCTTAACGGAAGCATTAGTGGACGGAAAGGCAGTTTCCCCTTCCTCCATAATGATTACGAATAGAACCCTGTCAAAGGCTTTTACCCTAAAACAATTATATCCAGAAATACGAATAACGAAGGACATAGAGAAAATAGGTAAAGCTTGTGATTTAATTTTTATTTGTGTTAAGCCACATGATGTGTATCACGTAACGAAAAAACTTCAACCATGTCTTACAGAAGAAAAATGTGTTATTTCAATAACGAGTCCGATCAATGTAGAGCAGCTTGAATCCGTTCTCCCCTGCTCAGTAGCTAGAGTGATACCAAGCATTACGAACAGGGCACTTGCCGGTGTTACATTAGTATCATTTGGATTAAACTGTACAGAACAATGGAAGAAATCAATCATTGCACTTTTTAATCATATTTCTACTCCAGTTGAAATCTCAGAGGATATTACTAGAGTTGCCTCAGATATTGTCAGCTGTGGTCCTGCTTTCTTTAGCTATTTAACTCAGCGTTTTATTCGAGCTGCTGTCCATGAAACGAAAATTGACCAAGACAAAGCGACCATTCTAGCAAGTGAAATGTTAATAGGTTTAGGAGAATTACTTCGACAGGGCCATTATACTCTGCCAACACTTCAAGAAAAGGTTTGCGTTAAAGGAGGTATTACGGGAGAAGGAATTAAAGTACTGGAAAATGAACTTGGAGATGTCTTTGAGCATGTCTTTCAGGCAACCCATTTAAAATTTGAGGATGACCTAGCAGAATTAAGGAGTCAATATACAATTAAGTAATTCGCTGTATAATGAACAATTCCTTCCTGTCAAATCACTTTTTTGTCGATCTTTGTGTCAAATATTAAAACCTGCGCGATATGAGACCATTCTCATTTATATTTCGAAGGTCAATCTTGTTGTCACTTATCACGCAGGTAGATTTTTGTAGTTATTTCATACTTACCGTTTTCGCGCTGTAAAGAAAATTCTCTCAGACTCTGCATTCAGCTTAGAATCGAGAAAATCGGCTGAAATCTCGAGTAGCTCAAAACCTGCCTTTGATAGCCATGTTTCATATTGCTCGATAGAAAAGGTACGCTGTACATGGAGCTCATCATAGCGCTGATACTGGTTTGTACGAGAGTCCAAATGGAAAAAGGTTAATTCATGTTCAACACTGTCCGGGTACTCGCCTACAAAGCATTGCCAAATATAACTGACATCCTCACCGTTATAAGCGTAAGTTTGGTCAATAAATAAATGATTCATTTTATAGATTGAGTGGACATCAAACAAAAACAATCCTCCAGGCTTTAGGTGTTGAAATACTCGTTCAAATGTCTGCATAACAGCATTTTCTGTTTGTAAATAATTAAGTGAGTCACAAAAAATGCCGATGATGTCGTAGAGGTCCAGACCTTCTAACTCTGACATATCCTGCTCGATAAGAAGTAATGAATGGCCTTTTTCTTCCGCCTTTTCCTTGGCCACTGCCAGCATATCTGCAGAAAGGTCAACACCAGTCACACTATAGCCATTGTCTGCCAATTGAATGGATAACTCACCTGTCCCACAGGCTAAATCGAGCAGATTCTTTCCTTTCACACCATACATTGATGCCTGTTTATTAATAAATCCGACCCATTTCTCATACGGGACGTCCTTCATTAATTCATCATAAAGATATGCGAACTTTCCATATGTCATTGATTGAGCTCACTCTGTATATGTTCTATTGGGGCGTCTCCCCAAAGGCGTTCTAGGTTATAATAGCTTCTTTCGTCTTTATGGAAAATATGCGCAATGATATCACCAAGGTCAACAAGAATCCATTTTGCTTCGTCGAAGCCCTCGACTCGTTTAATAGAATAGCCAAATTCCTCTGCCTTATCCTTCATTTCCCCTGCAATAGCCTGGACTTGTTTATCTGAATTTCCGTGACAAATAATAAAATAATCAGCTACCAGTGAAATGCCCTGCATATTTAAGACAACAATATCTTCTGCTCTTTTATCATCTGCTGCCTTAACAGCAACCTCCAATAATTGGCGTTCATTCATGTAATCAATCCTCCTTATTAATCAAATCGTTATACGTAAGAAATGTGAGCGGAAAAATACGCTGATTTTTTTTCAAAAGGAACATAATCGTATTTCTTAATGCCTGTAATAAAGCTTGATTTAAATCCTTCTCAGCTATTTCCCTTACTTCTTCCACTCCTGGAAAATGCCTACCCGGCTCAATATAATCAGCAAGATAGATTATTTTTTCTAGTTTGGTCATATTTGGACGACCTGATGTATGGTAACGAATTGCATCCAGTACTTCTGTATCAGTGATACCAGCTTCTTTTTCGGCCAAATAGGCACCTACCGGAGCATGCCAAAGCTCACTGTTATAGTTAAGCAGTTCAGAGTCCATTTTTTGAGCGGCAATGATAGACTTCATTTCATCTTTATCACGGAATTTTGCATAATCATGAAAAATAGCGGCAAGCTCTGCCTTTCTTTCATCTACTCCATATTGCTCTGCTAAATCAATAGCTGTCTTCATTACACCTAAAGTATGCTGGTACCGATGAGGCGTAAGCTGTTTTTGGACGATTTCAAGTGCTGCTTCACGTTTCATATAACCTATTCTCCTCAATATATTCCATTACCGAATCAGGAATGAAATAGCGGGCGTTTTTTCCATTCTTTATTCTATTCCTAATCATTAATGAAGAAATCTCAATGTTAGGAACATCCACATAGATGATTGGATAATCTGATTGTTTGTCATATTCAGGTCTATTAACACCGACAAATGTTACTAATTGGACTAGCTCTTCGATTTTATACCAATTAGGTAGGTACTCAATCATATCAGCACCGATAATGAAATAGAAGCGATCATCATTTTTCTCCGTCAAAAGCTTCATCGTATCATATGTATAGGACCTGCCTGGCCGTTCTAACTCGATTAATTGCAGTTTAAACTTTGGATTATTAGCAATAGCCCTACGAATCATCTCTGCTCGATGTTGCCCGCTCACTCCATTTAAAGTCTCTTTATGAGGTGGCTCTTGATTCGGCATAAACCATATTTCATCAAACTCTAATTGTATTTGTACTTCATTCGCAATAATTAAATGTCCTAAATGAGGAGGATTGAACGTCCCTCCTAAAATACCTATTTTTTTCAGAGAAAATCATCCCCATATCATTTATGGCAATACAAGCTGCTTATTATCTACTGACTCTTTATACAGAACAATAATGTTTCCGATGATTTGAACAAGCTCTGCTTCTGCTCCCTGTGAAATAGCAGCAGCTACCTCTTCTCTATCCTCATCACAATTTTGCAGCACAGTAACTTTAATCAGTTCACGGGCTTCTAATGCCTCCCGAATTTGTTTTATCATATTTTCATTTACTCCACCCTTTCCCACTTGAAAGATTGGATTTAAATGATGTGCTTTCGAACGTAAAAAACGTTTTTGTTTTCCTGTTAGCATGTCTTTCCTCCCAATTGTTTCAATACAATAGACTCCATACTGTCCGTATCCGGCAGTATTCCAGTCCATTTTTCAAATGCCAGCGCACCTTGGTAAACAAACATAGAGATACCATTTTGCGTACGCGCACCATTTTGTTTAGCCTCCCGCAGAAACTTTGTCTCAAGCGGAGTATAAATAATATCACTGACAAAGGCATCCTTTTTGATACCGTCAAGACAGATCGGTGTCCGTTCCGTATCAGGATGCATGCCAATGGATGTCGTTTGGACAATTAAATCATATTCAGCTAGCTTTCTTTCTGCATTCTCGATACTTAATACAGCAGAGTCTACTGGATAGGGACAATTTTGCACAAGATATTCAGCTTTTTCAGCTGTCCGATTCGCAATATCAATCGTTTGAACACCTGCATGCGCCATCGTGTAATAAATTGCCCGCGCAGCTCCTCCAGCTCCTATCAATAGCATCTTTTGGTTTTTAAGGGTTGGAATTTCCTTCTTTAGTCCTTCTAGAAATCCACTTCCATCCGTATTATACCCAATAAATCTACCTTCATCGTTCACAACTGTATTAACGGCACCAATTGCTTGTGCAAGCGGATCAATTTCATCCAAATAAGCCATAATCGTTGTTTTATGTGGTACCGTTACATTAAAGCCAGCTAATTGAATCGCCTTAAATCCCTTCACCGCATCATGTAAGGCTTCCTGTTTTACATGGAAGGCCAGATAATCCGCATTTATGCTGTAGCGTTTAAATGAATCATTATGCATGATTGGCGACATTGAATGCGCGATTGGATCACCAATTACCCCATATATTTTTTTCACAAAAACCTCTCCCACTCGGATATCTTTTATCCATCATCTATATTAATGCTTTTCTTATGAATGCATGAACTCCTTTTGGAACATATGCAGCCACAACAGCACCCGGTTCATGGACAGTAATCCATCCAAGTCCTGAAAATACTATATCTGTCTTTCCTTCTTTAACCGTGAATTCGCGTCGAACCAACTCTGGGAATGAATTTAATTCATCCTTTTTAGGTGGTGTTAACAATTCTCCTACCTGTCTCGTATATAAATCGTCTGCATTTTCTATCTTTGTCCGATGAATCATTAGCTCATTGGAAAAATGACATGAAAAGGATTTTCTTCCACCCTTAATATAATCAAAACGACCTAGTCCGCCAAAAAATAAGGTTTGTCCTTCATTTAATTGATAAACCTTTGGTTTTATTTCTTTCTTCGGTGTAATCACCTTCAAATCCCGTTTATCTACATAATGTGCCATTTGGTGATGATTAATGATTCCTGGAGTATCTACTAGGACTTGACCATCTGAAAGTGGGATTTCAATAATATCGAGTGTTGTTCCCGGAAAATGCGAGGTGGTAATGACATCATCCTCACCTGATACTTCTTTTATTATTCGATTAATAAAGGTCGATTTTCCGACATTTGTACAGCCGACAATATAAACATCCTTGCCTTCTCGATATTCATCAATCGCTTGAGCAACCTCTTTCATATAAAGGCCTTTAGCAGCACTTACCAGAAACACATCAATTGGCTTTAGACCAAGCTCTTTGGCCTCCTGCCTCATCCAATTGGTTAATTTATTTGGTTTTACTGCTTTTGGAATTAAATCGACTTTATTTCCAATTAGTAATACCTTATTTTTACCTGTAAAACGATGCAGTCCAGGCAGCCAGCTACCATTAAAATCAAATATATCAACGATTTTCACAATTAATGCATCCCGTTTACCGATTTCATTCAGAATCCGTAAAAAATCATCATCCGTTAAGCTAACATCCTCTATTTCATTATAATGCTTTAAACGGAAGCATCTTTGACATATAATTTGTTCCTTTTGTAATGCAGATGCAGGTGTATAGCCTATTTCCAAAGGGTTATCAGTTTGGATTTGCACTCCACATCCGACACATGTATATTGTTCACTCAACTATTTTATTCCTCCCATTGTAGCATGCCTTTTTTTCTAAACCAGTTCAATATTTGCCTTTCGACTAACCGATTAAATTTGGTTGCTAAGCCATCTGTTTGGGCAACCGGTACAACTAGGATCGTATGAAAGCCACCTAGATTACCGCCAAGCACATCTGTAAGAAGCTGATCGCCGATTACAACGGTTTCTTCTTTCTTTACGTTCATTATTTCAGCCGCTTTATGAAATGCTTTTGCCAACGGTTTTCTTGCACGATAAATAAACTTTATATTTAGCGGTTCGGAGAACGCCTTTACCCTTGTTTCGTTATTATTTGAAACAATTGTTACTTTAATATGATATTTGTTCATTTCTTCAAACCACTTAATAACATGCGGTGTCGCCTGTGGCCGATCCCATTCGACAAGTGTATTGTCAAGATCTGTAATAATCGCTTTAATTCCTTTTTCTTTTAAGTCTTCCGGGCGAATATCCAGAATACTTTTTACATGTTGGTTAGGCAAGAATTGCTTTAACACGAATTTACACCCCATTATCGATAACACGTTTAACAATCATTTCTATCTATTCTTTTCTAGTTGCTTCCCTTTTTTCACCGTAACCATCATAACCAATTTTAAACATTCTTTCAAAATAAATCCGAAAACATTTTCCTGCCTATGATGGATATGAGTAAAATCGTTCGACAGTCTTCAACAGCAAGTAAAAATGTGGATAACTTTATTCACATTACTGGTATTGATTTTAGTACAGTATTTCTATTTATTAACAACCTAATCACAAGTTATCCACTTATTAATGTGGATAAGAGAACGATTGTTCTCAACATTAAATTCTGTTAGAGTATGTATACAAGCAACACAACCTACACTATACGTTTATAGAGCAAGCAATTGAACTCTTTTGTTTCATAGCCTAAGTATCCTGATAGATGATCCATTATCATAACAGGAAAATGGAGGTGAATTCTGACATGTTTAAACTATCAGATGAGCTACTGCTAGAATCCTATCACAAAGCCATAGAATTAAACTTAAGTCCAGATTTTATCCGCTTAATCGAAGCTGAAATTCACCGACGCTCCCTCAACATCACCATCAATGTTTCTTCATAGTCTCTCCAACAGGGGTTTTTCTTTTTACACGGCAAGCTGATTATCGTGTGGAAGTCTCTTTAAGATAACCAATACACTCACCAACTTGAACAGGATAAGGTAAATTTTTTAACACAGGTGTAAATGTATTCGCTTCAAAAAGAAGGACAACCGTTGATCCAAACGAAAAATAGGCGATTTCGGAGCCTTTTTCTACTTCATTCCTGTTGCTTAAAATCTCAATCGAATTAATAAACATGGCACCAACTTTTACTAAGGCCATCGATACACCATTATAATATATTTCTGTGATAATACGATAATTTTTCGAAAGCGGTCTTTTTCCATATTTTAAACCATATTTATTAACAGGATAGGATTTTGTACCAATCGTCCTCTGCTCGGTAATTTTCCCTGAAATAGGACTGTGGATACGATGATAATTTGTAGGACTTAAATAAAAGACCATAAACGTTCCATTAAGATATTTTTGTACCTTATCCTCACCGCCAAGCATTTCTGAGACAGAATACATTTTTCCTTTCACATGGATGCTGTGATCGAATGAAATCTCGCCCATATCTTCAATAGTGGCATCGACAGGACTAATGACCGATAATGAATCTTGAAAAATAGGCCTGGCATCAGGCTTTAATTTTCTTGTGAAAAACTCATTTAGAGATTGATATTCATGGAGAGGCTTCTCCATCTCAAACTGATTAATTTTATATATTCTTGAAAAGGAAGGTATAAACATCCTGCTTAGTTTCGATTTGGAAAACTTAGCCAGCAATAATGAAGTTGTTTTCCTGTTTGTTAATTCAATGAATAAGCGATAGATCATTTGTATCAATATCTTAACCTCCAAAAGGCAGTTTTGCCTTTACTAACACGCGTAAACACTTTACAATTATATAAATAGACTTAGGAGTTAATCCCATTTCTAATGAAAGGAGTGAGGAGATTGTTCTTATCGCATGTCTTAGATCAGACGATAAAAAAATTAAAAACCCAAACTGCCAATATACTGACGCTTGGCAATTTAACATTGGGTGGATTCGCCATTATTTCTACTATTAGAGGCGAATTACACCTAAGCCTGCTCCTAATTTTTATTGCGGCACTATTGGACCGCTTTGATGGGATGACAGCAAGAAAATTAAATATTGAGTCCGAACTGGGAGAGCAGTTAGATTCTATGAGTGATATTATATCATTTGGTGTCGCTCCCGCACTACTTTTGTATCAAGCTATTTTATATGAATTCGGCGCTCCTGGTACCTTTTTTACTGTATTTTACATTGCCTGCGGTGCATTTAGGCTTGCACGCTTCAACATTTCCCAAAATCATAGTTATTTTACCGGATTACCGATAACTGCTGCTGGTTGCTTAGCAACGTTTAGCTTTTTAGCCCTCCCATATCTGCCACCACAATTTTTTCTGTTTTTAATCATTGTTCTTTCTCTTCTAATGGTTAGCACCTTCCGTTTAAAAAAGGTATAAACAACATATATATCAATTTCAAATCTAAAGAGAGCTCGTACTACATCAGTATGAGCTTCATTTTATATCATTCACTAAATCCAAAGGAAATTTATTTTGACTGGACAGACAAATTAGCCTTCCCTTTCACATAAGTATTGGTTACAGGCATCAGTCTCATACTTAAATAAGCGGAGGTGGCGCCATGTCCGGGATTATGACGGCAATTGCTTATGTATTAAAGGAAATTGTCTTTCTCGTCTCCTATGTTAAAAATAACGCCTTTCCTCAACCACTATCTGCTGCCGATGAAAAAAAGTATTTGCAATTGATGGCAGAAGGTGATTCGAATGCCCGCAATATTCTGATTGAGCATAATCTGCGATTAGTTGCCCATATAGTAAAGAAATTCGAAAATACAGGTGAGGATGCAGAGGATTTGATTTCCATCGGTACTATTGGGCTCATTAAAGCCATTGAGAGTTACTCTGATGGAAAAGGTACAAAGCTTGCAACCTATGCTGCCAGATGTATTGAAAATGAAATTCTAATGCATCTGCGAGCATTAAAGAAGACGAAAAAGGATGTCTCATTGCATGACCCGATTGGACAGGATAAGGAAGGAAATGAAATATCTCTTATTGATGTTCTAAAATCGGAATCGGAGGATGTCATTGATACCATACAGTTGAATATGGAGCTTGAAAAGGTAAAGGAATATATCGATGTACTGGATGATCGGGAAAAGGAGGTCATTGTCGGTCGTTTTGGTCTTGATTTACAAAAAGAAAAAACCCAGAGGGAAATTGCAAAGGAGCTCGGCATATCAAGAAGCTATGTTTCCAGAATTGAAAAAAGAGCACTCATGAAAATGTTCCATGAATTCTATCGTGCTGAAAAGGAAAAACGAAAAAATATGGAATAAAGATAGAATTACTAGGTAAACAATCCTCGTCTGTCTTTTTCTAGCTGTATGGAAAGGAAAAAAAGGCATTAACCCAGTAACGGTGTTAACGCCTTTTCATATCAAATTCGCCGTCGAATTTGCGTCCGGATTACTTGAGCTCGCTCGATAAACTACCTTTAAAAAATCCGAGACATCCGCCGGAGGCTTAACTTCATTCATCTCCCACTTATAGAAGTGGAGGAATTCTGTACCTGTCGAGAGCTTTCGGTACAAAAAACATTTGCTGAATGAAGTTAAACTTAATCTGCAATTTCAGCAGAAATAATACAGCCAATTGCCCCCACAATAATAAAAGACATTACCATGATAAACATCTCCAACACCCCTGATGGTAAGTTTTGTATAGTATGAATTTACCACATTATATGAGATAAAGCGGTGACGGAATGTGAAAGTTTTGTTACGTTTTGAAAACCCTTACAAACAAGCATAAAAAGCAAAAAAACGTCCAAAACGGACGTTTTTTTATCTATTCATTAAAAATTCCTGTCCTTCCTCCGATTCAAGCAGCTTTTTATAATAGCTTTTTGACCGCATTAGGAATAAAACTGACCCTGCCAGAAAAACTGTCGTGATCACCATCATGACCACAATCTCAAATTGATTCTTTTCCACGGTTGGAATAAGAACACCTAAATAAAAGAACGCACTTATAGCAAGCAATACCTTGGCATACTGCTTAAAATCAACCATTTTATCATAATATTCCTTTACCTTTTGCATCTCATCACCTGCATCATCAAAATGTTGACTTGCATTCTCGTTAACTACTTATTTACTTTAACATACTTAAACAAGTCACAGATGATGTAAATTTTAGTAATAAGAATCGGAGACTGAATCTCTTCCAGTCTCCCTAGAATAGTTAATGATTTTTTATTAAGTTTACCATTCTAATCACGAGGCTGGATGAATTGACAGCAGCCTTTTCTAAAAACTGATCAAAGGAGATATTGGATTCCTTCCCAGCAATATCGGACAACGAACGGATGATAACAAAAGGGACTCCGAATTGATGCGCTACTTGGGCAATCGCTGCCGCTTCCATTTCTACAGCCTTAAGGTCCGAGAACTTCTCGCGAACAAATTCTACTCTGACAGGATCATTCATAAAGGAATCTCCAGTTGCAATTAAGCCTTCAACCGTTTGAACACCGCTGATTTCCTTGGCTCCATCTAAAGCTATCTTAATGAGTTCTTTATCTGCTGCAAATGCCGCTGGCAGACGCGGAACCTGACCATATTCATAGCCGAATATCGTGACATCAACGTCATGATGTCGGACCTCTGAAGAAATGACAATATCACCTATATTTAAATTCGGGTCATAACCACCCGCTGAGCCTGTATTAATAATATAATCTGGTGAATACTTTTCAAGCAGGATCGTTGTTGACATAGCAGCATTTACCTTACCAATCCCAGAACGAAGTAGCACAACTTCAACACCGTCCATGATTCCAAAAGTAAATTCAGAACCTGCAATCACTTCAACTCTCTGGTCCTTCATTTGATCCCTAAGAATCGTCACTTCTTCTTCCATTGCTCCAATTATCGCTATTTTCATTTATGGTTACCTCTTTCTTTTTATGCCGATAGACAAACTTTCATCCTAAAAGTATACAACAATTTTATTCATATTCAAACACGATACTAAAACAGTGCTCAATATAGTATAATTTTATATTTGATTAGGACATAAGATATAAAAGAAAGGATGTAGGTACAAATGAAGTTTCAGCTTGATTTAATCGAAGACAAAGTAGAATTTTATGAAGCCCTGGATATCAAAACACTTGAGAAGAACATTAATCAGCAAATAGAAGTGAATAAAGCCATTTTACTTAAGGTTCATTCAGTTTCTCATCAAATGCATGTCGATGATAACGGTAGAACGTATTACTCAGCCGTTGTTCATTATAAGACCAGTCGCGGTTAATAAACCGACGCTGTTAGCTCTGGAAAAAAATTTTATGAAATCCATTACTATTTCAATATATTTTTGTTAGGATTAACAAGGGGTTTCTCTATAGCCTAAAAAATAACAGCAGAATTACTTTAAGTTGCCAGAAAGGTTAGATGTAGCATGGTCCACAACCCTTTTCATACAAACTTTCATCATTTAGATGAACTTGCCGATTACGTAAGTAAACTACTCCACTGCCCTATCACAATCGAAGATGCAAATCATAATCTTCTTTCATACAGCTCTCATGACCTTCAAACAGATAGGGTAAGAATTTCAACGATTATTCAGCGACGAGTGCCGGAAAAGATCATCAATCAATTATGGAAGGAAGGAACGATACCTGCCTTATTATCAAGCTCTGAGCCAATTCGAGTTAAAGCAATGGATGATATGGGGTTCAGCGAACGGGTAGCCGTATCGATTTGGAAAAAAGATGAGGTGCTTGGCTTTATATGGGCATTAGAAGGGGAAAAACCATTTGAGGACAAGGATTTAGTGATTCTTAAGCAGGCAGCTGCTGCAACGAAGAATATCCTCTTAAAAGTGCAAGCACCGAAAAATATGAGGGAAGAAAGATATCAGGAGTTTTTCTGGCAGCTTTTAACCAGTCACTATCATTCAAATAATGAAATCAAAGATAAATTCCATACACTGCAAATGGTGCCGCCTGCCCAATTTGCAGTTGTTATTTTTCAGTTTTCTTCCACCGTTATTTCTGGAGAGGAAGAAAAAAAAATCATCTATCTTTTAAAAACACGTCAGGATCCGAAGATTACACTTTATACCTTTGACCACTCACAGCTTATTCTGCTTATTTCACTGTCTGAATCTGGTGAACTACAGCATATCCTCAAATTCTGCGATTGGTTCGTTGAAAAAATGAAGGAAAGGTATCATGTGGAATCCATTGTCCAAAGCATTGGCGGATTATTTAATAATTATATAAAGGTTGAAAAATCTTATCAGCAGGCCTTATCATTATTGGATTTGAAAGGGAAATTCCCTTCAGAGGTAAGTCATATTCATAGCTATCAGGAATTAGGGATTTTTAGATACCTTGATATTCTCCGTGATAAAGCGTTAACGGAAGACTATGAAAACTATTCATTAAAAAAGCTTCATGAGTATGATCAGAAATATCATACTGACCTCGTACAAACATTAGACGTATATTTGAACAATGATAGCAATGTAAATGAAGCATCCAAAACTTTAAATATTCACACCAATACTTTAAATTATCGGCTAAAAAGAATTGTTGAAATTGGCAACCTTAATCTAAAGGATGCCAATCAAAAAATGACTATATTTCTTGACCTTAAGCTAGAAAAACTTGTCAAGAAAGCAGAAGCAAAAGTCGTTGAGTAAACAGAAAAGACAGAGAGGATATCGCTTAGCCCCTCTGTCTTTTTCTGTTTACTAACCGTTTAATTCTTCTACCATTGTAGGCTGCCAGCCAGAGCCTTCTACCCAATCGATATAAACGCGATATTTTTGTTGTGTATCCTTTTCCAGAATCGTACCAACTGATTTATTTGGACCATTATTACCTAGAAATATTATCGTCATATTACTTTCATCTATACCAGTAGCGTACGTAATAGCCTGGACCATTTCGTCCCAGTTCTGCCCACCGTATTCATTTGGTTTTGGTTCAGCTTGTGATGTCTCAAGCGGTTCCCATCCAGGATTGACAATCGTCTTCTTTACATCTTGATTGCTGCCTCCTTCTGTAACAACTGCCTCATCCTCAACATCCTTCTTATTTTTATCTTTATCTTTTTCTTTATCTTTTTCTTTATCAGCCTTTTCTTGCTCACGATCTACATCATCTTCGGCCTGATCATTCTGCTCTTCTTTCTTATTTTGTGATTTTTCATCATCACTTGACTTTTCTTTGTCCTGCACTTTCTTTTCGCTACTGTTCTCTTCTGTTGATTGAGCTCTTTCTGCAATAATGCTGCTGTCTGCACCCGCAAGATTTTTTTTCTCACTGGCAGTCTCATCACTCCCGAAGAAAATCTTAACGGATACAAATATAATTAATAAGAAAACAATGATTATTAAGCTATTTAATATAATATTGGTTTTTCGTCTTTTCGACCGAAGCAACGAACGAGATTTTTCATTTAAGGGCTGCTTATTGTCTTTCACTGTTTATGTCTCCTCTCCAAAAGCTTTAAAACAGATTCAACTATATCATAGGATTATACTGAAAAAAAGGTCCTAAGGTTTCACTCTTTTTGGTTTTGATCGTATTCATAAATAGATTTTACCATATCTGCAAACAGAAGGTTCACTCCGCCTTCACTTTCCATTACATCAAGATTGACTGCCACCAGTGCGTAGCGGGGGTTTTCATAGGGAAAATAGCCCGCAAACCATTTATTATGAAGCTGTTTGCCTTCCTTATATTTACCAGTTTCACCCGTACCAGATTTTCCCGCTACATCATAGGGTAGATCTTGAAACCAACGACCAGTACCTTCTCCATGTGTCACGACATAGCGCAGAAGCCGCTGCAGCTTTGTTGCCGTATAGGAGGAAATTCTATCACCTTCTAAATTCTTTTCTTTAAAGGATAGTAGTGATGTCCCGTTTTTATATTCAAGAGCATATGCTGCGCGCACCATTTCTTTCTTGCCACCCCTGGCAATCGCTGCCATCATATTAGCAACCGCTAGCGGTGTCGCTCTTACCTCATGCTGACCAATCCCCGTTAGACCTGCGTAATTCCGGTCAGTACGAGCTTCATCAGATAAGAATACTCTACCATGGTCCTCTTCAGGAAGCTGCTTAAATGCTTCATAATGATAAATATCCCCTATCCAGCCGGATGGTCCGACAAAGGCCAATTTTTTTGCATAGTCCTCCAGCATATGTGAATTCTTTTCCTGCAGCTCTTTTGCTAATGTTGCAAACGTATTATTACAGCTTCTAGCAAAGCTGTCACTTAAATTCAATGAACCATATTGATACTGCGAATCTAATTCACCATTAATTTTCCTATTGCAGTCAAACAGTCTTGCCGGGTCATCGAGTTGATTCTCTATCGCAGCAGCTGCGACAACGGTTTTAAACACAGACCCTGTAATTTGCTGCTTTAACATCAAATTTTGTGTTCCGCTTGTTTTTTCATTAAAAGGGTCATTCTTATTAATGTTAGGACGGGATACTATCGATAAAACAGAATTTGTCTTGATATCTAATAACACTAGTCCCCCCTTTTGAATTCCATGTTGATCAACTAATTCCTCAGCCCTTTGCTGTAGCTCTGAGTCAATCGTTGTTCTAACGTTAATTGGGTAAAAAGGATTCGCAGGCTCGACATACTTTACATTTATTCCAAAAAGGGGTCCCCCACTTGCATCGACATGATAAACAAGCTTTGCTTCCCCTTCTGGCAGAAGAAATTCATCAAAGCTCTTCTCTAAACCTGTTAGACCAATCGAGGTTTTCAAGGAAATCTCCTTGTCCGGATAGCGTGCTTTTAGTAACTCTTCATTCTCTCCAGTAATTCCGATAAGGTGCTCAGCAGGATTGCTTTCAATCATGAATTTCTTTTCCACCGCGAACACACCAGGAATTTGCAGCCCATTAATATTTTTCATTTGCACTTTCGTTAACTGTAAGGGCTGTGGACTTCCAAAGGCAAAAGGCTCTTTGGCCTCTTTCACAGCATTTAATAATGTATTGGTATTAACTCCCACAATCGATGCTACCGTTTGAACATCCCAATCCATTTTTTTTAAAAAAGGAAAAAGAATAAGCACGGGTATATTTTGATGTGTTAAGGCATTTCCCTTTCTATCTAGAAATCCCCCTCTGCCGCTGTCTATTACGATGGCCTGTGACCTTTGCGAAACACTTTCCTCAAGCAAATTAATACCATGCTTCGAGAAATGCTCTGTTTCGAAAAGCTGCAACTGCATTAAACGACCGATTAATAAAGCAAAACAAACCATACAAATACATATCATGATGACTGCTCTTTTTCTCCACATAATAAACAACACCTCGTCAAAAGTTTTGACGAGGTGTTTGATTTATAAACAATTTTTTCAGAATTATTTAATTGTCACGATTTTAACGTTCATTTCGCCACCAGGCGTATGGACAGTAACTTCATCTCCAACTTTTTTGCCAATTAGACTTTTCGCAATCGGAGAATCATTTGAGATTTTCCCTTCGAACGGATCTGCTTCAGCACTTCCAACGATTGTGTATGTTTCTTCGTCTCCATCTGGAAGTTCAATAAAGGTAACAGAGCTTCCTAATTGAACGGAATCACTGTTCAATTCGTCTTCTCCAATAATTTTTGCATTACGAATCATATTTTCGATTGTTGTAATACGGCCTTCAACAAAAGCCTGCTCTTCCTTTGCGGAATCATATTCAGAGTTCTCAGATAAATCACCAAAACTGCGGGCAATTTTAATTCTTTCTACCACTTCTTTACGTTTAACCGTTTTCAATTGTTCTAATTCTTGCTCAAGCTTTTCTTTACCAGCTTGCGTCATAGGAAATACCTTTTCTACTGCCAAAACCTTTCACTCCTTCTAGTGTTCACAACCCCCATTAGATTGTGCGGTATCATTGTAATAAGTGCAATACCTTTTATCGGATAAAAATATATACATGCGCGTCCTTAATAGAACGCGCATTTTGGGTTTGATAATAAGGTAATAATTATTTATGTTATTGTTGCATAAAAATGATTATTATGCAATAACACATGTATTTTTTGACTTAATTTCTTCAAAATGAAGTCATTTTTCATATGATACGATTACAATTCCTTACGCATCATATTATTTGGGTATACAGGTTTATCAACCTTAAAATGAACAATTTGCAAAGGATGACGGGCAGCATCTAATTCGTTCCCGTCTTCATCCCAGATTTTTTCGATAAGCTGTGTGAAATTCTCAATTTCTGGTCCGAAGAATTCTACTTCTTGTCCAGGTCTGAAGTGATTACGCTGCTGAAGGGTTACCATGCTTGTTTCCGGGTTATAGTCTAGCACAAGTCCTGCAAAATCAAAGCTTGTCTTTTTGCTATGATTTCCAAACATTTGCTCTTTATACCCTGGTACCCCTTCAAAAAATGCAGGTGCTGTTTCGCGATTTGCACATTTTTCTAATTCCTTCAGCCATTCTTTTTGGATAACAAAATGATCCGGATCTGCGCAATATGCATCAATAACCTTACGATATACACTGACAACTGTTGCAATGTAGTGAATGGATTTCATACGGCCTTCAACCTTTAAACTGTCAATGCCTAATTCAATCATCTTTGGAATTGATTGAATTAAATTTAAATCCTTTGGACTCATCGCAAATGGTTCATCATTTTCACTGAATAAGGCCGCCTCTTCGTCATTGTTCAATTGGTAAAGATCATAATCCCAACGGCATGATTGGCAGCAGCCGCCTCGATTGGAGTCACGAGCTGTCATGTGATTACTCAATGTACAGCGCCCGGAATAGGCAATACACATCGCCCCATGAACAAAGGTTTCTATTTCAATATCAACTTTTTCCTTCATTTCACGGATTTCTTCTGCACTTGTTTCACGGGCCAGAACTACACGCTGAAGCCCCTCTTCTTTCCAAAATTGAACTGCTTTCCAGTTAGATAAGGATTGCTGTGTACTCAAATGTACCTCAATTCCTGGAGCTAGGCGCTGACAGGTTTCAATTATTAATGGATCCGCGACAATAATCCCATGAATGCCCGCTTCCTTTAATCCAAGTATATAGTCCTCAAGACCCTCGATATTCTCATTATGAGCAATAATATTCGTTGTTACGTAGATTTTTGCACCATATTTTTTCGCAAATTCTACGCCTTCCTTCATCTCTTCGAACGTGAAGTTATCGGCGTTTGAGCGAAGGCCATATTCCTGACCCCCAATAAATACAGCATCTGCACCATAATGCACAGCAATTTTTAATTTTTCAAGATTACCAGCTGGTGCTAATAGTTCAGGCTTTTTAACAATTATTCGTTTCCCATTCACGATTTGTGAAATAGGCTGTTTCGTTATGGACATGATAATCCCCTTTCTCATTATCTGCTGACATTTCCTTACTTAACGTGTTCTCGTACCTAGTAAACTGTTTCCTTAAAGAAAAAGCCAGTGTCTAACGGGCGATGTTCGGGTTGAATGTCTTCAATTCTCTCAAGTAAGTCGGTCTTTATATCTTCATACGCATCTGGGTCCTCTATGCACGTATCGATTGCCTGACGAAATAGCTTCGTTACCTCTAGAACATAGGAAGGTTCGTGCAGGATTCCATCGATTTTAAAGGAATCTACTTCTGCTTCAATCAAATCCTGTAGCTCATCAATAACACACATATCATTAGGACTCATAATATGAGTTCCATTTTCATCTTCAAAAATTGGATATTTATTTTCACGCTCTTTATCATGCAAGAACATATTTTTTTCCTGTTTACGATTTTCAACTTCCATCGCTTTTCCTTGATACTCGAAATAGTGACCAAGGAGTGAGCGTTTTGATTGGAACATGTTGATCATGCCATGAACCTGAACCTCAATTTCAACCTCGGCCTTTTCTTTCATTTCAAGAATCGCATCAAGATTAATTTCTGGGGCAAGAACGGCACGTTTGGCTCCTTTACGCCCCCAATAGTTACATGTGTACCAATTTGTTCCTAATTTTTCTGTACTCCAGTGAAGCTTCAAATCAGGAGCTGCTTCTCTTGCCGCCATTAATACAGCTGGATCTCCAAAGATGGCAGCATCTGCCCCCGCCTTTTGTAAGAACTGAAGATAGCCGGCAAGTTCAGGTACTTTATCATTATGAAATAAAGCATTCATTGCCACATATACTTTTTTACCCTTTTCATGAGCGATTTGAATCGCCTTTTCTACCTGCTCACGGGAAAATTCGCCTGCCAAGCGCAGGCCATATCTTTGTTCACCAATTACAAATGCATCTGCTCCAGCCTCAATTAACGGAAGGATTTGATTCACATCTGCCGGTGTTACGAGTAATTCTGGTTTTTTCACGTTATTCACCTCTTCTTACTAATTGCTACACCGTCTCCAACGGGTATTATTACGGTATGATAGTCAGAATGCTTCATCAGCCACTCATTGAACTGACGGATTTTTTTGACAAGATTAGCTGTTCGTTTACTTTCAATTTGCTCTTCTGCCACCAAGCCCTTAAATAGGACGTTATCCGTTACAATGATTCCCTGCTCGGTCAGATAGCCTGAATATAACTCGAAGAACTTCTTATATTGACCTTTTGCCGCATCAATAAAAATCACATCATAGGGAGAGCTTGAAGCAACATCCGCTTCAACCTCAAGAGCATCACCGATAATCAGTTCAATTTGCTCCTCTTTGCCCAATTGCTTTATATACTGCTGTGCCAATGCAGCTCGCTCAACATCTCTTTCAATGGTTGTAATCCTTGCGTTTGGCAGAGCATCGGCCATTCGTAACGCTGAGTAACCAATCGCTGTCCCCACTTCAAGAATCCTTTCCGGCTGCGTCAGACGTAGAAATTGGAGCATTGCCTCCATTCCGGCCAGCTCCATGATTGGAACATTATTTTCAGAAGCGTATGCTTCCATCTGTATGAAAAAATCCGGACGATCCGGAATTAAATTCTCTATATAGGCTTGTATCTTATCACTTTTCATCGTATCGCCACCTTATTCTGTGAAGCATGAAAAAATAGCGTTTCACAGAATCATCGTCAAAACAGGATAATTTTAACGACTTTCAGGACAAGCCTGCATAACTGTGTTTACGCTACTGATTTCTGTATGAAAAACACTTGAACTATTTTAACATAAACAAACGGGAAATGCCAACAAACTGTCACTTCCCGTTCACAATTACATACATGTAGTTTCTTCCGTTATTGGATATGTTCTGCCTTTTTCTCATTATGCTCGTCAAGAGTTTTCGAGTATAATACCTCGCCCCCAGGTGTTGCGAGGAAATACAAGAAGTCCGTTTCAGCTGGCATTAATGCAGCCTCAATAGAGGACACACCTGCATTCGCAATCGGCCCTGGCGTCAAGCCCTGATTCATATAAGTATTAAATGGGTCCTCAATCTCTAAATCACTATAATAAACCTTTTCCTGGTGCTCGCCTTTAGCATAAAGAACAGTAGGATCTGTCTGTAAAGGCATTCCCGAATCAATTCGGTTATAGAAGACACTTGAGATTTTATCTCTATCCACTTTTTCAGTTGCTTCTTCTTCAATTAAGGAAGCCATTGTCAGTAGTTGATGAACAGTCATCTGTTTTTCTTCTATTTGGATTCGATATTCATCAACAACCGATTTTGTTTTATTTAGCATGACAGTAACGATTTCTTCGAGAGAAGGATCTTCCCTATAAAATGGATACGTCGCAGGAAATAAATAGCCTTCAAGCGGATATTTAATCAACGGATTCAAGACATCATTTGTTAACAAATCAGGGTATTGAGAAATAATTGATTCAATAAAGGTCCGGTCATTTAATGTAGCGAGAATATCTTCAGACTTATGGCTTGTATGTTTTGCTATGATTTCTGCAATTTCAGTTAACTTTTGCCCTTCCGGGATTGTCATTGTAAAAACAGCCTTCTGCATGACTTTTCCTGTCTTTAAACTGTTGACTATTTGTGGTAGCGTCATTGAAGGTGTCATAACATATTCACCCGCCATAAAGCCAGATTCGTTTTTAAACTTTACATAATATTTAAAAACACGGGAGTCTTTAATAATCCCGTTATCCTCTAAAATTTTAGAAATATTTGTAACACCTGAACCTATTGGAATTTCAATCTTCTTTTCTTCTTTACTATCCGGGTCTACCGGCTTTAATGCAGAATTAATATAAAGATAACCGCCGCCGAACAAAAGAACAGCAATCAATAAAATGGAAATAGATATAATAGCAACTACCTTACGGACAACCTTTGCTTCTTTTTGACGCTCCAGTAATTCTTCTAGTTTACCTGAATTTTCGTCATTTTTCTCTTTATTCTTCATTCATTCCCCTCCATTCATCAGGGTTTTACATTATATCTCGAATTATTATACTATATTTTTAAAACAACGTAAAAAAAAGTTCCAGACCACTCTCTTTTAAAATAAAGAAAGACCAACCTATAAAAGGCCGGTCTGTATAGTATTATTCTTCTTCTTCCTGCTCATCCATGAACGTATTGAGCATTTCCTCGATTAGATCCCATTCTTCATCTGTTTCGATCGGCATTAATTCGCCATCTTCATTATTTTCATTCGGCGTGAAGGATGAAGCGTGTATCTCAATTTCCTCTTCGTCATCTTCAGCACCAATTGGATAATAAAGGACATAGGATTTGCCAAACTCTTCAGAGTCAAAGGTAAAAAGGACTTCACATAATTGCTCATTTCCTTCTTCATCGACTATTGTAATATTGTTTTCACCGTGGTTCATATCAATCACCTCATTAATTTTTACTGTCTAAATATCCTTGCAGGATCATAGCAGCTGCCATTTTATCAATTACTTTTTTTCTTTTTTTACGACTGACATCCGCTTCGAGCAGTACTCTTTCTGCAGCAACAGTTGTCAGTCTTTCATCCCAAAGAACAACCGGGATTCCAAAGAGCTTATTCAGCTCATCGGCATAAAATTGGCTTGCTTCACCACGCGGACCTATTGTACCGTTCATATTTTTCGGCAATCCAACTACAATCGTACTAACCTCATATTCTTTAATTATCTTTTCCATTTCACTGAAGCCATATTCCCCTTCAGCCTCATTAATAGCGATTGTCTTCAAGCCTTGCGCGGTCCAGCCAAATGCATCACTTAATGCAACCCCAACCGTTTTAGTACCAACATCTAAACCCATAATTCGCATTCATGATCCCTCACCATTTTGATGCCATTGTCTTTCCACAGGAAATGGGAAGAACCCCTTTTCTTGTTCGAAAAGCCATATTTTATGTACAATCATTCATAAAACAAGGCACCTTCATCCTACCAAAAGTGCCTTGTCCTTTTCTAAACTAAAAAATCGTTTGAAGAGTCTTTTGCTGCTATCTACCACCGTATTAACCATTGGATGCAAATCCTATGCTTTGTTCTCCTTTAAATAGGATTTCATTAATTCTTCAATAATTTCATCCCGTTCTAATTTGCGGATCATATTCCTTGCATCACGATGTCTTGGAATATAGGCGGGATCACCTGATAGCAGATAACCGACAATTTGATTAATCGGATTGTATCCTTTTTCCTGTAATGCTTCGTAAACCTGGAGAAGCACTTCCTTGACATTATGTTCAAACGGTTCTTCAGGGAAATTGAATCTCATTGTTTGATCAAATGAGCTCATGATTTACACCTCACTTTTTGTAGAGGAAAAAACAAACATAATCCACTCCAATTACCGATTATAATCGTAGTTGTATATATTTTACACTACTTTAGGACAATATCAAACGGATTTCACCCATTCTTCTACATATTCTAAAGCCGCATCTAATTTTGCCGGATCCTTACCACCTGCTTGGGCCATATCTGGACGGCCGCCACCGCCGCCTCCGCATCTTGTCGCTACTTCTTTTATCAGCTTACCAGCATGGTAGCCTTTGTCCATTAAATCCTTCGTAACGGCAGCAATTAGATTAACCTTTCCTTCAACCGGACTGCCAAGAACCACAATACCTGATCCTAGCTTTTGCTTCAAGTCATCAGCCATATTACGAAGATTATTCATGTCTGTCCCTTGCACTTTTGCGGCTAATACAGGAATCCCATTAATATCCCTCACCTTGGATACAAGACTACCTGCCTCAATATTGCCCAATTTAGTCGCTAATGATTCATTTTCACGCTGAAGCTGCTTCACTTCATTCTGTAAAATATCAATTCGAGCCGGGACATCCTTTAAATTTGCTTTTAATTTAGAGGCTGCTTCTTTTAAAATATGGATTTGATTATTCATCAGGCTATATGCCCCTTCACCTGTCACTGCCTCAATCCGGCGGATTCCCGCACCAATTCCGCTTTCAGATACGATTTTAAATAATCCGATTACAGATGTATTTGGAACATGGCAGCCTCCACAAAGCTCTAGACTGTATTCCCCGACCTTTACAACTCGGACAATATCACCATATTTCTCTCCAAACAGAGCCATGGCTCCCATCGCTTTTGCCTCGTTAATGCCTTTATAGCTGATATCCACTGAAATGCTCTTCCATATTTGCTCATTAACGATTTCTTCAATTTTTTCCAATTCCTCAGGCTGAACTTGGCCAAAGTGAGAAAAGTCAAAGCGTAAACGATCGGGCTCTACTAATGAACCAGCCTGATTAACATGTGTCCCAAGCACATCCTTTAGAGCTTGATGCAGAAGATGTGTAGCGGTATGGTTTTTAATTACCCTTGCTCGATTCTCTTCATTCACAACAGCCTGTACCTTTGTATCAACCTTAAGCATTCCTTCTGTTACGACACCACGATGCAGATTCTGGCCATTCGGAGCCTTTTGGACATCTAGAACCTCAACCTTTAATCCATCAGCAGTCAGGAAGCCTTTATCCGCAATTTGACCGCCGCTTTCTGCATAGAAAGGAGTCTGGTCAAGGATAAATTGGAATTCCTCACCTGACTGGACTTCCTCTGTCAGCTGTCCACCCTTTAATAGGACGATTACGTTTGCTTCTAATTGCAGCTGGTCATAGCCATCAAATTTACTTTCATTCTTAATCTCACTTAGAACACCGCTTTGAACCTGCATGGAGTCCACATCCTGGCGAGCAGAGCGGGCACGCTCACGCTGCTGCTCCATTTCCTTTTCAAAGCCTTCATGATCCACACTCATGCCCTCATCCTCGGCATACTCTTCTGTCAGTTCAACAGGGAAGCCATAGGTGTCATATAGACGGAAGATATCTGCACCAGAGATTTTACTGTTGCCCTTTTCTTTTTCCTTCTTGATGACTTCCGCTAAAATGGCTAGACCTTCGTGAAGAGTTTCATGGAAACGTTCTTCTTCATTTTTGATTACTTTTTCAATAAAAGCCTGTTTTTCTTTTACCTCTGGATAAAAGTCTACCATTATCTCTCCAACAACCGCTACAAGCTCAAACATAAATGGACGATTAATACCGATATGCTTTGCATAACGAACAGCTCTTCTTAGTAAGCGTCTTAAAACATAGCCACGTCCTTCATTTGATGGAATCGCGCCATCGCCAATTGCAAAGGCAACCGTTCTGATATGGTCTGCAATGACCTTAAAGGCAACATCTGTTTCTTTATCCTTCCCATATTGTGCACCTGAAATTTCCTCCGTTGCTCGAATGATTGGGATAAATAAATCGGTATCAAAGTTTGTTTCCACATTTTGCACAACCGATGTAATCCGTTCAAGTCCCATCCCAGTATCAATGTTTTTCTTTGGCAGCGGTGTATATGTGCCATCCGGATTATGGTTGAATTCAGAAAACACTAAATTCCACACTTCTAAATAACGATCATTTTCGCCGCCTGGGTATAGCTCAGGATCCTCTAGATCATTGCCGAATTCAGGTCCACGATCATAAAAAATTTCTGTGTTAGGACCGCTTGGGCCTTCACCAATATCCCAAAAGTTTCCTTCTAAACGGATAATCCGCTCTTCCGGAATCCCGATTTGACGATTCCATATTTCAAATGCTTCTTCATCCTCTGGATGAATCGTTACGGAAAGCTTCTCTTTCTCAAAGCCAATCCATTTTTCATCCGTTAAAAATTCCCAAGCCCACTCAATCGATTCTACTTTAAAATAATCGCCAATTGAAAAATTCCCCAGCATTTCAAAGAATGTATGGTGGCGGGCTGTCTTCCCAACATTTTCAATATCATTTGTTCGGATAGACTTCTGTGCATTTGTAATACGCGGATTTTCAGGAACCACACGTCCATCAAAATATTTTTTGAGCGTTGCAACCCCACTGTTAATCCATAATAAGGATGGGTCTTCATGTGGTACTAGCGATGCACTCGGCTCCACTGCATGACCTTTTTCCTTAAAAAAATCAAGAAACATTTGACGAATTTCTGAACCTGTAAGTTTTTTCAATTTATTTACCTCCCATATATTTTCACTATAAGCAAAAAGTATAGTTATTTTTTTGCACAAAAAAAGCCCTCTTCCCTGGACAGGGACGAGAAGCTTGACTCGCGGTACCACCCTGATTATGAATGCAAATAACCCATTCATCTCTCAATATCACCTTAACGCGGCTCAAACGGCAGTGATTAGCTGCACTCAGGATTAGCCTTCTGTTATTCTTCATCTAGAGCTTCTCTCAGCCATGAAAGCTCCTCTCTTTCGTGTATAACACAGTTAGATGGGCAATAACATACTCGTTCCTTCTTCATGTTAGATTATGTAAGTGTGATTATATTACGCATTATGCGATATTCTCAAAAGCTTGTCAATATTTGAATCTATTCTATTCCATTATAGCTCTTCCTTTGTTCTATTTTGCTTGAAAAGGTCGATCGTTTTCTTTTTACCAAAGTGCTTTTTCGTATGAAGCAAGCCTACTTTTATAACAGCCAGAATCGGAACCGATAAAATCATGCCCGGGATTCCTCCGATCTCACCACCTCCAAAAAGAGCAAGCATAATGACAAGAGGATGCATATGAAGACTTTTCCCTACTATGAGCGGTGATAAGATATTTCCCTCTAAAAATTGCATCGAAAAAATAATACAAACGGTAATAATCATCATTTTAACCGATATAGTGGAGGCTATGATGACTGCCGGCACGGCACCGATTACGGGTCCGAAATAGGGAATGATATTGGTTATTCCAATAATCAACCCCAGTAATAAGGGATATTTCATATGAAAAAACCAAAAAAGCAACGCCGAGATGGTCCCAATCATGACACAGACAAGTGTCTGCCCCCTTATATAGCTGCCAAGGGATTTATCGATATCCCTTAGAAGGAGTAACCCTCCCTGCCGCCAATTCCTTGGTGTTAAATACCAAACCGCCTTTTTAATCAAGAGATAATCCTTTAGCATATAAAAGGAGATGAATGGAATAATAGCTATCGTAAAAATTGACCCAACAAGCTCTAGGATCGAATTAATAACATTAGTCAGGATAGCTGCCAAACGCTGCTCAATGGAAACAATTCCGCCATTGACCCTTTCCTGTATTCCATCCGGCCAGGCTGCTGTTTTCTTTTGAATTGAATCAACGAAGTACATATATTGATTCGTTAGCTCGGGAATACTCTCTGCTAAATCCTTCAGCTGCTTGATAAACTCAGGTAGACCTTTATAAAAGGCATAGCCCACACCACCAAAGAATAGAAAATAAATAATAAATACAGCTAGTCCTCTATGTAATCCTCCTTCATGGATTCTTTCAATAAGCGGATGAAGAAGATAGGTAATAAATGCAGCAACGATAAACGGAAACAATATCTTAAAGATGACTTTTATGATTGGAAGCCAAATCGGCTGAAGCTTAATAAAAATAAACAACACAATCATAAAAAGGAGCAGAAATCCTAAACGATAATACCATTTTAAAGAGATATTCAACGCTTATCGCCTCCCTTACTTATTGTGAAGGCTAATACATTTTTTATACCTGTTAAATAACAATTTCCTGACTAGAAATATGATACGAATAAGGGATAACCGTATACAGGTTATCCCTTTTGCTTCTAGAATAAAGCTTTTATATTTTTTTTCATTTTCCGCATTTGCCGGTTTGACATGAGGTTATTTTTTTGCACATAATTATAAGCGGCCACTCCAGCACTTACTGCAAGCATGGAAGTTATCACTTTATTCATAAGATTCACCTCAGTATTTTATAGGATAAACCGACGTTCATCTTCATCAAACAAATCATCAAGTGAGCTTAAAGAACCATCTTCTTCTACCTGATGGGTGAGAATCAGTCCGTTCGAAAGAGTAAGCTCTATAAAGCAATTCCAACAGTAATATTGATTGATTCCAATTTTACCGATATCCTTACTCTGACAATTAGGGCAATTAAACATAAGAACACCTCACAGTTATTTAACATCCACTATGATGGCATCCTTCCCAATTGCAGGCGGTTTATCGGCCTTCACCACACGTTTACCTTCCATGATATCTGAAAAGAAGCCATCCGATAATTCATACCCTATAATTGTTCCCGCTTCTTCCAGAAAATATACATCCTCTAAGAAACCAAGTCGTTCTCCTTCGCTTGTCATCATCATTCTGCCAAGCAGCCTTCCTTGATTTTCAAACGTGTATTGCTTTGGTTCTGTTAATGGCTCAAGAACACTACGGTCCTCAATCATGACCCCATCAAAGCCAAAAGAAGATACATCCGTCACATTGATTACATATGTTTTTTTTAAGAAAACGCCTTTCTTGAGCAACAGACCTCTAACCATTCCATTGTTAGAAATATTCAAGTCACATACTTCCCCTATTTTTGAACCTGTTTTCAGCTCAAACACAGGCAATCCTTTTAATAACGAAAATGTCCGCAAAAGCAATCCCCACCCTTCCGAACATTCATATTATCTGCCACTGCCTCTAAATCATAAGAAGAAACGTTTTCCATTGATGGCATTTTTCTATTACGAAAGCAAAAAAAGAGCATCCTTTGATACTCTTTTCCTACATAAACTGATAGGGTGTAACGTCGTCCATTCCAATCATTGGATCAACGCTCAACATTATTTCCTCGTAGGTCATTTCGGCGCTTGTACCCGTTTCGTTAACAGGCTTCTCGATTGACTTTGCTGCCTGCAGCTCTTCTTTCAATTTCACGGCTAAAGTAGTCTGACGGGATTGTTCATCTGCTCGCTCGACACCAAGGCGAAGCGCTTCTTCCTCACCACAGAGAATTAAAAACTGCTTGCTCCTTGTAATCGCCGTATAGATTAAGTTTCGCTGCAGCATTCGATAATAGCTCTTAACAATCGGTAAAATGACAATGGGAAATTCACTTCCCTGTGATTTATGGACCGAGCAGCAATAAGCAAGGGTAATTTGGTTTAAATCCTGTCTTGTATAGGTGATTTCGACCCCTTCAAAGGATACGACTACCATATCCTGCTTTTCTGTATTTTCCTTTGCATAGAAGATCGACACAACCTCACCCATGTCCCCATTAAACACATGCTTATCAGGCTGATTGACAAGCTGAAGGACTTTATCACCGACCCGGTACTTTGTATTTCCAAATACCAGCTCTTTTCGTGAACCATCAGGATTTCCGTTTAGAATTTCCTGCAGCATCTCGTTTAAGCGATCAATTCCTGCCGGTCCTTTATACATCGGGGCCAAAACTTGAATATCCCTTGGTGTATAGCCTTTTTTCTTGGCATTTAATACTACCTTCTCAATGACATTTGCGATTTGGCCTGTATAGCAGCGAAAAAAGGAACGATCCTTCTGCTGTACAGTAACATTGTTAGGCAAACTACCTTTTTTTATTTCATGGGCCAATTCTATAATCGAGGAGCCTTCAGCCTGGCGATAAATATCGGTTAAACGAATTGTCGGAATGACCTGTGATTGAAGCAGGTCCTTTAATACCTGCCCAGGACCGACTGAAGGAAGCTGATCCTCATCCCCGACAAGAATGACCTGTATATGCTCGGGTAACGCTTTAAATAAACGGTTAGCAAGCCAAATATCGACCATAGAGGTTTCATCCACAATGAGAATTTTGCCTTCTAACGGGTTATCCTCGTTGTGATCGAAGCCTTCGCTTCCATTCCAGCCAAGCAAGCGATGAATCGTCACAGCCGGAAGGCCTGTCGATTCCGTCATTCGTTTCGCAGCCCGGCCAGTAGGTGCTGCTAATAAAAATGGAAATGTCTCTTCTTTTTTGTAATCCTTTGGATCGAGCGAGCAGCCATGCAGCTCTGCATATAATTCTACAATTCCTTTGATGACCGTCGTTTTCCCTGTTCCAGGACCACCGGTTAATAATAAAAGCGGGGACATCAGAGCGGTTTGAATAGCATCCTTTTGTGTTGGTGCATATTGAACGCCAATTCGTTCTTCCAATTGCCCGAGAGCCAGCAGAAACTCTGATTCTGGAAATTGCTCATTGTACTCCGTTTGTCCAAGCAGCTTCTTTATACTTGTCACAAGACCTTTTTCGGAAAAATAAAGTGCTGGCAAATAAAACTTTTTCTCTTCAACGATTATTTTCCCTTCTTCTTCAAGCTTCAATAATTCTCTTGTGATGTCGGTAAACTCAATTTGGTCCCGTTTGTTTTCTTCGAGGAGCTTCTGCACACTGAGCAAAAGGAATTCAGCATCGACAAAGACATGTCCATTTTGCATACATTCCTGCTCCAATATATAAAGACAGCCTGCTTTAATACGATCTGGATGGCTGCCGGTAATTCCTTGCTGATGACCAAGCTCATCTGCACGGGCAAAGCCAATCCCCTCGACATCTTCAACGAGCTTATACGGGTTTGTTTGAATCACATCAATCGTTAAATCTTTATACACCTGATAAATTTTCATCGATAATTGCGGCCCAAAGCCATATTGATTTAAAGCAATCATCGCCTGTTCAAGTCCTTGGTGCTCCATTAACGTATCATATAAGTCCTTTGCCTTATCAGGCGGTAGCTTGGGAACCTGATCTAAGAGGGAAGGCTGATTTAGTATCCGAGTGATGGCATTTTCTCCAAGGGTTTCAACAATTTTCTCAGCGGTTTTCTTTCCAATTCCTTTAAATAGCTCACCCGAAAGATAGCTGACAACTCCCTGCTTCGTTTGCGGTATATCCTTACGAAAATGAGTGGCATGAAACTGTAGTCCAAATTTCGGATGCTCCTTCATTTCTCCGTAAAAAATATAGGCTTCCTGCTCATGGATTTTAGGAAAATAACCGGTAATGACCGCCTCTTTGTCATCATAATTTTCATTGGTTTCTTCCACTCTCAATCTTAGAACCGTATATAAATTCTGCTCATTATGAAAGATCGTTACAATCGGTTTCCCTTTAATAAATTTGCCCTCTTCTGCATATAAATCAAGTGAATCCTGCTTAGCCACCTATTCGTTCCCCTCCTTACCGTCATTGACTTTATATGGGACTGATTATTGGCCAGCTTCCTCAATCAAACGTTTTCCGTGACCTGCCAATAGATGGTCCGGTTGAATTTCTATTGCTTTGTCAAACATTTGTAGTGCTTTTTCACCATTTTCCTGAAATCCGTATGCCACACCTAGGTTATAATAAGCATCTGCATGCTGAGGGTCAATTTCAATACATTTCTCAAATTGCTGAATGGCTTCATCCAGATAGTGTTGATTAGCTAAACAAAGACCATACTGAAAAAAGCCTTCAGCATCCTGATCATTTAATTCTGTACACCTTTGGAAATAAGGCAGTGCTTTTAATGGCTGTTCTAGCGCTGCATGGGACATACCTAGCATAAAAAAGTTATCAGATGAATCCAGACCTTTTTTCATGGCGGTTTCAAACATAGCTCTTGCCTGCTCGAACTGCTCATTCTCATAATAAACATTCCCTGCACTATAGTAAGCAGCCGCTGCATTCTCATCTAATTCAATCGCCTTTTGGAAAAATTGCAGCGCTTTTTCTGTTTCACCAACAACAGCAAGAAGATTACCAAAATTTATGTATGATACGGGTTCCCCTGGCGCCTCTTCAATGGCCTCCATGAAAATCTTCGCAGCATCCTCCCACTTGCCTTCCTGCATATATTCAATTCCCTGTTGATTTTTATCCACATTCTTCACTCCGTTCCTGTTGTTCAATAAAAAAGTATAGCATACTTCAATGCTTGATAAGAACAGCTGCCATCAAAAAAGGTGCCAAGTATTACAGATACTCTGCGAATACTGACACCTCATTGATCACCCTACATATGTGAGTTTTTCATCCTGTTTGAATACTTCATCGATCGTTCCGCCGCCCAGACACTCAT
This sequence comes from Bacillus tuaregi, assembly GCF_900104575.1. Lineage (NCBI taxonomy): Bacteria > Bacillati > Bacillota > Bacilli > Caryophanales > Bacillaceae > Bacillus > Bacillus tuaregi. The sequence goes on from NZ_LT629731.1 coordinate 3,305,817, forward strand.
CCCCATTGTAAAAAACAACAGCTTGACCTGGTGTGACAGCACGAATAGGTTCCTTGAATATGACTCTTACCCTTTGATTATCTAGAATTTCGACTCTTACTTGATTATCTGCTTGACGATACCTGAATTTAGCCGTACATTCAAAGCTTGCTGGTTTTTCTCTGTTAGACACCCAGCTTACATTCACTGCCATAATGGAAGTTGAATATAATTTCTCGTTATGAAAGCCTTGTCCAACATAAAGAACATTACGCTTTAAATCCTTGCCGATCGCAAACCATGGCTCACCGGATCCGCCAATTCCAAGGCCGTGCCGCTGCCCGATTGTATAATACATAAGTCCGTCGTGCTTTCCGACAACTTTACCATCAAAGGTCTCCATATTCCCCGGCTGTGCCGGTAAATATTGACTAAGGAAGGTTTTGAAATTACGTTCCCCAATAAAACAAATGCCCGTACTGTCCTTTTTCGTTGCGGTCGCTAACCCAGCTTCCTTGGCAATTTCCCGAACCCGAGCTTTTTCAATATTACCGATTGGGAACATAACCTTCGAAATCTGTTCCTGTGATAATTGGTTTAGAAAATAGGTTTGATCTTTATTTTCATCAACGCCACGGAGCATTTTATATTCGCCGTCACGATATTCCACTCTTGCATAATGTCCAGTAGCTAAATAATCGGCCCCAAGGTTCATCGCATGCTCTAAAAAGGCTTTGAACTTTATTTCTTTATTACACATAACATCTGGGTTTGGTGTTCTTCCCGCTTTATATTCATCGAGGAAATACGTGAATACCTTATCCCAATATTGCTTCTCGAAATTCACCGCATAATACGGGATTCCAATCTGATTGCAGACCCGGATAACATCCTCGTAATCCTCTGTAGCTGTACAAACACCAAACTCGTCCGTATCATCCCAGTTTTTCATGAAAATCCCAATAACATCATAGCCCTGCTGCTTTAGTAACAGTGCTGCAACAGAGGAGTCTACTCCACCAGACATCCCAACTACTACACGTGTGTCTTTTGGTTCCTTCAACCGTTTTCCCTCCTTTCTAATTGTATTATTTATTTGTTAACCTCTGAACAATTTTTATCATTTCATCGCCAACACGCTTAATTTGATCAACTGTATTGGATACACCAAAGCTGAATCGTATCGAGTTCGTTAATTTATCAGATTCCTTCCCAAACATACTAACGAGGACATGTGAGGGCTCTACTGCACCTGCTGTACAAGCAGAGCCACTTGAAGCGGCAATACCCGCTAGATCAAGGTTAACAAGCAGTGCCTCTACATTTGTACCAGGGAAGCTGATATTCAGTACATGCGGCAGAGATGTTTCAAGAGAACCATTAAGTGTATATTTTATATCATTTGCTCTTAATGTGTCTATCAATGTTTCTTTATAAAGCAAATACTGATTTTTTCGATTTTCTCTGTCCTGCTCCATCAGCTTAACTGCTTCTAAGAACCCAATGATTGCCGGAACATTTTCGGTACCTGCCCGCCTTTTTCTTTCTTGGTCTCCTCCAAAAGTCCGGGAGATAAGCTTAATGCCATTTTTTATATAAAGAAAGCCAATTCCCTTCGGCCCATTTATTTTGTGGGCGGAAGCACTTAACAAATCTAGCTTCAATTCATTGACATCTATTTTTTCCATCCCGTATGCCTGGACAGCATCACTATGAAAAACTGCCTGATGCTGTGATAGAATCTGCCCAATCTCGGCAATCGGCTGAATCGTTCCAACTTCATTATTCCCGAACATGATGGTAACAAGAATCGTATCATCTCTTAACGATTGTTGAAAATCTGTAATTGAGATCCTACCCGTCTCATCAACAGGTAAATAGGTGACCTCAAAGCCTCTTTTTTCTAATTCCTCACAGGCATGTAATACAGCATGATGTTCAATGCTTGTCGTAATGATATGTTTTCCTTTATCCTTATTCGCTTCAGCAGCCCCAAAAATAGCATAATTATCAGCTTCTGTTCCGCCACTCGTGAAAATCAGCTCTGTTTCCATCGCACCAATGCTCCGAGCAATACCCGAACGAGCCTCATCCATGATTTTTCGTACTTCACGGCCGTAAGAATGAATGCTAGATGGATTACCGAAATGCTCTGCCATCGCTATCGTCATTTTTTCAATGACTGCCGGATGCATGGGGGTTGTCGCCGCATGATCGACATAAATCCGTTCCAAATCCTTCACCTTCTTATCCTGTTACATTATGAAATCAAATTCGCCCGTCGAATTTGCGTCCGGATTACCTGAGCTCGCTCGATAAACTACCTTAAAAAAATCCGTGACATCCGCCGGAGGCTTAACTTCATTCAGCAGAAGTGGAGGACTTCTGCTGAATGAAGTTAAATATAAAACATGTAGGAATCAATTTCACCTTCATCTTTATGGTTGGCTAAATCTTGGATGGTGGTGTTATCTAGAACATCCTTCACCGCATCCCTTATTCTAATCCATAATGCCCGTTTTACCGGCTCTTCATCCTCAATTCCTTCGACTGGTGTAATCGGACCTTCTAGGACACGAATAATATCACCCGTGGTAATATTAGATGGGTCATCGGCAAGTACATAGCCTCCATATGCTCCGCGGACACTTCTTACAAGCCCTGCATTACGAAGTGGAGCAATTAGCTGCTCTAAATAATGTTCAGATAAATCATTTGCCTGGGCAATGGATTTTAGTGACACGGGCCCATCCCCATACTTTTTTGCTAATTCAATCATAATCGTTAGCCCATAACGGCCCTTTGTTGAAATTTTCATTTCCTAACACCCTCTCTCAATTTTTTAAAAAATCTCGGATAAATATATGGATGAAATTCTTAAATTGACTTTGTACAATAGGTGTTGATTTTCGTGCCTGAAACGAAAATCAATATAAAAGTTAATCGTTTATTACAAATGAATAGTACTAATAAAAAGCATACTATCTAGATAAACTTTATCTATTATATCATATTCTCCTATACCCTTACAGGTTTTCAGAATGACTGCAAGGGGTGCATTGCACAAATGCTACTTCCCTTTTTTAAACTGTTCCAGTCGCTCATAGATTGCGGCAAGCCGTTTTTCTTCACCTGCTTCAACGGGCTGATAATATTTCGTTCCTTTTAAATTAACCGGCAAATATTCCTGATTCACCCAGCCACCAAAAGAGCCGATTGGATAATCATGTGGATATTGATAGCCAACATGTCCTAATGCCTTTGCACCGGAATAATGGGCATCCCGTAAATGCTTAGGGATATCGCCTACTTTTCCTGATCGAATACCATCTATCGCTGCATCTAGTGCCTTATAGGCCGAATTCGACTTCGAGGATAAACACATTTCAACAACAGCAGCTGCAAGTGGAATTCTTGCCTCCGGTAGTCCTAGACGTTCTGCCGATGTCACAGCAGCTAATACACGCGCGCCAACATCAGGGTTCGCAAGTCCAATATCCTCATAGGCAATGACAAGCAATCTTCTATTGACGGATACTAGGTCGCCACTTTCCAATAAATGTGCCAAGTAATAAAGCGCTGCATTCACATCACTGCCACGAATGCTCTTTTGTAGGCTGGACAGTAAATTATAATAGTGGGAGCCCTTTTTATCGCCATAAACCCCAGCCTTTTTAATCATTCTTTCGATGGTTTCATCTTCAATTTTATAGGTTTGATCGACAAGATCTGAGGAATAGACAATGGATTCAAGCATCGTAAGTGACTTTCTGGCATCACCTGCAGCACCCTCAGCGATTTTGTCCATTTGCTCCTGGGATATCTCAATCGAAAGACTGCCAAGGCCCCTTTTCTCATCCTTTAATGCTCTATTAATCAGCTCTGTAATATCTACCTTTGCTAGTCTGGTCAATTGTAGAATTTGACCGCAGCGACTGCGAATCGCTGGATTGACATCATGAAAGGGATTTTCTGTTGTTGCCCCAATTAAAACGATTGTCCCATTTTCCACATGCGGGAGAAGGTAATCCTGCTGCGCTTTATTAAATCGATGAATTTCATCTAAAAATAAGATTAATTTCCCTGTTAAACGCGCTTCCTGAACAACCTCCTCCACATCCTTTTTACCTGAAGTGGTCGCATTTAAGGCGATAAATGGAAGTTTGGTTGTACCAGCGATGGCAAAGGCAAGCGAGGTTTTTCCAATACCAGGTTCCCCGTACAGCAGCATGGATGGTACATAGCCGTTTTGTACCATTTTATATAAACTTGTATTCTTACCAATGATCTCTTTTTGTCCGATCACTTCATCGATGTTTGTCGGACGCATTCGAAAGGCAAGCGGTTCTCCATTCAATCCCAAAACCCCCATTATATATCTGCCTTCATTATAGCTCAAAGTATGGTTTGAGGCATTTACAATCCTTCTTTTAGTCTAGTATGTACGTTTCAGAAGGGCATTTCTAATCATTACGAAGCTACATCCCGTTTTTTGAATACAATATAAGCCAAATAAAGAAAGAGAATAAAGTAAATGAGTAACATGAATACTGAAAAAGGAAGAGTCATCCCCTCTACCATTGGTACTCCTGTGAAATATTGCATCAAATCCGTATTGGCGAATAGTACATATTTTGCCCATGAAAATTTCATGGCAATCAATTCTGTAGCTTGTCTGCCTGTAAACATGAGAAATAACGATAGCCCGATCGCAAGTGAATTATTACGGAAGACAGCTGATATCATAAAGGCCATCGCAGCCAGCATATACATGCTAATCGACTCGAAGCAATAAAAACTAAATAAATGCAATGGCATGCTTTGTTCAGTAATCGAGCCTTGATAATAGCTCAAATAGGGTGCCGGGTTTTCTGGAAAACCAAACAGAACAGCACCTAATAGTGTAGAATAGGCGAATAAAAGAAACAGCATCAGGAAGCCAAATAATAGAACCATCATAAATTTAGCTCCCAGTATTCTTGCTCGATTAATAGGTCTTATCAATAGAAGCTTGATGGTTCCCCAGTTAAATTCGCTCGCAACAATGCCAGCCGCTATAATAATCGTGAATAAGCCGGCAAAATCTATCATAAGTGAAGTATCCTTGACAAAGCTCCAAACTGAATATTCCTCATTTGGTGAAATGTGATGCTCCATCCTATATTCATTTAGAGCGATTTGTCTTTCATAATATAAAAGAGTGTTCTCTGGTATTCTATCGCCCAGTTCTTCCATTTGCTTCTTAAGACTTTCATTTTCCAATAAGAGACCTTGTTCCCAGTTTTGATTATCCGGTACAGATCCACCTTGCTCCTGATATTTGATAAAGGCTCCTGTTATGGTAACCATGAAGAGCAGAAGTCCTATCATGACATATGTACCAGGTCGTCTAAAGATTTTCATCCACTCATTTTTGATTAAATTAAGCATGAATGGAGCCCTCCTTTCCTCCGGTTAACTCTAAGAAGCGATCCTCTAATGTTTTCGTTACTTCCTGAACACTATAAATATCAACTTGGTTTCCCACTAGCATGGAAACCATTTCAGGTACCTTCTTTTTAGGAATCATGATCAGAATTCTATCATCTATCTGCTTGATATTCATATCTGGATGCTGAGCCTTCATTATTTGTATAGCTTTTACAGCATCACCTACTTCAAAAGCAACGGCATTCTCCGAGCCTTCGGTAAAATTCTGAACCGGCTGGACATCGATGAGCTTTCCAGCTTGAATGATGGCAATGCGGTCGCACATCATCTCCATTTCTGCTAATAAATGACTGGAGACGATAACGGCCATGTTTTTTTCTCGAGCAAGAAAACGAAGATGATCACGAATCTCTCTAATTCCCGCAGGGTCCAAGCCATTTGTCGGTTCATCAAGAATTAATACATCGGGTTCATGGAGAAGACACTGAGCTAAGCCAAGACGCTGTCTCATCCCTAATGAGTATGTTTTGACTTTTTCATGAATCCGCTCAGTTAAACCAACTAATTCAACAATCTCCTTTATTTTCTCCTTTGAGACACCGTTTGACATGCGGGCATAATGAACTAAATTCTGATATCCAGTCAGAAATTTATACATTTCTGGATTTTCAACAATCGCCCCAATATGATGGACAGCCCGTTCAAATTCACTTTTGATGCTTTTACCCGCTATTTCGATATCGCCTTCGGTTATTCCTATCAATCCGACCATCATACGAATCGTCGTTGTTTTCCCTGCTCCATTTGGACCTAAGAACCCAAATACTTCTCCTTTATGGACCTCAAAGCTGATTGAATCAATAATAGTCCTGCCTTTTATGACCTTTGTTACCTCTTTTAGTTTTACGATGCCAGTCATTATAAAACTCCTTTCACTGCTTAAGGATATCGCTTTCTTTCATAGAAAAAGACGCTAAAATCTTAAGCGTCTTTCACCGTACTGATTTTAATATCACTGAGCAGCTGTCTAACCGTATAGCTTGCCATAATAAGACCTGCAACAGACGGAACGAACGCATTGGAGGACGGAGGCATTTTAGCCTTACGAATTTCCGCATCGTTTTTTCCAACTACCTTTCGTACATCTTCTCGAATGACAATCGGACTTTCATCTGAGAATACCACCGGGATTCCTTTTCTAATTCCTTCTTTTCTTAATCTTGTACGAATAACCTTTGCAATTGGATCTGTATGTGTTTTTGAGATATCAGCAATTTGAAAACGAGTTGGATCCATCTTATTCGCTGCACCCATACTAGAAATAATGGGGATTTTTCGATTAAGGCATTCCTTCATTAAATGAATTTTATAAGAGATTGTATCAGAAGCATCGATGACAAAATCAAGGCCATGAGCAAAAATTTCTTCATACGTTTCTTCTGTATAAAACATCTTCAGGTCGATTACTTCACAGTCAGGATTAATATCTGCAATTCTTTCCTTCATTAACTCCACCTTCGGTCTCCCAACAGTAGAAAGTAAGGCAATGACCTGACGGTTTACATTTGTGATATCAACATCATCTTTATCAATAAGAACCAGCTTCCCAACACCTGAGCGGGCAAGCGCTTCGGCCGAAAAGGAGCCGACACCGCCAATACCAAGTACGGCGACAGTACTGTTCTTTAATATTTCCAAGCCTTCCTTACCAATTGCTAGTTCATTACGAGAAAATTGATGTAGCATTTTACCAACTCCAATTGTTTCTTTGATTACCTTTAGCCCACTCAAAGGGCAGTAAAGCCCCGCTAGTAGTCATCTTTAGATTTCCTGTTTAAGACTATAACATACTATTTTTTTAAAACAAGTATACAGGTATGAATAATTCAGAATACCAGCAAAAAAACCACGTCGTTTGAGACATGGTTTTACATTTCATTTGTATGGAAGAGTCCCAATTATGCCGTCGTGGTTTAGCCTTTGTTTGAACCCGCTCTAAGCAGGTGGGTGCTCTATTCTAACTATTGTAAGTCCCGAGTAAGAACTCTACGAAGGTGAGTTCTTAGGTAAGGCATGTACGCTAATTAGAAACTCCGAACTCCCAAAGGTAAAATGTTCGGTCAAACGATAGGTTATACTACGGACACATCAGGACCCTTTTCTTACCTTCATGATAGCATATTGCCGACATGCATTCAAGAAAAGTAAAGTCGTTATTATAGTTACTTTATGACAGTTGAAGCAAGCTGTAATTCAAGTAATTGCGCCGGACTTACTTCAGAAGGCGCATTGGTCAATAAATCACTTGCACTGGCTGTTTTAGGGAATGCAATGGTATCGCGCAGATTATTTCTGCCTGTTAATAGCATGACAAGACGATCGAGACCCAATGCAATTCCGCCATGCGGAGGTGTACCATAATCAAATGCATCAAGTAGAAATCCGAATTGTTCGTTTGCTTCTTCCTCTGTAAATCCTAAAGCCTTGAACATTTTATTCTGGACATCTCTTTCGAAAATTCGAAGTGATCCACCGCCAAGCTCATAGCCATTTAAGACAATATCATAGGCTTGGGCACGTACTTTACTTGGCTCATTTTCAAGCAGCTCAAGATCCTCACGAACAGGCATCGTAAACGGATGGTGTGCTGCAGAAAAACGACCAGTGTCCTCATCATACTCAAGTAATGGCCAATCTGTAACCCATAGGAAGTTAAATTTACTTTCGTCTATTAAGTTAAGATCTTTTGCGATTTTTACTCTCAATGCGCCAAGAGCATCTGCAACAACCTTCTTCTTATCTGCAACAAATAGAATTAAATCATCCTTTTCAACGGCAAGGATTTGATTTACAGCTGCTAATTCCTCTTCACTGAAGAACTTAACAATCGGTCCCTTTAAGCCGTCTTCTTCGGCTTTGAGCCATGCAAGACCTTTAGCCCCATAGCGCGCCGCAAATTCAGTTAAACCATCTATAACTTTTCTTGAATAGTTTGTTGCCCCATTTTTCACATTAATGGCTTTTACCTGTCCGCCAGTCGATACAGCTCCCGCAAACACTTTGAAGCTCGAGCTTTGGAAAACCTCAGACAGGTCTGTCAGCTTAAGCTCAAATCTAGTGTCCGGCTTATCAGAACCATAGCTTCCCATTGCTTCATCATATGGAATACGCGGGAATGGGACTGTAATATCAATGCCTTTTACTTCCTTCATTATGCGTTTCATCATATTTTCAACCATTGTTTGGATATCCTCAGCACTCATAAAGCTAGTCTCAACATCCAATTGTGTAAATTCAGGCTGACGGTCTGCACGCAGGTCCTCATCACGGAAACAGCGGGCAATTTGGTAGTAACGCTCCACACCACTAACCATTAGCATCTGTTTAAATAGCTGCGGTGATTGTGGCAATGCATAGAACTCACCCGGATGTACACGGCTTGGGACAAGATAATCTCTCGCACCCTCCGGTGTGCTTTTCGTTAAAATCGGTGTCTCAATATCAAGGAAGCCTTCACCGTCTAAGAAATCACGCATGACCTTTGTCACTTGGTGACGCATTTTTAATGTATTAAACATAGCCGGTCTTCTTAAATCAAGATAACGGTATTTCAAGCGGATATCCTCTGAAACCTCTACATCATCTTCAATCATAAACGGTGGTGTTTTTGATTCATTGATGATCGTCATTGTTTCCACCTGTACCTCAATTTTACCGGTACTTAAATTTGGATTAATCGTCTCTTCATCCCTTGCAATAACAGTTCCGACGATATCTACCACATATTCGCTGCGGACCTTTTCTGCTACCTCTAACGCCTGTTGTGAGACCTCAGGGTTAAAAACCACTTGGATGATACCAGTCCGGTCACGTAAGTGGATAAAAATTAAACCACCTAGGTCACGGCGTCTTTGTACCCAGCCCTTTAAATTTACTTTTTCTCCAATTGCACTTTCCGGCACTTCACCGCAAAAATAAGTTCTTCCAAACATATTCCCTTTTCCTCCTATTGCTGGATTTCTTTAAATTTTTCTACAAAATGACTTAAATCCATTTCCCACTGTTCACCAGTTTCCATTCTTTTCACCAGAATACGGTTTTCCTGCAGCTCGTTTTCACCTAATATCGCAACAAATTTCGCATTTAAACGGTCAGCCGCCTTCATTTGTGCTTTTATTTTACGGTCTAAATAATCCCGCTCCACTGAGAAGCCCGCTAAGCGAAGCTTTTGCAATAGTCCTACTGTATAATCCTTTGCTTCTTCACCTAAAGACACAAGGAAGCAATCAATACCTTTATTAATAGGAAGCTCTACTGCTTCTGCTTTCAAGGCAGCTAGGAAGCGCTCAATACTGAAGGCAAAGCCAATTCCCGGTGTTTCAGGACCACCGATTTCCTCTGTCAGGCCGTTGTAGCGCCCGCCACCACAAAGAGTGGTAATAGCACCAAAGCCCTCTGCATCACTCATAATTTCAAATGCTGTATGATTATAATAATCAAGTCCTCTAACTAAGTTAGGATCCACCGTAAAGGGGATATCCAAAGCAGTCAAATACTGCTGTACCTTCTCAAAATACCCCTTTGACTCCTCATTTAAGTAATCAATGATAGAAGGAGCCGATTTCATTAGCTCATGCTCACGGTCTTGTTTACAATCAAGAATCCGCATTGGATTTTTTTGAAGACGATTTTGACAATCCTGGCAAAACTCTCCGATGCGCGGCTCAAAATGCTGGATAAGGGCCTGGCGGTGTGCAAGACGACTTTCTTTATCGCCCAGGCTGTTAATAATCAGCTTTAATTTTTTTAGACCGAGACTGTTATAGATAGACATCGCCAGAGCAATGACCTCTGCATCGATGGCTGGATCCTTACTTCCAAGTGCTTCAACCCCGAACTGGACAAACTGGCGGAAGCGTCCAGCCTGTGGTCTTTCATAACGAAACATAGGTCCCGTGTAATAAAGCTTAATCGGTTGATTTGGGTCACCATACATTTTATGCTCTACGAAAGAACGGACAGTTGAAGCCGTTCCTTCTGGGCGTAGTGTCAAACTACGACCACCACGATCCTCAAAAGTATACATTTCCTTCTGAACAACATCTGTCGTTTCTCCGACTCCTCTAGTAAAAAGCTCCGTGTGCTCAAAAATAGGAGTTCGAATTTCTCTATATTGAAACCTCTCACAAAGCTCACGTGCTTTTTTTTCAATTAGCTGCCATTTTTCTACTTCACCCGGCAGTATATCCTGAGTTCCTCTAGGTATCTGGATGGACATATTTGCTTTAACCCTCCTTAATAGCAAAACAGTAAACCTATCTATATGTAAAAGTTTGAATAGGCCTTTTAGAAAGTATAAGGTGTCTGAAGTTGAACTTCCCTATCGCTTATAATAAAAAGCTCCCGTCCCTTGTATGAAATATACAAGGGACGAGAGCTTGAATTCCCGTGGTGCCACCCTAGTTTGAAGCAATAGTTTTCTATTACTTCCACTTTTTCCGTTAACGCCTGTGTACGTTCATCACCTAATGAAGAAGGATATCCTTCTTGTTCAGCGCGAAGCCTCAGAAGTGTTCTTCGTTTAGTCATCATGCAGAAACACTTTCAGCCTCTGGTGTTTCCTCTCTATCCATGTGGGTCTAAATTACTTTTCTTCTTCTACGGCAATATTCTCATTATCTACATAATATTACGAAGCTTCTCGAAAATTGTCAATAGGAATAGATCAAATTTGCCTGTCGAATTTGCGTCCGGGTTTATGTCAAGATTACTCGATAAATTACCTTGAAAAATCGCAGTCAATTTCTCTCCATTTGCTTTTTCAGCTTTTTGACATCCTGTGGAGATAATCCGAATTCAGAAGCGAATTCGACTGTTTGACCATTCTGTTCTCTTTGAGTCAAATCATGAAAATCTACACCATTCAATTGATTTTCTCCAGAAAGAGCTGATATTCCCTTTTCTCCGTGCCGCATCGTCATCCACCTTTTCACAGTCTTTTTTAGTTGATCAATGGTTTTCTTTGTTATCTTTCCCAATTCATCAAGGATAATTTCATAAAAAAGAAAATTGCAGATAAAAAACTAAAAAATCGTAAAAATAATCCGATACAAGAGAAGGGATATTGGATGCTTAAAGAGAAGTAATTTTTCAGACAGGAAAAAGACAAACAAAAATGAGGGAGTTAACATGAGAAATATCCCACAACAAAACAGAATCAAGGGAGGGATCTGTGCATGCAAACAAAAAGGAAATTAATCATTCTCATCTGTATCGCTCTCTGTCTTCCATGGCTTCAATCAATAGCTAAAGCAGAGGCAGCAGCGACAACCATCACCATTTCGACTGATGATTTGAATGTTAGGAGTGGTCCTGGCCTTGAATATAACGTGATTAGCACCTTGGCGAAAGGAAAGGTGTATTCCGTTTTGCAGGAGGAAGGTGAATGGATACAAATCCAGTTGACAAATGATACCAAAGGATGGGTTGCAAACTACCTTGTTACAAAAAATGATAAGGAAGAATCATCCATCACGCCTGAGAAAAAGAAAGAGGATTCAGCTAAAACCGGACTCATTACTGTAAATTCATTAAATTTTCGTGTATCCCCTGCATTGGATGCAGCCATTATCGGAAAGCTTGATCAAGGGACAATCGTTGAGATAAGGTCAGAACGAAATGATTGGGTTGAAATTCAATTTGCTGGCCAAATCGGGTGGGTTTCCGAAGATTATGTTCAATTCACAGAAATTGAACAAAAAGAACATACAGAAAGTAACAATGTCGAGCTTGAAGCGACAGCCTTAACGATTTTACATAACGGAACCAATATTAGGAAAAACCCCAATACACAATCAACCATCCTTGAGCGAGCAAATAAGGGAGATACCTTTAACGTGAAAGGCTTTGCCAATGACTGGTATGAAATTCAATTAACAGACGGTCAAGTTGGTTATGTGGCTAGCTGGGTAGTGAAACCACAAAATGAAGTGGTAACAGAACCAATCAGCAATGAACCAGCCAACCAAGACTGGGCTCATTATTTAAAAAATAAAAAAATTGTCATCGATCCAGGTCATGGTGGTAGAGATAATGGAACAACCGGTACAAGAGGTACATTGGAAAAGGAGCTAACGCTTGAAACCGCTCGTAATCTTTATGAGAAGCTAAAAGCAGCTGGGGCAGATGTAACCTTAACTAGACAGCGTGATAAATATCTGAATCTGCCTTATCGGGTTAATGTGGCATATGAGCAAAATGCAGATGCTTTTATCAGCATCCACTATGACAGCAGTAAAGATCATAGTGTCCGAGGCTTAACTACCTACTATTATTATCCATGGCAGAAAGAGCTGGCTGTGAATATCCACTCTGCTCTTATTGAAGAAACTGATATGAAGGACCGTGGTTCACGCTTTGGCGACTACTACGTGATTCGTGAAAATAATAAAAAGGCCGTCCTGATAGAATTAGGATATTTAAGCAATCCAACTGAAGAATTACACGTCCAATCCAACCAGTATCAAGAATCAGCAGCCACCGGAATCTTTGAAGGCTTGGCCCGCTATTTTAAAGAAAGATAATAAAAAAAGAGAGCTGAGGCTCTCTTTTTTTAGCTTTCCATTATTAAAGTAACTGGTCCATCATTGATAAGAGATACATCCATCATGGCACCAAACTCTCCCGTTTCAACCGCCACTCCCTTTTCCTTTAACAGCTCGTTAAAACGAGTATAAATGGCCAAGGCGTGATCTGGCCTAGCTGCCTCCATAAAATTCGGTCTTCTTCCCTTACGGCAGTCGCCGTATAGGGTAAACTGTGACACGGACAAAATACTGCCGCCCTTATCTAATAATGAAAGATTCATTTTATCGTTTTCATCCTCAAATATTCGCAGATTAACAATTTTATCTGCTAAATAAGCGGCTGCTTCTTCTGTATCATCATGTGTAACACCTACAAGGAGCACAAGTCCTTTGTCAATTTTCCCGACTACCTGTTCATTTACCTTTACACAGGCTTCCTTACTTCTTTGTACAACAATTCGCATGCTATTCCACCTTAATTCATGATTCTTCTAACTGCATAAAGATCAGGAATTTGCTTAATTCGATCCACCACTTTTTGCAAATGACTGACATTAAGGATTGAAATGGACATCGTAATCGTGACCATTTTATTGCGGTCCGTACGTCCTGATACGGTTGAAATATCAGTCTTTGACTCATTAACAGCCTGGAGAACCTCATTTAGAAGACCTCTTCTGTCAAAGCCGGTTATTTCAATCTCGACATTGTACTCTTTCCTGTCATTTAAGCCGGATTCCCATTCAACCGGTATGAGCCTTTCCTTTGCATCATCTGTCACGATATTTGGACAGTCCTTGCGGTGAACAGATACTCCTCTTCCCTTTGTGATAAAGCCAACAATTTCATCGCCAGGAACAGGATTACAGCAGCGGGAGAGACGAATCAGGAGATTATCGATTCCTTCGACCCGGACACCCGATTCCCGTTTTTTCTTTGTCGGAAGTGTTTTCAGTTCTGAAACCGCATTGGATAGATTGGCAACCTGCTCCTGGTCACGCTTTTTACGCCACTTTTCTGTTAGACGGTTGGCCACCTGCAAGGCGGTAATGCCATTGTAGCCAACAGCAGCATACATATCTTCCTCATTAGTGAAGTTAAACTTTTCGACAACCCGCTTAATATTATCAAGTGTTAATATTTCCTTTAAATCAAATTCCATTAGGCGGATTTCCTTTTCCACCTGCTCACGGCCTTTGACAATATTCTCTTCTCTTCTTTGCTTTTTAAAGAAGGCTCTAATTTTATTCTTTGCCTGTGAGGTTTGGGCAAGCTTCAGCCAGTCCTGACTTGGTCCATAGGAATGTTTAGACGTTAAAATTTCAATAATGTCCCCGGTTTTTAATTTATAATCGAGGGTGACCATCTTACCATTCACTTTTGCACCAATGGTTTTATTACCAATTTCAGAATGAATTCGGTAAGCAAAATCAATTGGTACAGAACCCGCGGGAAGCTCAATGACATCACCCTTTGGTGTAAACACAAAAACCATATCAGAGAACAGGTCAACCTTTAACGACTCCATGAACTCCTCTGCATTGACCGTATCATCCTGAAATTCTAATATTTCACGGAACCAGGTTAATTTATCCTCGAAGGTCGATTTCTCCTGCAGCGTCTTGCCTTCTTTATAGGCCCAGTGTGCCGCAATTCCGAATTCAGCAATTCGGTGCATTTCAACCGTACGGATTTGAACTTCTAGCGGATCACCCTTAGGTCCAATGACGGTCGTATGCAGGGACTGATACATATTCGGCTTTGGCATCGCAATATAATCCTTAAAACGTCCCGGCATTGGTTTCCAGCATGTATGAATGATGCCAAGAACAGCATAGCAATCCTTGATCGAATTAACCACAATACGGATGGCCAATAAATCATAAATTTCATTAAATTGCTTATTTTGACGGGCCATTTTACGATAAATGCTATAAATATGCTTTGGCCTTCCAGACATTTCCGCCTTTATTCCTACTTCCTCCATATGCTTCTGGAGCTCAACAATGACCTCATCCAAGTATTGCTCGCGTTCTGCCCGCTTCTTCTTCATCAGGTTCACAATTCGATAGTATTGCTGCGGATTTAAATACCGTAATGCAGTATCTTCAAGCTCCCATTTGATAGTAGAAATCCCCAGCCGATTCGCTAAGGGAGCAAAAATTTCCAATGTTTCATTGGCAATACGACGTTGTTTTTCTGCTGGCAAATGCTTTAATGTCCGCATATTATGAAGCCTGTCAGCCAATTTTATCATGATGACGCGTATATCCTGCGCCATAGCCACAAACATCTTTCGATGATTTTCTGCTTGCTGTTCCTCGTGTGACTTATATTTAATTTTACCGAGCTTTGTAACACCATCGACGAGCATAGCCACTTCATCGCTAAAGGCTTCCTTCAAATCTTGTAGAGAAGCTTCTGTATCTTCAACAACGTCGTGAAGAAATCCAGCTGCGACCGTAGAAGGATCCATTTCTAAGTCAGCAAGTATCCCTGCCACCTGAATCGGATGGATAATATACGGTTCACCTGATTTTCTGTATTGTAAACGATGTGCATGTCTGGCAAATTCATACGCCCTTCGAACGAACTCTACATCCTCATCGTTTAAATAACCCTTTGTTCTATCGATGACTTGTTCGGCGGTTAATACTTGATCGTTCGCCATAAAATCACCTTTTTAATTAAATTTAAATTTTATTTAAAAAACTAATATAAATAATAAAATCAAATGATTGTTATTATTATCGAAAAAAAATGATGAGATGTAAAGAGAATGTATGTTATTTTTCAGTTTAATAACGAAAGATTACAATTTTATGAAAGAATAAGTGCATTTAGCCAAGCGTTTTAGAATATAGGAAAAGAGCGCTTATAAATGTAAGCGCTCACACTCCCTAAAAGGACATTAATGTTAGAATATCGTGATTTTCAAGCTTATGACGCCCACCTAAATCACTTAACTCAATTAAAAAGGCAATTCCTGCAACAACCCCGCCCAGCTGTTCTACTAGCTGAATTGTAGCAAGGATCGTTCCACCAGTAGCCAGTAAATCATCTGTAATTAAGACTCTTTGCCCTGGTTTTATTGCATCCTTATGGATTGTAAGGACATCCTTTCCATATTCTAATCCGTAGTCTACTTTAACGGTTTCACGAGGTAGCTTCCCCTCTTTACGAACAGGCGCAAAGCCAACGCCAAGGGAATAGGCAACAGGACAGCCAATAATAAATCCGCGTGCTTCAGGACCGACCACAAGATCGATTTCTTTGTCACGGGCATATTGAACGATTTGGTCTGTAGCGTATTTATATGCTTCTCCATTATCCATTAATGTCGTAATATCTTTAAAGCTTATTCCCGGTTTGGGCCAATCCTCTACGACAGTAATAAATTTCTTCAAGTCCATTTCTAAAGTGCCTCCTCTAATTTCACCGTTTCATGAATCAACTGGTCAAACCAGTCTTTTAGCTGTTGAAACGATGAATATAACAATTCCTTTTCAAGCTCATATTGAGCCAGCTTTTGCTGATACGTTTGGGAATCGGCTAAATCCCGCTTCCCAGCATCCTTATTCAACGCAATCAGTCCATTTTTCATTGTAACAAATTCAAGTTCAAAAAACACCTGTGACATAAAATCAATGGTTTCTCTTGTCCAGCCTCGATGCTTAGCAATCGCATCACCATTCTTTTTTAAATCAAACGGACCCTTTTTAGCAATTAATGCATAAAACCATTTGAAATCCTCACGGGTTGGGATGGTTGAGAAGAAATCACTTTCAGCTTTAAATAAGTGGGCATAAATTCGAGCCACTTTTTTTCCTGATAGAAGCCGGTAAAGGATTTCCTTTGAAGGCGGTAAATCGACCAGCACCACATGACAATGGTCAAGCCTAGCTTCTTCTGCTTCTGTAACGGAAGAAATAAACAGTACATCACCGTCTGCAATGGTTTTTTGCAATCTCATCGCATAGTCCTGTCGGAAAACAATCCATTTTGTTTCTTCAGGTGGCAGACTGTCAGCAATCCCTATGATTTTTTTCGCACCTCGATAATCGAACAGCTGCCAGGAGGATACAGCCAAGTCCTGCAGGAAGATTTGCGGTTTTTTACGATTATTCCATTCATTAATCGAAAGCTCTCCAATCACCGACAGCTGTGAAGCCGGGGAAATATGATCGCACACTTCGCCAAGACCAAAGCCTACACCATCTAGTGCCATCCCTTCATGCTCCAGGGTTAATTTTAAATGATTTTGCTCTGAACCGATCTTTCGGATACTGCCAATCTTTGCTTCCTTTATCAGCACCTTAGGCTTTGGGTTATCCATGCCGTATGGTGCTAATAGATTCATTTCCTCAATCGAGGTAATATGGATATCCTGAACAGACACCTCGGTATCAATATAGGTGATAGGGATTAAATCCTCTTCAGACAATTGCTCGTTCGCAAGCTGATTTAAACGGCGGCGTAGCTCCTCGACATCACTCATATTTAAGGTCATCCCTGCAGCACTAGTATGTCCGCCAAAATGCGGCAGAATATCACGACAGGTGGACAGGTTTTTAAAAAGGTCAAATCCAGCAATACTTCTAGCCGAACCTTTTGCAAGACCCTTTTCCACATCATAGCTTAATACGATTGTCGGTCTGTAATATTTCTCAACCAGCTTTGATGCCACAATTCCAATGACCCCTGCGTTCCAGCCAGATTTTCCAACGATTAGGAAGCTGTTCTCCTCAATTGGGAATTGCTCCTCTACCATCTGTATAGCTTCTGCTGCAATGCTGTTTACCAGTTCCTTCCGATCCTTATTCAACTGCTCAATATCCTCAGCTAAGCTTTCCGCTTCGATGGGATCCTCTGTAAGCATTAAATAAACGGCCGGATCTGCGCTATCAAGTCTCCCTGCTGCATTGATACGGGGTGCAATAGAAAAACCAATTGTTTCCTCGTTCGTTGCCGCCGCTTCAACACCCGCTAACTTAAAAAGAGCCTTTAACCCAACGCTATCCGTATTTCTTATTATGTTCAAACCCTTTTGGGTAATTAGTCTATTTTCATCCTTTAATGGAACTAAATCGGCAATGGTTCCGATTGCAGCATACTGTAATAAATGCTGAGGAAGCTTGCCAAATAATGCATGTGCTAGCTTAAAGGCAACACCCGCTCCGCAAAGCTCCTGAAAGGGATACGGGCTCCCCTCTCTTTTCGGATGGATGATGGCGTATGCATCAGGTAGCTCCGGTCCGGGCTCATGGTGATCGGTAATGATTAAATCCATACCAAGCTCCTTTGCCACACTTGCTTCGTTAAGGGCAGCTATTCCGGTATCAACCGTAATAATCAGACTAATTCCAATTTCATGTGCATACCTGAAGGCACCTTCATTCGGTCCATAGCCTTCCGTGAAACGGTTTGGTATGTAAAATTGCACATTGGCTCCAAGCTCTTCAAGCGTCTTCATCATAATGGTTGTACTCGTAACACCGTCGGCATCATAATCGCCAAAAATCATGATGGCTTCGCCTGATTCTATCGCCTGTTTAATTCTATTCACGGCCTTGTCCATATCTAAAAAAAGAAATGGATCATGAAATTCCTGTTTTTCGCTAAATAAAAAAGCCCTTGCTTCCTCAGGATCTTCCAGTCCTCTGTTCACAAGTAGCGATGCAACCAGTGGCGTCACATTCATCTCGTCCACCAGCTGGGTGACTTTATCATTATTTGAATTTCGAACAATCCAACGAGTCTTTGAATTTAACATACGCTCACCCCTTAGCTTATTCATTATACAAAAGTGAGGTTAAGGATTCAATGAAAGAGTATGGATTGTATGGGAAAGGAAGGAAAAAAGAAAAGTGCCATAACTTGAAATAATAAAAACCGCAGGAAATCCTGCGGTTTCTATCTTTCTTATACTTGTGGCTCATCTGAACGCACACGTTTTTCCTTGTAGGTATTAATGGTACCCTTCTTCTTCAATTCCTTATGCTTGAACTCTACCCAAAGAGGGATTGCAATAAAGATTGTTGTTAAGGTTCCAACAATTAACCCAACCGTTAAGGCAACTGAAAATGGAAGCAGGGATTCACTACCAAAAATTAAGACCGCGACAACCGTTACCGCTGTCATTAAAACCGTATTAATCGATCTTCCAAGCGTTTGCCTTAGACTTGTATTGGCAATATCAGCGATATCCTCAAACGTTTTAATCCGTCTTCTTTTCTGCATATTTTCGCGCATTCTATCAAAGGTAACAATCGTATCATTAATCGCATAACCGACAATGGTTAATAATGCTGCAATAAAGGTTAAATCCACTTGTATTCTCGTAATACTGAAGAACGGAATAATGATGATTGCCGCATATAGTAAGGCAATAACTGCGGATACGGCCATTCTCCACTCAAAGCGGAACGAGACGAAAATAATGAGCCCAATCGATGCGATTAATACACCGAGAACAGCATTTTTTGCTAATTCTTTCCCAACAATCGGTGTCACGGTGCTGACATTAGGCTCAGAACCATATACTTTTTGGAAGTGAGATTTGATGTCGGCTATTTTTTCCTTTGAAAGAGCGGTATTAAATTGCGCAACACCTGTATCGCGATTATCACCAGAAATAACAATATCATCTGTCGGTGTTCCGATTTTTTCAAATTCCTTGGAAATTTGCTCCGCTGTCAATGATTCCTTAGCTAATATATCCACTCGTGTCCCACTAGTAAAATCAATGGATAAATTTAATCTAGCAAAGGCTAAGACAATCATCCCGATGACTAAGATGGTTCCAAAAATCGCTAAGGCTTTTTTCCGACCCTTAATAAAATCAAAGCGGTCAAATTTTGTTGTCAGGTCAAGTGTATCTATATTATCGCGTAAATCATGAATATCACTCTTTTTCACACCAAACCAGCCTGGTCTTTTATCTAAAGTACCACTATTAACGAATAGGCTTAGTAGCCATCTTGATAAAAATACATTGGTGATAAAACTCGCCAGGATACCAATGATTAAGCTGGTCGCAAATCCTTTTACAGAGCTTGTACCATAATAGAAAAGTACTGCTGCAGCTAATAGAGTCGTCAGGTTGGCATCTGTAACGGTTGATAGAGAGTTTTCATTTCCTGCCTTGAACGCAGACTTTATCGATCTTCCTACCCTGATTTCCTCCTTGATTCTTTCGGCGGTAATAATATTGGCATCAACCGCCATCCCGACACCGAGAATAAGTGCCGCTACCCCCGGCAACGTCAAAACAACATTCATCCAATCAAATACAACTAATACTAAAAATAGATATACGGTTAAAGTAATCGTTGAGATAATCCCTGGTAAGCGGTAATAAGCAATCATGAAAAGGAAGACTGCTGCTACCCCGATTAAACCAGCAAAGACCGTTTTCGTTAGAGCTTGTTCACCGAATTGGGCTCCAACTGAAGTGGAATAGATTTCATCCAATTTAACTGGCAATGCCCCTGCATTTAAAATATCTGCTAAGCTTGTCGCTTCCTCCATGGTAAAGCTTCCCGTAATGGAGACAGAGTTCTGGTTAAAAACTTCACTTACTCTTGGAGCAGAAACAAATTTCGGATCTGGCTTCACGATTTCTGCCTGATACGAGTCTACCCCTTCTTCGAAATCAAGCCAAATAACTAATACATTGTTCGGTGCACCCATATTAACAATCTCTTGGGTTACCTGTTTAAACTTTTCTGCGCTTTTTAATTTCAAGGATACAATTGGCTGTCCATTCTCATCAAAGGTTTGCTGGGCACCGCCTTCAGCAAGATCCGTCCCATCCATCATCACGCGGTCATTGGCATCCCGAAACGTTAAATTCGCTTCAGTAGACAGGATTTCCCGGGCTTGGTTCTGGTCCTCAACTCCTGCGAGCTGAACTCGGATACGATTTTCTCCTTCAATCTGAATGTTTGGCTCACTTACACCTAGTACGTTAACACGGCGATCTAATGCTTCTACGGTACTAGTAAGAGCTTTCTGGTCAATTTTTTGACCCTCTTTCGCTGGACTTACTTCATAAAGCACCTCAAATCCACCCTGAAGATCGAGCCCTAGCTTGATGTTATTGACTACGTCCTTAGTTGTTGCCCCCATGACTGCACCCATGACAACAATAAAGATTAAAAAGGCAACAATCCGACTTCTTTTTACCATTATGTATAGCTCCTCCTTAACTCTAAAGCCGACAGATCATAAAAAAGCTAATCTGCAAATCACTGTTTCGATTACAGCAATCTCACTTCAAAAAACTAACCATTTTTCAATAAAAAATGGATATCCCTTCAAATAGATTATTATGAAACAGTTTTAATGGACTGTCAATTTGATACAGTATTACGACATAAAGAATTAACAAATGTCGTTTTATTATTTACACTATTTCAATAATTCCAAAAGCTCTTCATCGTTATCCAGTGTAAATTCTGCATCCTTTAAAGCCTCAACTGTACTATAGTTCATAAATTCCCCCACTTTTAAGGAAAGAATACTTTGAACCATTTCATAAAGTTTCATTTCATTATTTTCCTTGCGCCACTTTTTTCGAACTAAAAACTGCCAAATATCTTCCTCCGAAACACTTTCATACCCTAATAGCTGGAATTCCTCCTGTTTACTTTTCAAAGCTGGCCATACTTTGCTGCGAAAATGATCATATTCCTGGCTAATCTCCATATTAGCCCCTCCCCGCGATTTCGTTTGGAATTCTTAGTCATGCTTTGTCCATATCAGTGCATATAGATAATTGTATATGATAAAACCTTTTTTGAGAAGGTAGGGAATACAATGTCTAAGTTTATCAAAGGGACACTGATACTACTAGTAGCAGGACTTATCACACGTGTATTAGGATTCATTAACCGCATTGTTATTGCCCGCTTTATCGGAGCAGAGGGTGTTGGGCTTTACATGATGGCGGTACCGACCTTTATTCTTGCCATTACCATAACACAGATTGGTTTGCCAGTTGCCATTTCGAAAAACGTGGCGGAGGCTGCGGCCGTTGGAGATAAAGCAAAGGTCAAGAAAATCCTCGTTGTATCCTTAACCACAACGATTACCCTTTCAGCAATCTTTACTCCTATCTTACTTTTGACTGCACCACTGTTAGCGGAGACACTGTTGACTGATGAAAGAACGCTTTATCCTTTATTAGCTATTGCACCGGTTGTACCGATTATTGCCATCTCTTCTGTGATTCGGGGCTATTTTCAAGGAAAACAGAACATGAAGCCTGTTGCCTTCTCGCAGATGATTGAGCAAGTGATACGAATTGGCTTAATCGCCTTCATGACAAAAGCATTTATTCCCTACGGAATCGAATATGCAGCAGCAGCGGCAATGGCATCTGCTGTCATCGGAGAGTTCGCATCACTTTTGTATCTACTCACTACTTTTAAATTGAAAAAGAAATTTCCTGTTCGAAAAAACTTTTTCTCCTATTTACGTTCAGGAAGAAATGAATTCAAGGGTCTTATGAGTATTGCGATGCCAACAACTGGCAGCAGAATGATCGGTTCCCTATCCTGGTTTTTTGAACCCATTGTCGTTTCTCACAGCCTGGCACTTGCTGGGATTGCTGCTGTTGCAGCAACAGAGCAATACGGTTCCTTGACCGGCTTTGCCCTTCCATTATTAATGCTGCCATCGTTTATTACCCAATCCTTGTCCACATCATTAGTACCAGCGATAAGTGAAGCACATTCAAAGAATAATATGAAGCTTGTTGAATATCGGCTCCAGCAAGCACTGCGTTTTGTTTTTTTATCAGGTGGACTGGCTGTTGTCATGCTATATGTACTGGCAGACCCGCTCATGAAAGTATTATATGGCTCAGAAAGTGGCTCTGGATTCATTAAGCTCATGGCCCCTTTCTTTATTCTATATTATTATCAGGGTCCACTGCAGGCAACGCTTCAAGCACTCAATTTGGCGAGAGCAGCTATGGTGAACAGCTTGATTGGCGCCGTCGTGAAAACAGCCGTTATCTTTGCATTAGCAAGCCAGACAGCCTTTGGTATTAACGGAGTGGCAATTGGTCTGCTCGTTGGCTTTGTTTTAGTCACCCTACTTCACTTTGCAACAGTCCTGAAAAAGGTTTCATTCACCTTCTATCTACGTGATTATTTGAAAACCTTTTTTGTTATGGGGATATCCGGCATTGTAGGCGCCTGGATAATTCAACACCTTCCTGCAGCCCAACATCTTGCGATAAAGGTTCTACTCACAGCCATGGCAATTTCCATCATCTATACTATGCTCGTACTCCTACTAGGATTACTACAAAAAGATGAGCTCACCCGAATCCCATGGATCGGCAAACCCCTGTCCAAACTAGCCATCTTCGGCCAGCCCCACCCCACATTAAAGCGTTAATCCAACGGGGGACAGACCCCCACTGCTTTAAAGCGGTGGGGGTCTGTCCCCCGACGCTTTAAAGCGTTACTCATTTATTAGGTCAATGTAGAATTGGCCGTTTTGGTAGCTGCAGAAGGAGATTTGTTGGAGGGTGGTGATGCCCTTTTGTTTCAGCTGCTGTCTTAGCCAAAGTTCTGTTTTGTTAATAATATGTAAGTGCTCCTGCTGAATCTGCCCATCAATAATGAGGGGAAGTGTTAAGCTTCCCTCCTGCTGCTTTTCTTTCTCTAATACGGACAGCTTTCCTGATGGCTCAAGAATCGCAAATTCTACATCCGCAATATTATGAACATTTTTTTCCCGGAGCTGCTGGAGTAGGTCATCGAAATTATAACGCTGCTTCCGCATCGCTGATTCATCAATTTGGCCCTGGTTAATAATAATAGTCGGAGAACCATCCACTATATCTCTAAATTTCTTACTTTTTAATGATAAGCGTGCCATGGTAATTTGAATGAGCATGAGCAGTACAATTGGAATAATTGATTTCATTACCTCAATATTTGGTTCATCGATAGCCATTACAGCTATTTCAGCAATCATAATATTGACGACCAGATCAAATACACTTAACTCCCCAATTTCTCTTTTACCCATCATTCGGAAAATTAGTAGAATGATAAAATAAATGAATATAGTCCTAAGTATTACGATAATCCATTCATGCATCTACTCTATCTCCCTTCACGCCATCCTGCTTTCATGTCTGAGCAAGCAGTCTTCAGCATTCATTAGTTGCCTATTTATTTTGTTCTTTATTCTAAAATCCATGTTGGTAAATTTTCCAAAGGTGGTTTCATTTGAACAAAAGATTCTAGTCTATATTCATCAATTCACGAATATGCTTGTACAAAGAGACTTGGTTCATTTGGAATACGCAAGACTGTTCCAAAT
Source organism: Bacillus tuaregi (assembly GCF_900104575.1). Lineage (NCBI taxonomy): Bacteria > Bacillati > Bacillota > Bacilli > Caryophanales > Bacillaceae > Bacillus > Bacillus tuaregi. The sequence goes on from NZ_LT629731.1 coordinate 3,330,158, forward strand.
TCAGAAGGGAGAGATTGATTATCGAAGAATCAAAAAACCTAGGCAGCGCAGTATTATATGGAACACTAGCTATTTTTGTTTTTGCGATTATCACTAGCTTATTGTTCGCTTTTTTATTAAGATTTACCTCGTTGCAGGAGTCATCTGTGCAGTATATAATTTCGGCTATATCCTTCATTTCTATTTTTCTTGGAGGTTTTATTTCAGGGGGAAAAGGAAAACAAAAAGGCTGGATGCTCGGTGGATTAACCGGCATCATCTATTCAGTAGTGATTTTTTTGTATCAATTTTTAGGTCTCGATAACCTTTTCAATTTCGAGCAGCTTATCTATCACATCTGCTATATATTAATTGCCATGATGGGTGGAATTTTAGGAGTTAACATGAGTGGTAAATCCAGAAATAATTAAAACAAAAAAACAGGAGCCGTATAACCTCAGGGCTTCCTGTTTTTTTATGCTGCAATGCTAGTACTTAAGCAGATTCAACTACTTCGCGTACTGCTGATCTGTCATATGTAAGACGGCTGCCATCTCCACATTTAATCACAACTTTTTCTTCATCAACTGCATCTACGATTCCATGAAGACCGCCAATTGTCACGACTTTATCTCCCTTTTTTAAAGAGCTTTGCATCTGTTGCACAGATTTTTGCCTTTTTTGCTGTGGACGAATTAAAAGGAAATAAAACAAAACAAACATTAAAATTATCGGACCTACTGTCCCTAAAATACCTTCCATGCACACATTACCTCCTTTCAAGCATGATTAAATCTAAAGCTGTGTCCTATCATCAAGGATGAACACAGACTTGATCAAAAGTTTTTGGCGTTAGGTTTATTAAAACCGTATTGCTCAAAAAATTCTTCTCTAAAGTCCCCTAGACGATCTTCTCGAATCGCTTGTCTGACTTGTTCCATTAATTTTACCAGAAAATACAGGTTATGATAAGACGTTAGGCGTATTCCGAATGTTTCGTCACAGCGGATAAGATGACGAATATAAGCACGACTGTAATTTCTGCAGGTATAACAATCACAATGCTCGTCAATCGGGCCAAAATCTCTGGCATATTTCGCATTCTTAACAACCAAACGGCCACTTGACGTCATCAAAGTTCCATTTCTTGCAATACGTGTCGGCAATACACAGTCAAACATATCTACTCCACGGATAGCTCCGTCAATCAAAGAATCCGGCGAACCAACACCCATTAAATAACGAGGTTTATTAGTTGGCAGCAACGGTGTCGTAAACTCAAGGACCCTGTTCATCACATCTTTCGGCTCTCCGACTGACAGACCGCCAATGGCATAGCCAGGAAAATCAAGTGACACTAAGTCACGGGCGCTTTGCTTACGAAGCTCTTCATACTCACCGCCCTGTACGATTCCGAATAATCCTTGATCATTCGGTCTGTCATGGGCTTTGAGACAGCGCTCCGCCCAACGCGATGTTCTTTCCACCGACTTTTTCATATAATCAAATTCAGCAGGGTATGGCGGACACTCATCAAATGCCATCATAATATCAGAGCCAAGGGCATTTTGAATTTCCATTGCCTTTTCTGGTGAAAGAAAAAGCTTATCACCATTTAAATGATTGCGGAAATGGACACCTTCTTCTTCAATTTTACGAAACTCGCTAAGACTAAAGACTTGAAAGCCCCCTGAATCCGTTAATATGGCACGGTCCCAGTTCATAAATTTATGCAGACCGCCGGCTTCTTTTACAATATCATGTCCCGGGCGAAGCCACAAATGATATGTATTACTTAAAATAATCCCGGCTCCCATTTCCTTAATATCCTCTGGAGACATCGTTTTCACTGTCGCTAATGTTCCAACAGGCATAAACACAGGCGTTTCAAAGGACCCGTGCGGTGTATGAACACGACCGAGCCGTGCTCCCGTTTGTTTACATGTTTTAATTAACTCATAAGTTACTGCTGACAATAGTTATTCTCCTTTCTATCTCAAAGGCTCGAAGGCTTTTTTACCATACTGCCTAAATAATCAGCATCGCATCACCGAAGCTGAAAAAACGATATTTCTCTTGTACTGCTGTTTCATAGGCATGTAATACGGCTTCACGGCCTGCTAATGAACTGACCAGCATGATCAGCGTTGATTTCGGCAAATGAAAATTAGTAATCATCCCATCAATCGCTTTAAACTCATAGCCTGGATAGATAAAAATATCCGTCCAGCCGCTTCTTGCTTCAAACTTACCATTACAAGCCGACGCAATCGTTTCTAATGTCCGAGTAGAGGTCGTCCCCACTGAAATAATCCGTCCTCCAGAGCTTCGAACTTCATTTAACAGGGCTGCCGTACCTTCTGTCATTTGATAAAATTCAGAATGCATTTCATGCTGGTCGACCTCGTCAACACTAACCGGCCTGAATGTTCCCAATCCAACATGTAAAGTAATAAAGGCAATATGTATACTGGCGGCTTTTATTTCCTCCAACAGCTCTTCTGTAAAATGTAGACCTGCTGTCGGGGCGGCAGCAGAGCCTCTTTCCCGCGCATAGACCGTTTGATAACGGTCCTGGTCCTCTAACTGTTCTTTAATATATGGCGGCAGCGGCATCTCTCCTAATTGGTCGAGCACTTCATAGAAAATTCCTTCATATTGAAAATCAAGAATTCTCCCTCCATGCTCCAGCTCCTGGGTACAGACCGCTGTTAATAATCCGTTACCAAAAACAATTTTCGTCCCATTTTTTATCCGTTTCGCCGGTTTAACAAGCGTTTCCCAGCGATCATTTTCCTGCTGTTTTAATAATAGTACCTCAATTTTCGCGCCAGTATCTTCCTTTGCACCGAACAGCCTTGCCGGCAAGACTCTCGTATCATTTAGAACAAGGCAGTCCCCGGGCTTTAAATAGCTTTTAATATGCTTGAAAATATCATGTGTAATCCTTCCAGTTTCTTTATCCAACACCATCAGCCTGCTGCTGGAACGGTCAAGCAGCGGAGTTTGTGCGATTAATTCTTCCGGTAAGTGAAAATCAAATAAATCTACTTTCATAATGTCACCCTATCTTTAACTATTCAAACGTTAACGGAATTTCCCAATGAAATAAAAAATCAGTGACAGCACAACACTAAGTACAATCGATGTCATAATCGGAAAGTAAAAGGTTGTGCTGCCTTTCTTAATTACTATATCTCCAGGTAATTTTCCAATATGGATAAACTGCATCAGGAAACCAATAATGAAAATCACGACGCCAATTGTCATTAGTAGTTTTCCTATCCCTGTCATTCCTCGGGCACCTCCATTCCAAGATGACGGTATGCTGAATCAGTTATGATTCGTCCTCTCGGTGTCCGTTGCAGAAAGCCAATTTGCAGGAGATATGGTTCATATACATCCTCGATGGTATGCGCCTCTTCTCCAATTGTTGCTGCAATGGTTTCAAGCCCAACAGGACCTCCACGGAATTTTTCAATAATCCCTCTTAATAATTTATGGTCAATATGATCCAAACCTAAACGGTCAACCTGGAGTAGGTCGAGTGACTTCAGGGCCATTTCCTCATCAATTACCCCATCACCACGTACTTGAGCAAAATCACGTACTCGTTTTAGCAGTCGGTTTGCAATTCTTGGCGTTCCCCGCGACCTTGAGGCAATTTCAGATGCGGCCTGTGAATCAATTTCTATATCCAATACCTCCGCAGTCCTAATGACGATTTCCTTTAGTTGCTTTGAATTGTAGTATTCAAGCCTGCTATGAACGCCAAATCGATCACGCAATGGTGCTGATAAAGACCCCGCTCTTGTCGTAGCCCCTACAAGAGTAAACGGTGGCAAATCAAGCCTGACAGAGCGGGCACTTGGACCCTTCCCAATGACAATATCTAAGCAAAAATCCTCCATTGCTGGGTATAGCACTTCCTCAATAGAGCGGGTCAAGCGATGGATTTCATCAATAAACAATACATCACCAGGTTCTAGTGCCGTTAAAACAGCTGCCAAATCACCCGGTCTTTCAATCGCAGGGCCTGCTGTTGTCCTGAGATTGACTCCCATTTCATTAGCAATAATCGCGGCAAGAGTTGTCTTTCCAAGTCCTGGAGGTCCGTAAAGTAGGACATGATCTAACGTCTCCTGCCTAAGCTTAGCTGCTTTTATAAAGACAGCTAAGTTTTCTTTCACTTTATCCTGTCCAATATATTGGTTTAAGGTTTGGGGACGAAGGCTTGTTTCAAAAGAGCTTTCCCCTAAATCGGCTTCACTTGAAATAATTCGTTCTTCCATTCGTCATCTCCCCACTTTCCTATGATCGAAGCAGCAGCTGTAAACCTTTTCGAATATACTCGTCTGTTGTAAGCGTCTCTTTTTTCAACACAGGTGAAATCTTCTTAATTTCTCTCTCCGAGTAGCCAAGGGCCAATAAGGCAAGAAGTGCTTCATCAAATTCTTCATGCGCTTTGATTTCCTGTTCCTGATCAGGTGCAAATAAATTAGGAAAATAATCCGGTAGGATATCAGGCAGCTTTCCTTTTAAATCTAGAATCATTTGTCTAGCGGTCTTTTTACCGACACCAGGAAATTTAACTAGAAACGCTTCATCTTCGTTTTCAATCGCCTGTACAACCTGCTGCGGTTCACCTGAAGCAAGGATAGCGAGCGCCCCCTTTGGACCAATGCCTGTAACATTTAATAGCTTCATGAACAAGGTTTTCTCTTCACGAGACTGAAATCCGTATAGGGCAAGAATATCCTCCCGTACATATGTATACGTATAAACGGTGACTTCTTGACCAGAGTACTTTGAGTATGCAAATGGATTCGGTGCAGATATCTGATAACCCATTCCATTATTCTCAATCACAATATACTCTGGGTGAATATATTGAACACTTCCTCTAATAAATTCATACAATGTTTTTCTCTCTCCTCTAAATAGCTGTACATCATTTTATCATACAATATTTAACGGATTAAGAAAAATGTTGGATTCATCAAATTATTCACGTTCTTATTCCAATGCAAAAAGAACCGGCTGACCGGTTCTTTATTAGAAGCTTTTAATTAGCCGCCTTTTCTTTCGAATACGATTTAAACGTTTCTAATACTTCCACATAGCGGTCCTTTGTTTTAATCGGAATCCCCTTTTTTAATTCTATTCTTTTACGGCTTTCCAGCTTCCCAACATCAATTTGGAAAAAGGATTGAATTATATGAGATTTATAGGGCTTTCCATTAAAAATTGTTAATATCCCGTCCTCCGTCACACCAAAATAACCATTTGTTTTCAATAATGGCGAGATATCGTCCATTTCCTTCCGAAAAACGAATTTCCCCTGATTCATCCCAATAAACTGCCATTCATCATATTTAGCCCAAAAGTTTTCCATGGACCAAATCGTTTCGGTGATGGTCTCTTCACTTATTTCACCATCCACATACATATAGGTTAATAGGACATCGACTTCGATTGGGAGCTTTATTTCTTCAACAGGTTGAATAGCTAAAGCTTTATGACTTTCTCCTCCTAGAGAGAAATCTGCTAAAAGGATCACCCATACAAATCCAACCAGGGCAATAATTCGAACAGACCATTTTGTTTGCATAGACGATCACCTCGTTTTGAAATCGGAGCAACGGCTTTTTACCTATCAGTAAGAAGCTTTTACGCAATTGAACCTCTTATTATCACATTACTATTTTGACCAATTTTTTCATGCTTATCCTTGTTTTAAGCACAAAAAACAGAGCAAGACTATAGCCTGCTCTGTTTATCGGGTTATTGGTCAATATTTTCCTTTGAGTTCTTTATATTTTGTATCTCATGATCCAGATCATCCATTGGGCCACCGTTTTGAATATCGTTGTTAATGACCTTAATACGGTTATACTGACTTTCATTTGTCAGTATTTTAACTGTTCTTCCATGACGATATGGCTCAATGGCACTGGCGATGTTTTTCTTCGTCTCTTCAACCTTATTGCCATCATTTAATAGGACGCCTACAATAATCGTGTCCTCTCGAATCACCGTCTGGGCATCCTTAACATTTTCTACCCTTTTGGCTTTGCTAGTGATTTGTTCCGTTTGTTTTCCACCATTGATAGCATGATTATTACGGCGCGAAGGGGTTGCTTGATTTGATAAATGTCCATGATAGTTCCTATCGTCATTGCTGATTTCTTCTCTGCCATCAATGACTACTTCGCGATTATTAATTTTGTAAACGCCACTTTTATTTTTCATGTTTTGAATGCCTTGGCGGTTCGTTCCTCGTTCTTTTCCCAATGAATGGTCCAAAGCCTCTGTTGCAGGACCATCATTGTCATCCTCAAGAAGAATAGCGTTTCCACCATTTCCATCATGGTTTTCATTTGAGTAATAACCAATCGGGATGGTGTCATTATCGTTTCTCCGGTCTTGAATAGCTGATTCATCATTTCCGCAGCCGGTAAGACCGATCATGATGAACATAGTTGGTAGTAACCAGAATTTTTTATGTTGTTGCACGGAAGCTCCACCTCTCCACTTAAAAATGAGCATCGCATTCACTTTGTATGGAGAAGCTTAACTTCAAGAAAAAAGTTAACTTCATAATCATTTTCATTCCAGTCTGGCTTCCTGGCCGGAATAAAGGAAGAGTAAATACAATGCTCATTATTAGAATGTGAACAGACTCCGTTTTTAAATCCTGTCAGATACCTCCATTTAGTTAATGTTTGTTTCAAGCTGTTTGTAGAAAGCAAGCCTCTCATCCAATTGTCCCAAGGTTAATTCCATGACCGAACGAACCTTTCGTACATCATTGTAAGTATGCTCTTTAACAAGCCTGTTCCATTCACGGAAAATATCGGTCGGAAATGCCAGTGCATATAAAAAGACAGGATGTTGAAAATAGGACTGAAGGAGTTGAAATGAGGACAGCTCCTTGATTGACCAACTTAAAAAAGGAAGAATTCGGTTAGAATATTGTAAATAATCGGCTATGCTTGGTCCGGTACTAATTAAGTCAAAATCAATTAAATACAATTCCCCCGTCGAAATTCGGAAAAAATTATGATGTGCTACATCTCCATGTAAAATCACATTGGGAAAGGAGTATAAGGATTCCTTTTCCTGTCTTAAGCCGGTTAATGACCATTCAGCCCAATAGATTAAGCCCTCAATAACCTCCTTTTGTAAAAAAGAGGAGAGTACGTGAGCATTAGCTTGAAACTGCTGAAGCCTTTCTTCCCATTTATCTATAAGATGGAAAGCCGGTAGGATGGTTCTATAGCTGTCAACCAGCTTTTCTGATGCGATGTGAAAACTCTGTAAAAGTGTAAGACCTTCCTGGCAATGATCCATCGAATCATAGTAAAAGGTATTCTCTCCCCTTCTAAGATACTCAAGAAAACCAAAGTACTGTGACTCAAAAAATAACCGATGTTCATTTGGAAGGGAGTAAAAAGAATACGAATAATCGAAGCCGGCCTTTTTTAGAGATTGGGTAAAGACCTCTTGTATTTTCAGACGTCTGAGGGAGGAATAGCCCTTTAGCACAAATTGAAATCCGTCCTTTAAGCTAACAATATACACATTTTTTCTAAGTGGCGTAAGGGAGAGAATCTGAAAAGGCAGGTGTTGCTTTAAATAGGAGAGGAGACGATTATGAAATCCATCGTCTCCTCTAAATTTAATCGTTATATTCACTGCTTTCCTCATCACGTGGTGTTGGGTACCCTGGCCCAAAATCGTAAGGAACCCCATAATCGCCCATCGGCGCCCCATAGTCTGGCACTCCTGCCTGCATATATGGTCCGTAAGGTGGTTGACCAAAGCCCATTTGCGGATAATAAGGACCAGGGAAAAATCCTCCAGGCATACCTGGTGACATTGGTGGAGCAGAATAGCCCCCTCCTCCAAAGCCTTCCATTGGGTATCCAGGCTGGGATCCTCCACAACCGCAATCCTTTTCTTGCATAGGCTGCGGCATTTGGTGCGGCATCTGTTGACCCATCATTGGCATTTGTTGTGGCATCTGCTGGCCCATCATTGGCATAGATTGCGGCATCTGCTGGCCCATCATTGGCATAGATTGCGGCATCTGCTGACCCATCATTGGCATAGACTGTGGCATCTGCTGACCCATCATTGGCATAGGTTGTGGCATCTGCTGACCCATCATTGGCATAGGTTGTGGCATCTGCTGACCCATCATTGGCATAGGCTGTGGCATCTGCTGACCCATCATTGGCATAGGTTGTGGCATCTGCTGACCCATCATTGGCATAGGTTGTGGCATCTGCTGACCCATCATTGGCATAGGTTGATCCATTGGCATCATTGGGGTTTGCGCACCCATCTCCGGATTTCCTGGTGACGGCATTCCTTGACCTGTTTCGGGTGAGAACATTTGCGGCATAAATGGTGATGATTCTTCATACATATCAGGACCATCCTGAATACCGGCTACCATGCCAGGCTGATTTGGTATTGGCGCTTCTGGCATGTAAGCACCCTGTACCTGTGGAAAGGCAGGATTAGCATTCATTGGCATTGAAGGCATTTGTGCTCCCATTAGCGGTGGACATGGCATTTGTGGTGCATGCATTTGCGCACCCATTACCGGAGGACATGGCATTTGTGCTCCTTGTACCTGTGGATATGGCATCTGTGCTGGCATTTGCATTCCTTGTACCTGCGGATATGGCATCTGTGCTGGCATTTGCATTCCTTGTACCTGCGGATATGGCATTGGCTGACCACCTGGATAACACGGATCGAAGCATGGATTAACATAGTTTGGCATGTATGGATACATTGGCTGATATTGACCTCCTACATTTTGATCGATTGGGGATTCCGGAATCGGTGGAAAGTCTTCAGGGCTTTCAAACACCGGATTTACCTCCGGAAGAACATTTAATGGCTTTGGTGGTAATTTGGGCAATGATTTAGGCGGCTCTGGGACGTTGACATTTGCCATGTTCGACATAAAATAGTTATTGATATCAGCTTCAGAGATTGGCAGCGGCATTTTGGGAAGATATGGCTTTTTCGCCTCTTCAACCGCTTTTACTTTCGGAACCTCTTTTATTGGTTCCATCGGCTTTACCTTTGGAGCTTCTTTTGGTAATTCCTTTGGCTTCGCTTTCGGCACTGGCTTTGGTGCTTCAGGCATTGCCTTCTGTATTGGCTTTGGTGCCGGCTTCGGTGCTTCAGGCATTGCCTTCTGTATTGGCTTTGGTGCCGGCTTCGGTGCTTCAGGCATTGCCTTCTGTATTGGCTTTGGTGCTGGCTTTGGTGCTTCAGGCATTGCCTTCGGTACTTCAATAGGTGCTGGCTTTGGAGGTTCTACCGGCTCCGCCTTCGGTTCTTCCTTAGGCTCCTCCTTTGGTTTTTCCTTCATAATAGGAAACTCCTGCTTTGGCATTTCTTTTTTGGCACCCATGTTTATTTTTGCCCCTTGTACTCCGGTAGGAGCCTCTTTCTTTATATTGCCTCCTGATGTTGGGACTTTTATTTTCATACCGGGCATAATCATATCGGGGTTGCTAAGCTGTGAATTCATCTTTTTCAGCTCTTCGAAATCTACGCCATACTTCTTGGCTATCTTCCAAAGAGTATCCCCTTTTTGTACGATATGGATTTTCACTCTGATTTCCCTCCCATGCATAAGTCCTTTCATTCTATGTTGAATTGGGCAAATTGTTATCAAATTCGCCCGCCGAATTTTCGCCCGGATTTTTATCAAGCTCGCTCGATAAAGATCCGAGGCATCCGCCGGAGGCTTAACTTCATTCAGCTGGGATTTAACCCGTCTGAATCGGAGAGAGTTTTTACATACATCCTTGAACTTTAGAAATAGAGAACTTCTGCTGATTGAAGTTAGTCTTCATAAAAACTTATGCTATTTCTTGAATAAATATGATTACGCAAAAAAAGTGGCAGGGACCGTAAAAGGACGAATATCCTTTTACGATCCCTGCCACTACTCACATCTTTATCTTTGCAGCATTCTATCAAGAGCTAATTTTGCTTTTTCTGCTACATCTTGATCTACTTTAATGATATTTTCAGATTCTCCCTTTTCAATGGACTCTAATGACCATGCCAAATGAGGAAGATCAATTCGGTTCATGGTTAAGCAGGAACACATATATGGGTTTAATGAAATAATATGCTTATCCGGATGCTGTTGAATGATTCTGTTCACTAAATTCTGCTCAGTTCCAATAGCCCACGCGGAACCCGGCTCAGCACTTTTGATTGCATCAATTATATAATTCGTTGAACCAGCCATGTCACTAAGGGCTACGACCTCACGAGAGCATTCCGGGTGAACAATAATTTTCATGTCCGGGTGCTGCTTTCGAACACTTTGGACGTTTGCGACCGTGAAGTTTTCATGGACTGAGCAATGACCCTTCCATAGAATCACCTTAATATTTTCAAGCACCCCCTCATATTCCAGTCTATTTTCCTGCGGATTCCACACGGCCATTTCTTCTAAGGAAATGCCAAGATTATAGGCTGTATTTCGTCCCAAATGCTGATCTGGAAGGAATAAGATTCTTTCCTTCTGCTCAAAGGCCCAGGCAACCATTTTTTCCGCATTCGAGGAAGTAACAGTTGCACCGCCATGCTCACCGACAAACGCTTTAATGGCTGCCGTTGAGTTCACATACGTCAATGGAAGAATCGTGTCACCGAAAGCTTCCATTAATGCCTCCCATGCTCTTTCTGTCTGATAGATGTCTGCCATATCTGCCATTGAACAGCCCGCACGCATATCAGGTAAATAAACCCTTTGCTCTGCTGTTGTTAAAATATCAGCGGTCTCTGCCATGAAATGAACACCGCAAAAGGCAATAAATTCAGCCTCCCTATTCTTAGCTGACAGCTGTGCAAGCACTAAAGAATCTCCTGTTGCATCTGCAAATTGAATGACCTCATCCTTTTGATAATGATGTCCAGGAATAAATAAACGTTTCCCTAATCTCACCTTTACCTCCTGCACACGATTTTCCAGCTCTTCTGTTGACATTTGTTTGTATATGTCAGGTAGCATTGTATGATTCATCGTCTGTAAAATGGTCATTTCCCCACTCCCCTTAATCGTTTCTATAAAGTATCGCTTTAGCAAACTAGTATTCTAGCCAATATGAACTCTCACACTAATATCAAGAGCCTTCACAGTATGCGTTAAACTACCAAGTGAAATCACATCTACACCTGTATCACTGTATTCAGCTAAATTATCCAGATTAATGCCGCCAGATGCTTCGGTTCGAATCTCATCTGGTACCAACCCAATCCACGCTTTAATTTCCTCGGGACTGCGGTTATCAAACATAATCACATCCGCTTTGGCTGCAACGGCTTCTAACAGCTGTTCTTTTGTTTCAACCTCTACTTCTATTTTCACCATATGACCAATGTTGGACCGGGCTTTTTCAATTGCCTTTGTAATCGAACCTGCAAAGGAAATATGATTATCCTTGATCATCACTGCGTCGTATAAGCCAAAACGGTGGTTGGTACCGCCGCCGCACTGAACGGCATGCTTTTCTAGCATCCGTAATCCCGGTGTTGTTTTTCTCGTATCAGCAATTTTTGTATGTTGACTGTTTAAAATACGGACTGCCTCATTCGTTTGGGTTGCAATGCCGCTCATTCTTTGAACAAGATTCAGTACAACGCGCTCGCCCTGTAGCAGGCTAGCAACTTTACCTTTTACACTGGCAAAGATTTGCCCCTTTTCAATCCGCTCTCCGTCCCTTACTTTTAGCTCAATAGCACAATTTGCATCTAGCATAGGAAACCCTGTCCGAATGACGTCCTCACCACAAAAGATTCCATTTGCCTTTGCGATAAAAACAATCTCACCACTTTCTTCAGGACCGAAAATTGATTCGCTCGATAAATCCCCTTCCCCTATATCTTCAATGAAAAACTGTTCAAGTTGTAAGCGCAATTTCAGCTTGTTCAACGCAACCACCCTTTTTATATTGTATTATTTGTGTTTTCTCCCATGCTTTTTCTTCATTTGGATAATCTAAGCGAAGATGGCCACCACGGCTTTCCGTTCTTGTAATAGCTGATTTGGTAACCAGCCATGAGCTGATGAGCATAAAGACCTGATTTAATTCCTCAGTAGATAGTGAATCTAAATCAGCTTCAAGCCATTGTTCAATCGCAAAGCCCTCAAGAAAATCTAGTTGCTGCTTTAGATTTTCCTTTGTCCTGACAATCCCAGTACGCTCCATCATACTCTTTTTCAGCTTTGTAACATCAGGCAGGAGACTGCGGGAAGGTGTTATCCTTTCATTTGTACCTTTTCGAACAAATAAATTCCCTTCTCCCTGTGATTCATTAATAAAAGCTGCCAGGCGCTTGCCAAAGAATAATCCTTCTAGTAACGAATTACTGGCAAGGCGATTGGCTCCATGCACACCAGTACATGCTGCTTCACCAATCGCATAAAGATTAGGGATGGTTGTCTGTCCATTGAGATTCGTCACAATGCCGCCCATTAAAAAGTGACAGCCCGGTACGACAGGGATTTTCCCACTGTTAATATGAATGCCATTTTCTTCACAAATAGAAGCAACGGTTGGAAAATGACTCTCAAAATGTTTAATAGTCGAAATATCCAAATAGATCGTATGCCCTCTTCTCATCCAATCAAAAATCGTTTGTGACACTACATGTCTTGGTGCTAAATCCTTGTAAGGATGAACCCCCTCCATAATGTAAGTCCCATCCTCTGTTACAAGTCTTGCCCCTTCACCTCTAACTGCCTCTGAGACAAGACCCGCACCCTTTCCATTTGCATTCAATAGAGTAGGATGAAATTGAACAAACTCCATGTCTGCCAATTGAGCACCGGCGCGATACGCAAGGGCAAGACCATCCCCTGTTACGGTTTCAGCATTTGAAGTAAAGCTATAAATTTGCCCCAGGCCGCCTGTGGCAATGACTGTATGATCTGCAAACACTTGAATAGACCGTCCATTGGATTCCTTTGCCTTTACACCTATACATCTACCATCACTTATCATTAATTCATAGACTGTCATATTTTCCATCAAGGTTATATGGTTAATTTGTTGCTGCAAAAAGTCTATAATGGTTTTTCCTGTTGCGTCTCCTCCGCCATGGACAATTCTTTTTTCGCTATGTGCACCTTCAAGCCCGAGCTTGACATGGCCTGATGCATCACGGTCAAAGGAGCAGCCCTCTAGGAGAAGTTCATTTATTAATTCCGGCGCCTCTTCTGTCATTAAGGAAACTGCTTCAAGGTTGTTATGAAAACGTCCAGCTTCTAGTGTATCCTGATAATGTTTAGTTGGATGATCATAATCAGCTATGGCAGCAGCAATTCCTCCTTGAGCTAAATAAGAATTACTCGTTGTGACCTCTGTTTTTGTGATAATAATCACATGTAAGTCACTACTAAGCTTTTTCGCCAATTGTAAAGCCGCTATCCCGCTACCAATAATCACTACATTTGCATGCATTTTCCCTTCATCTGCCCTTCATCTTCTCCTTTTAAGTTAACAGGTGTCTTGACACATATATTTACATAGATTTAAACTAATGACAAGTATTTTTTCCTATTTTTCTTTCAATTCCTTTAGATTTCATGTATTTTTCCTTTTGATACCTACTTGTTTACTAGATTTAATTGATGGATTTCAACGGAAATCACTCCATTTAGAAAATGGTAATCCTGCAATATTTGCTTTATCATAAAAGCAAAGCTCTTGTGAATACATGATCATTTTTAGCAAAAATCCGAAAAGTTGGTGAACACATATGATTTATTTTGATTATGCAGCTACGACTCCGCTCGATGCTGATGCGGCCGATATATATGTTCAAGCAGCAACAGAATATTATGGCAACACAGGAAGCCTTCATGATATTGGCTGCACAGCGAAAGATATCCTCGAAAATTGTCGCCAGGAATTTGCCAGTATTCTTGGTGTTCCAAAGGACGGGATTTTCTTTACGAGTGGTGGTTCAGAAAGTAACTTTCTTGGTATTCAAGCTCTGCTTTCTGCTACTAAAAAAAAGGGAAAGCATATCATTTCAAGCATGGCCGAGCATTCATCGATTCGAAGCACTTTAGATCTCCTGGCTTCTCAAGGCTATGACATCACCCTTCTGCCATTTAATCAAAAGGGCCAGATTGATATGGATAGATTAAAAAACGCAACGAGGGAAGACACCGTTTTAATCGCTATTCAGCATGGAAATTCTGAAATTGGTTCACTGCAGCCCATTGAAGAAATCGCTAATTGGTGTCAGGAGCAGAATCTATTATTTCATAGTGACTGTGTGCATACATTCGGGAAAATAGACTTAAAAAAATTAACCAAATGGGTCGACAGCTTTGCACTCTCATCCCATAAGTTTTACGGCCCGAAAGGAATTGGAGTCGGCTATGTTAATCCGAAGCTTGCCTGGAAGCCGCATTATCCGGGTGCCACACATGAAAAAGGCTTTAGACCCGGAACCGTTAATGTCCCTGCCATTGCCGCTATGACTGTTGCCGCCCAGAAAAGCATAGCAAAACAAGAAGAGCTGTTCACACAGATGAAGAAGCATCGCCAGCTTCTGTTATCTATTCTAGCTGAAGCAGGTGATAGAATAACACTGTACGAAAATAGTGAAGAACATCAGCTACCGCATACTCTCGGTCTCCGTTTAAATGGATTAGAGGGGCAATGGGTCATGCTTGAATGTAATCGACTCGGTTTTGCCATTTCAACCGGTAGCGCCTGCTCAACAGGTCTTACGTCTGCATCCAAAACCATGACAGCCATGAATATTCCTGAAAAAATCGGTAAGGAATTTATCCGTATTTCCTTTGGACAGCAGACCACCGAGCAGGATGTTAAGGGGCTCGCCGAGACGCTGCTTAACATCATTCATGAAAGTCAAAAGGGGGTAAGATTATGAAGGAACAGAAAAAGGTTTTCGGAGAGGAAAGGCGCACACTGCTCTTATCCCTTTTAAAAGATAGTGATGAACCCATGACAGGCAGTGAGCTAGCCGCTAAAACAAATGTAAGCAGACAGGTGATAGTGGGAGATATTTCGCTCTTAAAGGCTAGAAAGGAACCGATTATGGCAACTAGTCAGGGGTATTTATACTTAAAAAGCAATTCACCTGCTACCATGTTTGAGCGGACCATTGCCTGTAATCATCCGCCTGAGCGGACTGAGGAAGAATTAAATATTTGTGTAGACCATGGAGTAACCGTAAGGGATGTCAAGATTGAACACCCGGTATATGGTGATTTAACGGCTTCTGTATTAGTGTCTAATCGGAAGGAAGTAACGCAATTCATCAAAAAAATTAAATCTACCCAGTCTTCGTATTTACTCGAGCTGACGAATGGGATCCATCTTCATACCATTTGCGCTCCCTCTGAAAAAGCTTTAGATGATGCCATAGAGGCATTAAGGGATGCAAATTTTCTAATTGATTCAACGGTCTAAAGGGTCCTATAACCGAAAAAAAGAGTCTGACAGGAAATCCTTGTCCGACTCTTTTATTTTACTTTTTTAATTGATAATATGGATAGCTGCCTAGAACCTTTACTTGACAGTTTAGTGCTTCCATTTCCGCAATTGCACCAGGAATTAAAACATCATCAAGCGCGGTATCTAAATCAACGATGAAAAAGTAATTACCTAAGCCCGTTTTAGTTGGTCTCGACTCAATTTTGATTAGGTTCAGCTTTCTCCAGGCAAATGCGGATAAGACCTGATGAAGCGCTCCAGAATGGTCTGCCGGCAGTGTAACCATTAACGTTGTCTTATAGCCAACATAGTTTGGTTTGATAGGCAGATTGATTGGCTGCTTTGACAAGAAGATAAAGCGCGTATGGTTAAAGTCAAAATCATGGATATCATATTTGGCAATCACGAGGCCATATTCCTTTGCCGCCAGTTCATTGGCAATCGCTCCAATCGGCTCATCAGGATGCTCGGCTACATATTGCGCTGCACCAGCAGTGGAGGTATAGCCTTCTGCTCTCACACCCTTTAACTCATGGTGTAAAAACTTATGGCATTGGGCAATCGCATGTGTATGACTGTAAATCTTCTTTAGATTCTTCCAATTTTCTAGCTGGCTAGGATGCACCATTAAATGCTGACGAATCGGCGCTGAAAGCTCTCCTCTAATCGGTAAATCTACTTCATGAATTAAATAATCAAGCGTAATATTCACAGAGCCTTCCAACGCATTTTCAAGTGGAACGACTGCAATATCTATTTCGTCATTCACGACTGCTTCGATGCAGTCAGGAATAGTTGTAAAAGCAACGGACTCGTATTCTGGAAACATTTCGCGTACGGCCAAATCTGTAAATGTAGCTCTAGGACCTAGATAACCTGTTTTCACTGCACTATTCTCCCTATTTTGTATTTTACAAATACTTTACCATTTAAAAAAATGATTGTACAACATTTTTCAACTATAATAAATAATTATTTTCTATGATAAAAATATAAAAAAGGCGCTGTTCCAAGTGCATTACTATGCACCTGAACCAAGCACCTCTACTTTTTCTACGAACTCCAGACGTCTCAGCTTTGTTAGAAGCTCTTCTATATCTATTTCCATTTGCGCTGTATTTATCGATAGAGTCACGTTAGCCCTACCTTGAAGAGGAATAGTTTGGTGTATCGTCAGCACGTTGCAGCCCGTTGAAGCCACCGTTGTTAAAAGATGGGATAGGGTCCCTGAACGATCCTCTAAATAGAAAAATAACGTGATTAAGTGCTCCTTTACAATCGTATGAAATGGAAATACCGTGTCGCGGTATTTATAAAAGGCACTTCTGCTGAGGTCTACACGCTGAACCGCATCCCAGACCGATTCTGCTTTTCCCCGTTCAATCATTTCCTTTGCCTCGAGCGTTTTTTTCATGGCTTCAGGCAGCACATCTTCCCGTACTAAATAAAACTTTCGATCAGTTTTATTCTGTCTCATTCCTCTACCCCCAAAAACAAATCCGCAAGCAGCTATGTCCTTCTCAAGGCTTGCGTCTATACGATGTTTTCCTTACAACGCTAGTTTCACAGGTATTTTTTTCTAAAGCCTACTCGATAAACTCAAACTCAAATTCTAACAGCCTAACGGTATCTCCGTCCTTAGCACCTTTCTCACGAAGCGCTTCATCAACACCCATACCACGAAGCTGACGAGCAAACCGTTTTACAGACTCATCTCTTGAGAAGTCAGTCATCTTAAATAATTTTTCCACAGCATCCCCTGACAGCACAAAGCTACCATCCGGATCCCTTGTAATTTCAAATTCCTTCTGCTCTCCTTCATGCTTATAGAGAACATGATGTACACTCGTATCCTCAGTTTCAGCCTGAAGTGGAAATTCTGGTGTATCCTCGAGCTTATCCGCAATCGCGTATAACAAATCTCTAAGACCCTTTCTAGTTATCGCTGAAATTGGAAAAATTGGATAATCCTCCTGAAGCTTCTCTTTAAACTTCGCTAACTGCTCTTCCGCTTCCGGCATATCCATTTTGTTCGCAACGATAATCTGTGGTCTTTCCATTAAACGTAGATTATATTGCTCTAATTCTTTATTAATCGTCAGATAATCCTCATAAGGATCGCGACCTTCCGTTGCTGCCATATCAATCACATGAACGATTACTCTTGTTCGCTCAATATGACGTAAAAATTGATGGCCTAACCCAACCCCTGAATGGGCTCCTTCAATAAGACCAGGCAAATCTGCCATAACAAAGCTACGGTTATCCTCAGTTTCAACCATTCCTAAATTGGGAACAAGGGTTGTAAAGTGATAATCAGCTATTTTCGGCTTAGCTGATGATACAACAGACAATAAAGTTGATTTACCAACACTCGGGAAACCAACAAGTCCAACATCTGCCAACAGCTTTAATTCAAGAACAATATCTCTTTCCTGTCCCGGTTCACCATGCTCTGAAAGCTCAGGAGCTGGGTTTGCAGGTGTAGCAAAGCGCGAATTTCCTCTGCCGCCTCGACCACCTTTGGCAATCACCGCACGCTGACCATGCTCGGTTAAATCGGCAATCACAGCACCTGTGTCAGCATCCGTTACCACTGTACCAGGCGGGACCTTTACGATCATATCCTTCGCACCACGGCCATGTTGATTTTTAGACATGCCATGCTCTCCACGCTGTGCCTTGAAATGACGCTGATAGCGAAAATCCATTAAGGTTCGAAGACCTTCCTCAACTTCAAATACAACGTCTGCGCCCTTTCCGCCATCCCCGCCTGCAGGACCGCCCTTTGGCACATATTTTTCACGACGGAATGCGACCATACCGTTACCGCCGTCTCCGCCCTTCACATACACTTTGACTCGATCGACAAACATAATTCATTTCCTCCAAACAATATTTTGGAACATGTGCTCACTTATAGGGAATCATCAACTCAAGTGTAAATTCCCGTTCATTCATCTCAAACTGTTTAACATCCATTCCAAAAGAAGTATTATGTAAAAATGGCTCTAGTGATTCTTTATTCTCTATTATTCCACAAAAATCAAAAAAGAAACGAAGCCCCTTCTGCTGTTGTTCAATTGTTAGGATTAAATGATTATCATAATAGCTTTTTATACTTTCATTCAGGAGCGTAAAGAACGTCCTAATCCAGGCAGTCAGCTCATCATCATCAAGCTTTCCTAGCTTATGATCATCAATGACTTCAAATTCTAGCTTAAAGGATTGCGTTTCCCAATTATGTAAAAGTAGCAATGCTGTAAAATTAGGCAGGTTCAAATTCGATAGCTTGGTTTCATGCTGTGCCTCAATGACAATTTCCCCAATGATTTCTTTGACGCGGTCTATTTTATTTAAATCAAGATTTCCCTTAATTAATTGCAGCTTATTTAACCAGTCATGCCGCACATGACGAAGCACATCTACCGTGTTCCATTCTTTTTTCATCATCTATAATACCCCTACACATTTATTTAGTGTCAGAAGACTGCTTTTTGCTAGTATATCAAAAAAGTGAGGTAGAGTAAGCAATAAAAAGGAAAAAAGAAGAAACTTAGGTCCGTTTATAGTATTTTCCCCGCAACATAAAGAAAACTCTAACCATAACAGTTAGAGTTTTCCAATACTTTATGCTTCTTGTGCTGCAGGGTATACGCTCACTTGTTTACGATCACGACCTACACGCTCAAATTTAACAACACCGTCAACTTTTGCGAATAGAGTATCGTCACCGCCGCGGCCAACGTTTACTCCTGGATAGATTTTAGTTCCGCGCTGACGGTAAAGAATGCTTCCGCCAGTTACGAATTGACCATCCGCACGCTTAGCGCCTAGACGCTTCGAGATTGAGTCACGACCGTTCTTAGTTGAACCTACTCCTTTTTTAGAAGCGAAAAACTGAAGATCTAATTTCAATAACATGGTATTCCACCTCCTACTTTTTGAAGGTTATTTTTATGTGTTCTCCGTATTGTTCTTCAATCGTTTGTAAGGAAATCACCATCGTTTCGAGGATCAGCTGAATTTTCTCCTGAACTGAATCTGGAATATTTTCCGGGACCGTACAGCATAAAAATCCATCTTCACCTTGCTCGATATGAGGGATAACTCCCGTTAACTCATGAACAGCATTAATCGCTCCAAAGGAGACTGCAGAGGCTCCTGCACAGACAATATCTTGACCATGCTGGGCAAATAATGCATGTCCCGTCATAGTAAACGATTGAATCAACTCGGTTTCGTTACGATTAATCGTAATATTAATCATCGGTTAGAACCTTACGCGTTGATTTTTTCAACAACAACTTTTGTGTATGGCTGACGATGACCTTGCTTCTTGCGGTAGTTTTTCTTTGCTTTATATTTGAAAACAATGATCTTCTTTGCGCGACCTTGCTTTTCAACTTTAGCTGTAACAGTAGCTCCCTCAACAACTGGGCTTCCTACCTTTACGTTTTCACCACCAACGAAAAGAACCTTATCAAATGTAACTGTTTCGCCTGCTTCTGCGTTTAGCTTTTCAATGTAGATAGCTTGACCTTCTTCTACTTTGATTTGCTTACCGCCTGTTTCGATAATTGCGTACATAACTGCACCTCCTTATAAACTCAGACTCGCCATTCACAGGTGATTTGCTAAAATAACAAACTCTTAATACCTGTTCCGAGCGGTTGTAGCACGGGTGCTACAAACATAACATGAAAATAGTATCATATAGGGAAAGATAATGTCAATATAGATTTAGCGAATAGCGTGTATCTGACGAGTTATTTTCAGTGGTACATTATGGCAGTAAAAAATTCATCAATCCTTTTAACCTCTTCAAGCAGAGCTCCGTCTCTTTCATTAACGTATTTTCGCAATGTGATAGAAAGGTCGATGAGCTGTCTGGACATCAAACTGTAATGAGAATTTCAATATGTCCTCCAGCCTGTTTTGATGAACATGCTGTTCCCCACAAAACACCTTTTTCACATCTTCCGTTAATTCAATCCTCACTTCTTCTAAATCCTGAAAGCGGTATTCATAAAGCTCTCTTTCTAGTCGAAAGGCAATCGTTTCCGCACTAGGAATTTTTCCCGTGCCGTCACATTGGGGGCATCTTTCCATCAGGCTCTCCGATAGAGAAACCTTCGTTTTCTTTCTCGTCAATTGTAATATACCAAGCTGAGTAAAGCCGAATAGCTCTGTCCGCCGGCCATCCTTTTGACATTCCCGCTTCATCCTATCTATAACCTGTCTCCGTTCCTGCTCCGTTTTCATATCGATGAAATCAATCAGGATCATCCCGCCAATATCCCGAAGGCGAATCTGCCTCGCAGCTTCCTCCGCTGCCAGCAAATTGGTTTTTAGGACCGTATCTGCTAAATCATGCCTGCCTGAAAACTTACCGGTATTCACATCAATAATCGTTAAGGCTTCTACCTCATCAAACACTAGATAGGCTCCGTTATCAAGCCAGACAATCCGCTTTAATAATTTCTCAATTTCTCCTTCTAAATGATAAAAAGAGAAGATATTTTCCTTCTCAGTATGTAAGGAGACCGGGAGCTGTGGATACTGTTTTTTCAGCTGTGAAGCAATATGACGGTCATCGGCAATTACCTCGACTTCCTCGGCAATCGGTTGGAGCTCATTTATCATTTCTTGCAGGAAATGATCCTGCTCCAGTAATAATCCCGGCTTTTTCATTGCTTTTGCCTGGACTTCAAGCTCATGGAAGGTCTCCCTAAGCTCAGCAAGCTCTGTTCGGATGTCCGCTTCAGCAGCAGTCAGGCTTGCGGTACGAAAAATAATCCCTTCATCCTCTTCCTTCAGTTCATAGCCGAATTCCCGGATTTTTTCTCTGTCTTCCGTCTGCTCTACTTTTTTCGAAACAGCTATATATTTTCCCTTCGGCATATAAATAATCGCGGAGCCGGACAGCTCAATGACGGCATTTAACCTTGGACCCTTTGTACCGGTAGCATCCTTGTCCACCTGTACCATCAGCCTTTCCCCCTG
Organism: Bacillus tuaregi; assembly: GCF_900104575.1. Taxonomy (NCBI): domain Bacteria; kingdom Bacillati; phylum Bacillota; class Bacilli; order Caryophanales; family Bacillaceae; genus Bacillus; species Bacillus tuaregi. Next base: position 3,351,667 of record NZ_LT629731.1, read on the forward strand.
ATGTACGAACGACGAAATACTCTTCTTCTCCTTTACACTCTTTTCTTCACCTGACAGCACGAAGGAAGGTAATTTATTGCGGTAGATAAAGCCATTTTTCCCTTCTCCGATCTCAACAAAGGCTGCATTCATGCCGGGGAGGACCTTCGTTACTGTCCCGATATAGATGTTTCCAACAAGGGAGTTGTGCTCTGGCTGTTTAATGAATAGCTTTTCAACTTTTTTATGTTCTAAGAGTGCAAAGCGTTTTTCACTCGTTAAATAATTAACCACTAATTTCTTCAAATTCCGTTCCTCACTTTTTCAACATCAAATTCGCCCCGCCGAATTTGCGTCCGGATTTTTATCGAGCTCGCTCGATAAATTACCCCTAAAAAATCCGTGACATCCGCCGGAGGCTAAACTTCATTCAGCCGGAGTTTGAACCCCCACTGAATCGAAGGACCATTTGCATTCATCCCCCACTTGTAGAATCGGAGGACTTCTGCTGAATGAAGTTAAAAAAGAGTGAATATCAGGATATTCACTCTCGTCTCACTTTATTATTATGGGGATTTAATAGGGATAAAGCAACTCTCCAATTTTTGCGTGAAGCATTTTCTCTGTAAAATAGGCATGCAGCAATTCATTCTCATCTAATTGCTCTGTTTCTGCATCCTTTTTTTCAATCACAATGAGATGCTTACAGCCGCGCTGAAATTGCTCCAGCACACGAATAACAGATTCATCCTCATGAACATAAATATGCTTCAATGATTTAAACTCCATTTTATTGCCATAATAGCGTTCAAGTAGAAAGCGGACAAAGACATACCGTCGCTGTTTCCATTCATAAAAAAGCGAGAAGCTTAAAAAGCCCATGACAATCCATAAATTCAAGTTAAACGGCTGAACAAACAGAATAAGCAGAAAGAAGAGCAGTAAGCTAACCATGGAAATGATGACCGTTTGATGATGTGCAATCGGAAAGGATGCCTTTTGAGATCGCCATAGATAGACGAGCTTACCGCCATCAAGAGGCCAAATCGGCAATAAATTAAACAATAGTACCATCATGTTAAAGTCTACAAAGGTCTGATAATAATGCTCAGGCAGCCATGAGAATTGATAGAGGATAAACGCCAAGCCTATCATCCATAAATGCTGCAGGGGACCTGCCAGGGTAACGAGCGCTTCCTCCTTTAACGGTCTGTTGCCGTGTTCATCGACCTCCGCCACCCCACCAAAGGGTAAAAGTGATATTCTTTTAATTCGCCAGGAGAAAAAAGCTGCCGCTAAGGCGTGCCCCAGCTCATGCATCATCACGATAAACAAAAAAAGGGACAGTTCAATAAAATGAGCCGTCATAATCGATAATGCCATCACAATCCATAGCAAGGGATGAATGTGAACAAATCTTAATATCGTAAGCATCTTAATCAAATTGTATCACCTGTATCGGGTCAACAAAGTCTTCACCCTCTTTAATGGCAAAATAAAAAGAGCCCTTTGTTCCATCACTATAATCTGTGGCCTTTCCAACCTTTGTCCCTTTTTCAATGTATTCATATAATGTCACATCAACCTCACTCAAATTCCCATACCAGGATTCGCTTTTATCAGCATGCTGTATGACAACGGTTTGGCCAAAGCCCTCCTGCTCACCGATAAAACGAACAAGTCCTTCATTCATCGCCTCTACTGCTGCCCCTTGACCGGTTTCGATGGTAATCCGCTGCCCATTCTCACCAAAATCCTCCAGTATTTTCCCTGAGGCTGGCAGGGCGTATTGTGGTTTCGTATCAGAAGGATGATTCTCTTCACTTTTTTGTTCAGTGGTTGGCAGCAGGGCCAGAGGCTTGCCAAACGTGTCCTCATACCAGCTTGAAACGGCTGCAAATTGGAATTCCTCATTCATCGATTTAGAGACAAACTCTCTGGCAGGATCGAATGCAGGGCTTTGACTACGAAATAGAATCGCAATAACCAGAACTAAGCATGCAGAGGCTAATATTTTAAAAATAAATACTTCTTTCCGAAAAAGCGGATGATTTTCTTCGTCAACAGGGCCGCTTTCATATGAGGTCATTTTATCAAAGCCGTAGCGTTCTTCATCCTCGGTCCAGGGCAGCTTTGTTTCCAGCTCCCGCGTCAGACGCTCCCGTTGTTTCTTTCTTTTCTCGATCCGTCTTCGAATGTCATCACTTCTTGAACGCATGATTCCCCCACCATTCCTTTAAAGACGTTTTGTAGTACAAGTCTATGAACGGACTCTGTAAAATATGACGACTGTCCAAAAGGAACCGAGGACATAGCTGGAAGGGCACTATTCGTCTGAAAAAAATAAAAAACCGGAGATTTTCTCCGGTTTCATTTATTTCACACCAAAAAATTTCTTTAGTTTTTTAAATACACCAGTACTTTCTGGCTCTAACGTTTGCAGCGGGATGGATTCACCTAATATCCTTCTCGCAATATTACGATAGGCAATACTTGCTCGGCTATTTGGATTTAACACAATCGGCTCACCGCTGTTAGAGGCTTTAATCACTTCATCATCATCAGCGACAATTCCAATTAGTTCGATTGAGAGATGATTGGTTACTTCATCTACATCAAGCGTGTCACCGCTTTTCATCATGTGATTACGGATACGGTTAATAATCAGGCGAGGCGCCTCTACGCCTTCCTCCTTCTCAAGCAAGCCAATAATCCGGTCTGCGTCCCGAACAGAGGATACTTCCGGATTGGTTACGACGATCGCTTTATCCGCACCTGCTACCGCATTTTTATAGCCTTGCTCAATTCCTGCAGGACAATCAATAATGACATAATCATAATCCTGCTTCAAGCCATCAATTAATTCCTTCATTTGCTCCGGTGTCACAGCCGTTTTATCGCTGGTTTGGGCAGCCGGAAGAAGGTAAAGAAGATCCTCAAATCGTTTATCCTTTACAAGCGCCTGATGAATTTTACATCTTCCCTCAATCACATCGACGAGATCATAGATGATTCTATTTTCAAGACCCATGACCACATCAAGGTTACGGAGACCGATATCTGTGTCAACTAAACATACACGCTTCCCTTGAAGAGCCAAAGCAGTGCCTATATTTGCAGAAGTGGTCGTTTTTCCAACTCCGCCTTTTCCTGATGTAATAACGATTGCTTCTCCCATCCTACCTTCCCCTTTCTAATCTTGTTAAATTCGGTCGAATATGCATTAATACCTGTAATTTATCAATCATGATTTGCTCATCTTCATTCACATAAGCACATTCCATTTCTCTTATTTCCTCTTCATCATAATGATCGGGTGCCCGGTTAATATGTTTACTGATTCGGAGCTGAGACGGTTTCATAACGGAAGCAGCAATAATGGCTTCCATATTGCCGAAGCAGCCTGCATGGGCAATCCCCTTTAATACACCCATAATAAAAATATTTCCACCGGCAATGACGGTTCCACCTGGATTGACATCACCAATCAATAATAAATCTCCCGGTACCTTTAACACTTGACCGGAACGAACGATTCTTGTGACAGAAACAATTTCCTGCTCCTGCTTCATTTTCTCTACTTCTTCTTTTGTCATAACATTAGAAGTAATCGAATCAACAACAAGATTCTTCTTTCGGCTAATCAATTCTTCTAGCTCTTCTGCCTGCTGTTCCGATAAATAACGATTACCCACTTGGACTTTTACTGTGATTAGCTGATTGCCATCCTGTAAGCGGGAAGTTTCCGATAATTTCCACTGTAGCTCTTTTTTTAGTTCTTCAAAAGAACAGCTGTCGTTCAAATGAAGAGTGAGCCCTTCTTTTGTACCTTTTATGGTTACATTTTGGATTTTTTTCATGTAAAGATGGTCACCTCAACTAGAGCACTGTCAGATTAATAGATTAAGAGAATTTATATAAAAATGGATGTTTAGTTCAATTTATTGATAAATACACACCATTTAGTTTTCTTTTATAAATAAGTATGATTACCTAGTAAATAAAAACTGTTTTAATACTTCGACAAAAATCGTAAAATCTCCTTTTTCAAAATAACAAAAAGCTATTTTAACAAGACCAAATGAAATTCGCCATCGTGACAAAGAAAGATTGGTAAAAAAAGGTAAACGACTAAAGCAGTGCGCTTTAATCGTTTCTCAATGCTTCCGCATAGCTCTCCAGGAATTTTTTCAATGGAAAAGCAATCAGTACGGTAAAAATAAGATTTAAGATTAATGTTGGCAGCAGTCTGATTTCAACAAAACGAGAAAATACCATATTGGTCCTGTCAATGATAAAATTCATTTCATATACTCCTAATTCTAGTAGGGCAACCCCTAATAGAGCAACAAAACTTACAATCACTACATTCGTTTGAAGCACCTTCATAATCTTGGAGGCAATATACGCAACAAGTGGGAGCATAAACAAGTAAATCCCAATAATTTCAGTATAGACCACATCAAATAACAGACCAAAGATAAATCCATACATGAGACCATGTTTTCGATTTCCATAGATGATGGTAAAAATAATCGCCACGATTAAAAAATGTGGCACAACAATTCTTTTCGTCACGAATGCTTCTACTGTCATTAGCTCAACAAAGATGCTTTCAAAAAGAAAACAGAGACTAATAATCAAGGGGAGAAAAACCTTTCTCACTTTTTCTCCTCCTCGTCCATCATATCACTCAGCTCCGGCTGGGTCATTCCCCGTTTCACTACCATAACATGCTCGATATCATAGAAATTGGCTCCCGGCTTGACATACGCCATTTGCGTTAAGCCGAATTCATCCGGAACAACCTCTTCCACTGTACCAATCACAAGCTGTGATGGAAACACGCCGCCCATTCCTGAGGTTTGGACAATTTGTCCTTTTTCTATCTTTGCCTCATAGGGAATTCTTTTTAAGAGAAGCAATTCCTTTTCCCTATCAAAGCCTTCAATTTGACCGTAGTACGTTTCATCTCCGACTATTTCTGCCGAAACACGATTGGATGAATCATTAGAGCTTAACAGCTGGACGGTTGAAGTGAATTGCCGGCTGTTTTTTACTTTTCCAATCAGTCCGGTTGATGTGATCACAGACATATTCTTCTTCACACCATCTGTTGAGCCCTTATTAATAATTAGCAGCTCATTCCAACGATCGGGATTCCGACCGATGACGGTTGCCTGCATCGGCTCATAATCACTTAACGATTCCTGCTTATCCAGAATATCTCTCAGTTCCGTATTTTCTTCCGATAAGCTCTGGACCTCCGCCTTCAGCTGTGCCAGTTCATTTAAGCGTGATTTTAATTGTTTGTTTTCTTCGTATGTATTTTGCAAGTCCTTTACATTTTCAAAAAAACCGGCAAAATAATGAGCCGGTCTCGACACAAGGGTTTGAACCCAGCCGGTTGTGTCTTTAATAAACTGCTCCGGCCAGGTTAACTCGTCACGTTCCTTTAGTGAAAACCCTATTAATGCCACGAGAATGATAATGCTAACAAGCAAAATAATCAGGCGTTTGTTCAAAAAGAACTGTGGCATTTAGAACACCTCTAATTATGTTAGCGAGAATCTCGCGCTTTGTTTTTAAATAAATGAATATGGTCAAGAGCCTTGCCCGTTCCAATGGCAACACAATCCAATGGATTCTCAGCAATTAAGACAGGCATTTTGGTTTCTTCACTGATTACTTTATCCAAATTGCGTAGCAGGGCTCCACCGCCAGTTAATACAATTCCTCTGTCCATAATGTCAGCAGCAAGCTCCGGTGGTGTTTTCTCCAGCGTTACCTTCACCGCGTCCACAATCGCATCAACGGTGTCCCTTAGAGCTGTAGCAATTTCCTTTGCCGTGATTTCAATTGTTTTTGGCAGACCTGTCAAAAGGTCACGACCGCGGATTTCCATATTGTCAATCCCCTCCGCATCACCTGCAGAGCCGATTTCCATTTTAATCGCCTCAGATGTACGGTCACCAATCATCAGATTATACGTTTTACGAATGTAATTCACGATGGCGTCGTCCATTTCATCGCCCGCGATACGGATCGATTGACTTGTTACAATCCCGCCAAGCGAAATAATCGCTACTTCGGTCGTACCTCCGCCGATATCCACGACCATGCTTCCAGTTGGCTCCCAAACCGGCAAGTTTGCTCCAATCGCAGCAGCAAACGGCTCCTCGATTGTATAGGCATCGCGAGCACCTGCCTGTCGAGTGGCATCAATAACCGCTCTCTCCTCAACCGCCGTAATGCCGGAGGGAACACATACCATCACATATGGCTTACCTGAAAAAACACTCTTTGTTTTCAACGCTTCTTTTATATAATATTTCATCATGACTGCCGTTGTTTCATAGTCAGCAATGACTCCATCCTTCATCGGACGAAGAGCTACCACGTTTCCCGGCGTTCTGCCGATCATATTTTTCGCATCATTTCCAACCGCTACAATGCTTTTTGTATCTGTTTGTAAAGCTACAACAGAAGGCTCTCTGACAACTACCCCTTTTCCCTTTACATAAACGAGCGTATTTGCAGTACCGAGATCGATCCCAAGATCCCTTGTCCCAATTCCAAACATGATTGTATCTCCCTTTCTAAAACTAAATGCAAACTTTCAAGGTAAGGTCCTTTATGTTATTTATTGTCAGTACTGACCCATTGATAAAAGTTTCACTTACTATTTTATTATTGCTTATTTCCAGTACAATGTACTGAATATTTATCCAAAAATCATCATTTTCATTCAAAATCTTCGTGAAAATTCGTCAAAAAATCACAAACTATATTATATCCTAACACCCGATAAAATCCTAGTCTTATAAGTACCCTTTCTCCTTTAAAGAGACAAATTTATTTTCGCCGATTATGAGGTGGTCAAGAAGGTCGATGCCAAGAATCTTGCCACATTCGGCAATGCGCCGCGTCACATCAATATCCTCACGACTTGGAGTCGGGTCGTAGGGTAGGAATCATGCGCCTTACTTTGTCTCCAAAGTAGGTTTCACAACTCCCCCCTCAGAACCGTACGTACACCTTTCAGCGTATACGGCTCGCCAGTTGACTAATCGGAATTTCCTTCTCGTGGTGGTCATGATGAACCTCCATCTGACCTTATGTTGTACCTCACGCTTCACATTTATTTGCTAATAAACGCTGTTCAAATCCAATTTTTCCTGAATATTCCAATGTATTAACTAGCTGGTCTATTTCAGGCGAATCTGCTTTAATTGCACCCTTATGTTTAGGAAGGTCTTTAAGCTTTACAAGCTGATGAATTCTTTCATTGCCATGTTTATCCTTCCTAATAATGCTTAAGACTCCCTGTTTGTGGGTCCTCATGCTTGATGCAACCTTCTTTGAGGTACTTCTGCGTTTATTAGCGATGGTTTTGATAAAACTACTTTCTGCCAGATAGAATAACTTGTCTAGATGGTGATAGTTATTCGCCAGCTTGTAATAGTTTGCCATTCCCCTTAGCTCAGCGTTATAGGTATACAGAATTTCTAGCTCCGAATTGTTAATTAGTTTTGCTTTGTGGATTATTTTGAAATTCTCCAGGTTACCATACCCATTTTTTAGCGCAAATTCTTTAATTTTCTTATCAGGAATTTCTAACTTAATTGCACCTGAGAGTGTTCGCTTTTTCAGTGGATGCTTTTGGTTTTTATATGTGACCCGTTTGACCTTAGCCTGATTCCATGTATGAAACTCATACCCAAGAAAGGGAATTGGCTGTTCCAAATGAGTAATGAGCGTTTTTTCTTCATTTAAGTCAAGCTGAAGTTCCTTTTCAAGAAAAGTTTTTATCATTTCCTTTATCCTTAATGCATCTTTTTTGGAGCCTGCAATCCCTATAACAAAATCATCAGCATACCGAACAAATTTCATTCTTTGATCATTTCTGTCCATAAGGTCCACAGATGGGATCCCAATTTTTCCTCTATCGAATTTGTCCATTTGTTTTTCCATAAATACGTCAAACTCATGGAGATAGATATTAGCAAGCAAAGGTGAGATAATCCCGCCCTGTGGCGTACCGCTGTAGGTTTTATAATAAGTCCAATTTTCCATGACACCACAAGTAAGCGCATTGTGAATGAGAAGCAGGAAACGATGGTCATGAATTTTCTTTGAAATTAAATTGATTAATACAGAATGGTCAATATGGTCGAAGAAGCCTTTGATGTCTCCTTCAATACACCATGTTAAGCCTTTCCAAGTGTTTTTGATTTGAGATAGAGCTGTGTGACAGCCTCTTCCGTCTCTAAACCCATGGGAGTTATCTGAGAATATTGGTTCATATACATTATCTAGTATTATTCTCATAACTTCCTGTACCATCTTTTCTTCAAAATTAGAAACTCCTAAAGGTCTCCTTTTTTCATTTGATTTTGGGACATAAACCCTTCTTACAGGTGCAAAGCGAAATGTTCCAGCTTTTAATTGCTCTATGATGTCATCTATTTTCTGTAAACTGAAACCATCTATTGTTACATTAGTTGTACCCTTTGTTAGATTCCCTGCATTTGGATATAGTTTTGCATAGGCTTTAATCCACAGCTCTTTGTTATACATAAGACGATAACAATCTGTAATCCTGTTTCCTTTTTGAGAAGTATTCCTTATAACGTCTAACTGTCGAAATGGATTCTTTGCCATAATTCATGACGCCTTTCTAGTTAACGTTAACATCAACCTGTCTCCCTTCCCCCTGCTAAACTCATTACAAGCAAACGTTGGGTAGTATGGAGACTCCGTTACCCTATGCAATTTTCAAAACCTTGAGTCTAATAGCCAATTGGCACTTGCACTTAGGTAATCCCTGCATTATGACATCATTTTAGATATGTGATGGTTAGGTATCCCTTTCGACGGTTTCCTCTAGTGGAGGATTGAAGGACAAACCTTACTATGGGCAGGAAAGCGATGATTTCCAACGGACGGTCCGGCGATACGTCCCCCATTTTATCCTCATTGCCTGTTAGCTATCGTAGACAATGGCGCACCCATCGCTCATTCGTCTAGGATTCAAGCAGTATAGCTTTTACCGTACATCACTTGGTCTGAAGAACTGACTCGACGTTAGATAGCTTTGTCGTCTTTTCTCCTTTTCACATCATGCTCTGTTCCCTCTATAGGTTTCCCCTCTAGGTAAGATGCTGACCATAGAACATTGTAAGGAGTTCTAGTTTTCCTAAGAAAACACTAAAATGACGCACCTTGCAGGCGCACTCCAGATGGATGATTATGCACACAAACTATGGATGCAGCCGAACGACGCAGGGCTTCTTTATAAATCTCGCGCGGATGTACGATCGATGCGTTTAAGCTGCCGATAAAGATGGTTTTTTTGTGGAGAACTTGGTTTTTGGTATTTAAGTATAACGTAACGAAATGCTCTTGAGAGAGGAATCTCATATCATTCATCACATATTTGGCACCGTCCTCAGGTGAACGAATCACATAGCGGTCATCATGCTGCAGATTCGAGACTCTTCTTCCGATTTCTACAGCCGCCAATACTTGTATAGCTTTTGCCATACCAATCCCTTTAATCGAGGTAATTTCATCTAATGTTGCATCCTTTAAAAGCCGTAATCCCTCAAAATGAGTAAGGAGGCGGTTTGCCAGCTGAAGAACGGATTCTTCCTTCGTGCCCGTCCTAAGCATTAAGGCAAGCAGCTCCTGATTGGACAGGCTTTCTGGTCCATATTGAATAAAGCGTTCACGCGGTCGTTCATCCTTTGGATAATCACGAATCATTAAGGTTTCGGTTTGCATATTGTTCTCCCTTTCTCAATCAAATCTGGGAGTATGAAGAGCTTAGCTGCGATACCCGGCTTTTTTTAATTCTCTAATTGTCCGAGCAACCGGGAGACCGACAACAGAAAAATAATCGCCTGATATTTTTTTGACAAGAAGGCGGCCAAAGCCTTGAATTCCATAGGCACCTGCCTTATCAAACGGTTCCCCTGTATCAAGGTAATCATTAATTTCATCATCCGATAGCTCCCAAAATTCAACCTCTGTTTTTTCGAAAAACTTTACTTCGTTTGACTGCGATACAATCGCCACACCCGTATAAACCGAGTGGCATCTGCCTGAAAGACTTTTCAGCATCGAAAAGGCATCCTCACGGTTTTCTGGTTTTCCGAGGATGGTTTCGTCTCTTACAACGACCGTATCTGATCCAATCACAAATGAATCGGGATGCCCATCCGCTACGGCCTTTGCTTTTCGATAAGCCAATTCCATGACAATCTCTTCCGGACTCGATTCCGGATCATAATGCTCATCCACATCGCTCGCAACTGTGTGAAAGGTTAATTGGAGATTTTCAAGTAGTTCTTTCCGTCGAGGAGATGCTGAGGCTAAAATGAGGCTTTGTTTTAGCATTGTTTCACCTTACCTTTATCTTAAAATGGAGAGATACAAGTTCATCGTATCACTAATACTCTAGACAAACAATTACCTAACTAATGAATCACGGTTAAATAAATCCTTCCATATCATTTGCAGGATTTCAAGAAACCATACTCTATCGATTTAGGAAAAATAAAGGCATAAACAATAGGTAAGGTTAGCTCTACTCTAGCTTTCCTTACCTATTTACTATCCATAAGTTATTTATACTATTTCCCGGAAAATACAGGTATCGACTTTTTTCTGATACTGCACTTAAGCAGCTGCTATTGGAGGCTTTGATAGCTAGCAAGAATGGTTAATAAGCTTTGTTGTATTTTAGTTAATGTATTCTCATCCGGTTTTTTCTCAAATTCCTTGATTTGAGCTGAAGCGGCTTCTAGCTCATTATACAGCTGGATGACTGATTTAGTTTGCAGCTTTTCCTTATCAATGTTTGAAAGCATGGAGGCTTCTTTTTCTACATTTGCCATGACATCTTCCGGAATACGGTTCGAAAGGCCGGCGGTGGTGACGCTTGCTGTGAGGGTTTTATATAGCTGTGGGGAGGCTTCGAGCAGTTTCTTTTCTTCATTATGCTGAAGACTGATTTTTTTCTCAGTTGTCGTAAATTCCTTCGAAAATGTTGTCAGTCCCTTTCCTTCCATCTCTTTGCCAAGTGCTTTGGCATCTTCTATTGTTGCGGCAACACTCACATAAATCGCAAATTTCCCGTCAGTTGGAATCACTGCCGCTGGTATCCCTTTTTCTTTTATACCTGCCAATATCTCATCCGCATTCCCTTGCGAGGAATATACCCCCTCCTGAACCACAGCAACAGAAAATGGCTGGAGGGCTGCCGCTACACTACCGCTTGCGATTGGCTGCTCTGCTTCCTCTTCATTGACTGTCGTTGTTGCTTCCATTTCTGCCGCCTCATCTGACGGTACTAATTTAAGTAGTATAAGTCCGAAAAACGTTCCTACTATAATAGCAAAAACAACAGAAAGCAGCAGCGTGCTATTAAATTTGTTAAAGCCTTTAAAGTTAGGTTTTCCTTTTGATTTAGGCTTCAGCTTCTTTGAGGAGTCTATTTGGCTCCATAAAGCAGTAAATGGTTTTACCAGCTTTTCTTGCTTTTTATCCTTAAGGTATATAATATTTGATTCTTCTTCACTTTTAGGAAGGGACGTTCCACTCGGCAGGATCCAGTCAAATTTTTCGCCGTCTTCTGTTGTCTCCTTTGTAGCTGCAGACTCCCGCTCCACTGATTCTTTAGGTCGTGACGGCTGTTCACCAGGTTCCCTTCCTATGGTTTTTTGATCGGGTGGTCCTCCTTTTTGCCCTTCGTTAAACGGATTGTCCTTACCATTAATTTTGATCTTAATGGTTTTCCCGTTCCTTGGCTTGTCCATATATCAGCCCTCCCTGTCACCTGATAGTTGGTTCCATCCTAACATATGGGCAAAAAAAAATAACAAGACTTTTGTCGTCTTGTTATCGAATGATTTCGTCAAAGTTTTTATTGAAGAGATATATTTATGTTAGTCTTTTTTTACATCATTTGGGAAGCTGTTGAGTGGATTCTTTTTATTGGCCGCTTCTGGTGTATCAATTGGCGGCAGTTCCTTTATTAAATCTACCAACTTAGGATAATAGAAGGCAGACATCGCCAGTTCAAATTCTGTTTTTTCCGGTTCTTGATCCGTCTTCCTGTATTCGCTGTTGCCCTCAAATGATAGATTATCAATCACAATAATCCGATTGAGAGAAAGAAGACTATCGATGAACCGCTCTAGCTCGAAGTAGTTAACAGCCGTGCCCTTAATGGAAATGGAGGTTCTGTTGACTCCTTCAGGCAGCTCCACCTCAACCATTTCAATCTCTTCCTCGTCTTCCTCCCTGTCAGCTTCCTCTTGTTCTTCATCAGCGTTCCCTTCAGGAGCTTCCTCATCGGAAGTATCCTCTTCTTCGGTCTTTTGTTCAACCTCAATCAATTCATCAGCATCTGTACCGTTCATCCTGATTTCATCGATCATCACGTTAGAAATAATCTCAGCCTTTTCAATATCAAGAATCAGCTGCTCGAGCTGACGCTTAACAGGTACAAGCTTCTGTAGCTTCATCGAGCTTTCAGCTGTTTGCTCACCTGCTTCTACCGTTTTACTCTCGATGATCGATAGCTGCTGATTCGCCATATCCAGCTCGGTTTGTTTTCGATCAAGCTTGTCATTTAGCGGCTGTAAATAGAGAAAATAACCGCCCGCTACAATACCAACGAAAAGCAAAATACCGATTAGGATGATCAAATGCTGTTTTTTGCCTGAGAAATTCATCACTGATCATCCCCTTCCTCAGTATCTTCAGCGCCTTCTTCCTTTTTCTTCTCCGCCTCTAACGCTGCCCGAGTTAGGTTTGGAATGTTGACAATCATTTCATATTGTGCGATATAACGAGGCAAAACATTGTCCTCATTCACAAGACCAACAGACTTGTTTTCTCCCTCTTCATCCTCTTCTTCGTCTAAGGCAGCTTCTGATTTGGCCTCTGAAAGGACTGCCTCATCCACCCAGTCGAATGCAAGCAATGAATGCAGGTAGTAGGCAGCCTCGCTTTTAGTATCAAAGCGAATCTTTTGTTTGATTTTATGATTGCCATCCATGTCAAACTCAGTAAAATATCCCCGTTCAGGCAGTATTCTTGTCAGCTCATCGACAAGAAAAACAGCATCAAACGGCTGGGTTTCCGCCCAGGATATCGCCTGCTCAAGCTGCTGGACAGAGGTCGAGGATTGATAATCAGTTATTTGTTTATTTTTCGCCTCAACAAGATCAAGCGTCATCGTGAGCTGCGTTTGAATATCTGCCAGCTCTTTTTCCTTTGCATTAATCTGCCAAATATAAAAGGAAAGGGCTGCAACAATTAATAGAATAAATATAAGAGCCAGGATTAATATATTTTTATTTCGGGTATCCTTTTTTGGCAGGAGGTTAATTTCCACTAGCATCTCTAATCCACCTCTTTCAAGCCAAGTCCAATATTAAGATGGTAAGAGGATGGAATCTTCCCCGCATCTCCGACTGCATGCGTTTGACCTTCAACGCGAAGGACCGGGATATCAAACTGACTTCTCAGCTTCTCCTCGATTTCCTCTAGCCATGGATGGTCTCCATCAAGCAATAGCTTGCTGACGAGCTTACTGCCTTGATTTAATGAATAATTATAAAAATTCCGCACCCGATCTATTTCAAGATAGGCATCATCCAGCGGATGATAGATATCATTCTGGTCACCCAGATATGTATTTAAAATAAGATGGTTTTTGCCTCTCTCCCATTTACTGATATCCACGTCCATCATCAGCTGCCTTGTGACAACCGGCTTTTTATCTTCAAAAATACAAATATTAACCGATTTTAAATCGACTTGAACGAGCATAACGATTTGATTATCATCAGGTGTCTGCTGGTGATAGAAACGGAACAGGGCCAGTGAAGAAATATCTGCACTGATTGGCTCTAGCTTTGCATCTTCTAATGCATCTGCATACTCCTTAATTACCTCTTCCGGTCCGGCAAACAGCAAGAGCTCCTGCTTTCCCTCCTTTTGACCAAGGCGGACATAATCAAAGACTGGATTTTCAAATGGAAGGTGAATGCTTGAGCCAATTTCCATAAAGATATAGCCGTGCATTTCATCGTCATCAATTTCAAGCGGAACCGCAATTTTCCGAATAATGACAAAAGAGTCCGGTACAATAAACCGAACTAGTCTTTTCTCTATTTTCCAATCTGATACGCATTCTTCAAGGATTGCCTCAAAGGTTTCATGGTCGACAATTTTCCCATCATGAATGATACCAGCTGGTAAATAACGTTCACCGTAATTTTGGACAATTGGAGGGTTCGTATTTTTTAAATCGACAAAACGAATAACATGATCTTTAATGATGAGATTGACTATTTTCTTTTTCCCGATGCTAATACGAAAGCCCATAAACAAAACTCCTTAAAAGAAAAGTTGAAAATACCATGTTAGAATATTTTCTCCAAAAAAATAAGCAAGCAATACGCCTATACAGATAAACGGCCCAAACGGGATTGGTTTACCTCGCTCTACTTTCCCCGCCAAAAGACCAATTCCACCAAATAAAGCACCTAACAGCGTCGCTAGGAAGAAGCTCAGGAGCACCATTTTGACGCCGAGAACAAGCCCAAGAACACCGTACAGCTTAATATCACCGCCGCCCATGCCGCCTTTACTAATGACGGCAATTAAATAGAGGAGACCAAAGCCGACAGCCGCTCCGAGCAGCGAATCCCACCATGGAGCGAGAGGGATGAAGAATCGCTCGATTAGGAAAATCGGTAAAAAGAACAGCAGTACCTTATCAGGGATAATCATATACTTGTAGTCTGAAACAAACACAATAACAAGCAGCGAAATAAGCGTCCACGCTACGAATAGCTCTGAAGTCCATCCCATCACAAGCGGTGCTGAAACAAATAGTAAGCCTGTAGCAAGCTCTACTAATGCATATAAAGGGGAAATTGGAGCTTTACAGCTCCGGCATTTCCCCTTTTGTAGAATATAGGACAGAACTGGTATCAGCTCTAAGGCTCCTAGGACATGTCCGCATTTAGGACAGTGTGAGCGTGGTTTGACGATAGATTCTCCGGCTGGGATGCGGAGGGCTACTACGTTGTAGAAGGAGCCTAGAATGATACCATATATTAAAATTATACTAGAATAAATTAAAGTCATTATTAACTCACACTTTAATAAGAAATATTTCTATATTTATAATTATTTATCATCATTCTATTATTTATCCTTATACTCCATCTTGGAAATAGCGGACACAGTCCCATTAAAAGTAGGTACAGTTTTCCCATCTTTATATGTTATACCACTTTTTACCGTTACATCGGATAATGAAGGTATACCATTTGTAAAGCTAACTGTAAATTTAGTAATGTTTTCTATTGCATCAATATATTCCTTTAATTCAGTACTAGTCTCATTTAACGAATTAGCAGGAACTCCTTCAGCAGCTGTATAAAGCTTAGCAGCATTTAATATCTGTATTGCATCAGCCTTTGCTGCGTCAAATTTAGACTTCTCAATGATATTACCGATACTTGGCACCGCGATTGCAGCAATAATACCCAAAATAACAATAACTGCTAACAATTCAACCAATGTAAAACCCTTTTGATTCTTAAGTCTATTGCCCATCTTTTTTAGCATAATGATCTCCTCTTCCTTTATTATTACTATTTACCCATTACATATGTCACTAAAGATATTATATTACATAATATCTAGGATGAAAATAGTAAATTATTAACAATCCTATATCATCATTTTATCCTACATAATTATAAATCTCAAACATCGGAATTAATATTGCTAAAACAATTGTACCAACCAACGCAGCTAATATGACAATCATTGTTGGTTCAATTAGCGCCTTTAGACGATCTGTTGCTGTATCGACTTCTTTCTCATAAAAGTCAGCCACCTTTGCCAGCATTGTATCAAGTGAGCCTGATTCCTCTCCTACCGCAATCATCTGCGATACAAGGGGCGGAAAGACCCAATGACTTTTCATCGGCACGGTCAACGACTGTCCTGCTTCCAGCGAATCACGTGATTTTCGCAGTACTCTGGCAATGACCTCATTCTCAACAACCTGCTCAACAATCGTCATTGATTGAATGATTGGCACAGAGCTGGCAAACAGGGAGCTTAGCGTTCTCGTCATTCTTGCGATGACAGCTTTTTGTAACACCTTGCCAAAAATAGGAATCCTTAAGAGGACATAATCTAAATAATACTTTGTATCTTTTTGCTTACGGATAAAGGTGATGGCAAATGTAATCAATAACATGATTAAAATTACAAGCCACCAGTATACCTGCATAAAGGCACTAGCATTCATCACAAACTTTGTGATTGCCGGCAGCTCCGCATCGAAATCATTAAACATATCGACAAAGGTCGGCACGACACTGACTAATAAAAAGATAACTACACCGATGGCAACAATTGTTAATACAAGCGGATACATAAGCGCGGAAATAATCTTCTGCTTTGTATCATTATGCTTTTCATAATAATTGGCCAACTGCTCAAGTGTTTCATCGATCTGCCCGCCGGCCTCACCGGCTCGTACCATATTAACAAACATATTCGAAAATATTCGTTTATGCTTAGCAGCGGCATCTGACAACGGGATCCCGCCGCGCAAATCCAACTCCACTGCAAGCAAGGCCTTTTTCAATGGCTTACTTTCTGTCTGTTGGGCAAGAATCACGGTCGAATCGACCAGTGTTACCCCGGCCTTCAGCAGTGTGGCAAATTGCCTTAAAAAAATAACAAATTGTTGGGTTTTAACGGCTTCACCGAACCCGATATTAATATCCTTCGTTAAAAACGTTTCAGGCAGCTCGGTCATTTCTGTGACCTTAATGCCCTTTTCCCTCAGCTCGAGCAGAGCTTCCCTTTTTGAGCCTGCTGACACCACACCTGATTTCTTCCCTTTACGATCACGGCCCTGATATTTAAACCTTGCCATCTTCTAGCACCTTTTCCTGAAGATAGGATTGAACCGTTTCGTTTGAAATCATGCCGCTTTGTAAAAGGGAAGTAATGCTTGTTTCCAAAGTGTGCATTCCTTGTGAGCGAGAGGTTTGCATAATATTCATAATTTGATGGACCTTTTCATTACGAATTAAGTTGGCAACCGCTGGATTGTTAATCAGAATTTCCGTCGCAGCAATCCGCCCTTTTCGATCAGCCGTTTGGAATAAACGCTGAGAAATGACGCCGACTAACACGGAAGCGAGCTGAATCCGAATTTGGTCCTGCTGAAAAGGCGGGAAAATATCGATAATCCGGTCAATCGTTGTCGGTGCACTGGAAGTATGCAACGTCGCATAGACAAGGTGACCCGTTTCAGCAGCTGTAATCGCTGTTTGAATCGTCTCAAGGTCACGGAGCTCTCCGACTAAAATAACATCCGGGTCCTGACGTAAGGCCGCCCGCAGTCCATTAGCAAAGCTTTGTGTATCAATCCCGACCTCACGCTGGTCAATAATGCAATTGCCATGACGATGTAAATATTCAATCGGGTCCTCGAGCGTGATCACATGCTTGGCCATTATCTTATTCATATAGTCAATCATGGCCGCTAGTGTGGTTGATTTCCCGCTTCCTGTCGGTCCTGTCACTAACACAAGTCCCTGCGGCTTCTCGACAATTTTCTTCAGAATTGACGGAAGGTTGAGGTCATCAAGTGACGGCACCTTTGTTGGTACAATCCTCAGTGCTATGGCAATGCTGTTGCGCTGGTGATAAACATTGACACGAAAGCGAGAAATTCCGGGAAGTGTGTAGGAAAGGTCGAACTCCCCTTTTTCTTTAAAGCTATCCCATAAATGGTCTGGAATGATCACCTTTGCCATGGCCTCAATTTCACTCGGAAGCAGCTTTTCTTTTCCATATCGTTTTAAATCACCATTAATACGCATAATTGGAGGCACACCGGCAGTTAAATGCACATCGGATGCTTTTACTTCATAGCCTGCACGCAGCAGAGTATCTAATTTATTTTTCATCTTACAACACCCCTAATCAGGAATAGCCACCCGTAATACTTCTTCTGTCGTCGTGATTCCCTGCTTAATCTTCAAAAGCCCGTCATCGATTAAGAAGATGGTTTTATTTTTCACCGCATAATCACGCAGCTTTGAAAACGATTCACCATCCATAATGACACGGCGTATTTGATCATCGACGACAAGTACCTCTTGAATCGCAATCCGGCCTTTATAGCCTGACATATTACAAGATGAGCAACCCTTTCCTCGCATAATTCGGTCGATTTTCAAGCCTCTTTTAGCGAAAATTTCCCTTTCCAGCTTTGTCGGTTCCAGTGCTTCTCCACAATCACGGCACACCCTTCGCACAAGACGCTGAGCGACGATACCCGTAATGGAGGATGCCACCAAAAATGGCTCTACGCCCATATCAATTAAACGAGTAATGGAACCAAGTGAATCATTGGTATGGAGTGTGCTAAGCACAAGATGCCCTGTTAACGAAGCACGAACAGCAATGTCCGCTGTTTCTTTATCACGTATTTCCCCGACCATGATGATATTCGGGTCCTGACGAAGGATTGAACGCAACCCTGTCGCAAAGGTCATCCCAACATTCGTATTGACCTGTATTTGGTTGATTCCCTCCAGCTGATATTCAACCGGGTCCTCAATCGTAATAATATTCACGGCTTCATTGTTCAAATGATTTAATGCTGCATAGAGTGTAGAGGATTTTCCTGATCCAGTCGGACCTGTGATCAACACAATTCCGGTTGGCTTTCCAATTAAGCTTTTAAATCGTTTTAAATTTAGAGAATTAAAGCCTAGCCTGTCTATATCATTTAAGGCATTGCCTAAATCCAACAGACGCATAACGATTTTCTCCCCGTAAATCGTCGGAAGCGTGGAGACACGAATATCAAGTGGATGATAATCAATATTCAGCTTTATCCGACCATCCTGCGGCACTCGGTGCTCGGTTATATCAAGATTTGCCATGATTTTGATCCGGGCAATCAGCATGCTTTGCATATGCTTTGGGAAGGTTCTTTCCGTTCTTAAGACACCATCAATCCGGTAACGAATCTTTACTTTTGTTTCCTGTGGATCAATGTGAACATCGCTTGCCCGCATGCTGGCAGCATTTGTGAGAATCAAATTGACAAGCTTGACGATTGGTGAGGTTTGGTCAACGATTTTATCCGGCTCAACCTCATCGTCCAGGCTATTATCATTAAATAGCTCCTCAAGACCCTCGTCCATATCATAATACTTATTAACAGCACGCAGGATATCGTCCTTCGTTGCAATAGCCGGTTCAATTTGAAAGCCGGTAACAAGCTCCAAATCATTAATTAAGAAATAATCCATAGGATCGGCCATCGCAATGACGAGCTTGTCACCATCTTTTTTCATGGGAATAATCAGATTACGCTTCGCAATGTCCTTTGAAATGAGTGAAAAAAGCTGTGGGTCGAACGGATACTGGAATAAATTCACATGGGGAATCCCCAGCTGAAACTCGAGCACTTCAATAAGCTGCTGCTCTGTAATGTATCCGCGAGCAAGGAGAGCATCCCCCAGCTTCTGCTCCTTGCTTTTTTCCTCTAAGGTTGCCTGCAGCTGTTCTTCCGTGATTAATCCAAATTCAACAAGTATATCTCCCAGTCTTTTTCTTGTTCGTTTCAATGATATCCCTGCTTTATTTCTTATTTTGTTGGCGGAGGTTCTTCCCCTGCAGGCGGTATTACCTGTGTTGGATCAGGGGCAATACCTGGAGCCACATTTTGTGGAACTGGCGGCGTTTTTGGATTTTCAGATCCTGTTCCACCTGTCTGGTTAGTGTTTTGTTCTTCTCCTAGAGTGCCTTCCTCTTCGGACTCAATCTGTGCTTTTGGTGCTTTTAAGCCTGTTGCCACTACCGCATGGACAGGAGGGTAAAAGTCTTCCGAAATGAATTCCCGATTAAGCAAGGCACCATTTTGGTCTAATATCTCTCGGATAATATTGATCAACAGTCCCTCTTGGCCTTTTTTTCTGACAACCTGCTGGTCAGGCTCGAGCTTAGCATCGTATTGTAAAATGTTCTTTGGTTTAAAGGTTTCGTGGTTCTTTTCAATAATTTTATATTGATAAAGATAGGCCGGCCCTGTAAACGAAACAGTCAATTGATCACCGAGATGATTGAATTCTAAAATATACTCATAGTCTGTCACATTGGAAATAACTAAATCCATATCCTGTTCCACATCAACCTTTGCTTCATAGCCCGCCTTCACATAGGATGGTAATTCTCGACTCGTACTTCTTTCCGTTATTTGAAAGTTCGTTGGGAGAACTGCCTGATAAATCGCTGTGGCCACTACACTCAATCCTTCTGACGTGAACGTTCGAACACCACTCTCTTCTACCCCAGCTAGGACCGAGTACTGAGAATGAGGAGCTATCGTAACCGTTGGAAAGTGACTTACCCACAAGTCCAGCTGCTCACCAATGTCCTTGTGAGTGACAGCCGCCTCTGAAATTAGCTGATTTTCCGGTCCTTCAAGCATATAGTCATCAAGCTTTATCATATGAGTGCCCGCAGTTAGCATGGACGGATAGGATAGTACCGCCTGAATAAACGCCTCTTTATTAAAGTGATCCTCCGCTATGCCAAACTCCGTTAAGATGGAATTTAACGTTCCTTCCTGTAGCTCAACAACGAACGGAGTTTGCCCTCCATTTTTTACTAGATTAATAGATTTTTCCAATAAAAAAACAAGGTTATCATTACTGAATCCGATTGATTTTTCTTTATATTGCAAATTCAAAATCGTTTCGTCGGCCCATTTTTTTGTTTCTGTTTGTAGCTTATCCAATGCCTCTTGCTCACTAAGATGTGAGACATCAACAGCCCCAATCGTGGTGCCTTCTGTAAAACCATTATTTTGCGCAAATACACGTTCAAATGCTTGTTCACCTAACAACGAAAAACTAAAAATATATCCTGAACAAAAGGTTAGAAGAATAAACAACCAAACGATTTGACGTTTTTCCATCATCCCGCCCCCTTCCGCTATCGGACAGGCTGCTTGCCCTTTGCAAAGGGCAAGGCTTGACCGCTATTATTTATGCTTCAACATTCATCGATACTTCTACTACCGTTCCAGGACTGTCATCCTGGGCCTTTGTAATGTCAGCAGGAGTCAATTTGGTGCCTGCTTCAAATAATACCTGACCTTTTGAATCATAAATGGTCTTTGTAACCATTTTCCCTTTTAAAAGGTCAATTTGTTTTCTTTTAAGTGCTACCAGCTCATCATTTTGGCTTTCCTCTTTACTAGCTGTAGGCTCGCTTTGCTTATTCACAACAACAGCCGGCTGGGGCTCTTCTATTATCGATGGCTTTTCCCCATTCTGACCGACCTCTAGAATATTCTCGAGGAAGTTTTTAGCTGCTTCTTCCTTCACAATAATAATGTCCTTTCCATACGTAAGGACATATTCAGAAGAAAGGGCTAAATCCTTGTTGGAGGTTTTTAATTCCAAGCCGAGTATTTGCCCTGACTCATCGTCAATGAAATACTCGCTGATTTCTCCCAATAATTCACCTTTTCTCGTCATCACTCTTGTGTTTTTTAATTTTATCTTTTTATTAACAAGCTGATTAGCAATTGGGATTTCATTTAAATCAATCACAGCATGAGAACCTTCAATTGTCACAGCAAACTCACCAATTCCAATAACCTTTTTGAATGGAATTGCTTTTACGCTTCCGTGCCAATCCTCATGTTCAATTGTTAAAAAATCAATCGAGCCCTTCTCAGGATTTATTACTAAAGCTTTAACCATTCCGACCTGTATTCCGTCTGAAATACTGATAATCGGCAAACCAATAATTTGTGCACTATTTTTCATTAAATTCACCAAGCCTTATATTTGAATTGCGCCAATCGAAAAGAACAAAAACATTATAGAAC
The DNA here is from genome assembly GCF_900104575.1 of Bacillus tuaregi. Classification (NCBI taxonomy): domain Bacteria; kingdom Bacillati; phylum Bacillota; class Bacilli; order Caryophanales; family Bacillaceae; genus Bacillus; species Bacillus tuaregi. The sequence goes on from NZ_LT629731.1 coordinate 3,373,622, forward strand.
TATAATAAATTATTTCTCAGCATAATGCGCTTGTAAATAATGAATTTCTTGTAACAATATTGGATATTGGGAAAAATTCTCCTCCAATTGTCCTAGTAACGATAATAACGCATGATATTGATGATTACTTAAGAAATGTTCAATTAACAAACTCGCAAACGTAAAGCGCTGCACCGCTGGACTGTTTGAATCGATATAGCTTTGCAGGAATTGTTCATATTGCTGATGTGTGAGCTCCTGCTTAGCAATTTCCGTCTGCAGCAGAATCGTCTGGAATATGTCCTTCTGCTCCTCAGACATTTCTGTATCTGCTTTGTCTCCTGTTTCAGGTTGATATTGGCTATAAGTTTCCTCTTCAAGGGCATCCTTATACTCCTCATTAGTATCTGTTCTTTCAATAAAAGTATTTGTTCTCTCAGCTTCGATTGAATCAATATCAATTTCCTGTAAGTCATTGTCGTGATTATCAGTAGAATTCTCATCATCAGACTGAGGTTCCTCAACTATTATATCGAGAGTATCATCCAGAGAGGTTGATTCTTCGACTACCTGGTTCACGTATGCTTCTTCCATTACTTCATCAAGGATTTCAACAGCTTCTACTGTGTCAGCTTCTTCTATTGCCGCAGCAGCTTGTTCTTGGTTAACATCGAACTCCACAACCTCATGTTCAAGGTTATCATCCTCTAGCTCAACCTCTTTAAGAAGATCGTCGATGTCATTTTCGAATCCAGAAGGCTCGATTGCTTTTGAATCCTGCTCTAGTGAATCCTCTTCCTTTGTTTGAGCATCCATCATCATTTCTTCTAGCTCTGCGAGGTATGTCAGGTTTTCACTTTCAGCCATTTCATTTTCTTCTGCAATTAAAGTGTATTCCTGCTCACCCTTCTGTTCATTACCATGCTCAAACAGTGCCGTAAGATCATCAAGCTCAGGCACTTCTTCAACCGTTAGCTCCTCAGCAGATTTCACTTCTTCGGCAAAGGGTTCTATTGGTTCCATTTCAGGTAAATCATTTTCAAATGTAATCGCAGCTGGGTCAATTTCATCAAGCTCACTAATGGGTTCCACATGGGCTGAAGTTTCTTCGAAAGAGTCGCTATCCTGTTGAACCACTGGCAGCACATCTGTTTCAGCAGCGGCTAGAACATTTCGTTCTTTATTATCTTCTTCAGCTTGTTTCAGTTCAGGGATATAATCAAAATGAAACAGGTCTGAATCCTGTTTCTTTTCCATTGGTTCAGCAGCATCATTCATAATGGAGCTATCGTTATCAGCCATACTATACATAAAGGGCGTGAACCTTTTCTTGAAAATTAATGTTACTAACAAAATAAGTGCAATCAACAGCAAAACACTTTGCCAAACTTGTAAAAAGAGCTTCGCAAATAATCCGGTTATCGAAATAAGAAAAGAAACAGCGATCACGATTATCTTTCCCTTTGCTGAAATTTTCAAAGGTAAGAAATAAATAATCGGGAATAATATGATTAAAGAAGCTAATGCAAAAATCAATAAAGTTACATCCATTCTTATCACTCCCTTCCTGCAACTATTTTACTACTTTTTCCTCAGAAACATATACTTTTTTATCTTCCATTTCATTCGAATCACCTATAAGAGTTATTGTATAATAATAAAATAGTTTTTTAAAGAAAAGGTATATATTGTTTGATATAAAATTACAGGTATTTGTCCATGTCTTAGTCAAATATAAGTTTATTTTTCTATACTAGTTAAGGAAATATGCCCTAGTTTCATCATTATTTCCTTGAACGACCTTGGGCTATTAATGAAATATCGCTAAAAACTATCTCCTGAGAGGCTTTAGAATTTATTATTAGTTTACCTGCTCCGCTCACAGTCAAATCACCAATGACCTCACCATTAATCGTTACCGTTTGCCCCTTAGATACGTGAATATCAATTCCTTCGTCAGCAAAAAATATCCCGTTATAGGTTGTGCAGTTTGAATGATTTTCAATTTTTAAGTTATTTTTAACTAATAATTGAAATTTAGAGTAATCTGAACGGATACAGGAAGCATTTAAGACCGCATTTTTATGAACATAGATGCTGCTGCCATTATTTATAAAATCCACAGTAGCATTTTTAATAGAAAGGTCGTCCATCGCCACCATTTTCCCGCTTAGATTAAGGGTACTTTTATTGCTAGTATCTCCACCGATGATTAATGATTTATTAACATACAGCCCTTCTAAAAAAGTAAAAGTTCGTTTACCATCTGTATCTTTACTAAATAGAAAGCCTCGCTTGTCCTGCTGAATAACAGTATCTCCAAGAACCGCCAATTTTTTAAAATCAATATCCTCATATTTATTAATGGCTAGAACAAGTACACCAAGCACTGTATATCCACCATTAATGACAACATTTGTATTCTCTAATTGATTCGGAAATTCTAAGACATCTACGGTTAAGAGCCCTAAATCTCGCAAGTCTTTTTTATTATTAAATGCCGCTAGACCTAGGAGTTGACCTTTTCTACAGGCTATGATTCTATTATTCTCTACCCGACTATAACCTCCAGAGCCAATACTGATGAGGCTGCCTAACAGATTTAGTTTCACGACATCGTCAGTCGGAATAGGATAATACCACTGGTCAGGCCCTCTAGGATTAATCACATCTAAATTTAATATCCCTAAATCGAGTCCTATTAGGTCTGTTTCCGTAACATCAATGGGGATGGTTCCTGCCGCATCAAATTTCGCTAACTCCATTGTCGGTGTGTCAAAATCCACCTCAAAGTCGAGTTTATAATAACCAATTAATGTTTCTTCACTCTTCCCATCTGTACCGTAACTATGAACCTGGACAAGATTTCGCTCAATCTCCCCTTCACCATACTCCTTGCTAGTTGTTGATTGGGCTACATCAGGCGGAATAACCGTTACCTTGATTTCACCATTACTAGTAGGTATTTCCCTTCCTTCTTTATATAAGTTAAAAAAGTCCTTCAACTCCTTTAACGTAAGGGACTTTGCCTTTTTAAAATCACTTTCAAAATAGGTAAGACCATCTCTCGCTAGATTACGAGCCTGTACATTGGATTCTGTTTTACTGACTCTATTACTTTCACCAATAACATTACTCAGTAAAGAAATCCCCAGTACAGAAAATATAAGAATCACAAGTAGAACAAGAACAAGCGTTGAGCCTTTATTATTAATATTCATCGCTACTCATCTCGTTTCTGGGTCTATTTTATTAGTGATACTTTTACAAAACTCCGTATAAATCAGAAACAGTTGTGCTTAATTTCTATTCAAAGGATCTTCCTAAAGGAGCTAATGTTATGTTTTCAAATATTACGTCATCATAATAATTAGGGTCTCTATTTATTGTTAATTTTCCACCGCCAATTACCTTAACTTCTCCTATTAATTCACCATTTATGGTGATATCCTGGCCCTTCGTATTGATTTCGATTATATCTTCAGAATAGAATAGCCCATCAAATGTATTACATCTTGAATTATTTTCTAAAGATATTTTCCCTTTAGAAAAAAGATGAAAGTCTTTATCATTCGAAGTGATGCATGCATTTTTAATTAGCGCAACTGGAGGATTCGTAGTTTCCTCCGGTTGAGTGGTACTGGGAGAATCACCATGAACGTATACATTACTATGATTAATCTGTAAATCTACATCCGTTATATTCAAAGTGTCCATTGCGACCATATCACCGCCTAGCTTAAGCTTACTAATATGATTTTTAGTCGCACCAATTATCAATGATTTATTAACATATAACCCTTCTTGAAAGTTAAATGAGCGAAGATTTGGCTTCCGTTCACTCCAACAGGCAATCCCCAGCAGTGTCTTACATGTATAGTCCCTTTTATCCTGTTGTATTAATGCATTACCAACAACGGCTAATTTTTTAAAATTAATATCTCTAAAATCTTTAATCAAATCTAAACCAAGCAATTCGAGTATCCCAAAGTATCCATTAATATTGACATTCGAATCCGGTTCATCTCTAAAATTTAGCAAGTTAACATTTAATAATTTACCTATGAGACCTAGATTTAATAATTCACCTTTCCTTGTCAGGACAACTTGTCTCTTTTCCATCGTTTTAAACCTGTCTCCATCACCAATACTTAAGCCTAATACACTATGTAGTAAATCTATTCCTATGATTTCGTCACTTGGCAATTGATGAAATCTGTCATTATTTCCTCGTAGATTAATTAAACCTAAATCTAATAGCCATATATCTAACCCGATAATATCTTTTTTTGTTAGATCAATCGCTACACCTTCCTTTTGAAAATCAGCTAAGTGATAGGTAGGCTCATCGAAATTGATATCAAAATCTAATTCGTAATTTCCTACTAAAACGTCCTTCTTGGCTCCCTTTTTCTCCCGGCTTTTTACTTGGAATTTTTTTCGTTCTAAGCTCCCTTGAGTATATTTTTGCGGGGAATTTCCATCCTTTAAAATATCAGGCGGTATCACCATTATTTCAACTTCGTCAGTAACGGCGACCCATTTTTCATATTTATGAAAATATATTTTTAGATCTTCTATTGTCGGAGCGTCTAATTTCTTCGTAAATTTATCAACCGTTTGTTTAAAGTCCGCTTCGAAATAGGTGAGACCATCTCTAACTAAATTACGTTCTTGTACATGTGTTTCGGTTTGCTGAACTCTTTTACTTTGACCTACAACATTTCCTATTAAAGAAATTCCCAGCACAGAAAAGATAAGCAAAACCAATAACACTATAACAAGGGTAGAACCCTTTTCATTAGCAGGCACAACCTTTTCACCTCTATTCTTCTTTTTCCACGTTCACAAAAGAAACCTCACTAGTTAATGTGACCTTCTTCGTGTCCTTTCCTTGTACGGCTAAATTTATATGTACCGTTCCGTCATAGACCTTCATTTGTGAGCTATTTAAAATTTTAATGGAGGAAGAATGAAGAGGTTTTCCCTTTATAACTGCTTGCTCATTATCAAAACCTAGTTGAATCTCTTCCGCACTTCCATATTTCGTAATACTTATGAGTTTCGTTTTTTCTCCCTCAGGTACACTAGGCACAGAGGTTACTGACGTTGCTTCAAAGATTTCATTAGCAAACATGGTCATAATGTAATTTGCTTCATCATGCAAGGATACTTCTTTACTTACCTTTTCAAAGCTTTTTGTACCGCTTACAAGTACCCCAACAATAAGGGTTGAAACAACACCGACAAGTGCAAGGGACACCAGCAGCTCGACAAGAGTAATCCCCTTAGCTGATGTTATGAACCGATTCTTCATAATTCCACCAGCCCCTTCACTTTACTTATCAACTTATCATCAGCCCCATAGACTTGAACTTCTACCGGATAAATTCCCAAATTGTCATGCTCAGGATACACAGCTAATTTCACTTCATACTCTTGATTCTTGACAGAGAACTGATATCTGTTTTCACAGTTACTAGCTCCATTGCAATTTCCTTTACCGATTTCTTCATAATTATCTGCGGGGATTGGAAATGTAACATTTTTTCTAATATCACTTAGATACCCCTCGCCTGTCCCGGTATTGACCATTCTTTCTAGTACTTTCTCAGCAAGATTCATTGCCACTAATTGATCTTCATTACTAGTCGTTGCTCGTTGTGCAAAAACAAAATACTGAAAAAACACCGTCAACACAATTCCTAATATCAGGACGGAAGCTAGTATCTCCAATAGCGTAAATCCACGGTCGTTATTCATAGTTATCACTCTTATTATTATTTTTTTATTATTACAAAAAGGAAAAATTAACCTTAGTTATAATATTATAATAACATTTAATTACCAAAATAGTAAGATATTAAATGTGATTTCTGTCACGGTTAAAATGAACTATAATGGTAGTTCTTTCATTCAAAAGGACTTCCTCTACCGAGATAAAATTAAAAATTAATAAAAACAACAAAAATAACACAAATTTCCATTAATAAAGCCTCTTTTTAAATCTAATAATAAAAAATTTAAAGCTAAACGAGGATAGAATATAGTAAAATAATACTATCTAGATATATGTACTAAATTAGGATTAGAATCGAAAATCCCGAGGAAATATTATCCTATTTATAATATTTTCCATTAATCATGGAGGATGGATATCTTTGAATTTTTTTAATCAAAAAGGGACTACCCTAATAGAAGTGCTTTTATCAATCGTCATATTGACTATTGTTTTGACTTCCATAATGAATTTTTTTCCTCAAATGGGACACTTAAATAACAAAAATTTAGCTCATACCAATGCCGTTGGTATTGCAAAAGAAGAGTTATTATTTTGGCAGAATGAGAAAGCTGTATTAAGTGCTCTCGCTAAAAATCAGATGCATACTTTAGAAAACTATAAAGGAGAAGCAGCTGGTTACTATATTTTTGAAAGACAGCTTAATAATTATAAAAGGGAAGTAAAAATTCAAAAAGAGGATGAAAAAAAAGTGAACCCGTCTGGAATTGAGGACGAAGCTAAATATAAAGCACATTATATACACATTACTATTCAAAATAATCAAGACGAATTGATTAGCGAAACGTACGGTTACATTATATATGATACAGGTGTGATATGATGTTCAAACGTAATCAGCAAGGAATAACAGTTATTGAATTATTAATCTCCTTAGCTATTCTTTCATTAATTGGGGTTTTAATTTGGAATGTCTTTTTCCAGGGCCTAGATTTTTCAAGTAAAGAAATAACTAAAAACCGAATGCAGCAGGAAGCAAATATTATCCTCACACATCTAACTAAAATTCATCAAACAGCTGAAGAATATAAAATTGAAACTAACAGTGGTAAGATTTTAGTCACATATCAAGAAGGGGATCAACCACTACAAAAAGTTGCCTTTGAAAATAGTAAACTAACGTTACAAATAAAAAAGCTTGGAGAACAAAGTGAAAATCAGGTGATCGAAGTAAATCCTTTTGTATCCGATATTTCTTTATTAATCCATATTTCGGATATCGATAACCCAAATACAAAAATAACTGTTAATACGCTTTTATCTCGTTTAAGAGGCGGTGAATGATGCATGAATATGAAACGGAATCAGCATGGTTATGCCCTATTAACCACTTTACTTGTTAGTACACTATTAATTTTTATTGCATTCACCTTTTTTGGCCAGTCAGTAAATACGGTGAAACAAAATAAAATCGTGGAAACCAATTCGCAGTCTGTTGCCTTGGCTGAAATGGGCGTAAACTTGGTTGAGTATAAGGTTCGAAATATTTATGAATCTAATAAGTCAGAAATTATCAAACAGATTCAACTTACCCGTGAGGAGGACATTAAAAATAATAGACTTCTATCCAATGAAGTCTATATCCAAAAAGCAGTCGATGAGACGTGGAAGCTGCTTAATGATAAGATTAAAAAGGACACAGATATTACATTAGACGACAAAGCATCAGCATTAATACGTATAGAAAAAATTTACTTCACTAAAAAAGAAAAAGAATTAGATATTGACTTTACGATTTCTGGTATTGAAAATGCAAAAGCCGCTAAAATCAGTACTGATATGTCTATAGACTTTAGTCAGGTCATGACAAATAACGGTAATAATCCATCTAACCCACCTAGTAATGGCGGATATAGTCCTATACTTACTGGGACAGAAATTCCAGATCCCGGTCAATTGGATACATGTAATAGCGCTAAATCAAACTTCACCAATGAAGAATGCCAAATTGAAAAAAGTTCAGTAACATTTGGTAATGATTTAACCTTAAACGATAGTATCTTTAAAGTTATTGGTAAACTTATTGTTGGAAATATGAATAATGACATTAAAAACTCGACACTTTTTATCACAGGTGATTTACAGACAGGACAAATGAATAGTATGAATCAATTGCTACTCCATGTTGGGGGAGATGCAACCATTGGCAACTTAAATGGCAACGGGTTAACAGATTCCACTATTGAAATAATTGGAGAAGCTCAAATAGGAAATGTTAAAATGAAAAATACTACAATGTATATTGGTAATAAAGCCACTATTAATGGTAAAACTACGATTGACGGTAATACTATAATTGGAAATATTAATGGAATGGAAGATTCTACAATATATATAGATTCAATTAAGTCTACTACTATTGCAATAGCAAATCTTGGTAAAAATTCCACATTATGTGTGACCGGTCCTCTCACCATTGGTAATATTAACATAAATAGAAAGGATACTAACAGTAACGTATATGCGAAAAGCAGTATGAATTCAGATGTAATCACAGACGAAAAGGCTTTTAAAAATGCATGTGGTAAAAAATCAGCACCAACTCCACCACCAGTCGCATGGGGAACTCCGGAGATTAATATTAGTTATCGTTATGATTATGATTTATAAGATGACTGAAACACAAAAACAAGCGCATATAGTAGAAGCGCTTGTTTTTGTGTTATATGATTGTATCCTTCAAAAAAACCTTCACCTGCGAAATAAAATACAACGACCCAGTCACAACTAATATCTCATTCTCCTTCAATGTGGTATATTCTGCCATAATCGCCTTTTGCCAATCCTCCTGCACTTTTCTCTGAGATGAACGGCTTAGATTGTACAATGCCTCTGCCATCGATGCTCGTGGATAGTCAAAGCTGACAAACGTCATTTCATCTGCTGTCTTGTCCAGCTTTTCAATCATCTTATCCAATTTTTTATCAGACAGTGCTGAAAAAATCAGCTTAATTCTCTTGTCACCATACCTTTTCGTCAGCTCTGCAGTTAGGGCAGTGATTCCTTCTTCATTATGTGCTCCATCAAGAATCAGGAGAGGATTATGCGAGACTATCTCAAAACGACCTGGCCAATAAGCATCCTTCAAACCAGTAAGAATTTGACTGTCACTGATTTGGAAACCATGCTCCTTATCCAGCTGCTTAGCAGCCATAATCGCCAGGGCTGCATTTTCCGTTTGATGCTGACCAAACATACTTATGGTTATGTTTTGAAGCTCCTGCTCTTCATGCTGCCAAGTAAAGACTTCGCCTGTTTCTATCGAGTGATGATTCTTTACGAAAAAATCCTCATACAATAAATAGACTCCAGCATTCATTTCCTTTGCTCTATTGACAATGACTTCCTTTGCCTCAGGCTGTTTGACTGCTGAAATAAGGCAGGTATCTTTTTTAATGATTCCCGCTTTTTCAAAGGCAATTTCCTCATAGCTGTTTCCGAGGAACTGGGTGTGGTCCAAGCCGATATTTGTAATGATGGACAATAGCGGATGAATGACATTGGTTGAATCAAAACGGCCACCAAGACCAACCTCAAAGATAGCGAGATCGACTGGATGCATTTCAGCAAAATAGTAAATCGCCATCGCGGTAATGATCTCAAATTCAGATGGACCACCGAGCTCCGTGTCCTCCAGCTTGATTGATAGCGGGTAAATGACATTCGCCAGCTGCACGATTTCTTCATCTGTAATCGGAAATCCATTCAAGCTGATGCGTTCATTAAATTGCTCGATATAGGGAGAAGTAAAGGTACCCGTTTCGTAGCCGGCATGTTCCATAATGTTACGCAAATAGGTTACCGTCGAGCCTTTGCCATTCGTTCCCCCGATATGAACATATTTAATCTTCCGTTCCGGATGATTCAGCTTCTCCAGCATCCATTCCATTCGCATCAGACCCGGTTTAATCCCCACACGAAGCCGGGAATGAATCCAGTGCAGTGCTTCTTCATATGTCTGAAACATGATGAATTCTCCTCATATTAATGGTGCCTGGCACCACATATTTATCCCTATGCGGTGCCTGACACCCATCATTAATTAGCCTCTTAATTCCTTTAAGCGTTCTTCTACTGCAGCACGCTTTTCGGTGTAATCTTTTTCTTTTGCTTTTTCTTCCTCGATTACCTTAGCAGGTGCTTTACTTACGAAGCCTTGATTGCTGAGCTTCTTCTGAACACGCTCAACCTCTTTATTTAATTTATCCCATTCCTTTTCAAGGCGGGCAATTTCTTCGTCAAGATTAATCAAGCCTTCAAGCGGAAGGATAATTTCAGCTCCAGTCACAATCGATGTCATCGCTTTGTCTGGAATCGCAACGTCTGTTGCCAGCGTTAATTCCTCTGGGTTACAGAAGCGCTCAAGATAGGCTTTATTGTTTTCAAGCGTTGCCAGTACACCTTGATCCTTTGCTTTCACCATCATTTTAATTTTCTTGCTCATCGGTGTATTAACCTCTGCACGGCTGTTACGAACAGAGCGGATGATTTCCACTAAAAGCTTCATTTCCTCTGCAGCCTTCACATCTGTAAAGGAAGGATTCACTTCCGGCCATGCTGCGACCGTAATCGATTCCCCTTCATGTGGAAGGTTCTGCCAAATCTCCTCTGTGATAAATGGCATGAATGGATGTAATAACCGCATGGTGTTATCTAGAACATAGGCTAGAATGGAACGGGTTGTTTTCTTTGCCGCTTCATCCTCACCGTATAACGGCAGCTTCGCCATCTCAATATACCAGTCACAGAAATCATCCCAAATGAAGTTGTAAAGAACACGTCCTACTTCACCGAATTCATAGCGATCCGAAAGTCTTGTTACATGCTCAATCGTTTCATTTAGACGAGTTAAAATCCATTTATCAGCTACTGATTTTTCACCGCTTAAATCAATTTCCTCATACTTCATGCCGTTCATATTCATCAAGGCAAAACGGGAAGCATTCCAAATCTTATTCGCAAAGTTCCAGGTTGACTCGATTTTTTCTAGGCTGAAGCGTAAATCCTGACCAGGTGATGAGCCGGTTGCAAGGAAATAGCGCAGAGCGTCAGCCCCATACTTGTCAATGACATCCATTGGGTCAACACCGTTGCCAAGTGATTTACTCATCTTTCTGCCTTCTGCATCACGAATCAGGCCGTGAATCAACACATCCTTGAATGGACGCTGCCCTGTAAATTCAATTCCTTGGAAAATCATCCGTGATACCCAGAAGAAAATAATATCATAGCCTGTTACAAGCGCATCTGTTGGGTAGTAGCGTTTATAATCTGCGGCGTCTTGATTCGGCCAGCCTAATGTTGAGAACGGCCAGAGGGCGGAGCTGAACCAAGTATCTAACACGTCATTGTCCTGCTGCCAATTCTCACTGTCTGCCGGTGCTTCTGTACCCACATATACCTCGCCTGTTTCTTTATGATACCAGGCAGGAATTCGGTGTCCCCACCATAGCTGACGAGAAATACACCAGTCGCGAATATTTTCCATCCAGCGTAAATAGGTTTTTTCAAAGCGGTCTGGAACAAAGTTGACTTTTCCTTCCTGCTGTTGCAGTTCAATTGATGCATCGGCTAATGGCTGCATTTTGACAAACCATTGTGTGGATAGATATGGTTCAACCACCGCGCCGCTACGTTCAGAATGGCCGACAGAATGCAGGTGGTCCTCAATCTTAAATAAGACGCCCTGCTCCTCGAGATCCTTAACAATTTGCTTACGGCATTCAAAACGGTCAAGACCTTGATATTTGCCTGCCTTCGCGTTCATTGTGCCATCTTCATTCATCACTAGAACACGCTCTAGATTGTGACGATTCCCTACCTCAAAGTCATTCGGATCATGCGCAGGGGTAATTTTCACGGCACCAGAACCAAATTCCATATCGACATAATCATCACCGACAATTGGAATTTCACGGCCGACAATTGGTAAAATAACGGTTTTGCCAATTAAATGCTTGTAGCGTTCATCCTCAGGGTGAACGGCAACAGCTGTATCACCTAGCATCGTTTCAGGACGAGTGGTTGCAATTTCAATCGAGCCTGAACCATCTGCTAAAGGATATCTCATATGATAAAAGGCACCTTGAACATCTTTATAAATAACCTCAATATCAGAAATCGCTGTTTTCGTTGCTGGGTCCCAGTTAATAATATATTCACCGCGATAGATAAGACCTTTTTCATACAGCTTAACAAAGACCTCGTTCACTGCCTTTGAAAGACCCTCATCCATTGTAAAACGCTCACGAGAGTAATCAAGCCCAAGTCCTAGCTTTGCCCATTGCTCACGGATAAAGCCAGCGTACTCTTCCTTCCACGCCCATGTCTGCTCTAAAAACTTTTCACGGCCTAAATCGTAGCGGCTTTTTCCTTCTTCACGCAGCTTAGCCTCTACCTTTGCCTGTGTCGCAATACCGGCATGGTCCATTCCTGGCAGCCAGAGAACGTCATAGCCCTGCATTCGTTTCATTCTTGTTAAAATATCCTGAAGCGTTGTATCCCAGGCATGACCTAAATGAAGCTTACCTGTAACGTTTGGCGGCGGGATAACGATTGTGTAAGGCTGTTTTTCCTGATCATCCTTCGCTTCGAAAAATTTTCCTTTTAACCACCATTGGTATCTGCCCTTTTCAATCGAATTGGGATCATATTTCGTTGGCATTGTTAATTCATTTTGTTCCATCTTTAAATCCTCCTATGCTTGTTAAACACAATAAAAAACCCCATTCGTCATAAAAGGACGAATGGAGCTGTTGTTCGCGGTACCACCTTTTTTCCGAGCAGAAATAAAACCTGCCGGCACTTAAATGGATAACGGAGTTCCCGTCTTTTACTACTCAAAGCTAGCTTCTTTCGCAAAAGATGCTCGAGGGTGACCTTCCAATGGCTTCACTTAGAAAGCCTTTCAGCAGCTGGCTCTCCTCTCTAAAAGCAAAGGGTCATTGTACTTTTCCCTGTCAATGCATTTATGTAATGAATGATAACCATATAGTATCGAAAAAATAGACTAATCGTCAATAAGGATTGCCGGTTTTTTTATCATTTATACATCTTAGAACGATACCTATAACGTTTTACAGGCACTTATCTATGTAATGAATCATACACTGTGATAAGGATGCTTTTCAATAAGGGGGAAATCCAATGAAAAGACGATATAATCCTTACTCACTTCCACCCTGGCTGCGGACGCTTAGAGGGGCTTGCCAGCAATTTGCGATTCCGTTTAGTGTGTTTCAGGCAATCCGGACCCTTCTGCTGCCGACAGCCTTTGATGTCTTATTGTTAGCCTTCCTCATTCTACTTGCCTGCGCTTTCCATCTTGACCTTATTTAGGCCTGAACATTTATTATTTCCTTTATAACTTCCCAGGCAGAGGAATAGCCCAGCAGATTAAGAATCCTGCTGGGCTGCTTCTTCCTGTTTTTTTTGCCTCTCAATCTCATCGATTCGAAAGACAATATATTCCGTATTTTTCAAGTACCAATAATCCCTTTGCAGCTTTTGGACAGCCTTCCGTTCGTTTCGTTTCTTTCCTTCCTGAAAAAACCGCCGTGCATTTTTAATCAAATTTCCCGGATGGGCTAAATAGCTTAAAAATAACTGCATTTCATCCTCTTTTAGAGGGAAATATTTAAAGTACGTGTACAACCAATCCACCATTTCTTCGGACTGCTTTAGGTACCCCTTTAGGGACCTTGCCATAAAAGGCAGTAAATCATGGATAGGCGCTCCAATATCCGCCTTTTCAAAATTAATAAAATAGCCATAGCCTTTTTCGTCAAAAATAAAATGATCGATGGCCATATTCCCGTGTACAATTACAATACGTGCCTTTTCTTTCTCTTTTGTCCCCTCGTACCAATCATTCAATTTTTGTTTAGAGAAAAACAGTGCCTGCTTGACCGTATGGTAATACGTACAAAACAACAGCTCGAAGGGTGACATATAAATTTTTCTTTCACAGGCATCTAAAAGCTCATCTAAGAATTCCTCTTCCTGCTCTAGCTCCGCCTTCGTTTTTTCATAATGAACCGTTCTTTCCTCTTTATTTACCTTTATTTCACGAGCCGAAATGGAATGGAGTCGGGCAAGCTCACGAAATAGCTGCTGCTGACTTTCAAACGGATCCCTTTTTTCTTCATTTGAAAGCCAGGGCATTAAATAATAAAGATGGTTCTCATCTAAAACCGCATAACGGCCATCCAGAGTCGGATAGATTGGAACGATACGATTATAGCCCTTTTGATATAAGGTTTGAACATGCCTGATAAAGTCAATTCCATGCTGAGGGTTAATTTTTTTAAAAGCAAAAATACCATGGTTTGAATAAACCTTATGGATATTCCCCATATCCTCCACGAAATAGGGCTCAATCCTATAGCTTCTTAATAATTGAGCTATTTTTTTTAAGCTATCAGATTCTCTCATATGATCCCTCTATTTTTATGGGACTTACCTTTGAGTTTGAGCTATAGGTATATACAATACTTGACCTTCGTAAATATCTTGATTTAATTCCATCTGATTCACTCTCTGAATTTGTGCAACGGGTACCTCATATCGCTCGGAAATGAGATCCAATGTTTCTCCGTTTTGCACAATACACATCGTTACTCTTGTATGCTCTTCCTCTGCCTTTCGGGCAAAGAACTCTGATAAGGTAAGGCTTTGTTTGTTCTTCCATTTTTTACTCTTTTTCTTATCAGTATCATCTGATGGTGAATCCTCTTCCTCTATTTCATCGAGCATTTCCTCCATCTCTAAAGTCTTAACCTTTTCAGGTGCTTCTGTCTTCTCATCTAATCCCTCTGTTATCTCCTCGACCTTTTCTTCTAGCACAGGCGATGCTGGCTTCTGAGGTTCTTCACTTCGTTTAGATGAAAAAACAATTTCAGGTAAAGAGGCCGGCTCGGTTTCCTCTTCTCTCGGATTCTCCTGCTCCGTTTCCCTGAATATTACTTCAGGTTCCGGATATTCTGGCTCTTCGGAATACGTATGCTTGGTTACGGTCGGATTTACATCTTTTCGCTCGTATAAATATTCCGATTGATTAGCTTTGTCCAGATTAGCCTCTTCTTGTTCAGCGTCTTCTGCCTGATAATCATCCTGTATTTCAGCTTGAGGATTTTTTCTGGCCGCCACCTCGAATGGTTTAAATATTTCTGATGATTCTTCGTCGGTATATTGTGGTTTGGCAAATGGATTTTTCCTTTCGTCATAATCTTCCTCAGGTAAAATGGATTCGCGATATGCCGGCTCAAATTCATATGATATAGGCTCTGGATAATCATCCTGTATCAGCTCATGCTGCTGTTCACCATATAAGCCAGTAATCATTAAATCAGCAGACAGTCGTAAACAGCTTTTCTCTGGAAAGGCATAATCAAAGGTCTCCACTGTCACTTGTATGTCATTCAGATCCTCAATTCGATTTTTCGGGATGGTAATCTCTACTGGAAATAAGTGCGAAAATAAATGTACGCCCTCTTCCCTTACCTCCACGGTTTGAATGAGCTTTGGATTTGCAAAATACTCCACTTCCTCGGCATCTAACTGATCACGATTATATTCGCCTGATAACTCCAGCGAGCCTTTAATGGTCACATATTGATCGCTTTCCTTTATCGTAATGATTGGATCAAGAGAGATCGACACAAGCTCATCGACTTCCTGTCCTTTTTGAAACCAAACTGACTCTTCTAGCGAGAATCGTAAATAGGATTGATTTCCATGCGACAAAGCGAACTCCTCCCTTCCATTCCATCCTGTTACTCACTATGTCATTAATCACTCTATGAATCTGGAGGAAATATTATGAGTTCCAAGCCACAAAAAAACACCCATCATGAAAATGGGTGCTTTTAACTTCATTCAGCAAATGCTTTTTGTACCGAAAATACCTTTCTCGATTACTTGCGCAAGGTAGAGAAAGAATATTCAATGGCAGAGATTGTTTTTTCAATATCTTCATCACTGTGTGACTTCGATAAGAACAAGCCTTCAAATTGGGATGGAGGCAGAAATACGCCCTGCTCTGCCATCGCACGGTAATAAGCAGCAAAAAAGTCTAAGTTAGATTGTTTAGCTGTATCATAATTGATGACCGCTTCATTGGTAAAGAAGAAGCCTATCATGGAGCCAGCACGATTTACGGTTGCCGGTACATCATATTTCTCGGATGCAGCCTTAATACCAGCTTCCAGTCGGTCTCCTTTACGCTCAAATTCTTTATAATCAGCCTCTGTCAGCTGACGAATCGTTTCATAGCCAGCAGTCATAGCAAGCGGGTTGCCTGATAATGTACCCGCTTGATAAATGGTACCGCTCGGAGCCACTTTTTCCATTATTTCCGCTTTACCGCCATAAGCTCCAACCGGAAGTCCTCCTCCAATGACTTTACCGAGACAGGTAATATCAGGAGTAATACCAAAATAACCCTGTGCACAGTTATAGCCAACACGGAAGCCTGTCATGACTTCATCAAAGATCAGCAGCGCTCCGTACTCAGTCGTCAGCTCGCGAAGACCCTCTAAGAAGCCTGGAAGTGGTGGTACAACACCCATATTTCCTGCTACCGGCTCAACAATCACTCCGGCAATATCTTTGCCAAATTGTTCGAATGCATACTTCACACCATCTAAATCATTGTAGGCAACCGTTAGGGTATTTTTCGCTACGCCTTCAGGAACACCTGGGCTGTCCGGTAAGCCTAATGTTGCTACACCAGAGCCAGCCTTAATTAATAAGGAGTCAGAGCTTCCGTGATAGCAGCCTTCAAATTTTAAAATAATGTTACGACCCGTGTATCCTCTTGCAAGTCTTAAGGCACTCATGGTCGCCTCTGTACCAGACGAAACCATACGGATCATTTCCACGGATGGTACACGTTCGATGACCAGTTTAGCTAATTGATTTTCTGTTAATGAGGGAGCACCGAAGCTTGTCCCTAACTCTGTCATTTTCTTTAACGCTTCTACTACCTGATCATTAGAATGTCCTAAAATCAGCGGACCCCAAGATAGAACATAATCAATATATTCATTGCCATCGATGTCATAGATTTTGGAACCCTTTCCTCTTTCCATAAAAATCGGATCCATATTAACAGATTTAAAAGCACGTACCGGGCTGTTAACACCGCCTGGCATTAAGTTTACAGCTTCTTGAAAGGCTTTCTTAGATTTTTCGTAAGAGCGCATGGTGATCCCTCTTTCCTCGTAATTATTCCACTGCAAATATCAATGGATTATTCTATCTATTGCTTTTTATTCTTTGATTCTCATTAGATTACTGCTCTTTCAGCCAGCGGGCTGCGTCCTTTGCATGGTAGGTAATAATGAGATCGCTGCCGGCACGCTTCATACCTGTCAGCATTTCCATGACAACGCCCTTTTCATCGATCCAGCCATTAGCCGCTGCCGCTTTTACCATAGAAAATTCTCCGCTTACATTGTAGGTGACAATCGGAAGGTTGAAACGGTCCCTCACATCGCGAACAATATCCAGGTATGGCATCCCCGGTTTGACAATTAGGAAATCGGCTCCTTCTTGTACATCTGATTCAGCTTCACGAAAAGCCTCAAGTCGATTGGCTGGATCCATCTGGTACGCTTTTCTATCTCCAAATTGAGGTGTACTGTCTGCCGCGTCACGGAATGGACCGTAGAAGGCAGAAGCATATTTAACAGCGTATGACATGATTGGAACATTTTCGAAGCCCGCTTCGTCTAAGCCTTTACGAATTGCTGCCACAAACCCATCCATCATGTTGGAAGGTGCAATGATATCAGCTCCTGCGCGCGCCTGACTAACCGCTGTTTGAACTAATAATTCAAGCGATGGGTCATTTAAGACCTGATCCTTTTCAATGACACCGCAATGTCCATGGCTTGTATATTCACATAGGCAAGTATCCGCAATGACAACGATGTCCTGATATCGTTCTTTAATAAAACGTGCAGCCTCCTGGACGATGCCATGATCATGGTAGGCACCTGAACCACACTCATCCTTTTCGTTCGGAATCCCGAATAATAGAACGGACTTAATCCCTAATGAAACGACCTCATCCATCTCTTCTGATAGTCTATCAAGTGAATACTGATAGACTCCGGGCATGGACGAAATTTCATTTTTAATATTATTCCCTTCAATGACAAAGATAGGATAAATAAAATCCTCCACTCTTATGAAAGTTTCTCTTACTAACGCACGCATTGAAGCAGATTGTCTTAATCTACGGTGACGTGTAAATTGTAAATCCATCATTACCCCTCCTATAAGGATGATACCTTTAATAAATAATCAGCTACTTCTTTTATTAAATTTTCAACTGTGTAGACAGAAGGAACGGCATGAATCGTCAAGCCCCAGCTTTCCGCCTTTTTGTGTGCAACAGGTCCAATACAGGCAAAAACACACCGTTGTATTCGATCAGATAGACCGTTTTCTTCTACAACCTGCATAAAATGATCAATTGTTGAAGGACTTGTAAAGGGAATAATATCGAGCTTATTCTCTGAAAGCAGACGGGCTAGTTTTTCTTTACTTTCCTCTGGAAAATAGGTTTCATAGATCACGATTTCATCCACTATTGCCCCAATATGACGTAATTCAGTTGAAATATAATCCCTTGCCAAATTACCCTTTGGAATTAATACCCTGTCCCCGGCTTTCACCAACGGACAAAATTCCATGACAAACGCTTCCGCCACATACTCAGCCGGAATAAAATCCACCTTCAAGCCCTGCGCCTCTATCGCCTGTGCCGTTTTCTCACCAATAGCGGCAATTTTAAGGGGCAGCGTAGTCCCTTTTGGCCAATGCGATAAAAAGGCTGTTACTGCCACACTGCTTGTTAAAATCAACCAATCGTATGTATGGAGCTTTTTCATTATGTCTTGATGTTCTTCTAAAAATGCAGTGGGCCTGAAAGCCAATAAAGGAATCTCAATAGGTGTCCCGCCAAATTTTCTTACAACATCTGAAAAAGCCTTCGCCTGACCCTTTCCCCTTGGAACTAATACCGTTTTATTTTTGAGGGGGGACGAGGCAGTCATTCCCGGTCAAGCTCCTCTTTCACACTATCAATTAACTTCTTTGCACCCTTCTCAATCAACGTTTGCGCAAGCATTTCACCAAGCTCCTCAGGATTTTGCCCACTTATCGCTTCCTTGTAAATGGTGGTTCCATCCGGTGAAGCAACCAATCCGGTTAAAACGATTTCAGCTTGGTCTGTTAGCTTTGCAAAGCCGGCAATCGGCACCTGGCAGCCGCCTTCCATTCTATTTAAAAACGCTCTTTCGGCTAGTACCGTCTGCTGTGTTTCCAAACAGGTAAATTTCTTCAACAGTCCTAATAATTCCTCATCACTTCCACGGCATTCAATGGAAAGGGCCCCTTGTCCCACTGCTGGCAGACAAACCTCAGGCTCAAGGAACTCTGTGACAACATCCTTTGCCCAGCCCATCCGAGATAGTCCTGCAGCCGCTAAAATAATCGCATCATAGTCTTCATTTTCCAGCTTCGACAACCTCGTATCAATGTTTCCTCGAATCCATTTGATCTCAATATCAGATCGTTGCGCCAACAGCTGCGCACCTCTGCGCAGGCTGCTTGTTCCTACAACAGCACCGGGCTTTAAATCATGAAATTTAACATGATTCTTAGAGATAAAGGCATCACGATAATCCTCACGCTCTGGAATACATCCGATCACAAGGCCATCTGGCAGAACAGCAGGCATATCCTTCATACTATGGACAGCCATATCAATCTCTTTATCAAGCATCGCTTGTTCAATTTCCTTTACGAATAAGCCTTTACCGCCTACCTTTGAAAGCGTGACATCTAAAATTTTATCACCCTTTGTGACTATTTCTCTTACTTCAAAATCAAAGGAATCATCCAATGCTTTCAACTGTTTAATAACCCAATTCGTTTGTGTTAACGCAAGCTTGCTGCGTCTTGAACCGACAATAATTTTTCTCATAATGAGCCTCCTAGCTAGTCTACAACCAAATGTGGAAGGATGAAAAACTTCCAATTAGGAAGAAATTAATTAATAGAATGAGAAATGCTGCAATATTCCACAGTGCAAGCGACTTTCCAGCTAATCCTCTTCTAATTCGTAAATATAAATAGACACAGTAAATGGCAAGTACAAATACGGAACCAATAATTTTCGGGTCAACCCAGGATAAATTTGGCAGCTTAAGATACGCCCATTGTGATCCTAGTATGACCCCAATCATCAGCATAGGCGCTCCAATCACATTTGATACGTAGGACATCTGTTCAAGCTTGGATAAATCTGAAATTCGCCAAAGTCTTTTTCCCCATTTTTTCCCTTTTAATAAATTATACTGCAATAAGTATAGTAGCGAGAAGACGAATGATAAAGAAAAAGCTCCATAGGATAGAATAGCTGCCGTAATATGGATTAATAGCAGTTCTGATACGAGCTGCTGCGCCATTACCGTTGAGTCCAATTGATCAGGTGCAAAAGTATGTATAACCATAAACATGAAACCAATTACATTTGTGAAAAAGACAATAAAATCAACTCGTAAAAGACGATTGATAATGAGTGAGAGAGTAATTAGTACCCACACATAAAAATAAAGGCCCTCAAAAATAGTCAGCACAGGAAAGCGTCCCGTATTGACCATGTATAAGTACAAAAAAATCGACTGCAAAACCCATACAAACGAAAGTAACCAGAAGGCAGTACGGTTTGCCCTCCGGTTATGATGTAGAAAATCAATGAAATATAACAATACGCTTACGGCATACAGAATAACCGTTAACTCATGCAGCCGCGTCATTACGTTATCCATCATAGCCGGATGACCTCTTTATGATTGAAAGGCAGGCTGTGATGAATGAACATTTACCGGTTTTTGTTCGGCCGCTTTCACTTCTCGTTGTTTTTCAACAAGCTCTTCAATATTAAAAATAGACATAAACAATTCTAATTTTTCATCAGCATTCTTAGAACCGGCTAATTCCTTCGCTTGTAATATTGGATCCTTTAACATCTGATTAATGATACTCTTAGTATGTTTGTTCAATACCTTCCTATCACGGTCACTCAAATGGGAAAGCTTTCTCTCAAGACTTTTCATTGTTTCTGCCTGTATAGAAAGTGCCTTTTCACGAAGAGCAGATATCACAGGAACCACACCCAGCATGTTTAACCATTGCTTAAATTCTACGATTTCCTGCTCTACCATTAAGAGAATCGTTTCAGCCGCCTTTTTCCGCTCCTGCAGATTGGCTTCCACAATCCCTTCTAAATCATCGATATCATATAGGAACACGCTATCCAATTCACTTAAGGCTGGGTCTAAATCACGGGGTACAGCAATATCAACCATGAATAAAGGCTTGCCTTTTCGCTTTTTCTCAACGTTTTCTATCATATTCTTTGTAATGACAAAATCCTTTGCTCCTGTCGAGCTGATTAGAATATCAGCATCCATTAATGCTGCTTGCAGCTCATCCATGGATTTAGCGATTCCATTAAATCGATTAGCCAAATTCTCCGCTTTTTCAAAGGTACGATTAATAACCGTCACTTTCTTGGCACCGTTCCCATGAAGATTCTGGATAGCTAACTCACCCATTTTTCCGGCTCCAATGATGAGCACATGTTTGTTTTCAAGGGTTCCAAAGATTTTCTTCGCCAATTCCACAGCTGCATAGCTGACAGATACGGCATTCGCACCGATGTCCGTTTCAGAATGAGCCCGTTTGGCAAGCGTAACAGCCTGCTTGAACAACTGATTAAATACAGTGCCTGTTGTATTCTCTTCCTGTGCAAGTAAAAAGCTTGAACGAACCTGACCTAGAATCTGTGTTTCCCCAAGCACAAGTGAGTTCAAACCACACGCTACGTTATAAAGATGCTCAATGGCACCATCTTGTTCATAAATGAATAGAAAAGGTGAAAATTCAGACTGCTCTATTTCGAACCATTCTGCCAGAAACTCTTTAATATAGTATCTGCCAGTGTGTAATTGATCCACGACCGCATAGATTTCTGTTCGGTTGCATGTTGATAGAATGACATTCTCGAGAATACTCTTTTTGCCATTCAGCCTTTTCATCGCTTCCCCTAATTGCGATGGATCAAATGTCAACCGTTCACGAATTTCTACTGGGGCCGTTTTGTGATTAATCCCAACGACAATAATATGCATGTTATTTTTATCCCCCTAAAAAATAAGCATAATTCCCCTGCCATCATTATAGCACGTGTCCTATTTATATTTTTTTGCAAATATATGAATATATACTAAATTCTTTTTTTGATATGATAGAAGTGTATAATATCTCAAGGATTCCTTCATAATGTGGTACTATTTAATCAAATTCGCCCGTCGAATTTGCGTCCGAATTTTTATCGAGCTCGCTCGATAAACTACCTTTAAAAAATCCGTGACATCCGCCGGAGGCTTAACTTCATTCAGCCGGGGTTTGAACCCCCACTGAATCGAAGAACCATTTGCATTCATCCCCCACTTGTAGAAGTGGAGGATGAATGCTGAATGAAGTTAAAATATAGTAACACATTACTACAGGATTCGATTATATTCTTATATAAGTACAGTAACAAAAAAACAAACAATATTCAAGAAATCATAATTGGAAGGATTGTCATATGAAGAATCTGAGTATATTCCCTGGTATCATATTAATTGGCTTTGGAGGCTTTTTTTTCTTACAGCAAGGAAATTTCCCCCTGTTAGCTGAGTTTATGTCTTGGCCGACACTGCTCATGATTGTCGGAATCGCCTTTCTATGCCAGGGCTATGGCGGAAAAGACTATGAGGCCATTTTACCAGGTGTTATTCTAACCGGCTTCGGCTTTCACTTTCATGTTGTAAACCGCCTGTCGATTTGGCCGGATGCACTTGGAGTTTTTATTCTAATCATTTCACTGGGGTTTTTACTTCGTTATCAGAAAACGAGAAACGGACTTTTCCAGGGCGTTCTTTTCCTTGCCTTAGCCGGACTGCTGCTTTTTTACAATCAAGTAATGAGCTGGTTTGGTCTGCTCGAAAACAGGATCGAAGCCTATAGTAAATTCTGGCCTGCCGCTTTGATTCTTGTTGGTGTCTACTTATTATTGTTCAAAAGAAAAAAATAACAGCCTAAAATAGGTTAGAGAAAGAAGCGGAACATTAATGTTCCGCTTCTTCCGTATTCTCGGCCTCTTCTTCTGAAGAATCCTTCATATAGCTATTCATGACGGCCCAAGCTTTGTCCTTCCCATAGCCAGTATCAGCTGAAAACAGGACAATGGTGTCACTCGGATCAAGCTCGAGTGTTTCTCTTGTGATTTTCAGATGCTTTTGCCATTTTGATTTTGGAATTTTATCGGCTTTCGTATTGATAATGATGCAGGGAATATCATAATGCTTTAGAAACTGATACATCATTACATCATCCGCTGTCGGTGGATGGCGTAAATCAATGATTAACACGACAGCCTTAAGCTGCTCCCTTGATGTCAAATAGGTTTCGATCATCCTGCCCCATGCCGCACGCTCTGTTTTCGAGACCCGTGCATATCCATAGCCTGGAACATCTACAAAATAAAATTCCTCATTAATGAGATAGAAATTTAATGTTTGTGTTTTCCCCGGCTTTGAGGAGGTACGGGCAAGATTTTTTCGATTCAATACTTTATTAATAAAGGACGATTTCCCAACATTTGACCGGCCGGCTAATGCAAACTCCGGCAAAAAATCATCTGGATATTGTTCAGGCTTTACAGCACTTATGACAATATCAGCACTTTTAATTTTCATTCCTATCCCTCGCTTTTTAGTGCATGCTGCAGCACTTCATCAACGTGGGAAACGAGCACAAATTCTAATTCTTCCCGAACGCTTTCTGGTATGTCATCTAAATCCTTTTCATTTTCCTTAGGACAAATGATTTTCGTTAACCCAGCCCGATGTGCACTTAATGTTTTTTCCTTTAGTCCGCCAATTGGCAATACTCGCCCTCTTAGCGTAATTTCGCCTGTCATTCCCACTTCTTTACGAATTGGTTTACCTGTTAGCGCAGACACGAGTGCCGTTGCCATCGTGATTCCCGCCGAAGGACCGTCCTTCGGAACCGCTCCTTCCGGAACATGTATATGGATATCGCTTTTTTCATGAAAATCCGGATCAATACCAAGCTCTACCGCCTTTGAACGAATATAGCTAAAGGCTGCTTGGGCAGATTCCTTCATGACATCACCTAGCTTTCCGGTTAAGACAAGCTTTCCTTTACCTGGTGACAGGGAGACTTCAATTTGTAATGTATCGCCGCCAACCGTTGTATAGGCAAGACCTGTTGCTACACCCACTTGGTCCTCAAGCTCAGCCTGTCCATAATGAAACATTTTCTTCCCAAGAAACTCTTCGATATTTTGATCATCTACAACCACTTCTGCCTTTTCACTCGAAACGATAATTTTAGCTGTTTTACGGCAAATACCGGCAAGCTTTCGCTCTAAGCCCCGGACACCGGCTTCACGAGTATAGTAGCGTACAAGATGAAGTATGCCTTCATCACGTATCTGTAGCTGTTCTGTTGTTAAACCATGCTCTTTTATTTGCTTTGGCAGCAAATGGTCCTTAGCAATATGGAGCTTTTCAAGCTCTGTATAGCCCGCAATCGAAATAATCTCCATCCGGTCACGTAGCGGTCCCGGAACGGTACCTAAATCATTTGCCGTTGCGATAAACATTACCTTTGAAAGGTCATAGGTTTCCTCAATATAATGGTCGCTGAAATTATGATTCTGCTCAGGATCGAGTACTTCCAGCATGGCTGCAGAAGGGTCGCCACGGAAATCGCCTGACATTTTATCAATCTCGTCTAATAAAAAGACAGGATTAATGGTGCCGGCTTTCTTCATGCCTTGAATAATCCTTCCCGGCATCGCGCCTACGTAGGTTCTTCTGTGACCACGGATTTCTGATTCATCCCTGACACCTCCAAGTGAAACACGGACAAAGTTCCGGTTTAACGAGGTGGCAATCGAGCGGGCAAGACTTGTTTTCCCTACCCCTGGAGGACCGGCAAGACAAAGAATCGGACCCTTCAAGGAGTTTGTCAGCTTCTGAACCGCTAAATATTCAAGCACACGCTCCTTCACCTTTTCGAGGCCGAAATGATCTCGATTCAAAATTCGCTCTGCTTTTTCAATATCAATATCATCCTCTGTTGCCTTGGACCACGGAAGAGAAATCAACCAATCAATATAATTTCGGATCACAGCACTTTCAGCAGAGCTAGATGGAACCTTTTCATAACGATCTAATTCCTTCAAGGCAGCTTGCTTCACATGGTCTGGCATGCCAATTTTTTCGATTTTCTCAGTCAGCTCGGCTACCTCTCCAGACTTTCCATCCTTATCGCCAAGCTCCTTTTGGATCGCTTTCATCTGCTCACGCAAGTAATATTCCTTTTGCGTTCGCTCCATCGATTTTTTAACCCTTTGACCAATTTTCTTTTCTAAATTTAATACTTCTTTTTCATTATGAATAATTTCAATCACACGATTCAAACGATCCTTTATGTTCATCAGCTCTAAAATATCTTGTTTTTCTTTGAGCTTTAAAGGAAGATGCGAAGCGATGATATCAGCCATTCTTCCAGGCTCTTCTATATCACTGACAGAGGCATAGGTCTCTGCAGAGATTTTTTTTGATACTTTTATGTATTGTTCGAAGTATTCAAGCATCGTTCTCATAAGTGCTTGATCTTCAGGGTCAACCATTGCTTCGTCTTCATGTGTTCTTAGCTTTACTAAGAAATACTCTGGCTCATCAATAAACTCCATTATCTCTGCCCGCTTAAGGCCTTCAATTAAGACGCGGATTGTGCCATTTGGAAGCTTCAGCATTTGCTTTACTTTCGTTAACGTTCCTACCTGGTAAAGGTCTTCTTCCTCTGGCATGTCAACGGACAAATCCTTTTGCGTGGTTAAAAAGATGAGATGGTTGTCAACCATTGCTTTTTCAAGGGCCTGGACTGACTTGTCACGGCCGACATCTAAATGGAGTACCATTGTCGGATAAACTAGTAATCCTCGAAGCGGTAGCAAAGGGACGATTACCTCTTCATTGTTTGCCATACCTTACACCCCCATATGGTTATTTTTCCATATATCACTAACATTTTCCTATTAAACAATTTTATCGTATTTGAGTCCACGTGTCTAATAACGAGGTTGCTTGTCAAAGGATAGAATCAAGTTACTCTTTTCTTATCAAGGTCACATAATAAAGCTTCGTCTTGTCCACATTGGAACAAACCGAAGCTTTTTTATTATCCTGCCATAAAAAAACATGCTTAGTATCATTATTCTTTAAATGCTTTCCTTCTTTGTCATCTCTATAGCTGAAGCAGAAATCGTTTGATTAATGCTGTAATCCTTCCTTATTGCCAGGTCAAAGACCTCGTTAATATGTGTAACGGGAATAATCTCAATATCTTGAATTTCCTGCAGGATGGTCTGCATATTTTCTTTCGGGATAATCACCTTTTTTACCCCAGCCTTTTTCGCTGCCTTCACCTTTGGATATACCCCGCCAATTGGCTTCACATTTCCATGAATACTAATCTCACCAGTCATCGCTACTTTGTTGTCAATAGGCAGCTTATAAATGGCTGAATAGATTCCGGTTGCCATGGCAATTCCGGCAGATGGACCATCAATCGGAACACCGCCAGGGAAGTTGACATGGATATCAAATTCGTCTGCCGGAACTCCCATCGAACGGAGTACTGTAATGACGTTTTCAATAGAGCCCTTTGCCATGCTTTTACGGCGAATCGATTTCCCACTGTTCCCAATGCTTTCTTCTTCCACAATCCCTGTAATATTAATGGAGCCATTCTTCTTTGCCGGAATCACCGTTACTTCGATTTCAAGCAAGGTTCCTGTATTAGGTCCATGGACAGCTAGTCCGTTCACAAGTCCAACAGAGGACTCCTCATTTATCTTTGGTTCCATTCTTGGATTAAGCTGACTTGAATGAACAACCCATTCAATGTCCTCTTCCTTTATGTATTGCCGGTCTTCCGTAATGGCTAGTCCAGCAGAGAGCTGGATCATATTGACCGCTTCCCGTCCGTTCCTTGAATAGGAGGCGAGGATATTGATTCCCTTTTCACTTATCTTCATATTTACTTTCTCGGCAGCTTTTTTACCAACTGTGGCAATTTCCTCTTCCGTTAATTCACGGAAAAATACCTCCATACAGCGTGAGCGAATAGCCGGAGGGATTTCACTTGGTGTTCTGGTCGTTGCCCCAATTAAGCGAAAATCTGCCGGTAAGCCATTCTTGAAGATATCATGAATATGATTAGGAATTTGCGTATTTTCTTCACTATAGTAGGCACTTTCTAAAAATACCTTTCGATCCTCAAGTACCTTTAATAACTTATTCATTTGAATCGGATGCAGTTCACCAATTTCATCAATAAACAAAACCCCACCATGTGCATTTGTGACTGCACCCTGCTTCGGCTGAGGAATACCTGCCTGACCCATTGCCCCAGCACCCTGATAAATTGGGTCATGAACAGACCCAATTAATGGATCCGCAATTCCTCTTTCATCAAATCTTGCTGTTGTCGCATCAAGCTCGACAAATACGGAGGATTGTTGAAAAGGAGATTTAGAATTTTTTTTTGCTTCCTCTAATACGAGTCTGGCTGCAGCTGTTTTCCCTACACCTGGAGGACCATAAATGATTACATGCTGTGGATTCGGACCGCAAAGTGCTGCCTTTAAAGACTTTATTCCATCCTCCTGTCCAACAATATCCTGAAAGCTTGCCGGACGCACTCTTTCAGCTAGAGGTTCACTTAATTTAATTTCTCTTAACTTTCTGAGCTGATCCATCTCTTTTTTCGATTCACGGTCGATTGATACTTTCTGGGTACGTTGGTTTTTCAGTAGATTCCAAAAATATACCCCGATCACAACACCGAAAAATAATTGTATAAACAAGACAATACCCGTCCAACTCATCGTATTCCCTCCTGCAAAATTAATACTAGGTGATATTTGCTAGTATCTCCTCTACTAGGCAGGAATAAACAAATTTTCTTAGTCAGAACAAGAAAAGCACAAGCACCTGAATAGGCGCTTGCGCTTTCCATCATTTATGCAGATGTTTTTCTTTTCTCTTCAACGATTGTACCATCGGTTAGAATCAGCTTAGGGTCCATCTTATCTGAGACCGTTTCCTTTGTAATAATACATTTGGAAATATCCTCTCGTGAAGGCAGCTCATACATAACATCAAGCATAATCCCTTCAATGATTGAACGTAATCCACGAGCACCGGTCTTCCTTTCAATCGCCTGCTTAGCAATTTCAAGCAATGCACCTTCTTCAAACTCAAGCTCAACATCATCAAGCTCAAGCATTTTTTGGTACTGCTTCACTAAGGCATTTTTCGGCTTTGTAAGGATTTCAATTAAGGCATCTTCATCAAGCTGAGCAAGACTAGCAATAATTGGTAAACGTCCGATAAATTCCGGAATTAATCCGAAACGTAATAAATCCTCAGGCAATACCTTTGATAATAGATCCTTTTGCTCCACTTCTTGTTCTTTTAAATCAGAGCCGAATCCAATTACCTTTTGACCTAGACGGCGTTTAATAATGGTTTCGATGCCATCAAATGCACCACCACAGATAAATAAGATATTCGTTGTATCAATTTGAATGAATTCCTGATGAGGATGCTTTCTTCCACCCTGTGGCGGAACACTCGCAACCGTTCCTTCAAGAATTTTCAACAATGCTTGTTGAACCCCTTCACCAGAAACATCTCGAGTGATGGATGGGTTTTCAGATTTACGAGCAATCTTATCAATCTCATCGATGTAGATAATTCCTTTTTCAGCCTTCTCCACATCATAATCCGCTGCTTGAATAAGCTTTAGCAGAATGTTTTCAACATCTTCGCCGACATATCCGGCCTCTGTTAATGATGTTGCGTCTGCAATCGCAAATGGAACATTAAGGATACGCGCTAATGTTTGAGCTAGTAATGTTTTACCACTACCTGTTGGCCCGATCATGGCAATATTACTCTTTGCCAATTCCACCTCATCAATCTTACTGTTAGAGTTAATACGTTTGTAATGATTGTATACTGCGACAGATAAGGACTTCTTGGCCTGGTCTTGTCCAATAACGTATTCGTCCAAAATCTCACGAATCTCTGCCGGCTTTGGTACATCTTTAAATTCAATTTCTTCTTCTGTACCTAATTCCTCTTCAACAATTTCAGTACAAAGCTCAATACATTCATCACAAATATAAACGCCTGGTCCCGCAACTAATTTGCGTACTTGTTCCTGTGTTTTTCCACAGAAAGAGCACTTTAATTGGCCCTTTTCGTCATTAAACTTGAACAATATTTTCACCCCTTGAAATGACTTTATGTAATCTATAACTAACGTGAATGACTCGCAATATCTAGATATTGTTACTATTTATTGAATTGTAACACATTTTATGAAAATACAGGAAATAATAACTCTTGCAGGGTTGCAAATTAGCTGAAGGTTTTATACTTGCGAGTAATTCGTTGCCATGTATGTAATATATAGAATCATTATTCCAAGAATAATGATCATGATTTCTATAAGCGTATATGTATTATTTATATTCCTGTATGTTCAAAATAAAACCTTCGCAAAGAGTTACTTTTATTTATTATATGTATTTTACCATAATATAAAACAAGGTACGATAAAATCGCACCTTGTTTTTATTTATCCTTACATTACATATGATAATTTAATGAATTAAGCTTGCTTTTCAACTGTTTTACTGTTATCAACTAAGAACTTAACAGTATTTCTAGCTTGAAGATCGCTCTTAAGTCCATCAAGGCTTCCAAGTGCATTTTTGATATTATCAACAGTCATGTTATACATTCCTGCCATTTTCTCTAGCTCTTCGTTGATTTCCTCTTCAGTTACTTCGATATTTTCAGCTTTTGCAATCGCCTCAAGAGTTAAGCTTCCACGAACACGTTGTGCAGCTTCTTCGTTCATTTGTCCACGAAGTGCTTCCTCATTTTGACCTGAGAATTGGAAGTAAAGCTCAAGATTCATACCTTGCATTTGTAAACGCTGCTCGAATTCTTGAAGCATACGGTCTACTTCATTATTAATCATCACTTCAGGAACATCGATCTCAGCGTTAGCTGTAGCTTTGTCAACGACAGAATCTTGAATGTGATGCTCTTCTTGGTGCTTCTTGTCATGCTCTAGACGAGACTTGATTTTTTCTTTAAGTGCTTCTAAAGTTTCAACTTCCTCGTCCACATCTTTAGCAAATTCATCATCTAGCTCTGGAAGTTCTTTTCCTTTTATTTCATGAACTGTTACTTTGAATACTGCTGGCTTTCCAGCTAATTCTGCCGCATGGTATTCTTCTGGGAATGATACTTCAACATCCTTAGATTCGCCTGCAGCAAGACCAACTAACTGCTCTTCGAAGCCTGGGATGAATTGGCCTGAACCAAGCTCTAGTGAATAGTTCTCAGCTTTACCGCCTTCAAATGCTTCACCGTCAACAAAGCCTTCAAAATCCATCACTACAGTATCGCCATTCTCAGCTTTACCTTCTTCTTTCACAACAAGCTCTGCTTGCTTTTCCTGTAGTCCTTTGATTTCGTTATCAACATCTTCATCTGTTACAGTTGTATCAAATGCTTCTACTTCAAGACCTTTATATTCGCCTAACTTTACTTCAGGTTTAACAGTAACCTTTGCAGTAAAGATGAATGTTTTGCCTTTTTCGATTTGCTCTACATCGATTTCAGGACGATCAACTGGCTCAATACCTGTTTCATCGATTGCTGCACCATATGCTTCAGGAAGCATTAAATCGATCGCATCCTGATATAATGATTCAACACCGAAACGCTTTTCAAATAATGCACGTGGCATTTTCCCTTTACGGAAGCCTGGTACATTTACTTGCTTTACTACTTTTTGGAATGCAGAATCTAAGCTCTTGCTTACTGTTTCTGCATCAACTTCAACTGTAAGAACCCCTTGGTTCCCTTCTAGCTTTTCAAATTTTGCAGACATACTTTATTTCCCTCCAACAATCTATTTCATTTACCTTTACTAGCGAAATGATGAATGAATACGAATCAATTTTCGATCATATTCTAATAATAATATGATTTTTTTCACAAAAGCACCACTACATTATAACACAGGTTGTCACTGTTTCAACAGGCTGTCTTAAAGATTAGGATAAGAAATTTCTTCAATCATGCGGATATAGGAGTCTGCCTGCTGCAAATCAGCTTGTAATACCCGGTACTCCTCTATTAATTCATCTTCTGTATCATATTTTCCAAAATATTCATTTCCTAATACATGATAAGCCGCTGCCCAAGCGTTAAGGTTATTTGACTCTAGCTCAAAAGGATACAGCAAAAAAAACTGTCGTTCGACCAATGCCTTTATATGAGCAAATAAGACAGGATCCTCGTTTTCCAGTTTTTGTCTAAGGATTTCAAGAATCTCCTTCAGCTGGCGGCTTTCATTGATATGTGGTAATTTCTCTGGAATAACCGTTATTCTTTTATCAAATTTTTGAATCTCAATCGGCTTGTCATATTCCTGTTCCTTTAATACATTTAACAGCAGCGTTTTAAAGAAAACACTGCCCTTTTCAGATTGAAGATATTCAGTCATATCCTTCACAAAGGGGCGAGTGTTTTTGTTATTCAATTCACCTGCCAACAGCATTTGCTCCTCTGGAGTTTGATAAAGGAAGAAATCAATTTTCCGATTTGCCCACGCATTCTCCTTTGGTTCCTGCTGATGTACATCAATCGAACTATCCAGCATTCTAAGACTAAAATCGAGCAGGCGATGAAAATGCTCTAGCTTATCAGCTGGAATTCTATTCTCCGCTAATAGGTTCTCAATAGCGGCAACAACCTCTTCATATTTATGTAGCTGGACAAGATACATAATGTAGATATTCATGATTTCAATATCCTGACCGATTCCTTCTTGGAGCATTTTATCAGCTAAGTCCATCGCTTTATCTATCAAACCCGCATCGAAATAAGCTAGCAGCAGACCTATATGACTTTCACTGTTCCTTGCATCCAATCGGATCGCATGCTCCAACAGGTCAATCGCTTCATCATATTGTTTCTGATGTAAATGCTCAAGTCCTTTTTCCACCAGTCTTTGCTCTAAACCAGGAAAATAAACAATTTTATTCTTTTGGTTTTTATTATCCATCGGTATCAGCCTCAATGATTTTAATTGAGGTAAGTGTAGCACAAGAAAAAAAAGAAAGTAAACGTTTATCTTAACAGACTGAATCCTCACAAAAAAATCCACAGCTAAAACTGTGGATTTTTAGTCTATTACTGAATAGGTGCGTTTTCTTGCTCATATTTAGAAATTGCCTCATCAAGCTGCAGAGTGATTTCAATTTCATCCCAGCCATTGATCAGCATTTTCTTCCAATATGGTGACACAGAAAATGAAGCACTGAAGCCTTGATTATCTGAAAGTACTTCGTCTTCGAGATTAATAGTTAATTCATACGGCTGATTTTTTGCCGCTTTAAGCAAATACTCAACTTTTTCCTTTTCTAGCTTGATAGGCAGCATCCCGTTTTTAAAACAGTTTTGAAAGAAGATGTCTGCAAAGGATGGAGCGATAACTACCTTAAATCCATAGTCCTGTAACGCCCATGGAGCATGCTCACGGGACGAACCACAGCCAAAGTTTTCATTGGCAATTAAAATAGATGCCCCTTGATTTTCAGGCTGATTTAATTCAAAGTCAGGATTTAACTTTCCATCCTCAAGAAAGCGCCAGCCGTAAAAAACAAATTGTCCAAACCCTGTTTTCTCAATTCGTTTTAAAAATTGCTTTGGAATAATTTGGTCTGTATCTACATTTACCCGGTCAAGGGCAACTGCTTTTCCTGTATGTGTTTTAAACCCGCTCATGAAGTTTCCCCCCTTAGTTCAATATCTCTGATTTACGAACATCAACAAATTTTCCATGAAGCGCAGCATTGGCTGCCATTGCAGGACTTACTAGATGTGTTCTAGCACCTGCCCCTTGTCTTCCTTCAAAGTTACGGTTTGATGTAGAGGCACAATGCTCACCTGCAGGTACGACATCATTGTTCATACTTAAACACATGCTGCAGCCAGACTCACGCCATTCAAAGCCTGCCTCGATAAAGATTTTATCTAAGCCTTCCTGCTCAGCCTGTAATTTAACCTGCTGTGATCCTGGTACAACTAACGCGCGAACACCTGGATGTACTTTGTTACCTTTTGCCACTTCTGCAGCCGTACGAAGGTCTTCGATACGGGAATTTGTACAAGAGCCAATGAAAACATGCTGAATTTTAATGTCTTCAATTTTTTGACCCTCTTTTAGACCCATATATTGCAATGCATTTGCTAATGCCTTTTTATCCGTTTCAGTAGCACAATCAGCAAGAGTTGGAATACTTTCGCTCACTTTAGCTGTCATGGATGGATTGGTTCCCCAGCTGACCATCGGTTCGATGTCAGTAGCATCAATTTCAATTACCGCATCATAGACAGCGTCCTCATCAGAGGCTAGCTCTTTCCAGGCTTCGACTGCCTGATCAAAGTTTTTCGGAGCATATTTCCTACCTTTTAAATAAGCAAACGTTGTCTCGTCTGGTGAAACAAGTCCTGCTCTAGCTCCGCCCTCGATAGACATATTACAGATTGTCATTCTTTCGTCCATCGACAGGCCACGAATGGCCTCGCCGCAGTATTCAATGATATGTCCTGTTCCAAAGTCAATTCCATGCTTGGCAATGACATAAAGAATAACATCTTTAGCAGATACTCCTTCAGATAGCTTGCCTTTAAAATCAAGCTTCATCGTTTTAGGCTTTGTTTGCCAAAGTGTTTGAGTGGCTAAACAGTGCTCTACTTCACTTGTTCCGATACCAAAAGCAATAGCACCAAATGCACCATGTGTTGAGGTATGACTGTCACCACATACAATGGTTTTTCCTGGCTGTGTTAAACCAAGCTCAGGTCCAATGACGTGGACAATCCCTTGGTCAGGGCTGTCAATCCCTGCTAATGGAACACCAAATTCCTGACAGTTTTTCTCTAACGTTGTCATTTGATTCTTCGCTACTTCATCATCAATGACCGTACGATTTACGGTTGGAATATTATGATCCATTGTAGCAAATGTTTTATCAGGTCGTCTTACTTTACGGTTTTTCATAC
Source organism: Bacillus tuaregi (assembly GCF_900104575.1). NCBI lineage: Bacteria > Bacillati > Bacillota > Bacilli > Caryophanales > Bacillaceae > Bacillus > Bacillus tuaregi. Next base: position 3,407,723 of record NZ_LT629731.1, read on the forward strand.
GTAAGCCTGAAAAAGCCTGTGGTGATGTAACTTCATGGACTAGGTGTAAATCAATGTAAAGTAAATCCGGTTTTCCTTCTTCTTGATGGACGATATGCTTGTCCCAAACTTTATCAATAATTGACTTTCCCATTCGATTTCCCCCCTCAAGTGGTATGCGATACTATTATCATAGAATATTAAGTGAACTATAACAATTTTTAATTTTTAGTATAATCTTATTTTATAAGAGCTTTCTTTACTTCTTCCACCATTTCTGTTGTTGATACCTGGGTCTTTCCTTCTGACATGATGTCACCTGTTCTAAAGCCAGCATCTAGAACATGATTGACCGCTTGTTCGATTAGTGCCGCTTCTTCATCTAATCCAAATGAAACCTTTAGCATCATGGCAGCAGAAAGAATGGTTGCCAATGGGTTCGCAATATTTTTGCCCGCAATATCTGGTGCAGAGCCGTGAATTGGTTCAAATAAATATGGTCCATCTGCTGATATACTTGCAGAAGGCAGCATTCCTAATGATCCAGTTAATACCGATGCTTCATCACTTAAAATATCGCCGAACATATTCTCTGTTACAACCACATCGAATTGCTTCGGATTACGAACTAATTGCATGGCACCATTATCAACGAGCATATGCTCTAGAGTAATTTCTGGATAGTCCTTGCTGATTTCAACCGCTACTTCACGCCATAAACGACTAGATTCCAACACATTTGCTTTATCAACAGAGGTCACTTTTTTTCGTCTAGACTTCGCTAATTCAAAGGCTTGACGAATGACACGTTCCATTTCTTCTCTTTCATAATAAAGTGTGTCAACAACCGCTTCTTTTCCATTTACATCTCTACGCTCTCTCGGTTGACCAAAATAAATTCCACCTGTTAGTTCTCTTACCATAAGCATATCGACACCCTCGATGATTTCCTTTCGAAGAGGTGAAGAATCTGCTAAGCTAGCAAAATATGTCGTTGGACGCAGGTTAGCAAACAAATTTAATTCCTTACGAATTTGCAGCAATCCCTGTTCTGGGCGAAGGTGGACAGGAATTGTATCATATTTAGGACCACCTACAGCGCCTAAAAGAATGGCATCACTTTCTTTACAAAGTGTGATGGTTTCCTCTGGAAGAGGAACTCCAGTTGAATCATAGGCAGAACCGCCAATTTCACCAAATGTGAAAGTAAACTGGTGATTAAAACGTTCACCTACTGCTTTTAAAACCTCAATTGCACCTTGAACGACTTCCTTGCCAATTCCATCTCCAGGCAGTACAGCAATTCGCTTTTCCATGAATATCCCCCATTCATTTACCTATCTAATTTTTCAGTGAACTTATAAAACAAGGCTGACTTTAAAGAGCTTGACAGCTGCACCCTCTCGAGCCTTACAGCTTTTGTCATCTTCTCTTTCCAAGTCAGCCTTTCCTATTCTCTTTTTTACTTCACTAACTCTGAATCAGAAGATTCTTTTATATAGAGAACTCTGTTAATGGCATTGATATAAGCTTTAGCAGATGCTTCAATAACATCCTGTGCAAGTCCGCGTCCACTTGTATCCATTCCTGCGCAGTGCATTTTAACAAATACCTGTGCCAGCGCATCTCTTCCTGCTCCAACTGATTGAATACGATAATCTAATAAATTAACGTGCTCATCAACCATTTTTTCCAAAGTATTGTAAACAGCCTCTACACTGCCTTTACCAATACCTGTTTCAGTAATGTTTTCATTATTACGATCTGAAAGAGTTATGGTAGCAGAATGCTCATTCCCTTTACTTTGGACTTCAATAGACAGCAACTGATAATACTGGTCTTCTTTGGATATTTTTTTCTCCAAAACAAGTGCCGTTAAATCATCGTCAGTCATTTCTTTCTTGCGGTCAGCAAGATCCTTGAAAGCAGCAAATAATTCACTAACTTCCTCTTCCTCCACCACTAAGCCAAGTTCATCTAAACGATTCTTGAAGGCATGACGTCCTGAATGCTTACCAAGCACAAGGTTATTTGAAGCAAATCCAACTAATTCAGGTGAAATAATTTCATAGGTTGACTTTTCCTTTAGCACGCCGTCCTGATGGATACCAGATTCATGCGCAAAGGCATTGGCACCGACAACTGCCTTATTGGCAGGAACGATCATACCTGTTAATTTACTCACAACACTGCTTGTTCTGCTAATTTCCTGCAGATTCAAACGTGTCTCCGCATTGTAATAATCTTTGCGAATGCGTAGAGCAAGCGCAACTTCTTCTAAGGCCGTGTTCCCTGCTCTTTCACCGATACCGTTGATTGTTCCTTCAACCTGTGTAGCCCCATTTTCAACTGCCGAAAGTGAATTGGCTACTGCCATGCCTAAATCGTCATGACAATGGGTTGAAAGGTCAACCTTGTGGATAGATGGAACATTTTCTTTTAAGTATTTAAAAATCTGACCGTAGTCATATGGAGTACCATATCCTACCGTATCAGGAATATTGATAACATGTGCACCCGCTTGAATAACCTTTTCAACAATCTCTGCTAAAAACGGAAGCTCTGTACGGCTCGCATCCTCTGCAGACCATTGGACAACCGGGAATTTGGCAGCTGCATATTTTACCGCTTCAACAGATGCTTCAATCACCTGTTCCTTCGTCATCTTTAGCTTATACTCACGGTGAATGGGCGAGGTAGCTAAGAAAATATGAAGTCTTGGATTTACTCCGTCCTTTAAAGATTCCCAGGCAATATCCATATCCCTTTGAACACAGCGTGCTAATCCGGTTACGGTACTATTTTTAATCGTTTGGGCAATTTTCTGTACGGAAGCAGCATCACCCTTTGAGGCTGCTGGAAAGCCAGCCTCAATGATGTCTACATTTAAACGTTCTAATTGTTTCGCGATTTCTAGTTTTTCGGAAAAATTAAGATTGACGCCAGGAGTTTGTTCTCCATCTCGAAGTGTCGTATCATAAATCTTAATTTTTTGCACTACCCACCACTTCTTTCTGCTTAGCGTCATTTACGAATGGCATCATTTTTCTTAGCTCACGGCCAACCACTTCAATTTGGTGTTCGTTTTCACGAGCATTAATTGCGTTGAACATCGCACGGTTAGATTGGTTTTCTAGGATCCATTCTTTCGCAAATTTACCAGTTTGGATGTCAGTTAATACTTCCTTCATTTTCGCTTTAGCAGAAGCATCTACTACACGTGGTCCGCTTACGAAGTCACCCCATTGAGCTGTATCTGAGATAGAGTAGCGCATGTTAGACATGCCTCCTTCATAGATAAGGTCAACGATTAACTTCATTTCATGTAAACACTCGAAGTATGCAACCTCTGGCTGATAACCCGCTTCTACTAGAGTTTCAAATCCAGCTTTGATTAGTGAAGTTAAACCACCGCAAAGTACAGCCTGCTCACCAAATAAATCTGTTTCAGTTTCTTCTTTAAAGGTTGTTTCAATTGCACCTGCACGAAGTGAACCGATTGCTCTTGCATATGCTAAAGCAAGTTCTTTTGCGTTTCCAGTAACGTCTTGATAGATAGCAAAGATTGCTGGTACGCCGGCACCTTCTGTGTATGTTCTTCTTACTAAGTGTCCTGGTCCTTTAGGAGCTACTAGTAAAACATCACAATCTGCTGGAGGTACGATTTGGCTGAAGTGAATGTTAAAGCCGTGTGCAAACATTAATGCTTGACCTTTTAGGTTTGGCTCGATTTCTTCCTTATATACTCTTGCTTGCTGCTCATCTGGTAATAGAATCATCACTACATCAGCTTTAGCTGTTGCTTCAGCAACTGTATATACTTCAAATCCAGCTTCTACTGCTTTATCCCAAGATTTACCTTTACGAAGACCGATGATACAATTAACTCCGCTTTCTCTCATGTTTTGTGAATGAGCATGTCCTTGAGAACCGAATCCAATTACTGCTACTGTCTTTCCATTTAAAAATTCTGCGTTTGCATCCCCGTTATAATACATTTTTGCCATTGTAAATACTCCCTCTCTGGTTTCATTTTTTTTAGAATAATAGTTTGATTATTTTCTTGATTCATTATTATTATAAATATTAAACCTGTCATAAGTAAAATTCTATTACATCCTAACAGGCATATTAACCTAGCCTAAATAAAGCTTATACAATGGAGAACTTTTGCGGATTGGATTGCAGCTGCATTCCTCTCGGAAAAGCAGTTGTGCCTGTTCTCGTAAGCTCTTTAATTCCATATGGCTTTACAAGCTCGATAAAGGCATCAATTTTCTCTGATTCTCCTGTAATTTGAATCACAATGCTCTCTTTACTTACATCTACTATAGAAGCACGGAACGGTTCGATTAGAGAATAAATCTCATGTCGATTCGTTGGCTGAGTAGGGACTTTGATTAAGGCAAGCTCCCTTGAGACAATTGCCTGTTCCGTAATATCTACTACCTTTAGAACATCAACCTGCTTATTTAATTGTTTCGTAATTTGTTCAATGATATTTTCATTTTCCACTTGAACTACACAGGTAATTCTGGATACTCCTTCGACCTCAGAGTGACCGACAGAAATACTTTCAATATTGTAATTCCGTTTAGAAAACAGGTTTGTAATTCGGTTAAGAACTCCTGGACGATTAAGTACGGTTAAACTAATAATCCTTTTAATCATGGCTTAACACCTTCCATTTCATGTAGTCCTTTTCCTGGTGCAATCATTGGATAGACTAGCTCGCTAGGATCAATTCTAAAGTCTAATACGACAGGTTCATCATTGTGAAGCACTTCATTTAGTACCGCTTCAGCTTCTTCATTTGAGGCAATTTGGTAGCCTTTAATGCCGTATGCTTCGGCTAGCTTAACAAAGTCAGGCTGACCTGGAATTAAACTGTGGGCGTAGCGTTCCTGATAGAACAGCTCTTGCCATTGTCTAACCATTCCAAGAGCCATATTATTTAAAATGACCATCTTGATTGGCAATTTATGTTCACTAATGACTTGAAGCTCCTGCGTACACATTTGGAAACCTCCGTCACCGGAAACAAGAACAACTGTAGAATCAGGAGCCGCAATTTGAGCCCCGATACTCGCCGGTAGGCCAAATCCCATGGTTCCTAAACCACCGGAGGTTACCCATTTATCCGCTTTGTTTAGTGGATAATATTGAGCAGCCCACATTTGATGCTGACCAACATCCGTAACAACAATCGCTTCACCGTTTGTTTTTGCATGAATCATTTCCAGCACTTTTTGCGGTTTTAGGTTTTCTTGATCTTCCTTGTTATAGTGATAAGGATATTCCCTGTTCCAGCTTTGGATTTTTTCAAGCCATTCCTTGTTTTCAGGCTGTTTACCTTCCTGAGCAATCAATTGCTTTAATGCTTCCTTTGCATCCGCAACGACCGGGATTTTGGTTGGAACATTTTTTCCGATTTCAGCTGGATCAATATCAATATGAGCAACTGTTGCATTTGGAGCAAAATGCGCTAGATTGCCTGTAAGACGATCATCGAAACGCGCTCCTATGTTCAATAATAAATCAGATTCATACATAGCCATATTTGCTGCATAGCATCCGTGCATACCGCCTAATCCAATAAACAATTCATGATCCTGCGGGAAACCTCCTAAGCCTAGCAAGGTGTGGACAACAGGAATATTTTGCTGCTCGGCATATTCCTTCAATTCCGCCGTAGCCTTTGAATGTAGAATCCCTGCACCTGCAAGTATGACCGGCTTTTTCGCAGAGCTGATAGCTTCTGTTAATTTGCGAATTTGCAAATAATTAGGCTGTAATGTTGGCTGGTAGCCTGGTAGGGAAATCTTTGGATCCTCATCAATTTTCCCAACTGCAGTAGCAATATCCTTAGGAAAATCGATTAATACTGGTCCTGGACGCCCTGTTGTGGCAATATGAAATGCCTCTTTGATAATGCGTGGAATATCATTAATGTTTCGAACCTGACAGTTATATTTTGTAATCGGCGTTGTGATTCCCAGTATATCCGCCTCTTGGAAAGCATCCGACCCAATCACACTCGTTGCTACTTGACCAGTAAACACAACTAATGGTAATGAATCCATCATCGCATCAGCTAAACCCGTTACAAGATTCGTTGCTCCTGGGCCTGATGTAGCAATTACGACTCCAGGTTTTCCTGATATCCGTGCATAACCCTCTGCAGCATGAATTCCACCCTGTTCATGACGTGGTAATATATGACGGATTTTCGAATCATAGATTTTATCATATATTGGTAAAACAGCCCCACCAGGGTAACCAAAAATCACTTCCACCTTTTCTTTTTCCAGAGATTTTAATAATAAATCAGCCCCGCTAATCGGCTGCTTATCAGCCTTTATACCGGCAAAGGTAGTTTCCTGCAACATTTGGATTATACCTCCTCTTTCCTCTTTCCTCTTTCAAATAAAAATATAAAAAGCCCTTCCATCCCTTAAATGCCAAAAATTTTGACTAAGGGGTGAAAAGGCTTTGGAAACCTACTCCACGGTACCACCCTTGTTTACGCAAAATAAATGCGTACACTTATGAGCAGACGATGCTGCCCGCTTTAGTAACGAGTGTCTTGCACCCGTCCAGCCTTACTGAAAATAAATTGTTCAGGTTGGAACTCAGAGGTGAGTTCATCTTATACCGAATTCACCGGCTCCCAGCTCTCCCGGCTCTCTGTAGAATTCTATGCATAAAACTACTTATCCTCTTCATCATTTTAAACTATATTACTTACACTATATGTCATATGTTTCACTTGAAATGGATAGAACTTTCAAACAATTAAGAGTACAATTTTACTAAATAGAATTTGTTTTCAATCTCTTTATAATATTTTGTAACTCTTTTGTTGAAATAATCTTACGCTGATTTTCCAAATGAGTCAAGACTAATCATAAGAATTATTAAAAAATTATGTTAAAGTAATATTTTGTATCCGCTTACAATGCTAATCTATAGATGTTTTATGAAAAATAAAAAAATTTACAGTTTCATTTTACTATACAAAAAAACATAAAAATAACTCATCCTTGTACAAAGATGAGTTTGATTGGTAGAATTTATGTAGTTGGTATTTAGATGACGTCCCAGGAGAGATTCGAACTCCCGACCGACGGCTTAGAAGGCCGTTGCTCTATCCAGCTGAGCTACTGGGACATACTTTCAAAGACAATTTTTATTATAGTAAGGTAACTATAAATTGTCAATAGCAGACAGGGGAAATTTCATTAAGAAAGTTTTCCCCTATCGATTATTACGATAGAGGGAAAACTTGCCTAAGCTCAGTTATTTCACCATTATCAAGATCATAAACATTAAGCTCAAAGGCATTTTCAAGAATCTCAACAATGACATAGGTTCTTTCTCGTCTGCCCCGTGGCAGCCTGATACTGCCGGGATTAAGATAAAGAGTCCCATTGACCATTTCAGCCCCAAGATAATGAGAATGACCGAAGCAAGCAATATCTGCCTCTAACTCCTTTGCCCGGTATGAAAGCTTCATTAAATCTGATTTAACTGAGTATCGATGTCCGTGTGTTATAAAGAACTTACGGTTACCAATCTCTTTAGTAATATCCTCAGGATATTCATTATAAAAATCACAATTTCCCCTAACAGTCACAAACTCACTTATCGCTGGATGATCCGGCGATAATTCTGAATCTCCACAATGAATGAAGTACCTTACCTCATGTCCATGGATCTCCTTCAATTTCTCAAGCTCCGCTGTCATCCCGTGACTATCACTAACAATCAGTACCTTCATTACTCGTTCTCCTTTAAAAACATTTGCGCCAATTGGCCCTCCAATTTCTGTAACGCTTTTGCACGATGGCTGATTTGATTTTTCTCATGTGGCAAAAGCTCGGCCATCGCTTTATTCAATTCTGTTACAGAAAAGATGGAATCATAGCCAAACCCATTCGTTCCTCTTCTCTCAAATAGAATAGAGCCCTCACATTTCCCGCTTACTGTGACTGTCTCCCTCCCAGGCATAGCGAACGCTAATGCGCAATAGAATCTTGCTGAACGGTTAGGTTCTTCTACATCCTTCAGTTCATTTAATACTTTATCATTATTTGCCTCATCATTTTTTTCTTCACCAGCATAACGTGCCGAGTAAATTCCTGGTCTACCGTCAAGCGCATCCACCATCAATCCTGAATCGTCTGCAATGACCATTTGGTTTAGTTGCTTACACACTGTCTCAGCCTTTAGTACAGCATTCTCTTCAAATGTACGACCGGTTTCTTCTATGTCTTCTATGTCAGGATAGTCAAGCAGTGTTTTCACTTCTATCCCATATGGCTTAAACATCCTGCTAAACTCTTTCGCTTTTCCAGAATTCTTCGTTGCAATGATTACTTTCTTCATGTTTGTAGCCCACCTTTTATATGCGCGGTTAAGCGCTCGACATTATACATACGGAATAAGAGTCGGCAGCTATGCCCACTCTTTTCCACTATTACTATATAGTATATCAAAAAAATCTTTAGAAGCTACCTGTATTTACATTTTCTGGTCGTGTAACAGGCTCTGTCAGCTTTTTACCATCCTCATTGACTAACTCCGCTTCTCCATTTACGGTTACGACAACACTATCAATTCCATTTTGCTCTGTCAGAGTAAGGACAAGGGAATCCAACACATTTTGAGATATCATCTTTTTATCAAAGCTGCCAAAAATCGATTCATTAAAATTAAGTGTAACCTTCCCATTCTCCACCTTTGGTTCAGCTAATAACTCGACATCCGAATTGAATTCATTTAATAAATTAGAAGCAACACTCGGACCCTTTACTAATTCATTTATGGCTGCATCGATGTTATTCTCCATTTTATTGCTTACACGCTTTGTTACCGGAACAAAGTAATAGGAATCCTCTTCACCACCAATATAATAGACCGTTATAGGCTTTGTATTCGTAATATCAGCGACCTGAGATGTATCAATATTAATCCCGTCTTTTCTTGTTAATTCGTCACCTATTGGCGTACTATTAACAGGCATTTCCTCAAGCGGATGACCATTTATTTGCAGCTTTACTTGTTCAATAGAATCAAACTGCGTTAACGTCCATGTAATGGATTGGAGGATTTTCAGCTCATCCTCTGCCTGATAGTTTTTAAATTCATTAGAAAAATCAACCGTGGCTACTTTATCCTTTACATTCACGCTAAACTTCGTATCATCAGGAATAACCGCTCGGAATCCATTTGGTAATATTTCAGTCACAGGACCGTTTTTCACTAGGTATTCGAGAGCCTGTGCAGCTACTGACTCTGTTTTAGGAAGGTCTATTGTTTGCGGTACGACATAACCGTTTTTATCAACTAAATAAAGCTCTGTTTTTATCGTTTCACTGGCCTCAGCTTCCTGATCCTTGTCTACAGCTTCCTGTTCAGTTTTAGCGGCTTTTTCCTCCATTTCCGCCTCTTCCTCTGTATATGTAACTTCTTTTGGCGGATCAATTTGTTTCTCTTCCTTCATTCCTAAGAGTCCACAGCCCGAGAGCAGGAAGCCCACAGCAACTACAGTTACTAAAGCCCTTTTATATTTAGATTTTGACATCAATATCCCTCCAAAGACAGTTTGTACTACATGTATACGAGCTGTTTTTATAAATTAGACCGTCTTTTACGAGAAAATATTCTGCATGGTCTAAAGCAAACCATTCCAGGATTTCGATAAAAAAAACCAAAAAAAGAACCTCATTTTTTCTGAGGTTCCAGCTCTAACTCAATATGAAATACATTTGTAATTGCTTTGTCCAACCAGTCTGAAGCGATTTTAGCGAAAATTGTTTTCGAGCCTGTTGTATAATACGTATGAATTGGCTCAACTCCCTCGGTATTCAATAGTCCGCTATGGTGAAGGATTGTGCTCACTTCACTCGCTGTTTCTTCGCCTGAGCTTATGACATTCACCTTACTGCCCATCACGTTTTGTATAACAGGCTCCAATAGAGGGTAATGCGTACAGCCTAAAATAAGGGTATCAAGCCCTTTATGCTTTAACGACCGCAGTGTTTCTGCAACGATTTTCTTCGCTACAGCACCGCTATATTCTCCGCTCTCAACTAAAGGAACAAACTTTGGACAGGCAAGTGACGTGACTTTTGTTCTTTTATTGATCTGCCTAAGGGCCTTTTCATATGCCGCACTTTTGATGGTTCCTTCTGTCCCAATTACGCCAATCCGGTTATTTTTCGTTGCCTTTATCGCTGCCCTAGCACCTGGATGGATGACTCCAAGCACCGGTATCGACAGCTCTTCTCTAATTTCCTCCAACACAACAGCCGTTGCCGTATTACAAGCAATCACAAGCATTTTAATATTCTTATTTACTAAGAATCTTGTCATTTGCCATGTAAAGGCTTTTACCTCCTCAGCCGACCTCGGTCCATATGGGCAGCGCGCTGTGTCACCTACATATATAATTTGTTCATTTGGAAGCTGACGCATAATTTCCTTTGCCACTGTCAGCCCGCCAACACCTGAATCAATAACTCCTATTGGATGTTTCAAATCTACCGCCTCATTCTTATCGCATATCATGGTGTAATCTCATTAAATTATTTTGTATTTGAACTAAATCTTCCTGTGAATATTCTTTAAAAAGCTCCATTAAATAAACCTGTCGTTTTTTTATGACCTCATCAATTAACTTTTTCCCTTCCAGAAGAAGATGTACCCGGACAACACGGCGGTCATTCTCATCCCGGACTCTTTTGACTAGGTCGTTTTTTTCCAATCTGTCAATTAGATCCGTTGTCGTACTGAAGGCTAAATACATTTTAGTCGACAGCTCGCCAATCGTCATATCACCTTCATCAAATAGCCATTGTAGCGCAATAAATTGAGGCAACGTAATCGAATAATCGTTCAATAGCTCGCGTCCCTTTTGCTTTATGATCCCGGAAATATACCGAAGATCTTTTTCGATATTGGCCACAACATTACGATAATCATTTACATCAAATTCCATTATATTTTGGACAACTCCTATGCGTTCGTTGAACATTTCTGAATGGCTGTTTTTATTTTCTATCACTTTATTTTAAAATTCAAGCAGAAATACGCAGTAAGTACACTAACTATGTAATTTTCATTCATAAGTAAGACTTCTAGCTCATTGATATAGGAAAGAAATCCTATAAATGTATTAACCGGTATCCTCAAGTGAGGATACCGGTTAAATTTCAAAGCTTTAGCTCTCCCATACGAAGGAGCTCTATTACAGCTTGAGAACGCCCCTTTACACCTAATTTTTGCATGGCATTTGAGATGTGATTTCGAACTGTTTTCTCGCTTATAAATAATTCTCCCGCGATTTCTTTTGTTGTTTTATCTTGTACTAACAGCTCGAATACTTCTCTTTCTCGTTTGGTGAGTAACGGCTTGTGTGTGTATTCATTCTCCTTCAAGTATTGTAACCCTCCTTGCCTTCGCCAGCTTTGAACTGCGGGATGGGTATATATTTAGTCACCATATCATATGTCTGTGAAAGTGCTGGAGTGACAATATTTCTTGAGTGAAAGTCATAAATAAATTTGTCGTGCATAAAAAATTTTGACATTTGTATAACGATTACCATTTATGACTATTATTTGATTTATTCAGAACACCCTATTATATGAAATCCAACATAAAAAGATTAGAGCAAATTCGCCTGTCGTTTTTCTTTTGTCTTTGAATCCCTTCTTATCATACATCCTGTTCAATGGTAAAATAGAGAATATTAACTATAAAAAAAAGGTGATATGGAATGTTAGTAAAGGCTAAGGATTTATTACATGAATATTTTGGGTATGATTCATTTCGAAATGGTCAGAAGGAAATTATTGAAAATATCCTAGCAGAAAAAAATACGCTTGGTATTTTACCAACAGGTGGAGGAAAGTCACTTTGTTTTCAAATTCCTGCATTGCTCTTCTCCGGAACAACCATTGTTATTTCCCCGCTTATTTCACTTATGAAAGATCAAGTCGATTCTCTCTCTAGTGCAGAAATTCCAGCAACATTTATTAATAGCTCTCTTACTGCCCAGGAACATACTGAACGGATTTCTCTCATCCGTCAAGGAGCATATAAGCTTGTCTATGTGGCACCGGAGCGGTTTGAATCAGGACAATTTATAGATTTACTTAACAGCATCGATATCCCCTTAATCGCTTTTGATGAGGCTCACTGTATCTCACAATGGGGACATGATTTCAGACCAAGCTATCGTTCAATTATCTCATCCTTAAGCAAATTAAAGCATCATCCGGTTATCGTTGCTTTGACAGCAACAGCAACAGAAAATGTCGCAGAGGAAATCCGTACGCTACTAAATATCGATTACACCGATACATTTAAGACAGGCTTTGCCCGTGAAAATCTTGCTTTTAATGTCATAAAAGGAATCAATAAAAGAGACTATGTTGTTTCATATATAAAACAGCATCAACAGCAATCCGGCATAATTTACACAGCTAGCAGAAAAGAAAGCGATCAGCTTCATCATTACTTAACACAGCACGGTTTTTCTGTTGCAAAATACCATGCCGGTCTCAGCGAAAAAGAGCGAAAGCTAGCACAGGATCAGTTCGTTTATGATGAAAAGGATATCATGATAGCAACTAATGCATTTGGAATGGGCATCGACAAATCCAATGTCCGGTATGTTATCCATTACAATCTGCCTAAAAATATTGAAGCCTATTATCAGGAAGCAGGTCGTGCCGGGCGAGACAGTGAGGAGAGCGAATGCCTCCTTCTATTTTCACCGCAGGATATCCAATTACAGAAGTTTCTCATCGAGGAAAGTCATCTTGACTTTGTAAAGCGTGAGCAGGAATACCACAAGCTAAATCAAATGGTCATGTACTGCCATACAGGGGAATGTCTCCAATCCTATATTATTCAATATTTTGACCAAACCAGTCATCCCAATAACTGTGGAAAATGCTCAAGCTGTCAGGATCGACGTGAAAAGGTTGATATTACCCGTGAAGCGCAAATGGTTTTCTCCTGCTGCAAGCGGATGGGAGAGAGATTCGGGGTTACACTAATTGCCCAGGTCTTAAAGGGATCAAGCCAGAAACGGATCAAGGAACTGGGCTTTCAAGAGCTATCCACCTACGGTTTATTACGAGCCCAATCAGAAAAGGACATCGTCAACACCATCAATTATTTACTTGCAGAAGGATATCTTCTCCTAACAGATGGTAAATATCCAGTTGTAAAGGTAACGCAAAAGGCCGTCCCTGTCTTAAAGGGGCAGGAAACCGTTATGATGCGAAAAACAGTGGTGGTTGAGCACAAGCAGGAAAACGAAGAAAATAAGGATTTATTCGAAGTTCTGCGCGTGCTACGTAAAGAGCTGGCAGATCAGGAACGCATCCCACCATTTGTCATTTTTGCTGATAGTACTTTAAGGGAAATGAGCACCTACTATCCAACAAATGAAGATACTATGCTGAGGATAAAAGGCGTCGGACAAACAAAGTTTACCAAATACGGACAAGCATTCATCAACAAAATAGAAGAATTTGTGCAGGAGAATGATATTTCAACGGTTAACTTTCAACCAGTACAGAAGGAAGTGTCCACATCGGTAGAGCCGCACGAGGAGCCTAGCCATATTCTATCCTACCAACTATATAGACAGGGGAAAACAATCAAAGACATTGCGAAAGAGCGGAAATTAACGAGCATCACCGTGCAAAAACATATCATCCGTAGCATTCAGGAAGGCAATGAAGTCAACTGGGAGGAGCTGTTTGATTCTGATACTGAAAAGCGGGTAATAGCAGCCATAGAGTCAGTTGGAGGTGAAAAGCTAAAACCTATTTGGGAAGAGTTAAACGGCGAGGTTGATTATTTTATTATTCAAGCCGTTATGTGTAAAAGGATTTAGGAGTTAGTTTGTTTGTTGGTTAGGAAAAGCAAAAAACTAACCCACTTTCAACCCTAAAGAAAAAGCCCGCTATTTGCGGGCTTTTTCTTTTAATCAAACTGTATCACTGCCAAAGAAATTTTTAAATGATTGGATTGCTGTATCTCTATTAAGAGCTGCAATGGATGTTGTTAAAGGAATACCTTTTGGACAAGACTGAACACAGTTTTGTGAGTTTCCACAGTTAGCCAAGCCTCCATCACCCATGATCTCCTCTAGACGTTCTGCTTTATTCATTGCACCAGTCGGATGCGCATTGAATAAGCGAACCTGTGATAGCGGAGCTGGTCCGATAAAGTTTGATTTAGCATTTACGTTTGGACATGCTTCTAGACATACACCACATGTCATACATTTTGAAAGCTCATATGCCCATTGACGTTTTTTCTCTGGCATACGTGGTCCAGGCCCTAAATCATATGTTCCATCAATTGGAATCCACGCTTTAACCTTTTTCAAAGCGTTAAACATACGGCTACGATCAACCTGAAGGTCACGAATAACCGGGAATGTACTCATTGGCTCCAGACGAATCGGCTGCTCAAGCTGGTCAACAATGGCAGAGCAGGATTGACGCGGCTTGCCGTTAATAATCATCGAGCAGGCGCCACAAACTTCCTCTAAGCAGTTCATTTCCCAAATAACAGGTGTTGTTTTTTCCCCTTTTTTATTTACAGGATTCCGGCGAATCTCCATTAATGCTGCAATAACGTTTAAATTCGGACGATACGGTACCTCAAACTCCTCTTGATAAGGATCTGAATTCATATCATCTTGACGGGTGATAATAAATGTAACGGTCTTTTTTTCAGACATCCCTATTTCCCCTCTTTTTTGATTTTTTCATTCTTGTTAGACACTTTTAGTGACTGCTCTTCGTATAGTCTCTCTTACGAGGCTTAATTAGTGATACATCCACCTCTTCATAATGGAACTGAGGTGCTGATTTACTATCAACAAATTTAGCCATTGTGGTTTTCAAGAAGTCCTCATCATTACGATCAGGGAATTCAGGCTTGTAGTGCGCACCGCGGCTTTCATTACGATTATAAGCTCCAAGCGTAATCACACGTGCAAGCTGCAGCATATGCTCTAGCTGGCGAGTAAATGCAGCCCCTTGGTTGCTCCATTTAGCCGTATCGTTAATATTGATATTTTGATAACGTTCAATAAGCTCTTGAAGCTTTTCATCTGTTTGAAGAAGCTTGTCGTTGTAACGAACAACCGTAACATTTGCTGTCATCCATTCTCCTAATTCTTTATGGAGAACATATGCATTTTCGGTTCCATTCATAGTCATGATGTTGTTCCATTTTGCTTCTTCCTGCTTCACATAGCCATCATATAATGAAGAGGCAACAGCATCTGAGCTCTTTTCAAGTCCGTT
The DNA here is from genome assembly GCF_900104575.1 of Bacillus tuaregi. Taxonomy (NCBI): domain Bacteria; kingdom Bacillati; phylum Bacillota; class Bacilli; order Caryophanales; family Bacillaceae; genus Bacillus; species Bacillus tuaregi. Next base: position 3,423,046 of record NZ_LT629731.1, read on the forward strand.
AATGTAGCGAACTGCGTTAGGACCCGCAACCATTCCGCCATAGATAGCAGACAGTAAAGAGTTAGCGCCTAAACGGTTCGCACCGTGCATAGAATAATCACATTCACCGGCAGCAAAAAGACCAGGAATATTTGTCATTTGATCATAGTCAACCCATAATCCACCCATTGAATAGTGAACAGCAGGGAAGATTTTCATTGGTAGCTTACGTGGGTCATCACCTGTAAATTTCTCATAGATTTCGATGATACCGCCTAATTTAATATCAAGCTCATGCGGATCCTTATGAGAAAGATCCAAATACACCATGTTCTCGCCATTAATACCAAGCTTTTGATTAATACACACATCGAAAATCTCACGTGTTGCAATATCCCTTGGCACAAGGTTTCCGTATGCCGGATATTTTTCTTCTAGGAAGTACCAAGGCTTACCGTCTTTGTAAGTCCAGATACGACCGCCTTCTCCACGAGCAGATTCACTCATGAGACGAAGCTTGTCATCCCCAGGAATGGCAGTAGGGTGAATTTGAATCATTTCACCATTTGAATAGTATACACCCTGCTGGTAGGCAATCGCTGCCGCAGATCCAGTATTAATGACAGAGTTTGTTGATTTACCAAAGATAATTCCAGGTCCGCCAGTAGCTAAAATAACGGCGTCTGCAGAAAATGATTTAATTTCCATTGATTTAAGGTCTTGTGCCACAATACCGCGGCAAACGCCTTCATCATCAACAACAATGCTTAATAATTCCCAGCCTTCATACTTTGTAACCAATCCGGCTACTTCATGGCTTCTCACTTGCTCGTCCAGCGCATATAGTAGCTGCTGTCCAGTCGTTGCACCAGCAAAGGCTGTTCTATGGTGCTGCGTTCCACCAAAGCGACGGAAATCTAGTAAGCCTTCAGGAGTACGATTAAACATAACTCCCATACGGTCAAATAAGTGAATAATTCCCGGTGCAGCCTCAGCCATTGCTTTAACTGGTGGCTGGTTCGCTAAGAAGTCTCCACCGTATACAGTGTCATCAAAGTGCACCATTGGTGAGTCTCCCTCACCCTTTGTATTAACCGCTCCATTAATACCGCCTTGGGCACAAACAGAGTGAGAGCGTTTTACCGGTACAAGTGAAAACAGTTCAACTGCTGTTCCCGATTCTGCAATTTTTGTTGTCGCCATTAGACCTGCAAGTCCTCCGCCGACTACGATAACTTTCCCTTTCGACATTCGAAGCTCACTCCAATCATTGTACGTTCATTGTTTCAATCAATCTATTAAACTGTAATTAATCTTATCTATTAAACAAACGCTAGTATAGCGCGTACGCCAACAATCGACAGCGCAACAAAAATAGCCATTGTTACATAAGTGGAAATCTGCTGTGATCTTGGTGTCATTGTAATACCCCAGCTTACGAAGAATGACCATAAACCGTTTGCAAAATGGAAGATTGCAGAAATAATTCCGATTAGGTAGAACGTTAACATTAATGGATTATCTACAATATTCTCCATCATTTGGAAGTTAACCTCTGTTCCAAGTGCTGCAGCAATTCTAGTTTCCCATACATGCCAAACCACGAAGATTAACGTAATAACACCAGTAACACGTTGTAGCAGGAACATCCAATTTCGGAAAAAGGTGTATCTGCTTGTGTTATTTTTTGCCGTGAAGGCGATATAGATTCCATAAATCGCATGGTATAATAACGGTAAGAAAATAACAAATATCTCTAAAAAGATCTTGAACGGAAGGTTCTCCATAAAGTGCGTTGCACTATTATATGCCTCCTCTCCCTTTGTAGCAAAGTGATTCACAACAAGATGCATGATTAGGAATAATCCTACCGGTATAACACCTAGTAATGAATGCAATCTGCGATTAAAAAACTCTCGATTTCCAGCCATTGCATTTTACCCCCTTATTTTTTTGAAAAGTGTTCCTGGCTTTTCTGCTTTCTCCCCGCTTGATTTGAGCAAACGCTCAACGTCGGAAAAGTAAATAGTTTATTTTCTTACAATTGTGTGACAACTTCATTTTACTCTCTAGTGAAATCTAGGTCAAGAAACGAGTTACATAATTATCGGAATTACTACATTTTTTTTAAAAAATTCAATCTTATTACAAATTTTCCTTATAAAGCATGCTACTACTTGGGCAATTTTGTAGAATTTTGCTTAAATTTACAGAAGAAACTATTATTTCCATTTATCTTTTTTCGTGACAGCTGCTTAATCAAATTGAAAATTGTATATAATAGAATCATAGAAAGAGGGGAGAATATTGAGTAAAAATACTGCTACAGAGGTGCATCAGGAGGTCACGATTGAGGAGACCGTTCCTGCTTTTGGTTATGAACTAATCAGAGAAGTGTTACTACCTGAAATATTAGGAGATGACACCCCTGAGATTTTATATTGGGCTGGTAAAAAGCTGGCTCGTAAATTCCCGCTTTCCAGTCTCGAGGAGATCATTGACTTTTTCCATCAAGCAGGCTGGGGACACTTAACCATCCTTAAGGAATCAAAAAATGAACTTGAATTAGAACTATCCAGTTCAATCATTCTAAATCGGATGCAAGATAAAAAATCGCGAGATTCACATCATTTTCAGCTTGAGGCCGGATTTTTGGCAGAACAATTGGAAATGCAAAAGCAGGTCATTTCAGAAGCTTTTGAACATCCGCGAAAAAAATCTGCTAAAGTTCACTTTACCATTAAATGGGATAAAAAGGACATCGTTTCATAAAAAACGAAATTCCTCCATCAGCAAGTTTAGGATCCATGCTGGTGGAGGTTTTTTTATGCATTTACAATGGTTAACAACCAGATTATTCCTGGAGCTTTTCAAGTATTGATTTTGCAATATTTTGCGGGATACCAGCACCTGTAATTTCTTCAAGTGATGCTTCCTTTAATTTCTTTACGGAGCCAAAGCTTTTTAATAGTTGTTTTTTTCGTTTCTCTCCTATGCCGGGGATATCATCAAGGATGGATTGAAATGCATTTTTCCCCCTTAATTGACGATGGAAGGTGATGGCAAAACGATGCACCTCGTCCTGTATTCGCTGTAATAAATAAAACTCTTGGCTATTTCTTGCCAGCTCGATTACTTCCAAGGGGCTCCCATATAATAGCTGGGACGTCCGATGCTTCTCATCCTTTGCCAGACCAGCAATGGGTATCTCCAACCCCAGTTCATTTTCCAATACATCCCTCACAGCCTCTATATGTCCTTTTCCCCCATCAATAAGGATTAAATCAGGTAATGGCAATTCTTCCTTTAAGACGCGGCTATATCTTCTCCGGACAACCTCCCGCATGGATTCATAATCATCCGGTCCCTTTACTGTCTTGATTTTATATTTGCGATACTCCCTTTTATCCGGTTTTCCGTCAATAAAGACAATCATCGCAGAAACAGGGTTTGTGCCTTGAATATTGGAATTATCGAAGGCTTCAATTCGATGGGGAGTATAGATTCCCATTGCCTCCCCAAGCCTATCGATAGCATGAATGGTCCGTTCTTCGTCACGTTCAATTAACGAGAACTTTTCAGATAAAGCTATTTTGGCATTTTTACAGGCCAGTTTAACTAGCTCCTTCTTTTGCCCTCTTTGCGGACGCAATACCTTTACTTGTAATAGCTCCTCAGCCAAATCAGCGGAAACGGTATCTGGCACAAGTATTTCCTTTGGTTTAAAATGATTGTCCTTCGTATAGAATTGTCCTAGAAAGGTCAGCATTTCTTCTTCAGCTTCATTATACAGCGGAAACATTGATACATCTCGTTCAATTAATTTCCCCTGTCTAATAAAGAATACTTGGACACACATCCAGCCTTTATCGACAGAGTATCCAAAGACATCTCGGTCGGTAAAGTCCGTTGTAGTCATTTTCTGTTTTTCCATGGTTGCTTCAATATGTGCAATCCGATCTCTGTATTCCTTTGCTCGCTCAAAATCGAGCTCCTCTGCTGCCTCCGTCATTTTTACGGTTAATTCTTGTTTGATTTCTTTATAGCCACCATTTAAAAAACGAGTAATTTCATCTGTTATTCGCCTGTATTCCTCTTCATTTACTTGATTTACACAAGGGGCCAGACACTGATCTAGATGATAATACAAGCAGACGCGATCAGGGAGCGTTGAACATTTACGCAATGGATAAATGCGATCAAGCAATTTTTTCGTCTCGTTGGCAGAATGCACATTGGGATAGGGACCGAAATATTTTCCTTTATCCTTTTTTACTTTTCTTGTTGTAATCAGTCTTGGGTGTCTTTCTGATGTTAGCTTAATAAAAGGATAGCTTTTATCATCCTTCAGCATAATATTGTATTTAGGATCATATTTCTTAATTAAGTTGATTTCAAGCACTAATGCCTCGATATCAGAAGACGTTACGATATATTCAAAATCCTCAATTTCATTGACTAGTCTTAATGTTTTTCCATCATGGGAACCCGTGAAATAGGACCGCACACGATTTTTTAGAATCTTTGCTTTCCCTACGTAAATAATCGTCCCTTGACGGTCTTTCATTAAATAACAACCAGGTTGTTCTGGGAGCAGTGTTAGCTTATTCTTGATTGTTTCGTTCATCCGGTTCCCTCCTTTTTCAATTCTTCATTCATTTTATAGGTTGTAGGGATGCTTGGGCAACAAAGAAAGAGAAGAAAAGGTTAATAAAAGTAAAAAACCCGCTAACAAAGGGTTAACGGGTAATCTCTATATTTTGCTGCTTTTATTAAAATTGCTGCTGTAAACGCTCAGAAAGTGCTTCTTTCGGCTGGAAGCCAACCACTTTATCAACTACTTCGCCATCTTTAAGGACAAGTAAAGTTGGAATGCTCATAACACCGAATTTTGCAGCCGTTTCTTGGTTTTCATCCACGTCTACTTTAACGATTTTCACTTTCTCGCCGATTTCAGAATCCAGATCCTCTAAAACTGGTGCAATCATCTTACAAGGTCCGCACCAAGGTGCCCAGAAATCGACAAGAACTAAACCAGAACCAGTTTCATTTGCAAACGTTTGATCAGTTGCATGTGTAATAGCCATTTTAACAATTTCCTCCTCGAATATCTTCAAATTCATTGAAAGTATATCACCGTTACATTCAACATGCTAACAATTTGCTCCATCGGTGGTAGTATATCCAAAAAATATTGGTCTAAAACAAAAAACGAACGGTTTGATGCATCAATCCGTTCGTTTCTTCCTGTGTTCTACTTGATGAGCTATGTCCTTGAAAGCAGGATTCTAAATTCTGCAGTCAGCATTGGCACAACTTCGAATAAATCACCAACAATGCCGTAATCTGCTACATTAAAAATATTTGCTTCTGGATCCTTATTAATCGCAACGATTACTTTTGAATTAGACATGCCGGCTAAATGCTGGATAGCCCCAGATATCCCGCAGGCAATGTATAAATCTGGCGTAACAACTTTTCCAGTCTGACCAATCTGCAGGGAATAATCACAATAATCTGCATCACAGGCACCACGGGAAGCTCCGACGGCACCACCTAATACGTGAGCTAATTCTTTTAACGGTTCAAATCCATCTTTACTTTTCACACCTCGTCCTCCGGCTACAACGACCTTTGCTTCAGATAGGTCTACTCCTGTACTTGCTTTCCGAACAATATCTTTGATTATGGAACGCAGGTCTTTAATATCAACCTTTAAGGCGGAGATGCTACCCGTTCTAGATTCATCCTTCTCCAACGGTGAAACATTGTTTGGACGTATCGTAGCAAAGGTTAACCCTTCCGTCATGATTTTCTTTTCGAAGGCTTTCCCAGAATAAATCGGACGGTTGAAAATAATTTTTCCGCCATCCTCCTCTATTGCTGTAACATCTGAGATTAAACCAGAGTCCAATTTCGCTGCCAGCTTTGGTGCCAAATCCTTTCCTAACGCTGTATGACCGATAATTATACCATCCGGACTAACAGCTTGAATCACAGCTAAGAGAGCTTGGGTGTATCCATCTGGTGTATATTGAGATAATTTCTCATGTTCAACTATTACGACACGGTCTGCTCCATGGTGTATGAATTCATTTCCAAAACCATTGATAGTATGTCCAACAAGAACACCAATGACTTCGCCGCCCTGTGCCAAGCTTTTGGCCGCTGCTACTGCTTCAAACGATACATTTCGGAGGGAACCCTCACGAACTTCTCCAAGCACAAGAATCTTTTTAGGCATAAGTATCAACACCTCCAAGGTTCAATTTATCCACGTCATCAAATTCGCCCCGTCGAATTTGCGTCCGGATTTTTATCGAGCTCGATAAACTACCTTAAAAAAATCCGTGACATCCGCCGGAGGCTTAACTTCATTCAGCTGGGGTTTGAACCCCCACTGAATCGAAGAACCATTTGCATTCATCCCCCACTTGTAGAAGTGGAGGACTTCTGCTGAATGAAGTTAAATCACTTTCGCTTCATGATGGAGCAGCTGTACCAATTCCTTTACTTGTTGATCAAGCTCTCCCTGAAGCACCCTCCCAGCTTTTCTTTTCGGCGGAAGGAATATTTCAATTGTGTTTGTTTTAGCTTCAACCTCTTCCACCGAAAGCCCCAAGTCATCCAATTCCAGCTCAGCAAGCGGCTTTCTCTTTGCTTTCATAATGCCTGGTAATGATGGATAACGAGGCTCATTTAAACCCTGCTGAGCCGTCACTAATAATGGCAGACTCGCTTCTATCTCTTCAGAATCCCCTTCTACATCCCGTACAGCTGTAACGTGATTACCTTTTATTTCTAGCTTAGTTATCGTCGTTATATAGTTAATACCGAGTAATTCAGCCACCCTTGGCCCAACCTGACCTGACCCGCCATCAATCGCTACGTTTCCACCTATTATTAAATCAGCAGACTTATCCTTCAAATATCCCGCAATGATTTTTGCCGTTGTATATTGATCCCTATTTTCAACTGCATCTTCAATATTGATAAGAACCGCCTTATCAGCGCCCATTGCTAATGCCGTACGGAGTTGAGTAATAGCCTCTTGACCGCCTACAGAAAGAACCGTTACTTCGCCGCCTTGCTCTCCCTTCACTCGAATCGCTTCTTCGATTGCATACTCATCATAAGGATTGATGATAAATTCAGCTCCGTCTTCATTTATTCGACCGCCTGAAAGGACAATTTTCTCCTCTGTATCAAATGTTCTTTTCATCAGGACGTATATATTCATATCAATTAACCTCCTGTTATTAGGACTTGGTCTACCTTAATCATCAGGACTTCATTTGTCTGTTTTATTTCCTTCTTCATCAACTAAGACTCTGCGCAGTATTTTACCAACCGTGCTCTTAGGTAATTCATCACGAAATTCATATATTCGCGGTACTTTATATGGTGCAAGTTGTTTTCTTGCAAATTCGTCCAGCTCCTGCTTTGATACAACACAGCCCTTTTTTAATACGATGTAAGCTTTAACGGTTTCACCGCGATAGGAATCAGGAACACCAGCAACCACTACCTCCTGAATATAGGGATGCTCATACAGTACTTCCTCCACTTCCCTGGGATATACATTAAATCCACCGGCGATTATCATATCCTTTTTCCGATCGACGACAAAGAAATATCCTTGCTCATCCATATAGCCGAGATCTCCTGTAAAAAGCCAGCCGTTCTGGAGGGTTTGCTCTGATTCCTCTAACCTGTTCCAATAGCCCTTCATAATTTGTGGACCTCTTATGATGATTTCACCAATTTCTCCAGGTGGAAGAGCCTCTCCATCCTCTAATGATACTACCTTTGCTTCTGTGTCTGGCCATGGTACTCCAATACAGCCCTTCTTTCTAGGCCGATCCCAGAGAAAGTTTGCATGGGTGATGGGTGATGCTTCTGTTAATCCATATCCCTCCACAAGCTTGCCGCCTGTTTCTTGTTCAAATTGCTCCTGTACTTCTACCGGTAATGGAGCAGAGCCGCTGAGACAGGAATCGATTGAGGAAAGATCATATTTTTTCAATTTAGGATGATTCAGAAGACCAATATAGATGGTGGGGGCACCAGGAAATAAGGTTGGTCGCTGTTTATGAATCGTTTTTAATGTTGTTTCAGGATCAAACTTCGGCAGCAGCACCATTTTATAGGCTTCCAATACTGCAAGAATCATCAAGGTTGTTATTCCATACACGTGAAATAACGGAATAATACCAAGAATAATTTCCTCGCCTCTTTTACATTTATACAGCCAAGCAGAACACATTGAACCGTTAGCAACAAGATTTTTATGTGTCAGCATAACCCCTTTAGGAAAACCGGTTGTTCCTCCTGTGTATTGTAGAAGAGCAATATCTTCTGCATCGAAATCATCATTGGCGATATTTTGCCTTTTGGGGCTCTTTAAAACCTCTTTCAGCAGATGGTTATTATTCTCATGTCTAACGTTAACAACAAGTCCATACTGTTTTTTCTGGAGAAACGGATAGATTAAGTTTTTTGGGAAGGGGAGAAAGTCCTTGATAGCGGTTACAATAATATGCTGAATATTCGTGCTCGCCCTTACCTTTGACACCCTGGGAAACAAAATATCCAGCGTAATAATTAGTTTTGTTCCGGAATCATCCATTTGATATTGCAGCTCACGTTCAGTGTATAAAGGGTTCGTTTGCACGACAATCCCACCGGCCATCAAAATACCGTAGAAGGAGATGACTGCCTGCGGACAATTTGGAAGCATAATGGCGACACGGTCCCCCTTTTCAAGTCCAAGATCCCGTAAATAACCTGCCAGCTTCCAAGCAGCATCATATATATATTGAAATGTAAACTCTTTGCCTAAGAAATGAACAGCTATTTTATGTGGGTATTGAGTGGCTGATTGTTTTAAGTAATCATGAAGCGGTTTATATTCATAGTTTAACTGTGGAGGGATTTCCTCCGGATAAAGTTGAAGCCATGGCTTTTCACTCATGATGCCCCTCCTTATTCATGACAAACCAATTCAAACTACTATTCTTTATTTATATATATGGATGTCTTGTTGACGTTTAGAACAAAAAAACGAACCTGCAGTCATAGCAGGTTCGTCTTTCCCCTTTAAACAAAGAACACCATATAAATAATTCCAATCAATATGAAAATACCACAACAGATTAATAGTATTTTGGCAAGCTTTTCCACTTTATACTCTCCCTCTACGTGATACTTGCTCCAATGACATAGGACAGTCCAATCGAGATCATCATTGAGATTAGACCGATTGCCCGGTTATCCTTTTCAATTTCTTCATCAATTTTAATGGATGGTGTTAAAAATTCAAATATGAAATATCCAATAAGTAGTAGAAAGAAACCATACACACCCCATCCTATCATTGTCAGCAATGTATCGTTATGTTCAATGGAGTAACGGAAAATATTTGTAATACCAAATATTTTCCCTCCGGTGGCCATTGCAACTGCCAAGTTTCCTTTCGCTATTTCCGTCCAGTTTTTATATTTTGTTACTAGCTCAAATATAGCTAAAAACACTATGATACAAAGGATAACCACACTGTAATTGGCAGCCGTTTGAACATATTGGTTCTCCCAAAACTGATTCATGAAAAGCCTCACCGCCCGTTATTTAAACTCCACTATCGTGACCCCGGTACCGCCTTCTCCATGATCTCCGAAACGTATATTCTTCACTGCCCGATGATTCCGTAAGTATTCCTGCACACCTTGTCTCAATGCTCCGGTTCCCTTACCATGGATGATCGATACACGAGGATACGCTGCCAGGAGTGCATCATCAATATACTTTTCCACCCTGGAAAGAGCATTTTCATATCGTTCTCCACGCAGGTCCAGCTCGAGGCTAACATGGAAATCCTTTCCTCTCACTGTTGCCAGCGGTTTTGTTTCAACTGTTTTCGGCGTCTTAATATACTCGAGATCCTTTTCTTCGACCTTCATTTTTAATATTCCAATTTGGACCTGCCATGTATCAGACGATACCTTCTCCAGCAATGTCCCTTTTTGATCAAAGCTTAATACCTTCACTTCATCGCCTGGTTGATACTCATGTTTTTTTGCTTGCTTCGCTGTTAGAGTTCTCGATTTTCTCTCTTTCGGAGCTGCTTCGTTTAATTTTCGCTGTGCATCAATTAATTCATGCTCTTTTATTTCTGCCTGTTTTTCATGGCGCATTTTGCGCAAATCATGAATAATGCCCTCAGCTTCTCTTTTAGCCCTCTCAATAATCTCACGGGCTTCATCTGTTGCTTTATCATACAAGCTGTCTTTCTTTTCGTAGTATTCTACCATTTGCTTTTGGAGGTCCTTTTGAAGCATTTCGGCATTTCTCAGGAGTTCATTCGCTTCCTTTAGTTCCTTTTCAGCCTCACGCTTGCTATCCTCTAAAGAAGCAATCATATTCTCAACCTGATGACTGTCCGCACCGACAAAAGAACGAGCCCTTTCAATAACCCTGTCGTTTAAGCCAAGTCGCTTAGAGATTTCAAAGGCATTACTTCTGCCCGGAACACCAATCAACAGCCGATAGGTTGGGCTTAGTGTTTCAATATCAAATTCGACACTTGCGTTCACAACTCCTTCCCGATTATATCCGTAAGCTTTCAATTCAGGATAATGGGTTGTGGCAATGACGCGGGCACCCCTTCTATTCACTTCATCTAAAATGGAAATTGCAAGTGCTGCACCCTCCTGTGGATCCGTGCCTGCTCCTAGTTCATCAAATAACACAAGGCTTTCAAAGTCCACACTCTTTAATATATCAACGATATTAACCATGTGAGAAGAAAAGGTACTTAAGCTCTGTTCAATGGATTGTTCATCACCTATATCGGCGTAGACAGCTCCAAAAACAGCCATTTCCGAACCATCTAAGGCAGGAATCTGGAGGCCAGCCTGTGCCATTAAAGTACAGAGACCAACCGTTTTAAGTGTCACTGTCTTACCACCTGTATTGGGACCTGTGATAACGATTGTTGTAAAATCCTTTCCTAGTGTCACATCATTAGCCACGACTTCATGAATGGGAATGAGCGGATGACGGGCTTTAACTAATGAAATACGACCTTCCTGGTTCATAATTGGCTTGGTGGCTTTTATCCTGTTAGAGTATCTTGCCTTGGCAAACATAAAATCTACATCAGCCAGAATTTCTACGATTGTTTCGAGTTCAGAGTTATCCTCTCCCGTTAAGGCAGAAAGCATAATCAGGATTCGCTCAATTTCCTGCTGTTCCTTCACGCGAATGTTCTGAATCTCATTATTTAATTCAACGATCGTCTGCGGCTCAATGAACAGCGTTTGACCGGAAGAGCTTTGATCATGAACAATCCCTCCGTAATGTGAACGATATTCCTGTTTAACAGGAATAACAAAACGATCATTACGAATCGTGATAATAGCATCAGATAGCATTTTCTGTGCACTTGATGAGCGAATCATGCTTTCAAGGCGTTCCCTGACCCTTGCTTCTTTGGTCCGAAGCTGATGTCTAAGTGAACGCAAGGTATCACTTGCACTGTCCAGCACTTCTCCGTTATCATCAATCGCATTTTTAATGGACTGTTCTAACTCCGCTAAAACAATAATTCGATCTGCTTTTTCAACTAGAAGGGGGATTGTCCCCTCTTCTTCAGAGAACTCCTCGATAAACCGTTTCATTTGTCTGCTTGCATGCACGGTACTGGCAACCTGCATTAATTCATGCGAACTAAGCATTCCACCAATAACAGCACGTTTGACATGTGGTCGGATATCAAAGATTCCGCCTAAGGGAATGTTTGCTTTGATACGGAACACTTTTGCTGCTTCGTCTGTTTCTTCTTGTCTTTGGACAACTTCTTCAAAATCCGTAGAAGGCAACAGCTTCTCAGCCAGCTCTCTTCCTAATGACGAAGAAACAAATTCGAGGAGCTGGGCCTTCACTTTATCGAATTCTAATACTTTTAAAACCTTTTGCTGCATGGAGTTATTTCCTCCCTTTATAGTTAGAAGGCGCTTATTACCTTCTATAATTACCGTTCTTTAAGGTATGCCATCAAATCATGGCTATCCCATGTATTGAGGACATTTTCTTTTTTAATCCAGCCCTTTTTGGCAGTGGAAACGCCTATATTCATATGATCAAGTGTTTCGCGCTTATGGGCATCGGTATTTATCATGATTTTCACCCCTGCTGCCTGTGCTTTTTGAAGATGGTCAGCAGATAAGTCAAGACGATTTGGATTTGCATTTAGCTCTAATGCCGTATTAGTTTCCTTTGCTAATTCAATCAATAAATCTATATCAACTGAATAGCCGTCTCTTTTTCCAATTTTTCTTCCGGTTGGATGGGCAATCAAATCTACGTTAGCATTATACAAGGCTGTTTTTAAACGCTCCATAATTTTTTCCTGCGATTGGGAAAAGGCAGAATGAATAGAGGCAATCACAAAGTCCATCTCCTTCAGCAGTTGATCATCATAATCTAACGTCCCATCTGGTAAAATATCCATTTCCACTCCGGCAAGAATGGTAATATCATCAAACTTTTCATTTAATCGTTGGATTTCTTCCTTCTGTTTTCGCAGCCGATCAGGTGATAAGCCATTTGCAACCTTTAAAAATTGAGAATGGTCCGTAATCGCCATATATTGATAGCCCTTTGCCCTGCAGGACTCAACCATTTCCTCAATCGAGTGGGCACCATCACTCCAGATTGTATGCATATGGAGATCGCCTTTTATGTCTGAGAACGATATTAAACCGTATTCTTCTTTATATTCATCTACTTCATTTCCGTCCTCTCTCATTTCAGGCGGGATTAACGGTAAATCAAAATGAGCATAAAAATCAGCCTCTGATGAAAATGTGAGAACATCACCTTGTTCCGTCTGAACTCCGTACTCACTGATTTTCTCACCTCTTGCCTTTGCAAGCTGCCTCATCCGTACATTATGTTCCTTTGATCCAGTAAAATGATGCAAAGTGGTCGCAAATTCTTCCGGTCTCACCAGCCGAAAATCAATGGATACATCATAGCCATTTTCCAGTACAATCGATACCTTTGTATCCCCAGCGGCAATGATTTCCTTAATCTCAGACAACTGTAACAGCTGTTCCTTTACCAATAAAGGCTTTTCCGTAGCAATAATAAAGTCCAGGTCCTTTATCGTCTCCTTTATTCTCCGAAGACTGCCTGCCCGTGAAAACTGTACAACATATTCCATTTGAGCTAATGCCGCTTCTATTTTTTCCGCCAATGGAAGCATAAAGGCTAGTGGAAGGCGGTCAGGTCGCCCACCTGCCTTTAGAAGTGCCGCCAAAATCTTTTCCTCTGACTTCTTTCCAAAACCGGTTAATTCCTGTATTTTATGATTACGGCAAGCAGCCTCCAAATCGTCAGCATTTTCAATCCCAAGCGCTTGATACAGCTTGGCAATTTTTTTACCTCCCAGTCCCGGTAGCTGTAAAAGAGGAATTAACCCTTTTGGGACCTCCTCCTGCAGCTCCTTTAGAACCGTGGACTTCCCTTCCGTCATATATTCTTCAATAACAGCAGCCGTGCCCTTACCAATTCCAGGCAGGATAGTAAAATCCGATATTTCTCCTAAGTCTTCTTCCATTACCTCTAATGCCTGTGCTGCTTTTCTAAAGGCAGATACCTTAAACGGGTTCTCACCTTTTAATTCCATATAAATCGCAATACTTTCCAATAAACGAATAATTTCTTTCTTATTCACAGTCATTTCTTTTCACCTCCAGGCACATTCAAGTTCTTCTTACTATTCCCTTAAAAAGAAAACTTCTCTCGAAAGAGAAGTTATTTAACCGGAGGGGCTTGTATCCACAAATCTTGTATGTGTTGTGACAGAATCGGAGTTTGCTTTACAATAAATTCTGCAAGAATTGAATTCGTTAAAGAGCCTTGAATCGATTCAATAGGCAGAAGTGCTGCTATAAATAATATAATAAACATGATAAGATAAACCTCAATGAACCCTAGTATTCCACCTGCCCAAATATTTAACTGCTTTAAGATAGGAATTTGGGCAATAAAATCCAGCATACTTCCGATGATTTGCAGTATTATCTTCACAGCAAAAAAAATCACGACAAATGCAATGGCGCGATAATAAGCATCTTCTAAATTTGCATTTTCAAACAAGAGTGTGTATGTAGAATTCATGTCCAGATTCGGGTATGGTATCCATAGAGTTAATCTTGGAGCAAGCTGATCATAATATAAATAAGCAACGATAAAAGCAATAATAAATCCGGTAAGGTGCACAAGCTGAAGGATAAACCCTCTCTTTAACCCTACTAAAAAACCAAAACATAAAATGATGAGTACAGCTAAGTCTAACATGACTTTTTCAGTCCTTTACTCTTTTTAATTCTTCTTCCAAACGTTCAACTTTTTCTACTAAATGGAGATAATCATTAACAGCATTAATGGCTGTTAGTACGGCCAATTTATTGGTACCGAGAGAAGGATTCATGGAGTTAATCTCACGCATTTTTTCATCTACCAATGAAGCAACCTGACGAATATGGCTCGGGCTTTCGGGACCGATTATTACATACTGTACTCCGTAAATATCAACAGTGATGCGATTTTTTTGGGTCTGTGACAAGTTACATGCCTCCATTCAAAGAATCCTAAACATAATCATAACATGAACAGAAAACAGTGAAAAGAAAGAAATGTAAGATAGAGTTGAAGAATGTCAAATTACGTCTTGATTGGTCTAATTTATTGTAAAGGAGTGTTTCAATTGAGCAATGTCGTACTAAAGAAAACCAGCCTGGAAATGAAGAGAATGATGGAGCATTATCAAACAAATTTAACAGCGAAAACACCACCAGGAGGATTATTCTCCGCAAAGCTCCCTTCCTGTACCATTACAGCTTACAATTCTGGCAAAGTCCTTTTTCAAGGTAGCGGATGTGAGGAAGAAGCTAGTAAATGGGGGACACCCGCTGCCCGTGAGACAAATACAAATACAAATACAAATCGTAAAACACAAGCAGCTGCTAAGCTGCCTGCCAAGCTGCCACATAATATCAGCAGTCTTTCTGCCATTGGCTCAGACGAAGTGGGAACAGGCGATTTCTTTGGGCCTATCACAGTCTGTGCTGCCTACGTAAGAAAAGAAGAAATGCCGTTATTAAAGGAAATCGGTGTTCAGGATTCAAAAAATTTAACCGACGAAAAAATCTCTGCTATTGCAAAACAATTAATTACCTTTTTACCTTACAGCCTTTTAGTCCTACATAATGAAAAATATAATAAACTGCAGGCTTCAGGCATGTCGCAGGGGAAGATGAAAGCTCTCCTTCACAATCAAGCAATCGGTCATTTGCTGGCAAAGGTCGCTCCGGAAAAGCCTGAAGCAATCCTAATTGATCAGTTTGCCAAAGAAGAAGTGTACTTTAATTACTTAAAAGGACAAAAAACCATCCAAAGAGAAAAGGTTTATTTTAGTACAAAAGCCGAAGGAATCCATCTAGCCGTTGCTGCTGCCTCGATTATTGCCCGACACGCTTTTGTCCAGCATTTTGAAAAATTAAGCAAAGCAGCCGGTTTTAAAATCCCAAAGGGCGCCGGTTCCCAAGTAGATGTTGCTGCCGCAAGATTGATTAAGGACAAGGGAAAAGATATTTTGCCCAAATATGTAAAGCTGCATTTTGCCAATACCGAAAAAGCTATGAAGCTAGTCAACAAAAGCTAGCTTTTATCCAATTAATTATACATTTAGAAAAGAGACGGATGATAAAGTAGATCACGAGTCTCTTTTCATTTTCTCCATTAATCTAACTCTGACTCCAGCTTTGTCAATAATGATACGACAGTACTTGATGCCTCTTCTAAACGAGAAAGACAGGTCTGCGCAGTGTCGATATCTCCTTTCTCATATTCCTCAACAGCCTTTCTTGCCAATCGATGGACCTGCATATGGGAATCCTCGATTTGAATAAATGAAGGCTTATTTTTTATCCCCGCAGGTAATTCCCCATAATACCAATGACCTAATCTGCAATTCTTATGGGATTGAACAGAACTCGAGTCAATGCTTTCTAAACCCAGTATCATATTGTATACTCTCCATTTCCACAGCAGATGGTCCGCTTTGGCAATAAGTATCACCTCGTTAGGATTAAGGTTTAGATTTAGCCTAAAAAAACTATTTCGATATTCCTCTAAATCCTTGCTTAGCTGTTGAATCATCCTTGCAGACTCTTTAGCAACCTGCTGAGAATTCACGCTGTGCTCATAAATTAGATTGTTTCGCTGCGCAATATCAAGGACTGCAGATGACTGTTCTTCAGTCATCGCGGCAATTTGCGAAATCGACTGATTTATATCCTTCATTGTCGTTACAATTTTCACGAGTGCATCCCCGGCATATTGAGCTCCCTTTACACTATGTTCAACTAGCATACCGGTTTGTTTAATTTGCTGTGTTACTTGATTCGAGACCGACTGCAGGGACTCCATGCTGGAGGTAATCTGTATGATTTGCTCCTTCGTATGCTCTGACAATTTCCGAACCTCTGTTGCAACGACCGAAAAGCCCTTTCCATGTTCACCAGCCCTTGCTGCCTCGATACTGGCATTTAAAGCAAGCAGATTCGTTTGTTCTGCAATTCCTTTAATAATCATTACGACATCCTGAGTATATTGAATTTCTTGATCGAGCTGGCTTACCTTATCAACGACCTGCTCATATACATGACCCACCTGGTTAATATCCTCCAGCGCTTCATCGACAACCTCTTTACTTTGCTCAGCAGAATGAACGGCCTCATCCGTACCTTCTGATACTTTGATAGCATGATTAGCAACCTCTTGAATAGATGTTCCCATTTCCTGAGTGGCAGCCGTAACATTTTGTGTTTCTTCAATTTGATTTTCCATCCCTGTAATCAGCTGCTTCATCGTATCTAGTTGAGTTGTCCGGCTCAGTGTATCGGATATTCCGAAGAGAAAAGGCTTATAGGTTTCCTCTATATATTTTTCTAGAATAAGCTGCAGATCAAAAGCAGCTAATTTTTGTACTGCACATACTGCATCCATCATACGATTTGGCTTACGGTGTAACTCCTCCATTAAAATAGAAATCATCATCCGGATTAACCTTTGATGGACTGAAATAAAGTAGCTCACACTTAGCTGAATTTGACTATGTGATTTTCCAATAGCTGCCCTGGAGCTTAAATATTCCTGGTCTATTTCTCCGCGTAAAAATTGCTCTAAATAGCTTTCCAAGACCTGCTTCGCTTGACTAAGCGTTAAATGCTCCAGCATTTTCTTTTGAAGACGCTCATTTACGCTGATGCAGCCAAATAATTTCTCCATGATTTCCTTTTTATATGGTAAAAGAATGAAGGCGGCGTCCTTTATAGACAGTAAGGTCTCCTGATTTAGACCTATCAGACAGATTTGCTCCTGATCCTTTTCATCCCCATTAGAAATATCCGTTTCATGCGAATATTCGATGTACTCACTCCATGCTTTAGTTTTTGTAAAAATACTCATATAATCACTACCTCCTTTACTTTAGTAGAATGACCGACCGCTATATAGTACTTTTTACTTATAGCCTAATTTTACCATTAAAAGAGGTATTATAAGTTTGAACCCTTTTCAAAAATATGAACAAATTACTACTATCAGCATAAAAACCCACTGCCAATTGGCAGTGGGAGGGAGTCTATCGTCATTAACTGCGTAAAACAGCACCAGCCTGCTCTTTTACTGCATCTAATACCTTGTCATGTACCTTTGTAATTTCTTCATCTGTTAAAGTACGTTCTGGATCAAAGTATTTAAGCGAGAAGGCAAGGGACTTCTTACCTTCTTCCATACGTTCACCTTCGTATAAATCAAATAGATGTACGTCTTTTAGTAAAGCTCCGCCAGCATCCGTAATAATGGTTTCCAGTTCACCTGCTGATTTCTCTTTATCCACCACAAGGGCAATGTCACGTGTAATAGAAGGGTAACGTGGAATCATTTCATATGAGATTGGTTCAACCTCTGCTTCAGCGAGTGCTTTAAAGGATAGTTCAAAAACATAGGTTTCTTTAATATCGTAATCCTTCTGCACGGTTGGGTGCGCCTGACCAACATAACCAATTGCTTCACCATTTAAAAGCACTTCAGCTGTACGCCCCGGATGCATCTCTTTCATTACTGCTTGGCGATACGTAATGCTTCCTGTTACTCCAAGGGAATCAAATAATGCTTCTAACACACCTTTGGCCACGTAGAAATCGACCTGCTTTTTCTCACCCTGCCATAGGTTTGCTTCCCATAAACCTGTAATAGCACCGGCAACATGCTCTCTCTCATTAGGAAGCTGGTTATCTCCCTGCTTTAAGAAAACAGACCCAATTTCATATAAAGCAACAGAATCAATTTGACGAGCCTGATTGTATTTTACTACCTCTAATAGCTGAGGAAGGATACTTAAGCGAAGCTGACTGCGTTCTTCACTCATAGGCATAGCGAGACGAATAGAATCACCCTGCTCTAGTGCGAATTGAGCTGCTTTCTCAGGACTTGTCAATGAATAAGTAATTGCCTGGTATAGTCCAGCACCTTCTAGAGTACGACGGGCAATACGGCGTTTTTGTTGATAGTCTGACAATCTACCAGGTGTTGCTGCACCGACTGGAAGGGTGGAAGGAATATTATCATAGCCGTACAAGCGGGCAATTTCCTCCACTAAATCTGCTTCAATGGTAATATCACCACGGCGGGTTGGAACTGTTACAATGAAGGTGTCACCATCCAGCTTCACATCAAATTGTAAGCGGGTGAAAATATCGATTACTTGTTCAGCACTGATATTTGTGCCAATTGATGTATTGATTTTATCAAGCGTGATGGAAACCACGGCAGGCTCCACTCTTAAATCATTAAATTCAACTGAGCCTTGTAGGATAATCCCACCTGCGTATTCCGCCATCAGCTTGGCAGCACGCTCTCCTGCTTCACGTACTCGTGCAGGATCCACCCCTTTTTCAAAACGGGCACTCGCTTCACTTCTTAAGCCATGGTCTTTAGAGCCCTTACGAACAACAGCCCCTGCAAAATAGGCTGCTTCAATGATTACATTCGTTGTATCGTCCTTCACTTCAGAATCAGCGCCGCCCATGACCCCTGCAATCGCAACAGGTTCAATTCCATTTGTAATGACAAGATGATCAGGTGTTAACGTACGCTCCACTTCATCAAGAGTCGTGATTTTTTCCTCTGCCTTTGCTCTGCGCACGACAATTTCTTTAGAACCAAAACGATCATAATCAAACGCATGAAGTGGCTGACCGTACTCAAGTAAAATAAAATTGGTAATATCCACGACATTATTGTGTGGACGGATGCCGGCATTCATAAGTCGTGTCTGCATCCATAATGGAGACGGTCCGATTTTGACATCCTTAACAACCTTTGCCATGTATAATGGGTTATCCTCAGGAGTTTCTACTTTTACATCAATATAATCTGCTGCCTTCTCAGCTGCCTCCACTTTATCACTATCCGGCCACTTTACCTCACGACCCAGAATCGCAGCTACTTCATAGGCTACCCCTAGCATACTTAAGGCATCTGAGCGGTTAGGTGTTAGGCTAAGCTCTAGGATTTCATCATCTAAGCCTAGAGCAGCAAGAGCATCCTCTCCCACTACTGCATCCTGCGGGAAGTTAAAGATCCCTGTAGAATATTCCTTTGCGACTAATTTTGCTTCAATCCCAAGCTCCTGAAGTGAACAAATCATGCCGTTTGACACTTCACCGCGTAGCTTAGCCTTTTTAATTTTAAAATTACCCGGCAGTACGGCACCAACGGTTGCCACTGCTACCTTCTGCCCTTTGCCAACATTCGGTGCACCGCAGATAATTTGTACTGGATCTTCAGCACCAATATCCACGAGACATTTATTTAATTTATCGGCATTCGGATGCTGTTCACACTCTAATACGTGACCAATAACAACACCCTTTAATCCCTCACTTTTCTTCTCTACTCCTTCTACTTCAATGCCACTCTTTGTTATTTTATCAGCAAGTTCGTCAGCACTGATTCCGGAAAGGTCTACATATTCCTGCAGCCATTTATATGAAACAAACATGAAAATCCTCCTTTATATTAGTAATGTTATTATGATTCGTAATGGTCAAATTGCTTTAAGAAACGAGCGTCATTTGTATAGTAATGACGGATATCATCTACACCATATTTCAGCATGGCAATCCTTTCAACACCGATACCGAAGGCAAAGCCAGAGTATTTCTTTGAATCAAATCCCGCCATTTCAAGTACGTTAGGATGAACGATTCCTGAACCTAATACTTCAATCCAGCCAGTTTGTTTACATACGCTACAGCCTGAACCTTTACAGATTTTACAGGAAATATCGACTTCAACAGATGGTTCTGTGAATGGGAAAAAGCTTGGACGAAGACGGATTTCACGATCCTGACCAAATACCTTTTTCAAGAAGACTTCAAGCGTCCCTTTCAAATCACTCATAGAGATATTTTCATCAATGACCAATCCTTCAATTTGCATAAATTGATGGGAATGGGTCGCATCATCGTTATCGCGGCGGTACACTTTACCAGGACAGATAATTTTCACTGGACCCTGTCCATTATGCATTTCCATTGTTCTTGCCTGTACCGGTGATGTATGGGTACGCATTAAGATTTCTTCTGTAATATAGAATGAATCCTGCATATCACGGGCAGGGTGGCTCTTCGGTAAATTTAGTGCTTCAAAGTTATAATAGTCCGTTTCCACTTCAGGACCTTCTGCTACTTGATAACCCATTCCGATGAAAATATCCTCGATTTCCTCAACAATACGAGTTAAGGCATGATGATTCCCGCGCTTAACCGGTCTAGCCGGTAATGTCACATCAATGGTTTCAGCTGCCAGCTGAGCATTAACGGCTTCCTCTTCCAGTACAGCTTGTTTTTCTTCAATTTTTGATGTAATTTCTTCACGAACCACATTCACTAGGGCACCCATTTTTGGTCGTTCTTCAGCAGAAAGCTTTCCCATTCCGCGCAATACTTCAGTAATCGGCCCTTTCTTACCTAAATAAGCAACACGAATATCGTTCAGCTCTTTTAAGCTTGCAGCAGCAGCTACCTTTTGCAGCGCCTCTGCCTGCAGTTCTTGTAAACGTTCCTGCATGACAAATTCCTCCTTTGGTTTATGAAATCTCTTAGTTTGAGATTTTGTTTGTTCCTCATGTTATGGTAAAACACAAAAAAACCTCGCTCCCAAAAAGGGACGAGGCTTATGTATCGCGGTACCACCCTTATTAGCGCAGATATCATCACCCGCACTCACTCAATACGTATAACGGCTCTTCACCGGAACATTTTTCAGACAGAACGTCTTCCCAATGTCGACTCGAGAGGTGAATTCACTTAAACAGCGCCATTAAAATGCTCTCAGTCACGGCATTTTTTCCCTTGAAATGGATATCCTAAGCTACTCTTCTCTGTCAATGTCTTTTTTTATCAAATTTATGTTATATTATATTACAATTTATATTTGGTTTCAAATTCATTTTCTTAAATAGTACATTAATATTCCTGCTGCAATCCCGACATTCAACGATTCACTCTTTCCGTAAATAGGTATATATAGATTTTTCGTTGTTTTTGCCAATAATTCCTTCGCGACGCCCTGGCCTTCATTTCCTAAAAGAAGAGCAAAAGCGTCTGCTTTTTCTACCTGTTCAAAAGGGATTCCACCTTCTAACGCCGTTCCATATACAGGTATCTTTAGTTTCTCGATGAACTCCCCTAATGGTGCCTTCATAATCGGTAAATGAAACAAACTTCCCTGAGTGGACCGAATCACCTTTGGATTATAAGGATCAGCACAGCCATCTCCTAAAATCACAGCATCCATTCCTGCTGCATCGGCGGTACGAATCATAGTCCCAAGATTACCTGGATCCTGAACTCGATCCAGCAGCAATAGCTTCTCCAAACGGATTTCTTCTATGGTACTTTTCCTTTGCTCACAGACAGCAGCAATGCCCTGCGGTGTTTCCGTATCACAAATCGCCTTCAAAACCTCTTCTTTAACATAGATTACCTCTGTACCTTCTATATTTAACGATGCCGGTATTTCTGTATCCTGATTGACAATGACTTCTAGAACTACCTGTTCCTTTAAGGCTTCTTCAACAAGATGAAAGCCTTCTATTAAATATTTTCCTGTTTGATCTCTTTCTTTTTTCGTTAATAGCTTCTTCCAAGCCTTTACTTTTGGGTTTTTTATAGATTCAATATACTTCAACCTTAACGCTCCTTTAATATTGACACTTATTTCTATTATAGCTTAATTTTCATACATAATTCATTAAGTAATGTGGAAGACTATGGCTGTTGGAGATTATGTATACAGGAGGAGTGCTCTTATGAATTTAAATTTGCGCAACGCAATTATTCACAATGTAGCTGGAAATACGCAGGACCAGCTGGAGGATACCATTGTAGATGCGATTTCAAACGGTGAAGAAAAAATGCTTCCAGGCTTAGGCGTTCTTTTTGAGGTTATTTGGAAAAATTCCTCTGAACAGGACAAAAAAGAAATGCTCCAGGCATTAGAGAGCGGTTTAAAATAATGAATGGAAGCTTAAAGAGCACCCGATTATTTAGGTGCTCTTTTTGTTCCATCATTCAAATGTAATACGATTTACTGTTTCACGGTCCAAACGTTTAATGACTTCAACAACTAGCTTTACGGCATTCTCAAAATCATCACGATGAAGCATCGCAGCATGCGAATGAATATAGCGTGTAGCAATGCCAATCGATAAAGCTGGAACACCTTTTGCCGTTACATGTATAGAGCCTGCATCTGTTCCACCGCCAGGTATGGACTCAAATTGATATGGAATATTCAATTCATCTGCAGTGTCAGTGACTAAATCACGTAAGCCTTTGTGAGACACCATGGAAGCGTCATACAATACAATTTGCGGACCATTGCCCATCTTGCTAAGTGCTTCCTTTTCCGTTACTCCTGGTGTGTCACCGGCGATGCCTACATCAACAGCAAAACCAATATCCGGCTCAACCTTAAAAGTAGAGGTTTTTGAACCACGCAGACCCACTTCCTCTTGAACAGCGCCAATACCGTACACAACATTAGGGTGATTAACCTGGTTTAGCTGCTTCAAAACATTGATGGCAATCGCACAACCAATTCGATTATCCCAGGCTTTGGCAAGCAGCATCTTTTCATTATTCATTACGGTAAATTCAAAGTAAGGTGTAACCATATCCCCAGGACGCACACCCCATTCTTCCGCTTCTTCCTTACTGGAGGCGCCGATATCGATGAACATATCCTTTATTTCATATGGTTTCTTTCTTGCTTCTGGGGATAAAATATGAGGAGGCTTCGAGCCAATAACTCCTGTAATATCTCCTTTACGGGTAGTGATCGTCACTCGCTGCGCCAGCATAACCTGATTCCACCAGCCGCCAACCGTTTGAAATTTCAAGAATCCGTTCTTATCAATTTGCGTCACCATGAAACCAACTTCATCTAAATGGCCGGTAACGATAATCTTAGGTCCGTTCTCGTCACCTGTTTTTTTGGCAATCAAGCTGCCAAGATTGTCCATCGTGACTTCATCTGCATAAGGAGCTATGTATTTATTCATGACTTCTCGCGGTTCCCGTTCATTTCCAGGAATCCCTTTAGCATCCGTTAATTCTTTTAACATCATAAGGGTTTCATCTAATTTAGCCATCATTTCGACTCCTTTATATGGTTTCTTTTCTATTATACAAAAGGGGGTTAGGTTTATACAAAAAATAGCCTTTTCAATTCTTTTAGATATTTTTCATTGAATAGTATTCTAAGTGAAACTTTTTTGCTTGTTAAACGTAAAATAAGAAAACAATAGAGAGGGGAGAATTTTTTAATGATGTGGCTCATACGCTTATTACTGTTCGCCCTCATCATTTTTCTAATCTATCGAGTAATAAAATTTATCCTCAATCCGAAGAGAAAACTTGAGCTCGCACATGAACAAAAGAATTTTTATTTTTTAGATGATCCTAACAATGTAAGGAAAAACTTCCTTCTTACCTATAAAGGTGCACTCTTCGAAGGTGAGAAATATTTAGGGACAACAGATAAGCAATTTGATGTTGTATCTATTTTTATTTGGCCCCACAGCGTTAATGCATTGAAGGGCTTTGTCCGCGACGACTTTCGTTTTCTTGAAGATATGATCAAAGTGGATTACCCCAATGCTTCCATAGATTGGAAAAGTCCTGTCAAGGAGTTTGTCCAACGTAATCATGAACCTGAAACCCCTTATGAATAAAAAGAGACTTCCCTACAAGGAAGCCTCTTTTTTTATGATCCTTTTATTAAGCCTGGTCTGTTTTAAAAAACTCTTTCCATTTAATGATCGATGCCTTTTCTCGAAATAGATAAGCAAGAACCATTAAAGAAAATAAAATAATAGCAATAATCATTGGCGTAAAACCGCTAATAAATTCTCCAAAAACGGAGAAAAAGAAGGCTAGCGGAAGATTAGATAGCAAGCAATTCTTCACATATGATTTAAACTCATGTTTTTTTTCGATTAAACAAAAGTTCAGCAAATGGTAATGAATAAAGGGAATTAAACGTAATATAGCCGTTTGTGTAACCGTCACATTACGGTATTCACCAAACCATTTCTTTTTCAAATTAGACAATTTTTCATGAGTTTTCGGCAGCTTACCAATTAGTAAATAAAAACAAATGGAGCTTACCATTAAACCAATTAGAGAATAGATGGTTCCGAGTACGGAGCCAAATAAAATCCCACCGGTCATGCAAACGAGCGTCACCGGTATAAATAGAAACTGACGGAAAATATGAAAGAGAATAAATGCAACGGGCGCCAATACCCCTCCCGCTTGAACCATTACGAGTAAGATGGCAAGACTCTCATCCATTCCTTCACCTTCTCTCTGCCCAATTCTTGCTGTCTTTAAAGCTTATCATCAAATAGGGAAGGTTATGACTAATTAATCAAATAGAAGAAAAGAATGAAATCAAGCAGTGCCAGGAGCGGAAAGCCCATTTTAAAGGAAGGATGCTTTGTTTTATGTCTGAATAGCCTCATTCCCAATGTTGTACCTATTGCCCCTCCAATGAAAGCTATTGTCCAAAGCGTCTGTTCACTAATGCGATATTGCTGCTTGATGGCTTTCTGTTTATCCTTTTTCATAATGAGAAGTCCAATGAGATTGATCAGTAGAAAATATAAAATGATGTAGCTAGTCATATTATCCTCCATACAAAGAAATGTTTCCTATTTCATACAAAAAGCCACTCTCCGTTTAGAGAATGGCTTTTAACAAATAATTATTTGCTTAAGTTTGCTTTTGCAACAGATGCTAATTCAGCAAATGCATTTGCATCACTAACTGCTAATTCAGCAAGCATTTTGCGGTTTACTTCGATACCAGCAAGCTTTAATCCGTGCATTAAACGGCTGTAAGAAAGACCGTTGATACGTGCAGCTGCGTTGATACGAGTAATCCAAAGCTTACGGAAGTCACGCTTTTTCTGACGACGATCACGGTAAGCGTATTGTAAAGACTTCATTACTTGTTGATTGGCAACTTTATATAATGTATGTTTTGAACCGAAATAACCTTTTGCTAATTTAAGAACCTTTTTACGACGTTTGCGAGTAACTGTACCGCCTTTTACACGTGGCATATGGTTTCCCTCCTGTTATCATGTACTTTCGAATTACTTGATGTTGTCTAATAAATGACGAATACGTTTGAAATCACCTTTAGAAACTAAAGCACCTTTACGAAGTTTACGCTTTTGTTTCGTAGATTTATTTGCGAATAAGTGGCTTGTATATGCGTGGTCACGCTTTAATTTACCAGATCCAGTTTTTCTGAAACGCTTTGCAGCGCCGCGGTGAGTTTTCATTTTTGGCATTTGGTATTCCTCCTCTTACTTTTCGATTTTAGGTGCTAAGACCATGAACATGCTTCTTCCATCCATTTTTGGATGTGATTCAATAGTCGCAATTTCTTTACATGCTTCAGAGAAACGAACTAATACACGTTGTCCAATTTCTTTATGTGTGATAGCACGTCCTTTAAAGCGGATCGATGCTTTCACTTTATCGCCTTTTTCAAGGAATTTAATCGCATTACGAAGCTTTGTATTGAAATCATGCTCATCAATAGTCGGGCTCAAGCGAACTTCTTTGATATTGATAATCTTTTGATTTTTACGCGCTTCTTTTTCTTTCTTCTGCTGTTCGAACTTGAACTTTCCATAGTCCATAATACGGCCTACTGGAGGCTTCGCGTTCGGAGCAACCAGAACAAGATCAAGATTAACACGAGCAGCAATTTCAAGTGCTTCATTTTTTGATTTAATTCCTAATTGTTCACCGTTTTGATCAATAAGACGAATTTCGCGAGCACGAATTCCCTCATTTAATAACATATCTTTGCTAATAGTCAAACACCTCCGGGGTTTTATCAGAATACAAAGTTTAGGTCAAGATTCACCTGATCCTGTGACAGCAGGTATATATAATATCAACAAAAAAAGTGTGGGTGAACACACCCACACTTTACGAAACCAACATTAATAAAAGTCTTCGCAAAACCTGTCAACTGCCTGGTGCGTCAATCAGGTGAGAAGCGGGTGCTTCTTCTTTTCCCTAAAAGTATTCAATTTCAACTGTTTCACTATATCACAAATGATGTTGTTATGTCAAAGGAATAATAATTACTTTTTATCACAACAAAAAGAATCTTATCAAATAAATGAATGTCTTGCAATAGTTTTTTACCATCCATTTATTGTCTTTCTCATTTGGATATAGTAAAAGCGGAAGGAAGTTACTTTTTCACTTCTGCATTAAGTCCATTAACAAAATCTGCAAATGGAACTGTTTCAGACTTCTGCTCACCGTATTTACGGACATTCACAGCTTCCTCTGCTACTTCTTTATCCCCTACAACTAGCATATAAGGAATTTTTTGCATTTGCGCTTCACGAATTTTATAACCGATTTTTTCATTTCGGGCATCAAGTTCAACACGGAAGCCCTGTGCTTTTAACTGATCAAGAACCTTTTTCGCGTAGTCAAAGTGTACATCCGGAGAAACCGGGATGACTTGAACTTGTACTGGTGCCAGCCAGGTTGGCAGTGCGCCTTTATATTCTTCAATCAGGAAGGCAACAAATCGTTCCATTGTTGAAACAACACCACGGTGGATAACGACCGGGCGATGCGGCTTGCCGTCTTCACCAACATATGTCAAATCAAAACGCTCAGGTAGTAAGAAGTCTAACTGTACTGTTGAAAGGGTTTCTTCCTTGCCAAGAGCAGTTTTAACCTGTACGTCCAGCTTTGGACCATAGAAGGCTGCTTCCCCGTCTGCTTCGTAATAGTCAACACCCATTTCATCAATAACTTCCTTCAGCATGCTTTGGGCTCTTTCCCACATTTCGTCATCATCGTAGTATTTTTCTGTATTTTCAGGATCTCGGTAAGATAACCGGAAGGAATAATCAGTAAAGTTAAAGTCCTTATATACCTCTAAAATCAACTCGACAACCCGTTTAAATTCTTCCTTGATTTGATCCGGACGGACAAAGATATGGGCATCATTTAATGTCATACCACGAACACGTTGCAGACCTGAAAGTGCTCCAGACATTTCATAACGGTGCATCATGCCAAGCTCCGCAATCCGAATCGGCAGCTCACGATAGCTGTGCATCGAATTTTTATAAACCATCATGTGGTGTGGACAGTTCATTGGGCGAAGAACAAGCTGTTCATTGTCCATTTCCATCACAGGGAACATGTCTTCCTGATAATGTGCCCAGTGACCAGATGTTTTATAAAGCTCCACATTTGCCATGATTGGAGTATACACGTGGTCATAGCCAAGGCTGACCTCTTTATCAACAATGTAACGCTCAATAAGACGACGAATTGTCGCACCCTTCGGAAGCCATAACGGGAGACCTTGTCCAACCTGCTGCGAATGAGCGAATAAATTCAACTCTTTCCCAATCTTACGGTGATCACGTTCCTTTGCTTCCTCGAGCAGTCGTAAATGCTCGTCAAGATCCTCTTTTTTAAAGAAGGCCGTACCGTAAATACGCTGCAGCATTTTATTATCGCTGTCACCGCGCCAGTAAGCACCTGCGATACTTAAGAGTTTAAACTCTCTTAATTTCCCTGTAGACGGAACGTGGACTCCGCGGCATAGGTCAAAGAACTCGCCTTGTTCATACATCGTCACCGTTTCATCCTCAGGAATCGCTTCAACTAGCTCGATTTTGTATTCATCGCCGATTTCCTTGTAAATTTGAATCGCTTCATTGCGGCTTACTTCTTTACGGATAATCGGAAGGTTTTCATTAATAATCTTCTTCATTTCCTTTTCAATAAGCGGCAGGTCCTCTGGTGTTAAGGATTGCTCCATATCAATATCATAATAAAAGCCGCTTTCAATGACAGGTCCCACGCCAAGCTTAACATCCTTGTATAAACGTTTAATGGCCTGTGCCATTAAGTGAGCACTGCTGTGACGTAGAATCTCTAAAGCCTCCGGCTGATCCTGAGTAATAATCTCAATCGCTCCATCTTCTTCAATCGGGCGTTTTAAATCATACATCACACCGTCTAGCTTTCCAGCCAAGGCCTTCTTCTTTAAGCCTGAGCTAATAGAAGCAGCGATATCCTCTGTTGTGGTTCCTTTAGGAAACTCCTTCACAGCTCCATCCGGAAACGAAATTTTCACAACCTCTGACATGTTTTTTCCTCCTTGAAAATCATTATGAAAAAATAAAAAAGCTCATCCCTATAAAAAGGGACGAGCTGTTAGACACGTGGTTCCACCCTACTTCTCATATTCGCATAGCAAAAATGACTTCGTAGTAAGATAACGGTTTATTCCGTCTTCCGATACTCAATGAATACAGCCAGTGTTATTTTACCGCCTGAATTCGTTTTTCCCGGTTGAAGTTTAGAGGTGGTAAGTAATCGATTCGTGTTAGGAAGGTTTCAGCCTTGCCTTCCCTCTCTATAAACCGTAAAAGAATACCCTTGTCCTCGTCAATACTTTTCAATATCCATTCTATGTACGTATTATAGTTATTATCATTTCTAAAATCAAGGGCTTTTATACTTTTTTGTCGAAGGCGTCTCCAGATTGCCTCCAGTATTCCCCAATCGATTTTAGAGGACGGCTGATTATTCTTTCTTCGAAAATATTTCGAATGGTACGGACAATCGGTTGATCAGGGTCATCTGTATAAATATAAATCTGCGCTGGAGCAATCGAGAGCAAGGGGGCAATGGTAACCGAGTCAATATAGACGGGATGATTGATTAACAGTCTGCGGTCAACCATTTTTGCCAATTCTGCACGCTTAATTTCCTCAAACTGCTCATTAAAAAACGTAATAGCATCGGATACTAGCACATGCAAATGCTTTAATTTAGGCTCTCTGTCCACTAGAAAGTCTCGCAGTGTTTGTATAAACATTTGATATTCCTGCTCTAATTTATATTCATCAAGCGACAATTCAACATACTTCTTCAACTCATTATGGAAGTTCCGCAGTCTGAAGGTTACAAAGGAGTCAAAGGCAAATATCCCTGCATGCTCCTGAAACCAATCATGAATAAGACTTGATAAGTAGTCCTTGATATTCATTTTAGGAAGAAAAACTGTTAATTCTTCCATTTTTCCTTCTAGTACAGAATGAACAATTTCGATAATTTGCTGCTGCTCTTCTTCATCCCGATAATGATAATGTGTTGCCAGCATATGTCTTAACCAATCATTTAATTTAACTGTCAGCATAAATTGACATAAGGACTTTTTTACCCATTGTAAAAAAGCATTATGATCCTCTAAACAGCAGGTATCTTCTAAATACCTGCATTGAACTATATGTGAATCTTCATAATGAAGAGTATATTTAGAAAATGACTCGTAGTCTAGCAATTGCTGAAAGTAGCCATACAACCTCATTGCATCTTCTTTATGCTGAAAATGGATTTCAATCAACCGTATCCCCCCTTTACATATCTCTGCTTATATGTATATGGGGGTCTTGGCCAAATTAGAAGCAGGTCATAAGAAAAACCGGCTATTAGCCGGTTAATTTCTTCGATTTTTTCCTGTCACGTAGACTGGCTCAGCTAAATACTTAATTCTTTCCATAATTCTTCTAGCCTTAACCTTCTCTTCTTCGCCACGCTGGCTATAGGTTAGGTGGTGCTCAAGACCTTCAAAATCATAATTTGAGGTGAAAAAGGTCGGTAAATTATCAAGCATGCGGAATTGTAGAATGGGACCAAGAATCTCATCTCTAACCCAGCTTGACATCGTTTCCGCACCGATATCATCCAGCATTAATACGGGCATCTTTTTGATTGCTTCCATTTTTTCATTCAATGTTGAATCTCCAATGGCACTCTTTAATTCTCTGAATAATTCCGGAACATATACAATCATAGAAGGAATCTTCTTTTCCGCTAATTCGTTAGCAATCGCACCTAAAAGATAGGATTTTCCAACTCCAAACTGTCCATAGAAATATAAGCCTTTATTAACCTCTCCTTGCTTATAGTTAATAACAAAGGCAAGTGCTTTTTGGATGGCATCTGTACGATCCTCATCCTTTTCCATATCATAAAAGGAGGCACGTAATATATCCTTTGGTACATATAGGCTTTGAATAAGCTTTTCATTTTTTCTCTTTTCATCATCCATGATTTTATTAGGACATTTATCATAATGAATCTCAATTGAACCTCTGGATATTATTAGTTCCGGATGATACCCCTTCATTAAGTTAATACATCCACCAAGGCTTGGACACTTATCACATTTTTTACTTTGGTTCGAATACTCATGAAGCTTCATCATACTTTTTTCAATCATATCCTGTGTCAGTTCATCCTTATGTTCAAGCAGAAAGGCTTTTACTTCAGGATTCTCCAATATCTTTTGTTTCATTTCCTGATATTTCTTCTGAAAATTAGCATTTCCAGCTAAGCGTTTCATTGTATCATTAATTTTCTCCATGTTCCTCCACCTCATGTGGTCGTAATTTTTTCAGCATGGCTTCAATTTCTTGTTTTTTATGGTCCTGATTATCTGTTTTCTTGTTTGGCTTTGTTGTACCGGTTTTATCGTCACCATCGAACCACTCCGGTATCACTTCCGTTCTTATTGGTTTCTTTTTCGAAGTGGTCTGTTTAGCTGCTGTTTTCTTTGTCTCTGCCCACTCAGCATATTGACGATGCTCCATTTTGGCCAAGTCCATTGCATCTTTTACAGTTTTGATATTCTTTCTTGCCCAATGACTGGCGATTTTCTCGACATAATTCTTCGTCAGCTTCATATCCGTTTTTTGCAGCACATTATCAATTAAAACATTCACAACACCCGGATTTAGCTTTTGTTGAAACATCACATCTTCAATGATTTTTATATCTGCCTTGGAAGGCTCTGCACCACCGCTTTTGTCTCTTAAAAACTGAAGCGGTGAAGTATTTTCAAAATAATAAACTAATCTTTCTTCCTGTGTCTCCGGCTCCTGCTTGGCTGTTTGAAAAATGGGCGGCTGTGTTCTGTCGATAAGGGAAGGCAGATGGTCTTGATGTTCAAACTGATACCAGTCTCGTGCAGACTTTCTTAACTCTTCAACATCAATTTCATTATTTTCCGTAATGGCGCTTATCACGATATTTTTCATCTGCAATGCATCAATTCCATATAAAAAGGCTAGATTACTTACAGCTTCCCTTACCTGCAGTGTGAAAGCACTCTTCGTAATTAAATTTTCATGTATGCCAGCTAAAAGTAAATCAAAATTAAAATCAACCGGCTCCGTTTTTATACTGTTGCCATCTCCGCGACCAATAAAACGTTCCGCCTCAGAGATGCTTGTATCACTTCTTGTTTCTGCATCATAAGCTAATACGCTGGGATGTCCAGATGAAAAGACGTCCTGAAACTCCTTTGTAACCTGTGTAAACTCTGAATGGTCGATCGTTTTTTCACTAAAGAAGCGCTTGACTCTTGCGTATTGGGATTTACCGATTTTGCGATAAAGATAGATATTCAGCATTCCATCCGAAAGAAACTGCTCTGGTGTTAAAGGGGGCTGTAATTCATATATAAAAGCTCTTTTATCTTCATCTTTTTTGAGGTATGCCCTGAGCAGTCCAATCCCCTCCAGCTTTAAGCGGTTTTCATAAATCGCTTTTAGGTTCATATCCATGAAATTCATTAAGCTGTGATGTGAGTGAGATTCCGACCATAAACGGTTTTCTTCCAGCTCCGCCCATAGCGTCATATATAAACTTATACAGCCTGCACCAATTAATGGCTGATACAGGAAGGTAAGTACTTTTCGATCATAATCATGCAAAAGACCATTGGCAGCGACGACATATCGGTCAATAGGTAAAAGTTCTTGCCAATGTTGAGTCATGACAGTCAACCTTTCATGAATAATTTGAAAAAGAGCCAAAGAATACTCTTTAGCTCATAGGAAAAGCGTCAGGGAATGGCAAAAAGGTATGCCGTATTGATTAGGATTGTTCTTTTTTGATTAATTCCTTTAATTCATCAATAAACACATTAATGTCTTTAAATTGACGGTAAACAGATGCGAACCGGACATATGATACTTCATCAATTTTAGCTAACCTTTCCATAACCATTTCGCCAATTTCATCACTTTTGATTTCAGAAACCCCTTGATTACGTAATTCCTTCTCCACTTCTGAAGTAAGATCCTCCAGCTGTTTTAAGGCAACGGGTCTTTTTTCACACGCTTTGATTAAGCCGCGCAGCATTTTTTCCCGACTGAATTCTTCCCTTGTTCCTTCCTTCTTCACAACAACAAGTGGACTTTCTTCTACTTTTTCAAATGTAGTAAAACGATAACCACATTTCTCACACTCTCTTCGACGTCGTATAGACCGTCCCTCATCAACAGGACGAGAGTCAACAACACGAGAATTATTATTTTGGCACGAAGGGCATTTCATACAATCAGCTCCGACTTTAATTTCCTATCTACTATCTTATTAAAAAGATGTAGGCAGTACAAGTCATTTTGAATTTATGATAAAAAAAGAGCTCATCCTCTAAATCCCATACTCCATTTTCAAAATATTGATAATGAATGATGAAGCGAAAGAGGAATCGCCACAATAAAAAGGATTACCTCTAAGAGATAATCCTTTTTGCTAGACTTCTATATTATTATTAAGCGTTAACAATCGAAGAATTTAAAAGCTTTTCAGCTACATAGTTGGTTAAGTCGACTACACGGCAGGAATAACCCCACTCGTTATCATACCAAGCCAATACCTTCACTTTATTCTTACCAATCACCATCGTTGATAAACCATCAATAATAGCGGAATTAGGGTTTGTATTAAAATCAACAGATACCAATGGTTCATCTGTAACTGCAAGGATTCCATTTAGTTCATTTTCAGACGCAGCTTTAAAAGCATTATTGATATCATCAATGGTCACGTCTTGCTTAAGGTCCACTACTAAATCCACTAATGAAACATTCGGAGTTGGAACACGTAAGGACATTCCATGCAATTTACCCTTTAATTGCGGTAGTACGAGCGCAAGGGCTTTAGCCGCACCTGTTGATGTTGGGATAATCGACTGAGCGCATGCTCGAGCTCTTCTCAAATCTTTATGTGGATTGTCAATATTCTTTTGATCATTTGTATAAGCATGTACAGTTGTCATCAAGCCATTTTCGATGCCAAACTTCTCATCAAGTACTTTAGCAACCGGCGCTAAGCAATTGGTTGTACATGAGGCATTCGAGATGACATCGTGCTCTGCAATATTTAAAGCCTTTTCATTGACTCCCATTACAATGGTTACATCTTCATTTTTACCAGGTGCTGTCAGAATCACCTTTTTTGCTCCTGCATTTAAGTGAAGGGCTGCCTTCTCACGCGCATTAAATTTCCCTGTAGCTTCTATAACAATATCAATCTTCAACTCTTTCCATGGCAATTCTTCCGGATTACGGTTGCTTAATAATTGAACACGCTTACCATTTACAATTATGGCATCCTGTTCCGCTTTTACCTCGCCTGCAAATGGACCATGATTTGTATCATATTTTATTAAATGAGCAAGCGTCTCCGCAGGATAGCTTGCATTAATAGCGATTATATCAAGATTATTATCAACAATTGCTCTTCTAAACACCATTCTTCCAATTCTTCCAAAACCATTAATTGCTATTCTTGCCTTCATAACTCGGCCCCTTCCACAATAAATGTTATACTTTTATCTGTTCATATGTAATTAGTATAACACATTGCCCTTCGTTTGTGACAAGTTAAAGAAATATTTTATTAACATTTTTTAATTTTCTCTTAATTGCCAATAAATACTGATTTCCATTCCGGGCACTTCGCTTTCCACTACACTCTACAAAGTCACAAAAATCAACATTGTCCTTTCACATAGTCAACAGTAACAAACAAAAAAAGAGGCTACTTTAGCCCTCTTTTTTTAATCCCCATTCCTTTAGAATGCTATACAATTGCTGCTTTGTCTGTTCCATTGTGCCGTTATTATCGATGACTGCATCTGACTTGGCTTTCTTTTCTTTTAACGGCATTTGGGATTGGATTCGTGCAAGCGCTTCTTCCTTTGTCAATTGATTCCGATTCATCAAGCGCTGTAACTGTACCTCTTCATCCACATAGACTAATAATATACGGTCAACCATATCGGTTAGTTTACTTTCAAACAAAAGAGGAATGTCCAGAACAATCAGCGTCTCACCTCTTGTTATGGCTGCCGCTTGCTTTTCTATCATTCTTTTTCTAACCGCTGGATGAACCATTCCATTTAAAACCTTTCTTTCTTGTTCATTATTAAAGATAATTTCTCCTAATTTTGCACGGTTAATTGAGCCATCCTCAAGAAGAATGCTCCGACCAAAATGATGAACAATTTGATTATAGGCTTCCTCACCTATTTCAACTGCCAGTCTTGCTTCAATATCAGCATCAATCACAGTTATTCCCTGTTTTTTAAGCATTTCTGAAACCGTACTTTTACCACTTGCAATACCACCAGTAAGTCCGATAATAACCGCCATGTTTATCTACATCCCCTGTTAGATCTGTATTTTCAATAATCCAATAATAATCAGGACAATTCCAGGAATAAAAGAAAATCTTTGCAGCCAGGCATTTTGCCTTAGGTTTGTTCCCAGCTTCATTCCTAAAAATACAAGTCCAGAGCTCAAGAAG
Source organism: Bacillus tuaregi (assembly GCF_900104575.1). Classification (NCBI taxonomy): domain Bacteria; kingdom Bacillati; phylum Bacillota; class Bacilli; order Caryophanales; family Bacillaceae; genus Bacillus; species Bacillus tuaregi. Next base: position 3,458,402 of record NZ_LT629731.1, read on the forward strand.
GCAACCGCAAGCGCTAAATAAACTGGTGAAAACCCTAGCATGACCGCACCCACACCAGCCCCAAAGGCATCAAGTGAAAGCGCGAGCCCAAGCATAAAAGCTTCAACCCCTGTTATCGTTCCTGATTTATCAAAATCTGCTACCATAGGCTTTTTCAAAATATTAATTACAATGCCGAGCGACTTTATCTCAAAATTAACGATGACTTTTTCATGCGGCAAGATATCCTTTTCTTTTTCAGGTCGAAAAAACTGATAAAGTACCCAAACACCAAGAGCAATTAATATCATTCCACCCATACTTTCAGCGAATGAGGGTGACATGAACTGCTCAAGAAGATGTCCCATAAGCATAGCCAGCATCAGGGTCATTGCCGAGCAGACTGCTATAATGGCTATCGACTTGAGAGGAATTCGCATTTTCCTTAGCCCATATGTGAAACCAACACTAAAGCTGTCTAAGCTTACAGCTAATGCTAACAATACAAGCGAGACTATCTCTACCATTGGATTAAGCTCCTTCCTGCATAAACAACTATCTTAGTTTATGAAAGGAGCCCTTCCAATGTTAATCAGAAAAGAATTAATTATAGGCGCCTACGCTTTTAATTTTATCCAGCACCTACGCTTTTAATTTTTGACAGTCTGGGCAATAGACGGTTCCTCTGCCTCCGACAACCGTTTTAATCAGCTCGGCTCCACAGACTTTACAGGCTTCCCCTTTTCGTCCGTAAACGTAATGCTCTAACTGAAACATACCCATTTCTCCCTGAGAGTTTACGTACGTACGAACCGTACTGCCTCCTTTTTTCACCGCTTCAGACAAAGTATCCACTATACTCTCAAAGAGTGAATTTACTTCTTTGTCTGAAAGGGACTGTGCCATTCTTTCTGGGTGGATGCGGGCCTTAAATAGTGCCTCATCAACATATATATTTCCAAGCCCGACTAAGACCGTTTGATCAAGCAGCACTGATTTAATATTGCGCTTCTTATTTGCAAGCTTGTGCTTAAATTCCGCTAGATTAAATGTGTTCTCAAGCGGCTCAGGACCTAGCTGTGATAAGGGCAGTGCATTAAATTCCTCTCCTTTACGGAAAAGATGCATCGTCCCAAACTTTCGAACATCACGATAACGAAGCTCTGTGCCATCAGTAAAATGGAAGATCACATGTGTATGCTTATCAATGGGTTCCTCTGCCTCTGATACGGTGTAGCGACCCTCCATTCTTAAATGCGAAACAAGTGCATAGAGCTCCGTATAAAATACAAGAAATTTCCCGCGTCTTCCTATATCCTGTACCGTTTGCCCAACTAATGCATCCGAGAACTGCTCGACCTCTGCCGGCAGTTTAATGATTTTCGGCCAAAAAACAGATACTGAATGTATTTTTTTGCCAATAACAAGCTCAAGTAGCGTTCTCCTAATCGTCTCTACCTCAGGAAGCTCAGGCATATCACTCCCTCCTTTCTAAACATCGATATCGAAATCCGACTCCCGGCTACTCGTAGGTCTTTAGCTTATTTAGCATCAAACCAGGTTGGACCATAGGCATAGTCTACCTTTAGCGGTACTTTTAGTTCAATGGCATTCTCCATGACATCAGGAACCATTTCCTTCAGTATTTCAATTTCTTCAACCGGAGCTTCAAATATTAATTCATCATGCACCTGCAATAATAAGCGGGCTTTTAAATTCTCGACCTTTAAACGCTCTGCCATATCCAGCATGGCTTTTTTAATAATATCAGCTGCGCTTCCCTGAATCGGTGTATTCATGGCAGTCCGCTCGGCAAAGCTGCGTAAATTATAATTTCTGCTTGTTATTTCCGGCAGATATCTACGCCTGTGCATTAATGTCGAAACGTACCCTTTTTGCTTAGCTTCTGTAACAATTTCCTCCATATATTCCTTTACACCCGGATAGCTTTCTAAATAACGAGTAATAAAATGTCCAGCTTCCTTACGGGTTATCTTTAGACTCTGACTTAATCCGTAATCACTTATACCGTATACAATTCCAAAATTAACTGCCTTAGCGTGTCTTCGCATGTTGGCTGTCACTTCATCAGCCTTAACATGAAAGACCTCCATGGCCGTTTTGGTGTGAATGTCCATTCCTTCTTTAAAGGCTTCAATCAGCTTTTCATCATTGGCAATATGGGCCAGGACCCTCAATTCGATTTGCGAATAATCGGCTGCAAAGATCACCCAGCCCTTTTCAGAAGGGACAAAAGCCTCACGGATTTTTCTTCCCTCTTCAAGACGAATCGGGATATTTTGAAGATTCGGGTCAGTCGAGCTTAATCTTCCTGTTTGTGTCAATGTCTGGTTATAAATGGTATGAACCTTGTCATTCTTCGGGTTGATGACTTTTAACAGCCCTTCAATATAGGTAGATTGAAGCTTTCCAAGCTGACGGAACAATAAGATTTGTTGAATGATTTCATGGTTATCCTCTAATTTCTCCAGTACGTCCGCAGAGGTAGAATAACCTGTTTTCGTTTTTTTAATAACGGGCAGCCCTAGCTTTTCAAACAATATGACCCCGAGCTGTTTAGGTGAATTTATGTTGAAGGCCTCACCGGCTAAGCTATAAATCAGCACTTCAAGGTCATTTAATCTAGCCTTAAGCTCTTCTCCCATCCCGCTCAAGCGCTCACGGTCGACCTTTACGCCCTGCGATTCCATATCAGCAAGAATAAAGGCAAGCGGCATTTCCAAATCATGATACAATTCTAGCTGCTGGTTTTCCTTTAATTCAGTCTCGAGCTTTTCTTCGAGCTCATATAAAGCCAGCGCCTTACGGACAAGATGCCCAGAAAGTTCATTGTCCTCTGGAACCCTTCGTTTTGCCCCCTTCCCATAAAAGATTTCATCCGATTGAATAGCAGAATAACCGTATCGATGGGCGATCGATGCAATATCGACCGTGGTTTCTGAAGGGTTTGCCAGATAGGCGGCAATCAGTAAATCAAAGGTCACTCCGTTTAAATGGATACCATGATGACGCAATGCAACCTCGGATCGTTTGACATCATAAACCGTTTTCTTCCATTCCATATTCTCAGCCCATGCTTTAAAAATAGATGATTCAAGTGCTACATGCGTTGGGATAAAATAGCTGCCCCTTTCATTCACTAATGAAAAGCCGATAATATCAGCATAATGATAATTATCCTCCAGCACTTCAACATAGAAGGCACTCTGATCAGCAAAAATCTCTTCACGTATTTCCGTTACTATTTCAAACTCGATATCCTCTAATTCTTGAGCATCTGTATCAACAAGCTCCGCTCCAAACTTCTCTAACAAGGATTGAAATCCAAGCTCCATAAATAAACCACGTAGCTTTTCCTTTTCAAAGCCTTCATATTCAATATCAGCTAACTGGACTTCAATCGGCGCTTCTCGCATAATTGTTGCCAGCTCTTTGCTTAATAGAGCCTGGTCCTTATAGGTCATTAGCTTTTCTCTTAATTTATTGCCGCTCACTTTATCTACAGAAGATAATAAATCCTCCAGCGTATGATACTCTTTTAAAAGCTTAATGGCAGTTTTTTCACCTACACCGGGAACACCGGGAATATTATCGGACGCGTCCCCCATCAGACCCTTCATGTCAATAATCTGCTCAGGCGTTAGACCGTATTTTTCCTTTATGTGGTCTGGTGTGTATTCTTCAATATCGGTAATACCCTTTTTTGTAATACCGACCGTCGTTAATGGAGAGCTTAACTGGGTTAAATCCTTATCACCGGATATGACCTTTATCTCATAACCCTCTTTTTCTGCCTGTAGGGTTAGCGTTCCAATAATATCATCGGCCTCATAGTTTTCTAACTCATAGCGGGAGATTCGGTAGGCATCCAGCAGCTCTCGGATAAATGGAAACTGCTCTGATAGTTCAGGCGGTGTCTTCTGTCTGCCTCCTTTATACTCACTAAAGGATTTATGACGAAAGGTTGTTTTTCCTGCATCAAACGCGACCAGTACATGTGTCGGTTTTTCTTCCTCTAAAATCTTCATCAGCATCATCGTAAAACCATAAATAGCATTCGTATGTATTCCTTTGTCATTATGTAAAAGCGGTAAAGCAAAAAACGCGCGATATGCAATACTGTTTCCATCAATTAATACCAGCTTTTTAGTCATATAAACACTCCTTTCTATATTTAACAGCTTATACAAGCCAGCTAGTTTACAAAATAAAAAAGCCATTATTTCCCTCCCCTTAGTTTATCATGATTAATTAAGGAAGGGAAAATAACGGCTATTGACTATTTAGTTATTCTTGACCCATTAGCAAACGGGCATATGGAGAATCAGATGGTAATACGAGCACAGTTTCCCCATTAATCGTCTTTTTATAAGACTCTAATGTACGGAATAGTGAATAAAAACTTGGATCCTTCGAGTAGGACTGGTTATAGATTAGTGCTGCTTCTGCTTCACCCTGTCCACGAATCGTCTCTGCATCTGCCTTTGCTGTTGCCAGCAATTCCTGTACCGTCTTATCTGTTTGGGCGATAATGGTATTCTTTTCAGCATCCCCCATGGACAAGTATTCCTGTGCTTTTGTTTCCCGTTCCGAAATCATCCGTGTATAAACGGATTGCTCATTTTCTTCCGGTAAATCTGTTCTTTTCATGCGAACATCTATTACGACAATACCATACTTGTCTTTTTCTAGAAATTCATTGACTTGTTCCGTGATACGATCATTTAATGAACCCCGCGATGATTTTTCATCATTAATGATTTCATCATAATTTAATGAACCTAGCTCTGCTCGAACAACAGAATAAATGAACTCTTCCATTCTACTTTCCGCATTTTCAATGGTTCTAGCATTTGAAATCATTAGTTTAGGGTTAACCACTTTCCAGACAGCATAGTTGTCAATGATGATTCTCTTTTTATCCTTTGTATTGATTTCCGCTTCTTCTACATCATAAATCATTTGATACTTTGGTAAGGATGTCACACTTTGCACAAAAGGTATTTTATAGCTCAAGCCAGGTTTATCAATAATCCGGACTACTTCCCCAAATTGGCGGACAACCTTGTACTCGCCTTCTTTTACGATAAAAACATTAACAAAGATAAACAAGATAATCGCAATAAGGATGACAAAGAAGATACCTATTTTCGTGTAGCCTCTCCACTGAAAGCTATTACCACCCTTTTCTTTCATATTGATAATCTTTTCATCAGCCATTATTTTCACTTCCCTTCTTCGTTTCTTCAGATTTTGTTTCAAGCGGACGAATTGGGAAGTATTTCATCGTATTGCCATCATCATTCATAATATATACTTCCGTATTTGGAAGGACCTGCTCAAGTGTTTCAAGGACTAAACGTTCTTTTGTAATGTCAGGGTTAGATTGATATCCTTCATATATCTTATCGAAAACCGCAATATCTCCCCGGGCTCGTTCGATACGCTCAGCTTTATCACCCTCGGCGTTTAAAATAATGGCTTTCTTTTCACCTTCTGCTTCATTCAAACGTTGATTCTCATATTTTTTTGCTTCATTTATCTTGGTATTCATTGTTTCTCTGGCATCTGTTACATTTGTAAATGCCTTCCGTACTTCATCATTCGGAAGCTCTACATCCTGCAACTTCACAGCTAAGATGGATACTCCAATATCATATTTATTAATAAGTGTAGATAATAAGTCCCTTACCTCTGCTTCTATTTCAGCTTTACCAGATGTTAAGGCATCATCAATTTTTGAGCTGCCAATGATACTGCGGAGCGATGCAGATGTTGTATCATATAGAATCTCCTTTGGATCGACAGAGTTATATAAATATTTAGTTGGCTCTGTAATTTTCCATTGAACGACTAAATCAGCCAATACGATATTTTCATCGCCCGTTATCATTTTTGTTTCTTTTGGAAATTCTTTTACCTCACCTTTTTCTTCCTGGAAACCAAATTGTAAGCTAAACGTTTCTTTCGATAGCTTTTCAACCTGCTGAATTGGCCATGGTAACTTAAAATGCAATCCCGGCTCACTTGTCCCTTCCTTTGCATCACCAAAAGTTAGTATAACTGCTTGCTCCGATTCATCAACGGTATACCATGTGGTAAAAGCAGCTATAGCCAGTATAATGATGAGAAGGACGGCAGCAACAATCATATAAATCCTTTTTAAACTGATCATCTTATCACCCTTTCTCCAAAATATCTATAACAGTATGTACGATTATATTGCGAAAAGGTTTCAGACATGTTTCTTTTTTCCTAAATAATTGACTCTTGTTCGTAAAAAAGAATAAAAGAGACGAAAGCTTATTGCTTCCGTCTCTTTTATTTTGGCTCCTTTGGATGAAGGGGTATTTCATAAATAATCATAGCTGAATAATGTTAAGCTGCTATAAACGGTGTGTTAATAATATGTAAAGTTGACCTATTATTTGTCCGAAAACTTTTTATTCAGCTCAATACTAAAGGTTGTATGCTTACCCATCTCACTATCTACCGTAATTCTTCCTTTATGAGCCTCAATCAAATGCTTTACAATCGCTAGGCCTAGTCCAGTTCCTCCTGAATCTCGGTCCCTTGCTTTATTAACACGATAGAATCGTTCAAAAATACGGGGAATTTCATCCTTTTCGATTCCCATCCCAGTATCTTTAATATGCACAATGACAGTCTTACTGGTTTCTTCCACATCGATATAGATATTTCCACCTTGTGGAGTATATAAAACAGCATTAGAAATAATATTGATAAGGACTTGCTTTAAACGATCCATATCCCCTTCGAGATATATTTTACTAGGAGATGTGTCAGCCAAAATGGTTATATTCTTCTCCTTGGCCTTTCCTTCCATAATCCTTATCGCTTCTCCGAGCAAGCTGATGAAATCGAAGGATTCTATCGTTAAACTAAAGCCCTCTCGTTCAATTTTAGATAGTTCCAGCAAATCATGAATTAAAGATTGTAGCCTGTCACTTTCTTTTAAAATAATCTTTAAAAAGGTCTCCAGTGTCTCTTTATCATCCATTGCACCGTCTAAGAGTGTTTCAGAAAACCCCTTTATCGAAGTAACCGGTGTTTTTAACTCATGAGATACATTTGCTACAAAATCCTTGCGCACCTGTTCCAGTTTTTTTATTTCTGTAATATCATGAAAAACAAGCAATATACCCTTCCAAACATCATTTTTTCCAATGATTGGTACTCCATACACTTCAAAATGGCGTCGTTCAATTTTCAACGGGATGACTACTTGCTTTTTCACCTTTTGTTCCGTCATAAAAATATCTTCTATCATTTTACGAATATCCTGATATTCAATCGCTTCATAATACAGCTGATATAAAAAATTAGACGGATTCACATCAAATATTTCCTTATATGTACGGTTAATCAAGCTAATATATCCTCGACTGTCAATTAGAAGCAAACTGCTGCCGATGCTTTCAATAAGAGTACTCAAACGATCCTTTTGCATTTCATGTGATTTCATTATATCTTGTAAATTTCTAGCCAAAATATTTAATGATGAATTAAGCATGCCAATTTCACCCGTCTGATCCTCATAGGTTCTGGCATGATAATTCCCCTTTGCTAATTCAAATGCCACATTCGTTGCTCTTTCAATCGGCTTGGTATAGCGATTCATTATCAATCGACCTAACGTAAAAATAACAATAAAGGCAAAACTAAAGCAGATGGTTAACAACCACCAGATTTTTGAATAGGCGTTTTTGAGCTCCGTCATTTTTGTGCTTATAAGGACATATCCCATTTTAGAACCATTCAATTCAACTGGCTCCCAATAATACTTAATATGAAAATCATTTATGAGTGTGGACTCATTTAATTTATCTACATAATCATAATTTTTCTCAACGATTGCTTCAATTACCCTACTATTGTTATCACTTGATTGAGCAGCTTCTCCGCTATCATAAACAACCGTACCTTCGATATCAAAAACAGAAATTCTTGCATTCAATTCATTACCTATTGTAGACATCCAGTCACGGCTATAATCTTGAAATCCCCCATGGTCTTCAATATAGGATGCCACAAGTACATTTTCTTTTTTTAATCGCTCATCAAATGTTTGTATATAATATTGTTTAAATAATTGCCCTAGAATCAGACCGACACAGATTAGAACAAGGACTAGCAGTGTAATTAAAGTAAAGAGCAGCCTTGTACGAACCCTTATCATTCTTCCTTTGGCTCCTCAAGCTTATAGCCTAAGCCTCTAATCGTCTTAATGTATTCTGGTTTTTTTGTATTCGTTTCAATTTTTTCCCGTAAATGGCTGATATGGACATCTACAATCCTTGTATCTCCCGCGAAATCATAATTCCAAACAGCACTTAACAGCTGATCACGGGTTAATACTCGACCTTTATTTTTTGCTAAATATAATAGTAATTCAAACTCTTTTGGTGTCAACTCTAAAAGATTATCCTGATAATAGGCTTCATATTGTTCTGGGTATATAGTCAATTGATTAATGATAATTTGATTTGAGTCATTATTTACCTTAGACTCTGAAGCTTCCATTTGAATCTGCGTTCTTCTTAATATAGCTTTTACACGAGCAACGACCTCTCTTGGACTAAACGGCTTTGTCATATAATCATCCGCACCTAGTTCAAGGCCGAGCACTTTGTCAAATTCATCATCCTTTGCTGTCAGCATGAGAATGGGTGTAAAATTCTTCTGCTGGCGAAGCTCTTTACATACCTCCAAGCCGTCCATTTTTGGAAGCATTAAATCAAGCACAATGAGATCTGGGTTGTCACTTAACGCAATATTTCTCGCTTCTTCTCCATCCATGGCTGTTATTACTTTGAAACCTGCCTGCTTTAGATTATATTCAATTAGTGTCAAAATTGATTTTTCATCATCAACGACAAGTACTTTTTTCTCCATAAGGACCCTCCGTTTATAGAATACTATTAGAAAACCCCTAATCATCCAAGTTTATAGGTTGGAAGTTTACCTTCCTGTCCACAATACAGTCATCCGGTCTGCATTGGACGCTCCCTACTGCCAAAGTATCCTATTTAATACTATACACATAAAAAAAACACATGTACAATACCTGGTTTTCTCCAAAAAAAAATTCAGGGAAAAGTATTCCCCGAACTTTTTCTACTTATTAAGCTAAAACAGCCATTACATTTTTTACAGACTCAGCCGAACGATCAAGCTGTGCTTTTTCAACATCTGTTAATTGTAGCTGAATAATCTGTTCAATGCCATTGCCTCCCATTACAGTTGGAACACCTAAATAAATTCCATTATATCCATACTCACCTTCAAGATAAGCAATGGCTGGCAGTACGCGGCGTTGATCCTTCAGAATGGCTTCTGTCATTTCTACTAAGGAAGCTGCTGGCGCATAATAGGCACTACCGTTTCCAAGTAGATTAACAATTTCACCGCCGCCTTTACGTGTACGCTCTACAATAGCATCAAGACGGTCTTTAGGAATTAATGTTTCTAACGGGATTCCGCCTGCATAAGAGTAACGGACAAGTGGTACCATGTCATCCCCATGTCCACCTAATACGAAGCCTGTTACATCTTTAACAGAAAGATTTAGTTCCTCAGCAACAAACGTACGGAAACGTGCTGTATCAAGAACACCTGATTGGCCGATTACACGATTCTTTGGAAATCCTGATTCTTTATAAACCGTATAGGTCATAGCATCAACCGGGTTGGTTAATACAATAATATAACAATTCGGGGAATATTTAACAATTTCTTTGGTTACAGCCTTCATAACCTTTTGATTTGTCTGCACTAAGTCATCACGGCTCATACCTGGCTTACGCGCAATTCCTGCTGTAATAATCACGATATCGGAATTTTCTGTATCTTTATAGTCTGAAGTACCAATGATTGAAGCATCAAAGCCTTGTACAGGACTTGCTTCAAGCATATCTAATGCTTTCCCCTTAGTAGGGTTTTCCATTTGTGGAATATCCACTAATACAACATCACCTAGCTCTTTTTGTGCAAGGAATAATGCTGTCGTTGCTCCAGTAAAACCACTACCGATTACAGATACTTTTCTTCGTTTTATTGCCATATGTCAAATCTCTCCCTTCAATATATTATAAATAGACGTATGCATCTAAATATAAACACATCCCCATGTTTATTGCCAGTATTTAGCTTAAGCGCCTTACCCTAGGGTAAGGCGCCAATACTAACATTATTAAGCTTCCATATTCTTAATTAGCTCGTCACCGAATTCAGAGCATTTTACTTCTGTTGCACCTTCCATTAAACGGGCAAAGTCGTAAGTTACAACCTTAGATGCAATTGTTTTTTCAATTGATTTAGTAATCATATCAGCAGCTTCGTTCCAGCCGATGTGTTCAAGTAATAAACAACCAGATAGAAGAACTGATGAAGGATTTACTTTATCTAAGCCTGCATATTTTGGTGCAGTACCATGTGTAGCTTCAAAAATAGCATGTCCTGATACATAGTTGATGTTCGCTCCAGGAGCAATACCAATTCCACCTACTTGTGCAGCAAGTGCATCAGAAATATAGTCACCATTTAAGTTCAATGTTGCAACAACATCAAACTCACTTGGACGTGTTAGGATTTGTTGTAGGAAAATGTCAGCAATCGCATCTTTCACGATGATTTTGCCTGCTGCTTCTGCATCTGCTTGTGCTTTGTTTGCAGCCTCTACACCTTGTTCTTCTTTAATTCTATCATACTGGTTCCATGTAAATACTTTATCAGCATATTCTGTTTCAGCTACTTCATAGCCCCAGTTTTTGAATGCACCTTCAGTAAACTTCATAATATTACCTTTATGTACAATCGTTACTGATTTTCTGCCTTCTTTGATCGCATATTCAATTGCAGCACGTACGTGACGAGTTGTACCTTCTTTTGAAACAGGCTTAATACCAATTCCAGAAGTTTCAGGGAAACGGATTTTTGTTACACCAAATTCGTCTTGTAGGATGCTGATTAACTTTTTAGCTTCTTCAGTTCCTTGTGCATATTCAATACCTGCATAGATATCTTCAGTGTTTTCACGGAAAATAACCATATCAATATCTTGAGGACGTTTAACCGGTGAAGGAACACCTTCGAACCAACGTACTGGACGCAAGCAAACATAAAGATCTAATTGTTGGCGAAGTGCCACGTTTAGAGAACGAATTCCGCCACCAACAGGTGTTGTTAAAGGTCCTTTAATTGCAAGCAGGTACTCACTGATTACATCTAAAGTTTCTTGTGGAAGCCACTCGCCCGTTTGATTAAATGCCTTTTCCCCTGCAAGAACTTCTTTCCATTGAATTTTACGTTCGCCATTGTAAGCTTTTTCTACAGCAGCATCTAATACTTTGGATGCAGCAGCCCAAATATCTGGACCAATTCCATCCCCTTCGATGAATGGTACGATTGGGTTATTTGGTACGTTTAATACTCCATTTGTTACTGTGATTTTCTCGCCTTGCATGTAAATCTCCCTCCAAATTTAAGGTATGGGTTAAAATAAGCTGATTGAGGCTGACTTCATTAGGTTATGTTCAGCCTCCAGCCTTCCCATACCAATACTATTAAAACAATTTTTTATATAAATGTAAAAACCTAGCGAATAAATTAGTAAAAAATAGTGAAAAATCTATAAATAATTGAATTTAATCAAATTCGCCCGTCGAATTTGCGTCCGAATTTTTATCGAGCTCGCTCGATAAACTACCTTTAAAAAATCCGTGACATCCGCCGGAGGCTTAACTTCATTCAGCCGGGGTTTGAACCCCCACTGAATCGAAGAACCATTTGCATTCATCCCCCACTTGTAGAAGTGGAGGACTTCTGCTGAATGAAGTTAAAATTCTCCCCGTTTTTCTACAGGAACATAAACCTGCATTCCTGGTCCAGTATATTCTGCACGTGGACGGATTAAACGGTTATTATCATATTGTTCTAGAATATGTGCAAGCCACCCTGAAACACGACTTACAGCAAAGATTGGTGTAAATAAATCGTGGTCAATGCCTAAGCTATGGTACATAGATGCAGAGTAGAAATCGACATTTGGCGGTAATTTCTTTTCACCTGTTACAATTCCTTCAATCTTAGTTGACATTTCATACCACTGTGGCTGACCTGTCAGCTTAGTTAATTTCTCAGACATAAGTTTTAAATGCTTTGCACGAGGGTCTCCCTGACGGTATACACGGTGTCCAAAGCCCATAACTTTTTCTTTTTTCGCTAATTTTTCTCTAATATATGATTCTACATTTTCAGGTGACCCAATCTCTGTAAGCATTTTCATAACCGCTTCGTTTGCACCACCATGCAGAGGACCTTTTAATGCACCGATAGCAGCCGTGATACCAGAGTATACATCTGATAAAGTCGCAACACAGACACGGGCTGTGAATGTAGAAGCATTCAATTCATGGTCTGCATGTAAAATAAGCGCTTTATTCATCGCTTCTTCTGCAATTGCATCCGGTTCACTACCAGATAGCATGTATAAGAAGTTAGCCGCAAAGCTTAGGTCTGTTCTTGGTGAGACAGGGTTTAAACCTTTACGAATGCGGGCAAAGGACGCAACAATAGTTGGCAGTTTCGCTTGGAGACGAATAGCCTTTCTATAATTAGCCTCATTGTCCATTACATCTGCTTCTTCATCGTAAAGCGCCAGTTGAGATACCGCAGTACGTAGCGCAGCCATTGGATGTACTTTTTCAATTGGATACATCTTAAAATGATCGAGAATTGCTTGAGGTAGCTCACTATTTTCAGCTAATTGCTTTTGTAATTCCTTTAATTGTGATGCTGTAGGCAATTTTCGATGCCATAGAAGATAAACTACTTCTTCGAAACTAGCATTCTCTGTTAAATCATCAATATTGTATCCTGCATAAGTAAGCGTATCATCAATGATTGAACTAACTGAGGAGGATGTTGCAACTACCCCTTCAAGACCACGTGTTACTGTCATATAAAATCCTCTCCTTTTAAATGAATTCCCCATAAACACAAAAAAATTCCCCATACCCAGATGTCTGTAAAATATTTTATTCGAAGAAACAAGAATTATCAGAAAGAATTTTCTGAATTTTATTCCAGAGACACATATGGTCTCCTTAGTAAGAAATCGGCTGCTGTTAGCAGTCGATAATAACCTGAATAATTTAGTAAATATCTTCTAATTGAGCGAGTGTTCATTTTTTTGCAAAAAAAGAAAATGCTTACAATATTAGTAACTAGGTAATGATACAATTAATACAACTATTATTATAAACAATTATCAGACTTTTGTGAACGAAAAGAATTTTAAATTCTAAAAAAAATATTTTTTTGGAAATTATATTAAAATATTTCGAGTATTTTCATGGCTAAGTAAGCTATTCCAGCACCTATTAAAGGGCCTACTGCAACTCCCTTGAATAAAGAAACAGCAAGTATTGTACCTAACACAAGGGCTGTTGTTATATGAGGATCCTTCGCCAATAAAGTAACCCCACCCTTTGCCAAAAGTGCAACAGCAATTCCAGATATTAGGGCAATCCAGGCATATGGTGATTTAAAAGCTGCAGTTAAATCCTTAAACCCAATATCACCACTTGCAATGGGCGCTAGAACAGCAATTGTAATGATTGTCACACCCCAATTAATTCCCTTTGACTGCAAATAAGAAAATGCTTTTGCATCAAAGCCAAATAGCTTCATGATCATCAGCACAATTACCGCAATGATAAGTGAGGAATTTTTAGCAATCAAAGCAATGACCAATAATAACAGTAAAAAGAAGGTCGCTTGTGATATCAACTAGTCTCTTCCCTTCCAATGATTCTATATTATATTATCATAACTTTCTGATTCAAAAAAGAATAATGTATTAATGCAAGCTTTAATTTTTAGATAATTTCATACACTTAATTGAATCCTTTTCCAGTTTATTTTCGTATTATGTACTACATTTACTATTCCCATTTTAATAGCTTTCTGATGCAGAATGGTCTACTTTTTCTTTAGGTTACAAGCCTAATATCACGAAAGAGGTGAAATATGATGAACATGGTTTATGTCAATCGAGCCTTTCGTTTTGTTCTTGTGGTCGGTATCACGATTGGTTCCCTGCTGCTTATTTATTACCTTTCAAAGGTTACCTATCCCTTTATTATAGGACTAGCAATTGCATTTTTTATGAATCCGCTTGTTAATTTCCTACAAAAAAAGGGTAAAATACCTCGAGGCCTTTCCGTATTGATAGCTCTTATTATTGCTTTTGCATTTTTTGCGGGACTCCTTACCCTGCTAATAGCAGAGATTGTTTCGGGTGCTGAGTATTTAGCAAAGGTTGTACCGGATCAATTAGATACGTTAATTCGGTATATTGAACATTTAATTGCTTCTCAGATTATCCCTTTCTATGACCAATTGACAAGTCTTTTTAACAGCTTAGGAAGTGGACAGCAGGACACCATTATGAAAAACATTCAAAATGTAGGAAGTACGATTGGAAAAAACCTTGGAGATTTCATTCAACATTTCTTCGCGTTTATCCCAACGATTATTTCATGGTTTCCTAATGCAGCATCTGTATTAATTTTCTCGCTTCTAGCGACTTTTTTCATCAGCAAGGACTGGGACCGTTTAAGGGCTATGGCCGGTCGCATCCTGCCAAACAAAGCTAAATCAAGCAGTCAAAAGGTGATTGCTGATTTACAAAAGGCTTTATTTGGTTTTATTAAGGCGCAGCTGACTCTCATTTCCATAACGACGGTCATCATTTTAATCGGTCTGTTGGTTTTACAGGTTGATTATGCCATTACCATTGCACTTGTTACGGGATTAGTGGATATCCTGCCTTATCTTGGTACTGGGTTAATCTTTGTCCCCTGGATTATATATGAGGTCATAACAGGGAATATCAATATGGCTATCGGACTCGGTATCTTATACATAGTGGTTCTTGTACAACGACAAGTTATGGAACCAAAGGTTCTTTCCTCCAGTATCGGAATGGATCCATTAGCAACATTAATTGCCCTTTTTGTCGGTTTTAAGTTAATTGGTTTTTTAGGATTAATTATCGGACCAGTGATGCTCGTTATCCTGACAACCCTACACAAAGCGAATGTATTCCGAGATTTATGGAGTTATATTAAAGGGACAGAAATACGCGAATAAAAAAGAGGGTGCCATCACCCTCTTTTTCTTATCTAATAATTGTATACGTACCCTTATTCATCCATTTTTGCAGGAGCTTCAGAATCATTGGTTTAAGCACTGCCCTTGTGGGTGGGAGTAATAAAATCAACCCTAAAATATCGGTTAAAAAACCAGGTGACAACAGCATTACACCGCCAAGAAGGATGCAGACTCCATCAAGTATTTCATCCCCTGGCAGCCGGCCATATGCCAATTGCTCTTGCACTTTTCTAATGGCATTCATCCCTTGCTTTTTTGCCAGATATGAACCGAGTACTCCTGTGATGATAAGAAGTGCAACAGTCGGCCATATCCCAATTGTATTACCCGAAAAAAGGAGAACGCCAATTTCTGCAGCTGGGACTAAAATAAACAACAGGATTAAAACTCTCATTAGATACCTTCACACTCCGATAAGTGATTAAAAGAAAGTAGGGAAGGAATAAATCTCCCTCCCCTACTTTCTATTATAGCACACTTGCATGTCCATTATAGATAACTCCACGCTGGGCATCTACTGTGATTTCCTGACCTTCTTTAAGAATATCGGTTGCATTTTCAACGCCTACTAGTACAGGAATTCCAATGTTCAGACCGACGACAGCAGCATGGCTTGTAAGGCCGCCTTCTTCTGTAATGAGTGCGCTGCATTTTTCAATTGCCGGCACCATTTCCTTATCTGTACCAAAAGTAACAAGAATGGAACCTTCTTTTACTTTCTGAAGAGCTTCCTCTGCGTTTCTGGCAATAACAACCTTTCCATATGCTGTTTTACGGCCAATTCCCTGTGCTTTTGCTAATATATCACCAACAACATGGATTTTCATCAGATTGGTTGTTCCAGTTTCACTTACTGGTACACCAGCAGTAATCACGACTAAATCACCATGTGAGACAAAACCACTCTTTAAGCTTTCATCCACTGTATTTTCGAGCATTTCATCGGTTGTATTGGAGTGTTGACCTAACTGTGCATAAACTCCCCATACAAGCGACAGTCTTCTTAAGACATGATCATTTGCCGTTACAGCAACAATTGGCGCTTTGGGACGATATTTCGAAATCATCTTCGCCGTATATCCGCTTTCAGTCGCCGTAATAATCGCATTCACACCTAAGTTTAATGCTGTATGGGCTACTGATTGTCCAATTGCATCCGTAATCGTATGTTCACTATCTTTGCTATGGTTTGACAATAGCTTTTTATGATCTAATGCAGACTCTGCACGGCAAGCAATGTTATGCATCGTTTCAACCGCTTCGAGCGGATACAGCCCCGCAGCCGTTTCACCTGAAAGCATTATAGCATCTGTACCGTCAAAAATGGCATTTGCTACGTCACTTGCCTCAGCACGAGTTGGTCTTGGATTTCTTTGCATTGAATCCAGCATTTGTGTTGCAGTAATAACCGGTTTTCCTAAGGCATTACATTTTTTAATTAAATTCTTTTGGACAAGAGGAACTTCCTCAGCCGGTATTTCAACACCTAGATCCCCACGGGCAACCATTAAACCATCCGAAACCTCAAGAATTTCATCAATATTATCGACACCTTCTTGATTCTCAATTTTAGGAATGATATGGATATGGGTTGCATTATTTTCTTCAAGTAACTTTTTGATTTCGAGAACATCAGAAGACCTACGTACAAAAGATGCAGCAATAAAATCAATATTTTGTTCAATACCAAACAGAATATCATTAGCATCCTTTTGTGTAATACCAGGTAAATTGACAGACACTCCTGGGACATTTACACCTTTTTTATTTTTTAATGTTCCACTGTTTAATATCTTTACATGAATCTGCCCATTCGGCTTATCGATTTTTTCTACTTCAAGTCCAATTAAACCATCATCAAGTAAAATCTTGGAGCCTATTTCTACATCATCAATTAGCCCTTCATATGTAACAGAGAACTTCTCTGGCGTTCCCTCTACCTCTGTCATCGATACAATAGTAGAACTGCCGGCAGTTAGCTCGATTGCTCCATCGACCATGTTATGTGTACGAATCTCTGGTCCTTTTGTGTCAAGAAGAATAGCTACATTTTTACCAGTCTTGCTAGCAGCCTCACGGATATTCTTAATTCTTTCACCATGCTCTTCATAATTACCATGGGAGAAATTTAATCGTGCTACATTCATTCCAGCTTCAATTAACTTCGTCAACATCTCAACAGTTTCACTAGCTGGTCCAATCGTACAAACAATTTTTGTTTTCTTCATTCCGATATTAACCTCCTGATATGTATATCAACCTTTTTAGATAGATAATTCCTTTGACAATTTTAATAGGTTAAAATCAAGTGTATGTGGTTCTTCTAAAATGTCATTAATATCATGATCGATGACTCGGTTATTGCGAATGCCAACAGCTCTTCCGCCTTTTCCTTCTAGAATCAGTTCAACGGCACCTGCACCAAGACGGCTGGCTAATACACGGTCAAAGGCAGATGGGGATCCACCACGCTGCATGTGACCCAATACAGAGACGCGAGTATCAAAGTTAGTTAATTCCTTAATTTGCTTAGCAAATTCGACTCCACTAATAACGCCCTCGGCCACAACGATAATACTATGCTTTTTACCACGTTCCTGCCCCTTCTTTAGACGAGCACAAACCTCATCCATATCGTAATGATCCTCAGGAATCACAATCGTTTCTGCACCGCCTGCAAGACCTGCCCACAGAGCAATATCACCAGCATTACGTCCCATAACCTCAATAATAAAAGTTCGCTCATGAGATGTAGCCGTATCTCTGATTTTATCGATTGCTTCAATAACTGTGTTTAAAGCCGTATCAAAACCAATTGTATATTGAGTGCCAGCAATATCGTTGTCAATGGTTCCAGGCACACCTACACATGGGAAGCCGTGTGATGTTAGAGCCTGTGCTCCTCTGTATGAGCCGTCACCACCAATAACGACCAAACCCTCTATTCCAAATTTCTTCAGCTGCTCAACACCCTTCAGCTGTCCTTCTTTAGTCTTAAATTCTTCACATCTTGCCGACAAAAGAACAGTGCCGCCTCGGTGGATAATATCTCCAACTGAACCTAGCTCTAGCTTTTTGATGTTACCACTAATCAATCCAGCATAGCCACCGATAATTCCATAAACCTCAACATTATGATATATTGCCTTTCGTACAACTGCCCTGACAGCAGCATTCATGCCTGGAGCATCTCCACCACTTGTTAATACACCAATTCGCTTCATTTTTTTTCCTCCCATCAATACTTTACCAGAAGTAATCAAAATAGATAGAACTATTAATTGAAAAATTTTCGACGAACATTTTATTTAAAGTAAAAAAAAACCGGAACAGTATTAAAATAGCACGAAGAACCCTTTATCTCAACAGAATCTATACATTCACTAAAATAGGCAGAATAATTATTAAAGTGAAAGCGGTTTAATCGAAACTCTCCCATAGCAAACCCTCAAAAAATAGGAAAAAACGTACTTAAACAGTACGTTTTTAATTTACCCCGATATAGTCTTTTAAAAACGAAATTTCACCAATTCGTTTAAACTTATTATACCGATGTTCAACTAATTGCTGCTTATCCAGCTTTTTTAGCTCCTTGAGGGAATCTAGTAGAACTTTTTCGATAAACGCTGCCTGCTGCTTTACATCCTTATGAGCACCGCCCTTTACCTCTGGAATCACATGGTCGATGATGCCTAATTCCTTTAAATCAGGTGCAGTTATTTTCATTGACTCCGCAGCCTGCTTAGCTAACCCAGCATCCTTCCATAGAATCGAGGCGGCACCTTCAGGGGATATAACTGAATACGTTGAATTTTCAAGCATATGCAGATAATTACCTACACCAAGGGCCAGCGCTCCGCCGCTTCCACCTTCACCAATGACAATACAAATAACGGGAACAGTAAAACCAGCCATCTCCATTAAATTCCGAGCAATTGCCTCACTTTGCCCGCGCTCCTCAGCTGATTTACCAGGATAGGCACCCTTTGTATCAATAAAGCAAACGATAGGACGATTGAATTTTTCAGCTTGTTTCATTAAGCGCAAGGCCTTACGATAACCCTCTGGATGTGGCATTCCAAAGTTGCGGCGAATGTTTTCTTTTGTATCTTTTCCCCGCTGATGACCGATTACCGTAATCGGGTGTCCTTGGAATTTTGCTATCCCGCCGACAATGGCCTCATCATCACCAAATGTCCTGTCCCCATGACATTCAAAGAAATCCGTAAACAGCAATGATATATAATCAAGGGTTGTCGGTCTGCCTGCGTGGCGAGCTATTTGAACTCGATCCCATGGTTTAATGTTTTCATATATTTCCTTTTCAAGCTTTAACAGGCGTGTTTCTAGCTTTTCAATTTCAGCCGATAAATCTACTTCTGTATTTTTTGTGAATTCTTTTAAATCGGTAATTTTTCTTCTTAGTTCAAGTATCGGTTTTTCAAATTCCATTTCTCCTACCATTCAGACACCTCCCTTGGACTATG
The DNA here is from genome assembly GCF_900104575.1 of Bacillus tuaregi. Lineage (NCBI taxonomy): Bacteria > Bacillati > Bacillota > Bacilli > Caryophanales > Bacillaceae > Bacillus > Bacillus tuaregi. The sequence goes on from NZ_LT629731.1 coordinate 3,478,087, forward strand.
AATATCAAGGATGTTTGTTAGCTGATCTTTTAATTGTAAACGATGGATGACTGCATCGAGCTGCCCATGTTTGAGCTGAAATTCTGCTGTTTGAAAATCCTCCGGAAGCTCTTCTCGAATAGTTTGTTCAATAACTCTTTTTCCTGCAAACCCAATCAAGGCTCCTGGCTCAGCAAGATTATAGTCTCCCAAGGTTGCAAAGCTTGCCGAGACTCCTCCCGTTGTCGGGTGTGTCATTATGGAAATAAAAAGCCCTCCATGATCACTGAATCTCTTTAAGGCTACACTTGTTTTAGCCATTTGCATTAAGCTAAGAACACCCTCCTGCATTCTAGCTCCACCGGAAGCAGTAAAAATAATGAAAGGAAGGGACAGCTCATCTGCCTTTTCTACTGCCAATGTAATTTTTTCACCTACGACAGAGCCCATACTTCCCATCCGGAAAGTAGAATCCATTACAGCGACCACAACCTTATACTGATTAACCGTTCCAATTCCAGTCACAACAGCTTCATTCACCTGTGTTTTTTTCTGGTCCTGCTCAAGCTTCTCGAGATAACCAGGAAAATCGAGCGGGTTCAATGAAGTCATGTCACCATTTAATTCCTCAAAGGAATCTTCATCTAAAAAGGCAGCAATTCTTTCACGTGAATTCATCGTATGATGGTATTCACAATGCAGGCATACCTTCAAATTTTTTATTAACTCTTTCGTATACATGATTTTTTTACAATTAGGACATTTTGTCATGATTCCTTCTGGAACATCCTGCTTCGCATGTTCAGAAGGAATTGTGGCATATTTCTTCTTTGTTTTCGTAAAAATCTCTTTAAGCAAGGTGAGACCTCCCTTATTTATTACATTCTAATGTGGTCAGACCACTTATCTACAGGCTATTTATCTAGTTGGAATCTCGTCCTTACTACACTACTATATATGAAGTTGTAGACAAACCTTGTTATAATCTGTCGTCATTCATTCGACATGCCCCTTAAACGCTGATAGGCTTCGGTAATTTGTTTTTCATCTTTTACTGACAATGCTGTTAACAGCCTAGCGTAATCCTTTTTTACAGGCTTTTGCCCAACTATTTGCACATAGTTATAATAATCCGCTAAAATCACCCAAATTCTTAATAATAAGTGATTTTCAGCCATTTCGACAACCCTTAAAAAGAAGTCATCTTCATCAATGACATCCTCATTCCACCTTTTATCGGTTAAGAAGACATCCATATCAGCTCTTTTTAACATAAGCGCTAAACAATTCTGTTCAATCAGATACTTCGTTTCTTTTATATCTCGTTTGGACTCTTCATCCTGCAAAATAAAAGTACTTAAGAGTGGAATCAGGTGATGACCTTTAAAGTCGCGAATAAAGGTACCCTCGCCCCTTTTTGTTTCAATTAATCCGAGGAGCTCCAAAGCACGTAACGCTTCACGAACAGAAGAGCGTCCAGCATTTAGACGCTCAGATAGTTCACGTTCAGATGGAAGTTTGTCACCAGGCTTTAGACTGTCTTCTGTTATCATGTTCCTTAGTTGTTTTACCACTTCTAAATAGACCTTTGTAACTACTTCTGATGATTTCACTATTAACAATCACTCACTTTTTCCAATTAAGGCAAGCTTGCGGGTTTTTTCTTTAATTTCCTCCGGATCAACATTCAATCTTGCTACACCTGTTTCCATAGCAGCTTTTGCCACGGCCGCAGCTACCGCCGGGGCAACCCTGGAATCAAATGGGGCCGGAATAACATAATCTGCATGCAGATCCTTTTCATCTATTAGATTTGCAATCGCATGAACAGCTGCCACTTTCATCTTTTCATTAATATGTGTGGCCCTGACATCAAGCGCCCCTCGGAAAATACCAGGAAAAGCAAGCACATTATTCACCTGGTTAGGGAAGTCGGATCTCCCCGTTCCTACAACTGCAGCCCCAGCAGCCTTTGCCGCATCAGGGTGAATTTCCGGATTCGGATTAGCCATCGCAAAAATAATGGGATCACGATTCATCGTTTTTACCATATCACTAGATAATGCATCCTGAGCAGATACACCAATAAATACATCCGCGTCTACAATTACATCCTGTAGACTGCCGGACTGATTATCACGATTTGTAAACTTAGCGACCTCTGATTTAACCTTATTCATTCCTACCGGACGGCCTTCATATATAGCTCCCTTTGTATCACACATGATAATGTCACGGACACCAAAGCTATGCAAAAGCTTGATTATCGCAATCCCCGCAGCACCTGCACCATTTGCAATAACCTTTATTTCCGAAATTCTTTTATTAACAATCTTCAACGCATTCAACAAACCAGCTAATGTCACGATAGCTGTTCCATGTTGATCATCGTGAAAAACGGGAATATTTGTTTCTTTCTTTAGTCTTTCTTCAATAACAAAGCAATTTGGTGCTGCAATATCTTCTAGGTTAACACCACCAAAATTAGGCTCCAGGAGTTTAACGGTTTCAATAATTTTTTCAACATCTGTTGTATTTAAGCAAATGGGGAAAGCGTCGACACCAGCGAAGCTTTTAAACAATACTGACTTTCCCTCCATAACCGGCAATGCAGCTGATGGTCCAATGTTTCCAAGACCTAGTACTGCTGTACCATCTGAGACAACGGCAACCATATTTCCTTTCATTGTATACTCATAAACCGTATCCGGCTTATCATATATTTCTTTACATGGCTCCGCTACTCCAGGAGAGTATGCTAAACTTAGATCCTTTGCATTTAGAACCTCTACTTTTGATTTTGATTCCAGTTTACCTTTGTTTACTCGATGCATATGCAAAGCTTCTTCTCTTAACGTCACCTTTCCCACTCCTCAGTCCTATTCAAATCTTAATGAAACATACCTGTCGTCTTCTCTAGATGGTCATAATGCTACATTTAAACGTAAATAAGTGAATAATTTACTGGTCTGACCAGTTTCTTTTTTACAATATAACAATCTTCACTACTTGTAAAGAAGTATAAGAATTGTTACTTCAAAAGTACGTTTTCATCTCCAACCATTTCTTTCAATTGCTCCAAACAGACTTTTGATGGAGTAATAAACAGGCGCTCCTCTAACCGAATCGTTTTCTGGGTACTCTCATAGTAAAGAACTACTTGGACAGGACCAGGATGCTTTTTCAATATTCCTTTTAAGAGCTGGAGCTGTTCAACAGTTTCTTGCTCTTTCGTAATTTTAATGAATACCGTTGTTTCATCATTTAAAGGCTCAACTGCAGCCTCAATCTCCTGTGCTGCCTTAATCATAAACTGGGTTTTTCCTTGACGTTCCTCTTCTTTTCCTTCGATAACCAGGATATTTCCTTGCTGTAAAATAGATGAAATTTTCTTATATACATTAGGAAATACAACAGCCTCCATCTCTCCGCTAGAGTCACTTATGATGATAAAAGCCATCTGTTCACCTTTTTTGGTACGGATTTTTTTGGTTTCACCAATATGGACGACTGCTTTTCGATTAGAATTTAAAGGAATCGTATCAAATAACGCATGTACCTTTAAAGCAGGAAAATACTTCTCATATAGGGATACAGGATGATTGGATAAATAGAAGCCAAGTACTTCCTTTTCCATTCGAAGCTTATCCTCTTCACGCATCGGCTCTACTTCCATATACTTAGGTCTAATCGTTAATTCAATATGAGAAAATAAATCTCCCTGTTGACTCTCATTCGGCTTTACTAGCTGGGCATGGTCGAGAGCAACATCTAAGCTTGCCAATAGCACGGCACGATCCTCATCAAACTCATCTAAACTACCTGAATAAACAAGCGCCTCTAAGGTTTTGCGATTGACCACTTTCGTTGATACTCTTATGCAGAGATCGAATAAATCAACAAATAGCTTTTCCTTGCGGGCACGCATAATTTCAGTTAATGCCGCAATGCCAACTCCTTTTACAGCTCCAAGACTAAACCGGATTCCATCCTTTTCAGCGAGAAAGGAATAGCCGCTTTTATTAATTGATGGGGCTAGAAGAGGGATATGCATTGTCTTCATTTCTCTTAAATATTGAGATATTTTCACTTCATTTCCTGTAACAGATGTTAAGATAGAGGCCATAAAATGAATCGGATAGTGTGCCTTCAAGTAAGCAAGCTGATAAGCGATAAAGCTGTATGCAACGGCATGACTTCTATTAAAGCCATAATTAGCAAATCGAACGATTAAATCATAGATTTCGTTTGCCGTTATTCGTTCATAGCCTTTACGTTCAGCCCCCTCAATAAAATGGGTCCTCTCCCGATCTAGCACTTCCTTTTGCTTTTTACTCACTGCCCTTCTTAAGAGGTCCGCATCACCTAGTGAAAAGCCTGCCATTTTGGAAGCAATTTTCAATATTTGTTCCTGATATACAATAATCCCGTATGTATTTTCAAGAATTGGCTCTAAATCAGGATGTGGATAGACGACTTTTTCGCGGCCGTGCTTCCGATCAATGAAGTGCGGGATATTTTCCATTGGACCCGGACGATATAGAGCATTTACTGCTACGATATCCTCGAAGCGGTTTGGCTTCAGTCGTGTCAGCACATTCCGCATTCCGTCAGATTCCAGTTGAAATACACCAGTCGTCAGTCCATTACTGATTAACTGAAAGGCTGCTGGATCATCCATCGGGATTTCTTTTATATTTAATTTTTTACCAGTTTTACGATAGATAGACTTTAAAATAGACTCAATTAAAGAAAGATTTCTTAAGCCAAGAAAATCAATTTTTAAGAGACCAAGCTCCTCTAAATGCTCCATCGAATACTGAGTTAAATAAATATTCTCATGCCCCTGCTGAATCGGGATAATATCAACTAATGGCTGTTCACTAATCACAACTCCAGCGGCATGTGTGGAAGTATGCCTTGGAAGTCCCTCAAGCTTTAAAGCTGTTTCAAAAAGCCGCTTCTGCTGGTCTGTTTCAGCGACAAAATCCTTTAACAGCTTAGATTCAGCATAGGCTTCCTTAAGCGTTATCCCAGCTTTCCCCGGAATCATTCTTGACAATCTATCTAATTCCTTTGTATTAAGACCAAACACCCTGCCTACATCCCTAAGAGCCGCTTTGGCTGCTAATGTACCGAACGTAATGATTTGCGCAACATGGAGCTGGCCATATTTATTTGTCACATAACGGATAACTTCCTCACGCCTATGGTCCGGAAAGTCAATATCAATATCGGGCATTGAAATCCGTTCCGGATTGAGAAAACGTTCAAAAAGAAGCTGATGTTGAATCGGATCAACATCGGTTATATAAAGCGTATAGGCAACCAATGAACCTGCTGCCGATCCCCTGCCCGGACCAGTTAATATGCCTGCTTCTCGAGCAAATCTCATAAAATCCCAGACAATAAGAAAATAATCGCTAAACTGCATCTTCTTGATTATTTCTAATTCATATCGAAGTCGGCTCTTTACCTCATTAGTTAGTGAGTCATAACGTTCCTGAAGTCCCTTCCAGCAGATCTCCTCCAGCAATTCCTCTGCTGCCTGACCGTTACCTGTCGGATATCTTGGCAGCTTTGTCTTATGAAGCTCGATCATGACATTACACGCTTCGGCAATTTTTAGTGTATTTTCTAATGCATCCGGAATTTCTGTGAAAAGCTCAATCATTTCCGTTGGAGTCTTTAAATCATAATGATGACTTTCAAGTAGCTCCCGATTTTCATCCTGCAGTTTGTTTCCATTTTTAATAGCCAGTAAGCACTCATGAGCAAAGGCATCCTCTTTATATAAATAATATACCTGATTCGTTGCCACTAGCTGAACCTGATAATGTTTAGCTAACTCTACAAGCTTTCGATTTACATTCATTTCAGCTGAGATGTGATGCTGTTGGAGACTGATATAGAACGATTCTCCGAATAATTGCTTATATAAGCTCAGCACCCTTTCAGCACTTGTGATATCACCATTTAGCAGCGCCTGTTCTATTTCCCCATCTTTTCCAGGAGTTAAAGCAAATAATCCTTTAGAATAATGCTTTAGCCATTTTATGGGGATCCCAGATAATGATTTTGTTTGAATGCTGCTCGATATTTTCAACAGATTTTGCAGCCCGATTTGATTTTTCGCTAGTAGGACAAGCGGAAAAGCAGCTCCCTCTTGTTCTTCACTGAGTACATCCGCTGTTAGTCCAATTATTGGCTTGATGGAATGTTTCATACATTCTTTATAAAAGCTTACAGCACCGTACATTACGTTACGGTCCGTTAGCGCTAAGGCACCATACCCTTTTTTCTTCGCATCCCGTACAAGTTCTTCCACAGATGCTGTGCTCGTTAACAAGCTAAACGCACTATAAACATGAAGGTGAATAAATGACACGTACATTCACTTCCTTAATAAGTCTTAAATAGACTAGTTTTCTATATTTTTATTTCATAAATATTTTGTAAAAGATACTGTAAATGATAGTTATTGCTTTCCGTTTCAGGTGCATTACTTTCTGCTCTACTACCTCATGCCCTGACAACCTTTACATATTATTATAGAGTTTTCCTCTTAAAAAGAAAGTATGTTCTCTTTTTTCTATTTAGAATAAACATAATTTTAAATCCTTGTCCATATGTTTAGTATAGAAGGAATATTATCCATAAAGGATGGGATCACATGCAGGAACAACCCTTTTTTTCTTTATTCTTACAAAGCTATTTTATCGCACTTGGCGTATTAATTGGAGGATCCCTTATTGGAGGCATGGCCGCCTTCCTTACTGGTAAACCACCTTTAACGGAAATCTATCGAATTTCAGGTATGATTCGAATATGGGCAATTGTCACGGCCATTGGCGGAACATTTGATGCTGTGTATACCTTTGAAAGAGGATTTTTAGAAGGTGAAACTAAGGACTTATTTAAGCAATTTCTTCTGATCCTGTCTGCATTAGGAGGTGCACAGACGGGATCATTGTTTATCACCTGGCTGACACAGGAGCATACAACGCTATGAGAATTCCGCCATATTATCGAAAGCCTTCCTGGCAGCGATTTTTTGCCGGCATGGTAATAGGCGGAGTGATAAGCTGGTTTGTCTTTTTATATATTTATGGTGAATGGCAGGAGGAGTATAGTAAAGAAATCCAAACACAAAAAGATGAAATCTCTGAATTAAAGAACGAAAAGACCATATGGCAGGAGGAATTTAAAAAACTGAATAAAGAAAACAAAGCCAAGCTCACCGTACAATCCATCTATATTAAAATTACCAATAAAGATAAATACCATCTTGATCAGCTTTCTGTATTAGAAATAGAGGATGACGTACGGGAAGATATTCGTATGATGATAGCAAAAGATATCGATACTGTCTATAACAGTCGCAAGCTAATAAAGAAAATCATCGAAAACAAAACAGTCAAAGCAAATGAGAAGCGTTATAAGTTAAAGGTTAGTGAAATGACGATTCACACAACACTGTCCATTGAATTAGAGCTAGCGATTTCTGACTAGAATGGGAAAGATGCCCGGCTTAAGACCGGGCAAACTCTCCACATATATCCTCTACTTCGCTGATTACCTGCTCTGCATGAGTCCAGGAATAAATAGAGGCCCCCGCAGCTTTTGGATGGCCGCCCCCTTTATAATGGCGGGCAATCCCATTAATAACTGGTCCCTTCGAGCGTAACCGTACTCTAATCTGGTCCTCTTCCTCAATAAAGAAGACCCAAGCCATGATACCTTGAATGTTTCCAAGTGTACCAACTAGCAGAGATGCTTCAGCCGGAGTCGCCTCATATTGCTCGAGCAATTCCTTTGTTAACTTCACGTAGGCAACACCGTTAGTACCGGTTTCGAAGTTTTGTAAAATATATCCGCTAAGCTTCACGATTTTAGGTTTTAAATTATACATACCTTCGTATAGCTCTGTACGAGAAAATTGATAATGAATCAACTCACCTGCATAGGCAAAGGTTTTTTCCGTTGTACTTGGGTACAAAAAACGACCGGTATCACCAACTATCCCGGAATAGATTAGCCTTGCCGCTGCATCTGACATCTGCAAGCCCTTATCTTTCCCATAGAGATAAAATTCATAAATTAATTCACTGGTAGAACTTGCACTTGTATCTACCCACAGCATGTCACCATATGGATCCTCATTAGGGTGGTGGTCAATTTTAATCAGCATATCCCCAAGCTTATACCTACTGTCGTCGATTCGCGCTTCATTTGCCGTATCACACACGATGACAAGTGCTCCATTATAGGTATCATCAGGTATATCATCGAGATGTCTTAAAAATTGGAGGGTTTCTTCTTCTTTTCCTACGGTAAAAATGGACTTATCTGGAAATGACGCCTTTAACACCTCTGCAAGACCACCTTGTGACCCATACGCGTCAGGGTCAGGACGAACATGACGATGAATGATAATCGTATCATATTTTTTTATAGTCTGAAGTATTTGCTCTTTCATTAGTCTCTCCTTATTATAAAGTAGATACTTTATTAATAGCATAATTTAACTAGAAGAAAAAGAAATATAATTCGATTTTTTAGCATTTTTCAGTCAAAATAGTTTACTATAGAGGTACTATGATAAAAATGGGGGATAGAAGAAAAATGCCTATTCTAGTTATGTTTATTGTTATTTCACTAGCATTTTATATTTTCTACAAAGCAAAGTACTTTCGGACCAGAATGCCTGCAGAGAAGAAATGGATATCGGCAAAAGGAAGCATTGCTTTAGGGTCCTTTATCGCCTTATTTGGTATCAACCAGCTTTTTCTTTTTCAAACCACTGTCACTTATATTGTCGCCGCTGTATTTATTGCACTTGGTGTGGTAAATATTTTCGGCGGTATTAAAGCGTATAAATATTTCCTTCCATTAGCTATCAAGGAAATTGAGAATACCTGATAAGGAAGCGACGGAGCTCTTAGCTCCGTCGCTTTTATGATTCCCTCAGCTCCACTCTAGTGTCTGTCAATCAATTGACATGTCAGCATCGCTTTACCAACCAAAACGCCTTCATTAAAAACTTCAATATCTACCTTCCCGAATTTCCGACCCACTTCCAATATTTTAGGATATATCTCAAGCATACTATCTAATTGAACCGGTTTGAGGAAATAGGTCGTCATATTTTCAACGACAAGGTCGCCTTTCTTGTAGCCTCTTAACACCCGGTTAGCAGCTTCAAAGACAATTGTTGTGAATACTCCATACGAGACGGTTCCATGGTGGTTTGTCATTTGCGGTGTTACCTCAAAGCGATAGACATCGTCCCCTTTTGTTTTCCCCTTCATCATACTGATTTGGTTTGTTATGATATCATCGATTGTTTCACCGACCTGTGGCTGTCGTTGAATCATCTGTAAAGCCTTCAATACATCCTGACGACTGATGATTCCCTTAAGCTTATTAGAATCGTTTACAACAGGAAGCACTTCAATACTTTCCCAAACCATCATATGTGCCGAAGAAGCGACACTCGTTTTCTCACCAACTGTCATTGGATTTTTGGTCATGATTTTTTCAAGGGTTGTATCATGATCATGTCCAATAACATCTTTTGAAGTAATCATACCTTGAATTTTTAAATTGGCATCTGTAACCGGAAAACGGCTATGACCAGTTTCTCGGTTTAGCTCATACCAATCTTTAATTGTATCGGTTGTTTTTAGATAACGAGTTTTTTCAAGGGGGGTTAAAATATCCTCTACCAAGATAATTTCCTTCTTAATTAATTGATCATCAATGGCACGATTGATCATCGTAGCTGTTGTAAAGGAATCGTAGCTGCTTGAAATGACAGGCATGCTTAGTTCGTCCGCCAGCTTCTTGACTTCGTCATTTGTATCAAAGCCGCCTGTAATCAATACAGCTGCGCCGGCCTTTAAGGCTAGTTCATGTGCGTTCACCCTGTTACCAACAATCAACAGACTTCCAGCATCAATATAACGCATCATCGCATCCAATTGCATGGCACCGATGACAAACTTATTTAATGTTTTATGAAGACCTGATCTGCCTCCTAGGACCTGACCATCGACAATATTGACAACTTCAGCAAAAGTTAGCTTTTCAATATTTTCTTTCTTTTTTCTTTCAATTCGTATCGTACCAACTCTTTCAATTGTACTAACATAACCTTTATTCTCTGCATCCTTAATGGCTCTATACGCTGTTCCTTCACTTACCTCTAATGCCTTGGCGATCTGCCGCACCGATATTTTTTCACCGATTGGTAATTCATCAATGTGTTGAAGTATTTGCTCGTGTTTCGTAGCCAAGACTCTCACCCTCTACTTAATTTCAGTTACCCTAGTATATTCTCTATTATAAGGGTCTCAGCTAACTGTTTCAATTGATTGACATTTTCTGTTTCAATTTCTCCATATTTTTAGTTTTATTGGTAAAATCGGGCTTTGATTCTTTTTCTCTTATACATAGATATCTGTTGCTTTTTTTTCTTATTTGGCGTATATAACAGACCTGTTAAATTACCAGCAATGACCATTAAGGCTAACGCAAGCCAAAATAGAGAAAATAGCCCTTCTGTTCCCCCTGCTGAAATAGATAATCGGGGGACTGCATAATAAAGCAGCATCCCACTGGCCAGTAGACAAATAACATAACGATTTTTTTTACTCAAAACCATCCACCCCTTTTTTCTATTACTACTAATCTATGCGAACAAGCTCTCAAAAAATCACTTCATACAAAAAAATCGTGTGACACTATGTGCACACGATTTCAAAGTTGATACAGATTATAACTCGATACCTTCACCTGGATTTAATACTTTTCCATTTTCATCTTCCAGCAATTTGATAAATTCCTGAGGATCCTGCTGAATCACTGGGAATGTATTATAATGAATTGGAACAACAACCTTTGCACCTAAAAGCTTTGCAGCATAGGCAGCATCGTCAGGACCCATTGTGTAATTATCGCCTATTGGCAGAAACGCCACATCAATCGGATGTCGCTCACCAATTAATTTCATATCTGAGAATAATGCTGTATCTCCTGCATGGTAAATCGTTTTTCCTTCAGCTGTAAATAAAATTCCTGCAGGCATACCACAATAAATGATTTCCTTTCCCTCAAGCTGCATGCCTGTACCATGAAACGCCTGTGTCAGCTTTACTTTAGCGAAATCAAATTGATAGGCTCCACCGATATGCATTCCATGAACTCGTAATCCCTGCCAGCTTAAATAGGTAGAAAGCTCATCATTGGCAATAACAAGAGAATCGTTTGCCTTAGCTAGCTGAACAGTATCCCCGACGTGATCCCCATGGCCATGAGTTAGGATAATCACATCCGGCTTTACATCCTCAACCTTTAAATCTGTTAATCCATTTCCAGTAATAAAGGGGTCAATGAGAATCGTCTTACCCCCCGTTTCAATTTTCACCACTGAATGTCCATGATAAGTTACCTTCAAAGTTCCCACTCCTTTTACATACTATATTTGGCATTTCAACCCAAAGCAGGCTAATTGAATTGGACCTTGATAAATTGAGGCCGCTTCCTCTTTTAGCTGCTCGAGTCTTCCGTAATGAGGTAGATGGGTTAAGACTAGCTGTTTGACCTTAGCTTCATGTGCTAATTTTCCTGCAAACGTGCTTGTCATATGTCCTGCCTTTGAAGCTTCCTGTTGCCCATAGAAATTACATTCGCACAGCAGCAGGTCTGCCTCATTCGAGAATTCTATTAATTCCTCTTTAAAAGCAGTATCTGCTGTATAAACGATAGATTTCCCTGCAGCCTCAAACCGCATTGCATAGCATTCAACAGGGTGGTTCGTACGTAAGAAACGAACAGAAAAAGGGCCAACCTGCAAAATATCCTCTGGCTGATATGCCATACCCTTTGTAATTTGTTTATAGGTCAAATTTGTAAACTCATGTTGGTTGAATGGATGGGCATATATAGGAAGACACTCCATTTTCACACCTAAATAGCCCTTTATGAGTCTTGCATGCTGAAGGACACCTATATCTGCAATATGATCAGGATGATAATGCGAAATCATTACAGCATCAAGACTTTCTGGCTGGACAAGACTTTGCAGCTTTGACAGCACACCGCTACCACAATCTAATAATACAGTATACCCGTCATGATCTAGCAGATAACCTGAACTTGCCTCATTTACCTTCGGATAACCACCCCAAGGTCCTATTATTGTTAAGTCCATTAATCCATGTACCTCACTCTCATATAAGTAATTATATTCTATTATTGGTATTATTCACAAAAATTATTTGATATTTAATAATATTTACATATTATTAAAGTTGTTTTAAAACAGACATTGACAAATGTCACACTGTTATATTACAATGAAGACACGAAATCGAAATAGAAAACGAATTGGAGGGAACATCATGGTAAAGAATATCATTGAATTTTTCAGAAATCTACCAGCTAAAAAATGTATGGAATGCGGTAAAGAAATCGAAGAGCAGGCAGATTGCTACGGCAACAAATGTGACCATTGCATGGGCCTTCACGACCTATAATTCTAGCACTTGTTTACGATACCAATAGCTTACGAGATACTTAAACTGTTATATAATAAAGGCCAATGATATTTGGCTTTTTTATTTACCCAAAAAAGAAACTGCCCGAGAGCAGTTTCTTTTTTGTCTTAATCAGACAAGATTTAGTCACATTTCAAACTTTCCTGCAGATAATCAAGCACGTTATTGACGGCTTCCTCCCCTTGCTGTATGCAGGCTGGAAGGCCCACACCATTATAGGAGCTACCTGCAATAAAAATACCGGGAAGTGTTTCCTGCAAGCCTTTTGTTACCCTTGCAAGTCGTTTCTGATGCCCGACCGTATACTGCGGCATGGCATGTGACCAACGAGATACAAGAGCAAGCTCAGGATCCTGATTAATCGTTATCGTGTTAGACAAATCTGACAACACATTCGTTACGATTTGGTCATCTGATAAATCAACAATCGCTTCCCCACCAGACCTTCCGACAAAACAACGGAGCAGCACTTTTCCATCCGGTGTCGTATGCGGCCATTTTTTATGCAGCCAGGTACATGAAGTAATCGTATAATCACTATTTCGTGAAATAAGAAACCCGGTCCCATTTATATCCTGTTGAACCGCTTCCTTAGGAAAACCTAAGGCAATGGTCGCAACCGATGTAGACGGCACATCCTTAAATTCCTGAAAAAACTCATAGTCTGAGAATATTGTATGAACGGTTTGATGTGGAACAGCCATGACAATACTATCCGCAGTCAATAATTCCCCGCCATTTAGTTCAATTTCATACCTTTTTTGCCTTTTCTTGACCTTATCAACCCTAAAGCCTAATTTAATAGAATCAGGCTCAAGCCTAGCTGTTATAGCATCCGCAAATGACTGAAGACCCGTTTCAAAGGCTAAAAAGGCTCCCTTACGCTCTGCTGGAGATTCCTTCGGCCTTGGAGGAGCACCTTTTTTCATACCTATAATCAAACTGCGATACTTTTTCTCCACTTGATAAAAATGAGGAAAAAGCGTCATTAGGCTCATCTTATCAATATCTCCAGCATAGATTCCCGATAGCAGCGGTTCAATTAAATTCTCAACCACTTCATCTCCTAACCTTCGACGGAAGAATCCTCCCAATGACTGATCATCAACTGCCTGAGAACGAGGAAGAATTAGGTCTGCTGCAGCTCGTAATTTTCCAGGTATCGAAAATAGCCTCGTGGTCATAAAAGGTAGAACTTCAGTTGGAATCCCCATCACGGCTCCACCCGGAATCGTATGCAACTGATCATTTGCCATGATGAAGGTATTGCCGGGGATATTATGAACCAATTTTTCTTGCATTCCTACTTCCGCTGCAAGCCGAACCGCTTTTTCCTTTGTCTCTAAAAAAGAATCCGGGCCTCTTTCAATTAAATACCCATCTTTTTTGAATGTCTGCATTTGGCCACCAAGGCGATGTGACGCTTCTATCAGTTTCACAGTATATGGTAATTGGTTTTCACGCACCTCTTTTTGCAAATAATAAGCGGCTGTTAAACCAGTAATTCCTCCACCAATAATTACAATCTGTTTTTTACTAGCTGACATCTTTCATCGCCTTCTTTTTAATAGAATATCAATTATCAATGGCTATTCGCTTTAACACGACGTCTGCAAGGGCATCGATAAATTCCGGCTGGATATTGGGCATTTCTGGTCGATAATAAGCGGCATCAAGAGCTTCGCATACCACTTTGCATTCATAATCATTGTCATATAAGACCTCAAGATGGTCCGATACAAACCCGACTGGTACATACACAAATGCTTTGTATCCCTTCTCTTCAAATAGTTGCTTTGTTAAATCCTGGACATCCGGCCCCAGCCATGGATCCGGTGTATTTCCTGCACTTTGCCAGCCGATTTCATAATCAGCTACACCGGCCTGCTTTGCAATTAAGTCAGCACTTTCCTGAAGCTGTTCGGGATAAGGGTCACCCAACTTCTTAATTTTTTCCGGCAGACTGTGTGCGGAAACAATGAGGACGGCCTGTTCTCTTTCTTCACTGGACATCCGCTCGAAGGTTTCCTTCACTTTATGAGACCAGTATTGAATAAATTTCGGCTCATCATACCAGCTGTCAATACTGATCATTTTCGGACCGCCGATTTTCTCCGCTTCCTCCTGTGCTCTCCCATTATAGGATTGAATACTGAAGCTTGAAAAATGAGGCGCAAGAACAAGGGTAACGGCTTCCTCTATTCCATCCTCATGCATCTTTTTTACTGCATCTTCAATAAATGGCTCAATATGCTTTAATCCAAGATACAAATGAAACTCGATGGCATCCTGACTGTTATTTAGATGTTCCTCAAGCTTTTTTCCCTGTTCTTGAGTTATTTTTGCTAAAGGAGAAAGACCTCCAATTGCTTCATAACGACTTTTGAGGTCATCGAGCATCTCCGGAGATGGCTTTCTGCCTCTTCTAATATGCGTATAATAACGCTCTATGTCTGATTCCTTGTATGGTGTTCCATAGGCCATTACAAGCAGGCCCATTTTTCTTTTCATTACGTAATCCATCCCTTCAACGCCCTGCTATTTAGACAATTTCTCTGTTGAATACTCGTGAATAAAGGCTGTCAGCTTTTTCAAGGTTTCAGGGTTCACCTGTGGAAATACTCCATGTCCTAGGTTAAAGATATACCCAGGCTTCTCCATTCCTTGATCAAGAATCGCTCTTGCCTTTTCTTCAATAACCGGCCATGGTGCCATTAAAATAGTCGGGTCTAGATTCCCTTGAATGGCCTTGGTAACTCCTAGCCTTCTTGCTTCTTGTATCGGCAAACGCCAGTCCAATCCAACGACATTTAGCGGTAGGTCATTCCATTCAAGCGCTAAATGACTTGCTCCTACTCCAAACATAATAAGAGGTACATTCTCTTCACTTAAAGCGGCGAAAATACGATTCATGACTGGTTTAATATAATAACGATAATCCTCGACATTTAAGGCTCCAACCCACGAGTCAAAAATTTGTATCGCTTTTGCTCCTGCCTTAATTTGTGCTTTTACATATGTAATCGTTACCTCTCCTAGCTTGTCCATCAGCGCAAACCATGCTTTTGGTTCCGCATACATGAAAGCTTTTGTTTTCGTGTAATTTTTCGAAGGACCACCTTCAATCATATAGCTAGCAAGTGTAAATGGTGCACCCGAAAAACCAATTAATGGCACTGATAGCTGTTCCTGGGTTAGAATTTTGATGGTATCCAACACATATGGAACATCCTCTTCAGGATGAATCTCACCGAGCTTCTCAACATCCGCTAAAGAGGTGATGGGATTGGAAATAACCGGACCAATTCCAGACTTGATTTCAACGTCCACACCAATTGCTGGTAGCGGTGTCATAATATCTTTATAAAGTATGGCTGCATCTACCCCATATTGCTCAACAGGCAATCTTGTCACATAAGCACATAGCTCCGGCTGGTGTGTTATTTCAAATAATGAGTACTTTTGTTTAATTTCTCTATACTCCGGCTGAGAACGGCCAGCCTGTCTCATATACCATACGGGTACGTAGTCTGTTTTTTCTCCCCGTGCTGCCCTTAAAAACGTATCATTAATCCTTTTCTCCATTACCATAATCCCCTTTCAAGACATTTCTATTAATTAGTGTAATATACTAAAAGTATAATTACGAATAAGATAAGCACATTTATATGACAATTTCAATCATACCTTTTTCACCTATCCTTGTATAGTTTACCTTGTTTATTTTCGAAAAATTGACGTTTTTCTTAAATGATGCTACCAATAGACACTTTGATTGGACTGAATGAGAACCTTCCCTATCATTAATAGATATACTATAAATAGATAATAATCTTTGGGGGTGATGATATTGAAGCTCTATATAACTAGCGGTACTCAAGCTTATTTGAATAAACTGATTACGGAGCATCCGAATGAGGAACTTGTTTTGATGCAAAATGAAGATCAGTATATTCTTGTCCATCAAACACTTGCGACAACAATTTTTAAAGAACCGCGGAGATATGAAGTAATTGCTGCCTTAGGAAATATCCCTGAAACTGGTTTTGTTATTTTCCATTATATTCCCGTTACAGATGAAGGACGGCCGTTATTTGAATATCATTTCAAAAACCAGGCAATCACTCTAGAGCACGAGCCCAACTTAGCTGCTATCCGTGTCCTGCGTCCGCTAGGCTCTGATACATTCTTGATTATAACGGTCTGGAAACAGAAAACAGCCTATGAAGATTGGAAGCCGGCAAAGGCCTTTGAAGAAGTGTATTCCAAAAAGGACACAGGAAAATGGGGAAGAAAACTACCTAAAATATTTCCACGTCCTTCATATATGAAAAGATATACAATCGCCACTGATGATTAAGACGATATGCTTTTGAAGCAAGAATGAACGAAACATAAGTTTAATTATTTCCTCCATCGGACAGGTTTTTTCTGCTCACCGCTCTTGTTCTACCACATATTCTGTAAAAAGGGTTGAGGTATAAAATTGCCTCCCTTTTACAGATAATCAAGGCGAATAAGCAGGGAGGAACAAATATGGCAATAGAGCTTTCTGCCATCCATTTTTTATATGTACTGTTTATTGTTTTTATCATTGGTTTTATGGTGATGAGAAGAGATACAACACTGATTTGTATTATCGGTATTTTTGCCATTGCCATTATGGCAACTGGATCATTAGCCGGCTCTGTCATCAGCATATTTACAGGTTTTGTCTACGCTATTACTGAGCTGTTGCCTACCATCCTGATTATATCCATTATTGTAGCGATGAGTCGGTCCTTGACCATAACCGGAATCAACGATGTCATGATATCCCCTTTCTCACGTTTCATTCGTACACCGGGATTAGCCTATTGGATTATAGGTCTTTTGATGATGGTTATTTCATTTTTCTTTTGGCCTTCACCGGCAGTAGCTTTAATGGGGGCCGTCTTATTGCCTGTTGCGATTCGAGTCGGACTACCTGCATTAGGTGTTGCGATGGCGATGAACCTATTTGGTCACGGAATTGCTCTTTCAGGTGATTTTGTCATTCAGGCAGCACCAAAGCTGACTGGGGATGCAGCAGGCCTTCCTGTCCAAGAGGTGATTTCTGCCAGCATTCCACTTGTGATTGTCATGGGGGCAGTGACTACCGTTTGTGCCTTTTATTTTCTCAAGAGGGATATTAAATCCGGTAAACTGATAACAACATCACATGAAGTCACAGCTGTCCAGAAAACGTCCCAGCCTTCCCTCCTTTCCAACAATCAAAAACGCTTCTTTGCCCTTCTGATTCCCATTCTTTTTGCCATTGATGTTGCTGTCATGTCACTGCTTGATTTAACAGGCGGTGATGCTACCGCCTTAATCGGGGGAACATCTATCTTTATACTCATTCTCATCACCCTTGTCAGTCATAAATCAAAGGGTCTTGAACAAACAACGGATTATATCATTGAAGGATTTCAATTTGGCTTTAAGGTCTTCGGACCAGTTATTCCGATTGCAGCTTTTTTCTACTTAGGAGATGCCGGCTTTACCACCATTATCGGTGATTATCTACCGAAAGCCTCCAATGGAATTGTCAATGACTTGGGTGTAGCCCTCGCTTCTGCCGTCCCATTAAGCAAAGAGATCGCTGCTATTACATTAACTGCCGTTGGTACTATTACAGGTCTTGATGGCTCCGGTTTTTCCGGCATCTCATTAGCAGGCTCCATTGCCAGTCTTTTCGCAACTGCCATTGGTTCAGGAGCAGCTACGTTAACAGCCCTCGGTCAAATCGCAGCTATATGGGTCGGCGGCGGAACCCTTGTTCCTTGGGCACTTATTCCAGCTGCAGCCATTTGTAATGTAGACCCATTTGAACTTGCCCGCCGCAACCTATTACCAGTTACTATTGGTTTAGTTGTGACAACGATTGTGGCGATGTTTTTAATCTAAAGGTGTCAGGCACCTTGTTTAATTCACCTCAAAAAAGGGTGCCTGACACCACAAAAAGACAAAAGAGGTTAATTTGTCCATTTGCGGTGTCAGGCACCTTATCGCTTGGCGGCTTATCTTTTTGATAATACTCGAAGACGGTAGCAATTTTGCGCGGTTTCACCAAGCTGGTCAAGTAAATTGTAATTTGCAAAGGCACCGACAACGGCCCCAATGCCAGGAACGAGCTGCAGCATTTTGACAAAATCGATATGATCGCGGTATTCCTGTTGGAAATCCTGCCAGTCCATTTCAATCAGCTCGGCTTTTCTCTCATCCCATTCCTCGATGATCTTCATCATTTCAGCTCTTTTCTCAGCACTAGAAAACGCTAGTTGAAAGACCTGAAGCATGAAAATACGCTCTTCATATTCCTTTGTATCAAAGCCATAAATCGTTGCTGCTTCAAATAAAAACTTCATTTTAATAGATAACAACAAAGGAAAATCAGCTAGCCCCAGCAAAATACCGCCGGCTCCAGTTCCTGCTCCTTCAATCACGGCTGTTCTCCGATAAGCTGATAGTTTCTCTGCAAGGAGCTTATCACGCTCTAAGAGTGACTGAGTAGGATCATCACTTTTTCTCGTCATGAGCTGTGAACCGGTTAATGTCATCTTCACAAAGTTTTTTATGGCATCCGTCATAATTTCATGCGCTTTGTCGGGGATTTTTTCATTAATTTTCACCTGAACCTGTTTGGTCAGTCTCTGTACCATTTTGGGCTTCTTCAGCATTTTTTGTTTCCATGCCTGGATTTCTAGATAAGCTTGCTTTTCATACTCATTCACTGTGACCACTCCTTCATATACAATTACGTATGCGTAGGCAGATTGGTTTCACCACTTAAGCTTACATTAATTTTTCATTTTTCGTTTACTATAGAAGTAGACAAAATATAGACTAAAAATGACCCCTGCGACCAATGAAACCAGCGCAAACAAGACATCCCCTTTAATAGTTGCCACTAGCGACAAAAGGATGGACTGTGTCCATAAAACGTTACGGAGAAAATGAAGAAATGCCTTTTCCTTATCCTGCCCATTAATCGGATATAGCTCCAGGAGCGAATGATTCTGATGATGCTTCCATAACGGCAGCAGTTGAAAGCCTGTTAAATAGATAAATAATATAACGAGAATGACTTGACCAATTCCACTGGTTAGGAAGAAAATAACACCTGCTCCAATCAGTGTCAAACGGACAAATAAACCCCAATAATCTCCAGATCGCAAAAACGTCCTCATAAATAAAAAGGTATAGGATTCACTTTGGCGAAATGGAATTCGTACCAAGAGACCGTCAAGCCATTCCCTCCTTTTTATCCGGTTTTTCAGCTTTGGTACGTCTGTAAATAAATTAGCCAAGCGATAAAAGGAAGTCATTCTCCTTTCATCCTGTTCAATTAAAAATTCCCACTTTAACCCTTTATTCCTAGTCTGTTGTCTGTAATAAACATATAAAGCAATATGGATGAGCACACAGACTAGGGTGAGATAAAGTGCAGCATTTGAAAATAACAAATAAAGAAAAACTATGTTTACAAAAAAGCGGACAAGGGAATCAGTCCTATGCACAGCATTTTCACGGTAATACTGAACACACCATCTAATAAGGATGTTTAACCCTTTTACAATTAATATATAAAGTAAGAAGGGAAAAAAGGTCTTAAAATTCCCTTCATTGACCGCAGCATACATTGGCATAAAAACAGCTAAGCCAATAATGACTATATAAAGCTGTCCGATAAAGCTAATTAGCAGTGATTTCCTAAAATAACCAGTCAGCTTTGTTTCGAGCGGCAGAAGAAAGATGCGATCTGCTTCAGACATAAACGTAAATATTGGACTGTATGTTAAGACAAACGCTAGAAAAAGCGCCATAATGATAGCTGACGGAAAAGTATTCGGGATTGTTTTTAGCCATTCCTGATAGTAGTATGCCGCTGTACCAATCAAAAAGACGAATACAATTACAAGATGCCCATTAAATATATAGCGGAGGTAACGGGAAAGTTCTTTACTAGTCCGGCCAAACCGTTCCTTCCACAATAGCTTTTCATCAAACATTATCTTCTTCCTTTGTTAACTGAATATAAAGGTCATCAAGAGTTGCCCCCGGCATAGCAAACTCTTGGCGTAATTGGTCAAGTGTGCCATGCGCACGCACTTGACCTTCATGTAAAATAACAAAGCGATCACAATAGCGTTCAGCGGTAGCTAATATATGCGTGGACATTAAAATACCAGCACCATTTTCTTTCATTTGCTTCATTAAGTCTAATAAGGACTGAATACCGAGCGGGTCAAGACCAACAAAGGGTTCATCCACAATGTATAAAGAGGGCTCCACCAAAAAAGCACACATAATCATCACTTTTTGCTTCATTCCCTTTGAAAAATGGGCTGGGAACCATTTTAGCCTTTTGGCCATTCGAAACTCCTCAAGCAAGCCTTTCACCCGCTCTTGATAGACGGATTCTTCAAGCCCGTATGCCATGGCTGTTAATTTTAAATGCTCATCAAGCGTTAATTCATCATACAGAACAGGAGTTTCAGGAACAAATGTAAACTGCCTTCGATACCCTTCACGATTCTCATCAAATGTAGTTCCATTAATGGTAATCTCACCCTGATGCGGCTCCATCAAACCAATAATATGTTTAATCGTTGTGCTTTTTCCGGCACCATTCAGTCCAATTAAACCGACTAACTCTCCTTTATTTACTGAAAAGGACACATCCTTTAACACTGGATTCCTTGTGTAACCGCCTGTTATATTTTTAATTTCTAACAAAGACATCTAAAACGTCCTTCCTTTACTATGATTGAAGCATGCTAATACTCTACGCTTCCCTATCTATATATTGTAAGAAATCGGTTAATACCTTGTCCAGTTTAGACAAGTTTACTTAAGAATGCAGCCTCGATAATTTCTTTAGGCAAATTTCAGCTGATGTGTATATAAATTTTCATGTACGGACATTCTAATCTATGTAGGGGAAAGCAATTGATGATTTAACTCATCAACTAATTGAAATGAGGTGTCTGTCAAAGACAATGTCATTCAATAACACCCATATGCAAGAAAACGTTCCTATAAGGGGATGGTTGTAATGCAAATGTTGTATGAAAACCAAGTTGATCTTTTACACCGATAATTTCAAACCTTTGAAAATGAGGTGTTTATCAAAGACCATGTAACCGACATTTTATATGTTTGAAAAAACACATAAAAAATTGGGGATGGTTAGCTTGAACAAAGATCAGTTTTCTAAATAAACACAAGCATTTACCTAATAAATGAGGTGTTTACGGCAGAAAAGTACCTGTAATAGAACGTTGTATATGATCATTGATGATTAAATCTTCAACAAATTGAAATGAGGTGTCTGTCAAAGACAATGTCATTCAATAATACCCATATGCAACTAAACGTTCTTATAAGGGGATGGTTGTAATGCACAAGTTGTATGAAAACCAAAATGATTCTTTGCACCAATCATTTCAAGATATTTGAAAATGAGGTGTTTATCAAAGACCATGTAACCGACATTTTATATGTTTGAAAGAACTATAAAAAATAGGGGATGGTTAGCTTGAACAAAGAATCAGTTTCTAAATAAACACAGACATTTACCAAATAAATGAGGTGTTTACGGCAGAAAAGTACCTGTAATAGAACGTTGTATATGATATTTCCCCTGCATCAGGGCGGGATTCCTTGCGAATCCTGCCCTTTTCTTTTGTATCATTCCAGCTCCGTGGCGTTCCTCTTTGTGCCACTTCTATGTTACAATATTAGGAAATCCACTATTAATGAAAGGGTTGAAAAAAATGAGCGATTGTATTTTCTGTAAAATTGTTAATGGCGAAATCCCATCTGCAAAAGTGTTTGAAAATGAACACGTTGTGGCCTTTCTAGACATTAGTCAGGTGACAAAAGGACATACATTAATTATCCCTAAAGTACATAAAGAAAATTTATTTGAATTAACACCTGAAATAGCTAAGAATATTTTTGAAGTGGCACCCCAAATAGCGAATGCATTAAAAACTGCCTATAATCCAATTGGTTTAAATGCTGTAAATAACAACGGTGAAAAGGCTGGTCAATCTGTGTTCCATTTTCACCTTCACCTAATTCCACGCTATGGTGAAGGTGACGGATTTGGAGCTGTTTGGAAAAACAATCAAAGTGATTACAGTTCATTTGATTTACAACAAATGGCTGAGAATATCAGCAGTCACTTATAAAAAATTCTCCTTTAGGAGAATTTTTTTTACTCTTCTTTCTCATAATTTGAAAACAGTTTTTGTACATTTCGACAATTTCTGATAATATTAAATAAAAATAATTCTTTTACTGTATGTATTCGTGAAAGTACGAACAATGCACAGTACAGAACACATAGGGGGAATTCCTTGATGAGCCGCGCACTGAATTTTAATGCTGGTCCAGCCGCCCTTCCTGAATGGGCACTGAAAGAAGCTCAAAATGAGTTATTGAATTTTAGAAATACTGGCATGTCTGTAATGGAACTTAGCCATAGAAGTAAGGATTATGAAGCTGTTCATAACGAAGCTCAAAGCTTATTACGCTCTTTACTTTCTATTCCTGACCAGTATGAGATTCTGTTATTACAAGGTGGAGCAAGCCTTCAATTTTCAATGATACCAATGAACCTTCTTCAAGAAGGACAGACAGCCTATTATGCAATGACAGGCTCTTGGTCTGAAAAAGCCTTAAAAGAAGCTGCTAAGGTTGGTAAAACGGAAATTGCCGTTTCAAGTAAAGAGAATCAATATAAAAACATCCCGGTCCTTGACCCATCCTCTATTCCAAACGATGCTGCTTACGTACACATTACAAGCAACAACACCATTTACGGCACTCAATGGAAGAAATTCCCAACTGGATTAAAAGCTCCGCTTATAGCAGATATGTCCAGTGATATTTTATGCAAGCCATTAAATATCGAACAATTTGATATGATCTATGCTGGAGCACAGAAAAATCTAGGACCATCTGGTGTTACAGTCGTAATCATGAAGAAAGAACTGCTAGAGCGTTCAAGTGATAATTTGCCAACGATGCTAAACTATAACACACATGCGAAAAATAATTCATTATATAATACACCGCCAACCTTTGGTATTTACTTATTATCATTAGTCCTTAAATGGGTAACAGATCAAGGCGGTCTTGAGGCTATCGAGAAAATGAACGAACAAAAGGCTGCCCTTCTTTACAATGAAATTGATAACAGCAATGGCTTTTATAATGGTCATGCAGTGTCTGACAGCCGCTCTACCATGAACGTTACCTTTACATTAAACTCTGAGGAAGCAACAAAGAGCTTCTTAGCGCAGGCAAAGGAAGCGGGCTTTGTCGGACTTAATGGACACCGTTCTGTCGGTGGTTGCCGAGCATCCATCTATAATGCGGTTCCATATGAAAATGTTGAAAAGCTTGCTCAATTTATGAGTGACTTCAGAAAAAATTATTAATAGAATATTGTAATTTTGACAACAATGGAATATATTATGCTATACTTATAGCAACTTTTCGCTGCAGGCAACGAGTGCACTGCAGGAGAAGAATAATTATTAGCTTAGTTCAGAAGAGGAGAGATTAGAAATGAATACGAAAAACCTGGTTGCTTTAGCCCTGCTAGTAGGAATGGGTACTGTATTGCATACTGTTGTTCCTGGATTTTTTCTTGGCATGAAGCCGGATATGATGTTAACGATGATGTTTTTGGGAATTATTTTATTCCCAGACAAGAAGAGCGTTTTGCTTCTTGGTCTTGCCACTGGGATTATTTCAGGAATCACTACTACTTTCCCTGGAGGCTTATTCCCAAATATTATTGATAAGTTTGTTACATCATTAGTGTTCTTTGCTTTAATCCTTGCGTTCAACAAATACAGTAAATCGATTATTTCTGTCGCCGTGCTAACAGCTATTGGTACTGTCATTTCAGGGGTTGTCTTTTTAGGGTCTGCCTATCTGATTATTGGTCTTCCCGGACCATTTGCAGCCTTATTTGCTACAGTTGTTTTACCTGCTGCAGCAGTGAATACAATTGTTATGATTGTCTTGTATCCAGTGGCTGCATCGATTCTTAAACGGACAAAAATAACCAACCAGCAAACGATTAGTCAGTAAGAATATTCAAACCCGTCAAGCGACGGGTTTTTTTCTGCTCTGGCGTTTAAGTAGTCAGGCTCATCACAAATCCAATAATGAGAAAGAAGACACCTCCAACAGCCATAGCAGCGGAACGTCTTTTTAAGACAAACTTCGGCGGATACACACCCGGCTTTTTAATCGATATAAAAAAATGAAGGCTTGCAGAAAAAAAAAGAATACTTAAAGTAAAAAATACCGTCATCATATGTTTGCGGTTGCACCCCTTTGATCAGACAAGGCTTTACTAAACAATGTATGCTTGTTACATTAAAGCTATAACGAAAATAATGCTATACTTTTGAAAGGTTATATCACCATAGTTCATACGAAACCAGTAAAAATAGGATTATTTTGTTAATAAAAAACTAAAATAATAAATTGAAAAAGGATTCTATTTCAATGTTATAGAAGTAATATTTATTAAATAGGATGAGGTGGTTTGGATGAAAGGAAGGTCTTTCATAATTGGCTTTTTGATAGGTGGTGTATCTGCCGGATTGAGCACGCTGCTTTTGACACCAAAATCAGGAATGGAAACTCGTCATAGCCTGAAGGAATCAAAGGATATGGTTCTTAGTCAGCTTTATGAATTAAAGAATAATCTCTTGGAGTTAAACCAAGGAATAAAAACAGCCTCTACAGAGGGAAGTGAAACAATAAGGACCTTTTTGTCAGATATTAAAGAGACTGTTTCAAATTGGAACCAAGAAATAAAGCCCCATCAGTTGGAATTACAAAAGGAGCTGGCTGAAATTGAAAGAAGTATTCAAGAGTTAGAATCAGAATTAAGCAAAAAATAAGACTATTTTGAATAAATTTTCAAAAAATTTAAAAAATCCTTTTTAAAAAGAAGGATTTTTTTATTTTTAAATCGAAAACAAATATATTATAAAAATAGTGTTTTGTCTCATTATGTACAAATATGCCAGCACACAGCTATTCTACACAAGAATTAAAGGATATTCTAAAAATTTGGTAAATTTATATCTTTATTAATCTTTATTTTATTGGCATAATGAATATACAGATATAAAAAAAGGGTGATTAAGAGGATGGAAGAAAAAGAGTATACAGTAAAGGAAGCTCTGTTATTTAGTCAAAGAATTGGTCAACTGAGTAAGGCATTATGGAAGTCAATTGAAAAGGATTGGCAGCAATGGATAAAGCCGTATGATCTCAATATTAACGAGCATCATATTTTATGGATTGCCTACCATTTGAATGGTGCATCCATATCCGATGTTGCAAAATTTGGGGTTATGCATGTTTCAACAGCATTTAATTTTTCAAAAAAATTAGAAGAACGCGGTTTTCTGCAATTTTCTAAAAAGGAAAACGATAAGCGTAATACCTACATTCAGCTAACTGAAAAAGGGGAAAATATCTTTCTGGAGATTATGGAAGCATACGATCCAGCACAAAATGCAGCATATTCTGCCTCCCTACCTTTAAAGGATATATATGGGAAATTTCCGGAAATGTTAGAGGTAATGGCAATTGTTCGCAATATTTACGGTGATGATTTTATGGAAATTTTCGAAAAATCATTCAACAACATTGACAAAGAATTTGTAGAGGATGAAGGAAAGCTACAAAAGAAGGTCCCTCAAAAGACAGAGCTAATCTAAAACCATTATAGATACTTTTTTAACTCTGTCATTAGCGGGAGATATAGCCCTTGGGTTATACAGGCAGCAATGACATCCTCAGCAGGTAGCCCGCCGGTATGTAATTTCATAGTAAATTTAGTGAAAAGCGGATGAAAATGAACAAAACCTTCCGCTTTCTGTTCTTCTAACTCCATGCTCAGTTCGTCACAAAGTTCGAATAATTTTTGTGCCTCTTTTTCCCCAATTCCTCTTTCAATGATGAACCGATATAAGGCGTGCTTCGTAGATTGATTCATTTCTAGCAGTAAGGACTGATGATATTCAAGTCTTTTAATCCTCTCTAATAATGCAGCTAAATCCATTGTATTCCCCTCTTTAATTATGTTTTCCTATTGGGTTTCACTTCCCAGAAAGTCGATAAAATACTGCGAATAGAAGCAATTGTTTTTCCTATTGATTTTTTTCCCCTTTCGTCGTACATTAGCTTAGGAAGTTTTGTACTATATTTCTCCTCTTGGAGGCTGATTATCATGAATTGCTGGAAGGAGATTAATCTCACCAAACAATACGGCACCCAACGTGTATGCATTCTGTCTATCATAACGATGCTATTCACTTTTATTTTGCTATATGTACCCGCTAACTATTTATTTGTACCCTCGACTTTAGAGGATAATTATTTTCTTTTTTTAATCGCCGCGCTGTGGCTTATGTATCCAATCCATAAGATTATACACTTTTTCTCATTAGTACATTTAAAAAATAAAATAAAAAAAACTTTTAAAATCAAATATCTTGTAATGCCAGTTATACAAATTCAGATCATTGAACCCATTTCAAAATGGCAATACATCCTCACCTTAATTCTTCCATTTATTCTTATTAATGGATTTCTTTTTACAGCGTGCTGGATCTTTAACAATTATGTTCATTATTTTACCATTTTACTAGCATTTCATATAGGTTTATGTGTCTCTGACTTTATTTATATTAAAAATGTTTTAAAGGCACCCAATCGCGCATATATTGAAGAGAATGAGAATGGTTTTGAAATATTAGTCAATCATCCAAATCTTAACAATCACAATGAAACCTTCCTTCATTAAAGGTTTTCAATATAAATAATTATTTTAAATAAATTGCATCTATCTTTTTTTGCAATTTTTTGCTAATGTAAATATCATACTATTCCAATTAGGTAGCTTGTTAAGTATAATCTGCCTCTCAAAAGGAGGAAACCATTTATGATTTACATTTTTATTTTATTTGCTTGCTTTATTTTATTTAATATTAACAAGATGACGAACTCTCTTTGTCTGCAAAAAGAGATTCCTGAAGAAAAGCAGGCTACTGTATTTCATACGATTAATATTCTTGTTACCATTTTACTAATATCTTCCTACGTTGAAATTTTATTTGCCGTTTAACAAACTTTTCAGCTGAGTCAAACTTAAAGAGGCGGTGGGGTTATTCCTCACCGCCTTCAATTTTTGGAGTTTGAAATGATTAATCACTTGCTGTTTAGAACTAAGTTCGGCTTATAGCCAAGCAGCACCAACAATGATTAATAGAATGAAAAGAACCACGATTAACGCAAATCCTCCACCGTATCCGTAAGATTGACCCATAGTATCACCTCCTTTACTATGCTAAGTGGCCGAATGCCAGTTGGCTGCTTATATTCTTAGTAAAAGGAAGCCCCTACAATAATCAATAAAATGAACAGCACAACAATTAACGCAAAGCCATTGCTATAGTGCCCCATGATTACTTACCTCCTTTCGCTTTCGTTTTATCATATGTACGAATGGCAAATACGGGATGGTCATATACCCATTTTTTTAAAATATGCTTGTTAAATGGACTGTAATAATTTGTTCTCACTTCAATTTATGTTATAGTAAGGATTGTTGAATTATCGACTTATACTAATTTAGGAGTGTTTACACGTGAAAAAATGGATATTACCCTTAACACTAGCAGCCGGAATACTTACTTTAACTGCATGTAACGGAGGAGACTCCGCTTCGATTGCAGAAACAAAGGCTGGCGATATCACAAAGGACGAATTTTACGAAGCAATGAAAGATAGACAAGGTGAAATGGTATTACAGCAGCTCCTATACACAAAGGTACTGTCCGATAAATACAAAGTGACTGATAAAGACCTAGATGCAAAGGTTAATGAATATAAGGAACAGCTGGGTGATACCTTCTTCCTTCAATATGGCTTTCAAGATGAAGCTGAATTCAAAAAGGATGAAAATGTTAAGCTAGAGGTTCTAATTGAAAAAGCTGTCCTAAAGGATATTAAGGAAGCAGACCTTAAGAAATATTATGAGGAAAATTACAAACCTGAGATTAAAGCCCGTCATATTCTTGTTGAAGATGAAGAAAAAGCAAAAGAAGTAAAGACAAAGCTGGATGAAGGCGGAGACTTTGCGGAATTGGCAAAGGAATACTCTACTGATGGTTCAGCAGAACAAGGCGGAGATCTTGGCTGGTTTGGTCCTGGTAAAATGGTGGCAGAATTTGAAGAGGCTGCATATGCTTTAGATATTAATGAAATTAGCGAGCCTGTCCAATCACAGTTCGGATTCCATATTATTCAAGTGACTGAAAAGAAAGAAGCAGAGTCGTTTGATAAAGTGAAGGATGAAATGGAAGCTAAATACAAGGCAACCAAAATGACACAGGAAAACATTATGGATACAATCAATAAAGAAATGAAAGAAGCAGATGTAAAAATTAATGATAAGGACCTTAAAGGTATTTTAGGGGAAGATACGGCTAAAGAAGAAAAAAAATAAGTATGATTTAGCTGTCAAAAAGGGCTGGCCCAAACAGACAGGTGCCAGGCATCACCATTTACGTCTCTAATATCACTCGCGTACATCGCAGCCGATATAGATGTAAGGTGGATGCTTGACACCTTATGGGACAGCCCTCTTTATATTACCTTTTTCAACTAGTTGAATTATGAGTTTTCTGCTGTTTTTCTTCCCGCTCCTTTTCCAGCCTCTCCATATATATTTCTCCTTCTCTTTCTATTATTTCATTTTCAATCATTCTTTCTTCCCTTCCGGTTCGCACCACCATATAGGCACTTATAATAATCCCTGCAACAACAAAATAAATCCAAATTGGTATATCGATTTTTACCACCTCTTCTTCTTCGAATTTGTTGATAGTCTATTATATGGGACCAAGCCTGTTGATATGACTGCTTGGACAATAGGATATTGATTTCTGTGCAAATCAACACGATGTCAGGTAAAATGGTAAAATAGAGTTCACGAAAGTCTTTAGCTCATAGCTTACTGCTTTAACATACTTCGATTTTTCTAATAAAACTTGTAATTGGTTTGTAATGGTTTTTAATAATAGGAGTGATGTACGTGTCTGATGAATCTACTTATTTTTATGGTTTAATCCCTATTCGGTTTGAGACGTCCGAAATAGAACGGGAGCAAATACTAAAAGAGTTTCCTCCACCGCTCTTACCTGCTGGAGAAGAGAATTTCCTTTTAGAGAATGAATTAAATGGGAATCTTGTTCAGGTTCGATTGCTCCTTAATGAATATAGTGTGGAAACCACTAAGACTGGAAAACAGTACTTAAAAATCAAGCTCAGCAATAATGCAGGAACTATCAACACCAAAATGTGGGATAATCAGGGGGCTGTAGAGGCGACCATACCGTTGCTTGATGAATATTCTACTTTTGATGTAGAGGCAAAGGTAGAAGAATATAAAGGATATAAATCGTTAACAATCAACAAGCTTAGCCCCTGCACAGACGATCCGAATCCTTTCACCCTGCTTGCCTATACAAAACACAGTATCGAGGACTTAACGGTTGAACTATTTTCTTATTTAAATGAACTACAAGCTCCTTTTAAAGATATTTCTTTAGCTGCCATGCATCAGTTTTGGGATCAATTCCGCCTCCGACCTGCAGCAAAGGGGCATCATCATAATTATTTAGGGGGATTACTTAAGCACACGGTTGGATTAATGAGATTTGCTCGCTTTATTTTGAAGTTTGAGGATAATCATTATCAGGCTGTCATAAAGCTGATCAATCATGTTGAGAAAGCCCATAAAAGGGATATCTGGAATCAAATACAAACCGCCACCCCAAATCCACAGCAGCTCGTCTGGAAGGAAACGATAGATCATTTATATTCCATGCTCTATGGCATGATGGGCCATATGGAGAAAGAGCCTAAGTATGATTTAATCATGACGAGTATCTTATTTCATGATATTGGAAAGCTCTTAGAATATGACCATGCCGGAAAGAACTATGAGGAATTTAAATATTTATTTCCAACTGCAGATCCATCGGGACTTGCAAACCGTAAACAAACCGGAATTAAAATGGATGAATTAGGTGTGATGATCGGACATATTCCCTACGGTGTCCTTATGCTATCTAAAATCATTGAATCAGAAGGAATTCCAGTTTCCCTCGAGGATGTTCATCACATGTCACACTGCATTTTATGTCATCATGGTCTGCCTGAATGGGGCTCTTGTATTCGAAGCCCTCAAACAATTGAAGGCTATATGATTCATATTGTCGACTATCTCGACAGCAGATATGAGAATACAGTCGAAATAAAATAAACGATGAGACCACTTGATCTCATCGTTTATTTCAATTCAACTGTATTATGTTTATTTAAGTAAGCAATCTCCTTCTCTTGAAAATAAGCGAGCAAATGCTCATGACAGGTAAAAAATAAAAGCTGATAATCCTTTAGCTGTTTGAGCAGGTCAATAACTCTGCTTGTTCTCTCTCTATCAAAGTTTACAAAGCTGTCATCAATAATAATAGGGAATTTATATTTCTCATAAACAGTTAAAGCAATCGCAAGCCTTAACGATACATAGATTTGTTCAGTTGTTGCTTGACTAAGCTCATTTGCATCATAAAGAAGCTGCTCCTTACTCTCTATGAAAAATCCGCTGCCTTCCTGTTTCGGTATAATCCGGATATATCTATTATCCGTTAAAAATTGCAAATATTCTTCTGCCAGTCTAAGCATTTTCGGTAGTCGTTCCTGTTTATATTGATTGACTGTTTTCTGAAGGAGCTCTCTAGCCGCGGCAAATTTTGCCCACTCTCTTGCCTCTTCTTCAAATTCTGACTTTAACTGCCTAAAACGATGAAGAAGCTCGGCATAGCTTCCACCCTCCTCCAGCATTTGAATTTGATATTTTATGGCTGCAAATTCCTCTTGTAACTGTGCAAGTTCTCCCTCATGCATTTCCCTTTTATGTAATACTTCTAGAATAGATTCTTCTACAGGTCTTTCAGAAAAACGCTCTGCTTCCTTTTCAGTAAAGGAGGAAAGCTTCAGCTGTAATTTTATATGGTTCAATTCCTCAAGCAACTTTGATTTCTCAGCAGATTTCCGGGCAAGCTCTCTGAAATGCTGTTCACTATTTGCTGAAGCAGAGGACAAAAGAGCAGACATTTCCGAGCCGAGTCTATCCCATTCCAGCTGATAGACTTGATACTCATCCTGAAGCATTTCCAGCTGATGGGCTTTTTCCTTAAATTTTATCTGTTTATCTAGTTCTTCCCGTAAAGCTCTCTTAAGACTTTGAACTGCCTCCTGAAACGACAACTCGTCATCCTCTATAAACTCCTCCATTAGCCCTCGTATTGGCGCTAATCGCTCCTCTATGGCAATTTTATTTGCAGCATATTGTTCATTAATAAATCTCTGCTCTTGGTATAGTCGTTTTAATCCGTCTATTAACTCAAAAGCATCATATAAATAATGAAGCGCCATTTCTCGTGGAAGCCTCAGCTCCTCTCCAACTGTCTGCAATTCCTTATTCAGTTGTAAGGAAGCCTTTTCCCACGCTTCATATCGATCTATCACTTGATCATAAAGCTCCTGCTGCCTATTAATCATAGTTTTTAATTGATTGAACTGCTCACGAAGCTTTTGGTCCCTTTCTAGCTTTTGTTCCATCAACTCAATATGTTTCATTGGATGTCTTAAGTCATTTTCTAATTGCTGCTTTTTCGTCTGAAGCTGCTTTATTTCTGTCTGCAACAAAGGTTCGGAAGCTGATAAAACCTTCACATAAGAAAAGATAGCGAATGCTGCTCCCGCTCCTCCTGCTAGAATCAGTATCATATGATCCGAAAATATTCCCCATCCACAAAGAATCAAAAAGAGAATAGCAAATAGGAGGTATTGCAGGCGATCGCGCTTCATCTTGGTAGCTGAATTCTGTAAGGCATTCGTTAGTAATGCTAATCGATTCTTCACCTCATCATATTTCTCGTTCAAGCGATCTCTTGAAGCAAACGACACCTGTTCCTGCAGTTTTTTTCTTTCTGTTTCTGGGAGTAATTCATCCTTGAGGAATCTCTCCTTTGCTTCCAGCTCCTCTAACTGCCTTGTTTCTTCCTGGAATCTTTCATCTAGCTCCTGCTTTTTTTCTGTTAATCGTTTTTGTTTTGCATGCAATGCAGCTGTTTTTTCCTTCATGAATACACTTGTGTTCATTGAACCTACTTCATCAGCCGTTAGAGACAAATGCATTTTATTCTGAAAAAGATTAATTTCTTCTTCAAGCTTATTCAGCTTAACCTGAAGTTGAATATTTTCCTGCTCCCATTTCTCAATAAGTGGTATATTCTCAATTGCCTTCATCAATTCATTTTCTTTTTCAATCAAAGGAACATTAGGATTCAAGGAATGTAAGTCTTCCTTTAAACGCTCTATGCGCTGCTGTAATGTTACTCTTTTCCGCTCTAGCTCCTGCTCAAATTGCTTTAGGCGTTCAAGCTCTTCAAGCCCCTTATCTGGAAATTCACCGACATGATAAGGAGAAAGCTCCTGTTGAAGCTGCTTTTCCTTTTGCAGGAGCGGTAGAACCTTCTTCCATTCTTCCAATCTTGTGTGTTGGGCAGAAAAGGAGATTAGCTCTGACTTAAGCTCACGTATCCTATTCTCAAGCATATCTCTTTTATGGAGGAGACTTGTATACTGCTCATTGTTTTCCTCTTGCTTTCGTAATTCACTTCTCAGTCCACGAAGCTCCTTCAGCTTGCTGTTTAGCTTCGGATTTCTTCCATTAGGTTTAAAGCGGCTATCCAATTCCTTCATCAGCTCATTCTCAGCCTTTAACAAAACGTCTGAACCAATTGTTCCTGTAGAAAATAAAAAGCGGCCAAGCTCGTCACCCTTCATTTGATGGACATTTTGTAGCCCTTGCAGGTTAAAGGAAAAGATAGCTTGATATAACTGCTTATCAATCGATAATAGCAGCTCCTTCAGGAGATCCTCCCCGCCAATCATTCCATTTTCAAGCCTAACAACTACATCACCAGCGGCTTTCCCCTTCACTCTTTCGATAACGACTCTTCCTTTATTCGGAATTAAAACGGTAAGCTGACCTCCATATTTTGCACCCTTTTTTGGTTCATACCGAAGCTCAGATTGCTGTTTAGTAGGAAAGCCAAATAATATACTATGTATGAATGACATGATGGTAGATTTCCCGGCCTCATTTTCACCGAAGAACACCTGCCGTTCCAGAATGTTGGTAAACTTCACATTTTCAAATTTCCCATACCCATAAATATAAATCTCAATAATTTTCATGCTGCTTCACCTCCTATTTTTTATGGATTAAATCTAGTAGCGTATTTAATGCTTGCTGTTGAAGCTCAAGCTTCTCCTTATCAGACAAGGACAGTAAGAATTTAGCTGCTGTAGGATGATTATATAATGGCGAAATACTATCTTGGATGTTCTCAAGATTATCTGCTGCACGAAACAGCTCTAAATAGAAATCAGACTCCTTTTCTAGCTTGCTTCGATTCCAAGATATAGATTGTTCAACCTCTATTTTAATCGGCCAGACAAAAGAATCCTCTTCTCCTTCTTCCTCCTGAAGCGCCTGTAGGAGATCCCCGTTAAAAACACTTGTTAATTCCTTATCATCTAAACGAATATTGCGTAATGTTATCGATAGGAGGACTCCCTTTCCCAGCTTGCGCTTTTCCTCCATTGCTCTTTGACATAAAACATATAAATCTTGAAATTGCTTAACTTCTTGTCCATCCACTTTCAGATGCTCCCACTGGATTACTGCCGTTTCAATAAATTCAAGCTTAGTGTCAGCTTGATTCATGGTCACAAGGTAACAACCTTTTTCACCTGTTTCTTTTTTGTTACGACCTTGTATATTTCCCGGGTAAAGGATATATGGATTCTCGTGCAAAATAGATCTCTTATGAATATGGCCTAATGCCCAGTAGTCAAATCTCTTGTCAATCAGTTCCTTTAAACGAAAGGGTGCATATGGTTGATGCTCACTAGAGCCTTCGAAATGACCATGTAGGATCCCGATATGAAAATCAGCCATATCCTTTTTAACATATTCAGGAAGCCTATTTTCATTTATATGCCGTTTTTCATAGCTGAACCCGTATAAATATACTGTTGTATTTGGCTTTGTAAATTCTTTTACTTCTACATGCTCACCAAAAATATGGACATTTGCCGGCATATCCAAATGGATCCATGAGCCATTCAAATGATCATGGTTTCCATGTATAATATAGACAGAGATTCTATGTGCCTCAAGCCTCTCCATTTCCTTCCGCAGCCTCGTTTGTGCACGTACACTTCTATCCTGCTCATCAAATAAATCTCCTGCGAGAATGACAAAATCAACCTGATGCTCAATCGCAGTATCGGTAATTTTCCTTAACGCTTCAAATGTACTGTCCTTTAGCACCGTAAAGATTTCCTTAGGCAATTGCGAAAGCCCTGTCATAGGACTGTCCAAATGCAAATCTGCTGCATGGATGAATTTTATTTCCTTCATATTTTAATCTCCACTCATCATTTCTTTTTTATAGTCATATATTTTCATTTTACCATTCCTAAAAAGCGAATGCACGTTCTGCATAAATCACCTAAAAAAGAGACCTGCTTTCTATAACAAGCAGGTCTCTTTTTAATCATCATGTTAATCATTCTTGGTTAACTGAAGAGCTTTTTTGATATCCTTAAAGGAGTTTGATTTTCCGTACATTAAAACCCCACCTTTATACACTCTGGCTCCAAATACAGCCAAAAGAATAATGGAGACTAGCAGAATAACCATGCCGATCATTGGCTCCCATATTGGGATTTCAAGCATGCCAACTCTCATAAACATGAGCATTGGTGTAAAGAATGGAATATAGGATGTGATAGTGATAAAAGTAGTATCCGGTTGATTTAAACCAAACATCGCAATCATAAAGCCTGCCGCGATAATAAAGGTCATTGGCGTAATCATCTGCTGAACATCTTCAATTCTGCTGACGAGCGAACCAAGAAAAGCAGCAAGTGTCGCATAAAGAAAATAGCCGAGTAAAAAGAACACAAGCGCATAAATAATCGTTGAAAGCGGTATGTTTTGAAAGCCAAGAAATTCGAAAAAACCACCCTGCAGCGATTGAAGATTTTGTTTGATGAAATAATAGCCAACAGCTAAAAGAACGGCCATTTGTGTCAAGCTTAACAGGGCAATACCGAGAATTTTACCAAACATTTGTTTTATCGGAGATACACTGGAAATGAGAATTTCCATGACCCTCGAGGATTTCTCTGTTGCCACCTCCATCGCAATCATGTTTGCATACATGATAACGGCAAAATAAATGACAAATAAGATAACATAGACAAGACCTCGTGCCTGACTTAACTCTTCCTGGGTTTTGGCATTTTCCTTTAAGGCAACTCTGTCAAATGTGACAGGTTCAGATAATTTAGCAAGCTGCTCTGGAGTTAATTGTAATTGAGCTGCTGCCATTTGGGCCTTAATTTGTTGTAACGAATTCTGTATATCAGCCGGAATTCCATAATCAGCCACACTTAAAGATTTATAAACCGCACTTGGTAACTGTGACTCATCAAGCTTAAGAATTAATAATCCCTTATATTCGCCTTCTTCTACATCATTTTCAGCGCTTTTCTCCGATTCAGAATAGGCCTCCAATCTTAACTCATCATTAACTACTTGAAGCTGTGCTTCAACTAATGAGAATAGCTCTCCTGTTTCATCGATAACAGCAATCTTTTGATTCTCATTTCCTTTATTGAAGAGATCAATAATGTTCGTCATGTTCGTTAATGCAACTAATATAAGTGCCGTAATCAAGGTAGTGATGATAAACGATTTTGTTTTTAATTTGCTTAGATACGTATGAAAAAGAATAATCCAAAATCTATTCATAGGAAGCACCTACCTTTTCAATAAATATATCATTCAACGAAGGCTCCTCTAAGACAAATTTTGAAATAAAGCCTTTATCGTAGATGCTGCTTAGGATTCGCTTTACCGTAACTTCCTCATCCTCAATTTGTAATATCATTCCTTCAGGAGTTTTTTTCGCATTTTTCACACCTGGAAATGTGACTAAGTCCTCGAGATTAAAATCAGCATGGATTACTAGATTCTTTTTCCCATAAGCCCTTTTGATATCCCGAAGCGAGCCTTGAACAACCGGCTTGCCTTTATGTAAAATACAAAGGTGCTCACACATTTCCTCAACATGCTCCATCCGATGGCTTGAAAAGACAATCGTTGTCCCGTTTTCCTTTAACTCAAGAACTGCTTCCTTCAATTGTTCAACGTTAACGGGATCCAAACCACTAAATGGCTCATCTAGAATTAATAATTTGGGCTTGTGAATAACAGAAGCAATAAATTGGATTTTTTGTTGATTTCCTTTAGACAGCTCATCAACCTTTTTGTCAGCGTATTCAGGTACTTTAAATCTAGAAAGCCAATACTCCAATTCCTGTAAGGCCTCCTTTTTCGCCATTCCACGCAGTCTTGCTAAATAAACCATTTGATCTCGTACTTTCAGCTTGGGGTATAACCCTCTTTCTTCAGGTAAATAACCAATTAGCGGGCTTGTCGAATAATCTATTTCCTTTCCATCCCATGTGACCGATCCGCTGCTCGCCTTTAAGATACCTAAAATCATTCGAAAGGTTGTCGTTTTCCCTGCTCCATTTGCACCTAGAAACCCATACATTTCTTTTTCGGGAATCGTCAAGGTTAATTGATCCACTGCCGTGAAATTCCCAAATCTCTTTGTCACGTTATGTAGCTGTAATACCATGTGGCCAGCCTCCTTTACATATATACTTATTACGTTTATGAAGAAAAAAGGTTTCGTATTGTATGAAATTTCACATTAAAATAAAGAGTTTGCCTTTTATTGAGCAGTATGCGAAAATTTAATTATCAGAATATTTCGCAGAGGTGATAAAGGATGAAAAAGTACAAATTGACGGCATTTTCCCCTACGGGAGAGAAGCTTCTTGATGAAACCTTTGAAGCGAAGGATGATGTTAAAGCAAAATTACTAGCAGAGCAAATACTGCAAGAAAAAAATTTAAGCAATCAAACACATAGATGTACTTCATCAAGTGGAAGACTTCTATTATTTCATTCATAGCAGACAACCTTTGCCTTAGTTGGCAAAGGTTGTTTTTACATGAAACAGCTCAGAAAGCGCATTAATCTTTTCTCTTGTATAGGTTTCGTAATTTTCATTAAAGGTTTTTGGATCCTTTGGATTTGCAAAACGAGTAATTTTTCCCGTATTTGGATCCACTAATTTACTCGACGCTCCGCAGCCAAGCCCAATAATCGTTTGCTGCTCTTCCATAATCATAATGTTGTAAATGCTTTCCTGTCCTTTTAATGAATATCCAACATTCTCTAAGTTCCCTAATATATTTTTCTGCCTGTATAAATAATATGGATAATAATCATGTTCCTTTGTCCAGTTTTCTGCCAGCTCCATCATTTTACTAATTTCCTGACGGTCTGCTACCTTATATTTTTCTTTATTTTTGGTCATCTCTGAGGCTCTTTTAAAGGACAAGGTATGGACGGTTAAGGATTCTGGCATCAGCTTCTCCGTTTCATTCAGAGTATGAGTAAACTCCTGTTCACCTTCTCCTGGAAGTCCAATAATTAAGTCCATATTAATATTATTCATTCCCATCGAACGAGCTAAATGGAACTTTTCAACCGTCTCCTCTACACTATGATGACGACCGATTGCCTTCAGTGTTTCCTGAATATACGATTGAGGGTTTATACTAATACGGTCAATATTCCACTTCTTCAGCACATTTAGCTTTTCCTCTGTAATCGTATCGGGTCTCCCAGCTTCCACTGTAATTTCCCTAACCTTATTGACGTTCGGGAAGGAAGCATACATTTCTTCATATAACATATCCATTTCTTCAGCTGTAATACTAGTCGGTGTACCGCCGCCAAAATAAATAGTTGTTACATTAATATTGTGTGCCTTTAACCATTGACCGACCTCTCTCATTTCATAATGAAGGCCACCTAAAAAAGAATCTACTGATCCTTGACGACCATTTATCGCATAGGCCGGAAACGTGCAATATGCACATTTGGTTGGACAGAAGGGAATGCCGATATAAATACTAACTTCATTACGCAGGTCATATAAATCCGGGACCACAGCTAACTGTCTCTCAACGATTTGCTGCATAAGCTGTAATTTCTCTTCTGTTATTAGATACTCCTCCTGGAGCTGGCTATGGGCTACCTCCACTGGGAGCTTTTCCTGCATTTTACGATGCAGAAGCTTTGTTGGTCTAACACCTGTTAGAATTCCCCATTTTTGAGTAATCCCTGTCCAATTTTGTAGCATCGTTAAATAGACATGGGATACAGCATTTTTTATTTGTTTAAATTGTTCTTTTGGATTTCCGCTGTTGGAAAAGTCCTTTTCCAGTTCTACATTATCTTGATTACCGGCCACATCAACCAGCTGTCCTTTGACATGAACGGAGTTTTCTTTTATATTTAGCATCAATTGAATCACTAAATCGCTTTTATCCTGCTCTTGAAAGGAAACGGTGGTTTCTTCAAAGAATAGGTTTGCAATTAATTCTAGAGGCCGAATAAAACGCTCATCCTGTAAGCCCTTAATGGTTATTAACAATTCCATCACCTTTTCAATGTAAACTGTATTAAGTGTACAGAAACGCTATAGCAAGGTCAAGAAGGGAAATAAATGCTATTTATAAGCATGATAAAAAGCTTGGAAATCCCAAGCTTTTAAAAAGGGCTTATTATTTAATAATGTTCATTTTACGCAAAAACTCGATTGGCTGCTGTTTTCTGAAATGTTCCTTTACCATATAAGCAACGCCCTGTTGATCCTGTGAACGAGTGATCCAGTCTGCTGCTCGTTTTACCTCAACGGAAGCATTCCCCATCGCTACGCCGAGACCAGCTGCTTCAATCATTTCGATATCATCAGAATCATCACCGATACATACGATTTCATTTCTGGAAATCCCAAGCCGTTCAGCCAGATATAAAAGTCCATTCAGTTTCGAAACCCCTGTTGGCATTATATCAAGCCTTAGTTCATTCAAAGGTATACAATTTACTTCAGTGAACATTCTTTGGATGGCTTGCTGAACATCAATTAAGTCATCTTTATATTCAAAATATACCTCAATACTGGAAGGATTGGCTGGTTCATCAATAATTGTATCACCGATGGAATCCACAAACTGCTGTGAATAAAAAACAGGGTCTCCAGTAGTAAAAACAGTTTTTGCGAGTAAATTATGATTCAGCTTATATTTGTTTGCCAATGAATAATTTTCATGAACCAGCCTAATTTGACAAGGAAAGCCTTCTAATAAACGAACTAAATCATAGGTAATATTTTCTTTAATCCTGGCTGCATGAACAGGCTTATCTATCTCTTTGCCAATGTAAGCACCTCTGTGCGAAACTAATATCGTATCAAGCTTTAAAGCTTTTGCTACTTTTCTAGCTGAAGCAAATGTACGTGAAGTAACAAGGGTTACATAAATACCTTTTTGCTGGACATATTCAATTGCTTCTTTTGTTGACTTATGGATTTTTCCATTTGTCTGAAGTAATGTCCCATCAATATTAAGCGCAAGCATTCGGTAGATCATGTTCATTGCCCCCTCTTCTTGGTGAAATCTCCCTTATTTAAAATTATGAAAAAAGAAACGGAATAGAACTAAGCAAGACCTGAAACAAAAAAGACTTCTAAGAAAGAAAAAAAGAAGACCAATGACATGATCTTCTCCTACTTATTACACCTTATTGATTGACCGAGCCATAAAGCTCTTCTAAGGGTTTGATGATAATTTGATTCAATTCTGTTACAATTTGGCTCATACGCTGTTCAGCTTCCATCAGCTTGGAAATTTTCTCGTTTTTTTGCACATCTGAAACAATAATTTGCGCCTGCGCAATCTCTTCCTGAGAAATATCTTGTCCCATCATTTGTTTTTGTTGCATTTCTATTTGCATACTACGAAATTTATCAAATAATGCATTTGCTGATGCATCAGCATTCACTTCATCATATAAGCCTCGCAATGTTTGATATTCATCACTATTGCGAAGTGCTCGTTCTAATTCATAGGCAGTATCGTGTAAATTTACAGACATATTTCCACTCCTTTATATTAACAATCAATTAACTATACCAAAATATGTGTTAAATAGCCAATTTGGTACCCTATTAGAAAAAACAGGATAATCCTTGAATGGTTTTAATCAAAATCAGGAAACCTACTTTGTGAAGGAGGAAATGAAAAATGAATAACCATACTGATTTTAAAGCGGATGTTCCTTTCGAGGGGAAGGATAAAGTATATTTAGATATTGACCGCATCATTAATGAAGGATTGTCAGGTGGGTCCATACACCGCAAAAATAATATGGAAGAAGCACGTGATTTAGTACAGGAAACTCCACCGAAAAAAACCTAACCATACTTCTCGTACTGATAATGCCTGGCACCTATTCGTGTCAGGCAATACTATTGACTACTCCTGGATAAAATAAGCCGTTTCATATCCACATTGATCACACTTAACAAAATGCGGACATTGTTTATTGGCGAAATCAAGATATCCATTTTCTAGCTTCATTTGGTCAATCGGCATATACGCACTATAATCATCATAAAAATCCATGATTCGTCCTCTGTCCGTAGCAGCCGCACCACAGCTTGGACATTCTAATTTTAATTCCAAAAACCCATTACATACCGGGCAAATTCCCATGGTGTCCAACCTCCGAGTTGTTAATCTTATGTATTACCATACACTTCAATTTGTGTGTTTTACCCTCGTGTTCATTTGAAAATATACATCATAAAAAGGGAATAATTACCGCCTTTTTGTAACGAATAGCTTTTAAACTTTTAACCATAATAATGATTACAAAGCAACAAACAGCAATTAAAAAAGCTACTTCAATAGCTTAACCAATCAGATAACATTTATGATATAAATTAGACATTATTTGGACTATGCATGGATGCTTGACTGTTAAAATCAATTTGGTTCAATTCCAAAATAGTCCACCAAAAAAAAAATTAACTGAAGGAGAGTGCACATCGTGGCAAACAACAATTCTTCAAACCAATTACTAGTTCCTGGAGTACAACAAGCTTTAGATCAAATGAAGTTTGAAATTGCAAATGAGTTTGGCGTAAACCTTGGAGCAGACACGACTTCTCGTGCTAACGGATCAGTTGGAGGAGAAATTACAAAACGTCTTGTTCAAATGGCTGAACAGCAATTAGGCGGAATTCGATAAGAAGATGTTCATTTAAGAACAATTTCATAAAATGGATTAGGGTCCTCTTCTACGAAGGGGACCCTTTTGAAAAGCTCATGCTGACTATTATGCCTTTTTAGCAACCATATTACCGATAAAATAACCTAGCACCATAACACTTGCAATTGCTAAAGTAATTGAGAATTGTTCCATTTCTCCTGTTCCCCCTCTCAATACTAAATAAAAATATACTTTCAAAATAACACAAAAAATTACATTATTAATAATTTTTAAGTAATTTTATTTGTCGAATTTTTGAACTTTTTGTGACAAAAATCACTCTAGGCAGAAATAACCACTCATAGTAAGCCTTTTTACCACCCCACATTTGAAAATCACTGTGCTATTTATCACAGATGTATTCAACAGATTTCTTAACAATCTCCCCAAAATAAAAACCCGGGATTTCCCGGGGCTTCTTATTTAATATTCGTTTTTAATCCGCTTGTACAGGAGGTGGAGCAGTTAGATTTAGCACTGCATGAGCTGCATTCCCCCTGTTTAGAATGCTTAAGATGTCGAATAAGTGCCCAAGCAGCATATCCAAAAATAGCAGCACCAATTATAATACTTGCAATCATAATTTCCCCTCTTTTCTTATACTAAGCCAAACAGTCTTCCTCCCTGATAAATGACGAGAGATAGTATATATGCAATTATGAGGGCATAACCAATTGAGAATGCCGTCCATTTTTTTGATTCAGTTTCTTTATAAATGGTTGCTACCGTTGCTAGACAAGGAATATATAGTAAAATAAAGACCATAAAGCTTATTGCTGCCAACGGCGTAAACTGAGCTGCCAGTAAGCCCTGTAATGAGGCTTCATCCGGAACAAAATAAATAATATTCATTGATGAAATAATTGCTTCCTTTGCAAGGAAGCCCGTCAGCAAAGATGCCCCTGCCTGCCATGTACCAAAACCTATTGGAGCCAGAAGCGGGGCAAAAACTCCACCAATTGCTGCTAAAAAGCTATGATTCATTTCTACATTAAATCCACCAGGACCTATATAAGATAAAAGCCAAATAAGTACGGAACCCGCAAAAATAAATGTTCCGGCCTTACGAATAAATCCCTTTCCTTTTTCCCAAGTACTCCTCCAGAGGGTTTGTCCCTGCGGCATACGATATGGTGGTAATTCAATCACAAAAAGAGTGTTTTCCCCTTTTAATATCGTTTTTGAAAAAAGCATAGCCAATGCTAAAGCTAACACAATACCGAGCACATAAAGCCCTAATACCACTATAGCTTTATTTTTCACAAAGAAAGCTCCAACAAACAAGGCATAGACAGGAAGTCTTGCAGAGCATGACATCAATGGTGTTAATAATATAGTTAACAGCCTTTCCTTCGGGGTCTCAATCGTTCTAGCTGCCATAACACCAGGTACATTACAGCCAAACCCAATAATCATCGGAATAAAGGCCTTTCCATTAAGTCCGACTGATTCCATAATTCGATCCATAACAAGGGCAACCCTTGCCATATAACCGGAGTCCTCCAATAAGGAGATAAAAAAGAATAAAATAAAAATTTGCGGAACAAACACGAGTACACCGCCAACACCAGCCACGATTCCATCAATGATTAAATCGTGAATAAATGCTGATACACCCAATAATGATAATAACGCTTCAATGCCTGATGTTACTGGACCCGAGATAAATCCATCAAGAATATCTGATAATGGAAAGCCAAGCCAGTCAAACGTAAGCATGAACATAAGATACATGAGTAGTAAAAAGATCGGAATACCCAATATACGATTCGTAATAATACGGTCTACCTTTTCCGATAAATGAATTTTATTCTCATTA
Organism: Bacillus tuaregi; assembly: GCF_900104575.1. Lineage (NCBI taxonomy): Bacteria > Bacillati > Bacillota > Bacilli > Caryophanales > Bacillaceae > Bacillus > Bacillus tuaregi. Next base: position 3,521,927 of record NZ_LT629731.1, read on the forward strand.
GAGTTGAAAATCGCTTCAGCCAAAATCTCATCAATAAAATGACTGCGTCGCTTGTGGATATATTGATCTGCTGATTTAACGTCATATTTCTTCATAAGCTTCTCCTCGACCTCTTGGATAAGCTTGTCAATATCTTCCCGATTCATCCATTGTTCCATATAGGATTTCACATAAGGATTACCTTCAAGCAACTGTAGTGTCAACCACCTAAATGAAAGCGCTTTATTTTCTTGAATGGTCTTTTCTAAAAATAGCGCTGCTTCTTCTATTTCCCGGCCATAGTCAATGAGGTTTGTCTGCGGAGTGCTATTGTCCAGCATAATCGTATTCGCTAATTCATTACAGCCTTTTCCGGAACGTGCGATAATCGGTACGATTGGAACTCCCAGCTTTGCGGATAATCTGGCTACATCCACCTGAATTCCACGCTGCTTTGCAACATCCATCATATTCAGTCCTATGGTAATGGGTTTTCCAAACTCAAGAGCTTGCAAGGTGAGATGCAAGTTTCTTTTTAATTGTGATGCATCAAGAATATTAAGAATATGATCCACATGGTCATGCAGGAAAAAGCTCGTTACGACCCCTTCATCCTTTGACAAAGGAACAAGTGTATAAATTCCAGGTAAGTCTATTAACTTATCTATTTTGTTTTTAAAAATGCCAACTTTCTTTTCTACTGTTACACCGCTCCAATTTCCAACATATTCATACGAACCTGTTAAATGATTGAACAATGAAGTTTTACCAGTATTGGGATTTCCTAATAGGGCTACTTCCATTATATTTTCTCCACTTTAATCTGTAAGGCTTCTCTTCTGCGAATTCCGACACATTGGCCGTAAGATTCTAGCATGAACGGTCCGCCAAATGGCATAATGCCTTTAATACTGACTTCGGTTCCTTCAGTGATCCCAAGATCTAGTAATCTTCTTCGGACTAAACGGTCTGCCTTCGATAAATCTTCAATTTTACCTTTTTCACCAATTTTTAATTTTCCCAGCATCGTTATCACCTGTATTTTTTTTACTTGGCTTTATTTTACCATATTCAATTGAGAATGATTATCCTTTCTAAAAGATAAATGTGACATTTTATAGAAAAGTAGAAAATGATAGATATCTCCATATAATAATACATTTTCCAAAAGGAAACTTTTTTCTATCTACTCAATAGACATGCCTCGACACCACAATGTTTCAGTAGACCCACTAGCCTCTTTTTTGATAATCTTTTAGTAAGATAGGCAATTGTTGGAGGAGTTAATAATGGATACAAACGCCCAGTTAAAATTAGGGGAAAAAGGTGCTTGGATTAGTATCTTTACATATATTATTCTAGCAGCGATTAAACTCTACATGGGAAGCAAGGGACATTCTGAGGGGCTGACCGCTGACGGTCTCAATAACACCACCGATGTTATTTCATCTATCGCTGTTCTAATTGGGTTGAAAATCTCACAAAAGCCGCCGGATGAAGACCATTCCTATGGACATTACCGCGCAGAATCAATCGCCTCCCTTATCGCAGCCTTTATTATGCTCTCAATTGGTATACAAGTTATGGTTGATGGAATCCAAAATGTATTTCGAGACCAAACATCTGCACCAGACTTACTGACTGCATGGACTGCCCTTTTTTGCGCAGTGATTATGTATGCTGTTTCCTTATATAACCTTAAACTTAGCAAAAAAATTAACAGCCCTTCCATTAAAGCGGTTGCATATGATAATCGTTCAGATGCTTTAGTAAGTGTAGGAGCCTTTATTGGAATCATTGGTACACATGCAGGAATTGACTTCCTCGATGTTTTAGCAGCACTTATTGTCGGGATTATTATTTGTAAAACTGCATGGGAAATATTCCGCGAGTCTTCACATGCACTTACAGATGGGTTTGATACAAAGCTGTTATATCGAATTGAAGAAACAATTATCCATACTGCAGGTGTTAAAAAAGTCATTGCCGTAAATGCAAGAACGCAAGGCAATCAAATACTTGTTGATGCTACAATTTGTGTAGATCCTCATTTAAATGTCATCGAAGGTCATGAAATAACAGAAAAAATTGAAGAACAGCTTAAGAATAAGCATCATGTAACAAGATCCTTAATACATATTGAACCATATCAATATGTTAAATAAAGCAAATAACCTTTTGAGAAACCGATATTAAAGGAGTTATGGGCCATGCTTACATTAAAGGTAGATCAGGAAATTGAACTAAGGTTACTTCAGCTTCAAGATAGTAATCCATTATACAAGCTTGTCGACAATAATCGAGAACATCTAAGACAATGGCTGCCATGGGTTGACAATATTTACTCATCACTTCAATACCATACCATCATACCTACATGGTTGAAGCAGTACGCTGATCACAATGGCTTTCATGCAGGAATTCATTATAAAAACAAATTAGTGGGAGTTATTAGCCTCCATTCCATTGACTGGTACAATAAACAAACAAGCATTGGCTACTACTTAGGAAAAGGGTTTGAAGGAAAAGGAATTATGACTAAATCCGTGCAGGCTGTTCTCAATTATCTGTTTTTTCATCTCCATCTTCACCGCGCTGAAGTCCGTTGTGGCGAATTTAACCTGAAAAGCCGTGCCATTCCTGAACGACTTGGCTTCAAACGAGAGGGGTTAATACGAGATGGAGAATTTCTTTATGACCACTATCATGATTTAGTTGTTTATGGAATACTCTATAATGAATGGCTCCAGCGTAAAGAATATCCGCCAAAAAGATAAAAAAGCTGCATCGCAGCTTTTTTTAATCTTTCGTCATTGGAATGGTAATCGTAAAGGTAGTTCCCTGCATTTGTGTTGATTGAACCGAAATATTCCCACCATGCTCTGAGATTATTTTCTGGCAAATCATCAATCCAAGTCCATTTCCTGTCGCTTTTGTTGAAAAGAAAGGCGTACCCAAATGATCTAAGTACTCATCTGGAATGCCGCAGCCCTCATCAATGACTGAAACGAGGGCATTATTCCTGTTTTTAGACATATGAATCGTGATAACACCCTGATCCATTGCTTCAATAGCATTTTTCAGGATATTAACGAGGACCTGTTTCACCTTATGAATATCGCATAGAATAAGCATCTTCTGCTCTTCAATTACTGATTTTATTTGAATACTCTTTTTTACTGCCTCTCCTTCTAATAAATAGATCACTTCTTGGACTATTTTAATCAAGTCATGTTTATTCACTTCATGCTTATGCGGTTTGGCTAGAACCAGCAATTCATTTGAGATAATGTCCAATCTGTGAATCTCATCTTCCATAATTTCCAAATACTTTTTATTCGGAATTTCCTCTGCCTTCATCAGCTGGATAAACCCTTTAATACTTGTAAGCGGATTTTTAATTTCATGTGCAATACCGGCAGCCAATTGACCGGCAACCTTCAACTTTTCACTTTCAATCAGAATATTTTCAGCTTCGTTTTGATCTACTGAAATATCTTTAATAAAACAAATAATCCCCTCAGGGATTCCAGGATTGGTATGACTGATGAATGAGGCAGCGATTTCTAACACAAGACAGCTTCCGTCCTTTTTTATCATTCGGTAGCTCAAATGGCTTATCTCATCTTCTCTGCTTTCCCATTCGTTTGTTACCCATTGATAATCTTCCTGATGCAGATTTCACATATGTGGGTTCCGATTAACTCCCGCGGCTCGTATCCCAGTATCTGCTTAACATTTTTGGTTATATAAGTAATGACGCCGTCTAAGGATAGCTTCATCATGAATTGTGTCTTCGCATTCAATTTATTTTGTCCGGTTGTCTCCCCGACGAAATGGCCTACCTTCCCTATTTCAGGTACTCCCAATCATCACCCCTCCTTATTCATCATGCTCCCTTAAATTTTACTGAATATTCTTATAAAAGACAATGCTATTTTCTACTATTTTAATAGGCATTATCCCTTTCTTGTTTTTCCATCATCGTATCGTGGCAGTCTGAGCATATGACTAGTATTTACCACATATACTTTCAATAAAACCCTTTTAAACCATTACGTTTGACTGTATAGTTTGGATTACCGTATAATAATTAAAAAAATAAAAGAAGCTGAGGTGGTATGATGGGGCAGTTTATCGGATTGGAGAACTAGCAAATGCTGCAAATGTTTCAAAAAGAACAATTGACTATTATACTAGCCTAGGTTTGTTACAGGCTCAACGTTCTAACAGTAATTACAGAATTTATCCTGAAGAAGCACTCCATGATTTAAAATTAATTGAAGAATACAAGAAAATGCATCTTCCACTGCATGAGATTAAGAGAAAACTAGAATTAAATAAACAAACTGATTTTCAGCACAGGGATGTGGAAGAACAATTGGAGACCGTTACGAATCAAATAAAGCAGCTAAAGCACGATCTTTCTGTACTGTTACCAATTATCAGCAAGTACAAACAAGATCCAATGTCAAAAAAGCTCAATGAAGAAGGTTCGGCTCTTATTGAATCCCTGGCTAGAATTACAAGTTAATACCATTTTTGAGTTATCAGGAGGTGACTCCTTTCCTGTTTCCTACAGGATAAGGAAATTTATTTGGACATATTAAACTTGGTTATTATAGCCATTTTGATTGCTTTGACAGCATTTTTTGTAACTTCTGAATTTGCCATTGTTAAAGTAAGAAGCTCCAGAATTGATCAGTTAATTGAAGAAGGAAATAAAAAAGCCATAGCAGCAAAAAGGATTATTTCAAACCTTGATGAGTATTTGTCAGCCTGTCAATTAGGAATTACAATGACAGCCCTAGGAATTGGTGCCCTTGGGGAACCAACATTTGAACATATCCTTAGCCCACTATTAGTCTTTTTAAATATTCCAGCATCTTTAACTCCAATTCTTTCAATCGCATTAGCGTTTGCGATTATGACCTTTTTACATGTAGTGGTTGGAGAGCTGGCACCGAAAACCGTTGCCATCCAAAAAGCAGAGTGGGTTGCATTAGCAACTGCTAAACCACTTATTCTGTTCTATCGACTTATGTACCCTTTTATCTGGATATTAAATGGTTCAGCTCGTTTGATTACAGGTATTTTCGGACTAAAGCGTGTCTCAGAACATGAGTTGGCACATTCAGAAGAAGAATTGCGTATCATTCTGTCAGAAAGCTATAAAAATGGTGAAATCAACCAATCAGAGTTTAAGTATGTAAATAAAATATTTGAATTCGATGATCGGATTGCAAAAGAAATCATGGTTCCGAGAACCGAGATTGTTTCTTTATCAAAAGACCAGACACTTGCAGAGTTTCTATCCATTATACATGTTGAGAAGTTCACTCGTTACCCCATTATGGATGGCGATAAAGACCATATTATTGGAATGATTAATCTCAAAGAGCTTATGACAGATATTTTAGAATTTAAAGATTTAAATTCTAAAACACTTGAAGGATATATAAGACCTATTATTAAAGTCATTGAAACAGCTCCGATTCATGATTTGCTTGTTAAGATGCAAAAAGAACGTATCCATATGGCAATCCTAATGGATGAATACGGCGGAACCTCAGGCTTGGTTACTGTTGAGGATATTATCGAGGAAATTGTCGGAGAGATTCGTGATGAATTTGATACGGATGAAATTCCCGAAATAAGAAAGCTGGAGGATGATCACTTTATCATTGACTCAAAGGTGCTTGTAAGCGAGGTTAATGACCTACTTGGCATAGATATCAATGATGAAGATATTGATACAATTGGAGGCTGGATATTAACGGAAAATTATGAAGCCAAACAGGGTGATGTCATTCATTTTGATTCATATGCCTTTAAGATCATTGATATGGAGGAACACCATATCAAATATATAGAAGTGACAAAAGTTCAGACTCAAGAGGATAACGAAAGTCTAACCTATGAAAATAGAGAACTACATTCTTCCGTACCTTTAACAAAATCCGAAGCCTTGTCTTAAAAGGTTAAAAAAATGTTCACATTTCTCCTATTTTATTAAACTATAAATACTATATTGATATATATATAACGCCTTCTCCTTCATAGAAAAGAGAAGGTTTTTTTCTGTTTTCAAGCTTATTTATGCCTATTTTATAATACTGTCAATTATTATGGTCACTTTTGTATCGAATTACCAAATTTGTAATAATATATCCCTAAAATGTTCACAAAGACACATTTCCTTTTTGCTATAGTTAAAGTAGAAAATGAAAATAAATATTTAGTAGGAGGGAAAAAGTAATGGAGGCGCTTATACTCGCTCGTATACAGTTTGCTGCAACAACCGTGTTTCACTTTATTTTCGTGCCATTATCAATTGGTCTTGCATTCATCATTGCCATCATGCAAACTATGTATCTCGTTAAGAAAAAAGAAGTATACAAGAAAATGACGCAATTTTGGGGCAAATTCTTCCTGATCAACTTTGCCGTCGGAATTGTAACCGGTATTATTCAAGAATTCCAATTCGGAATGAACTGGTCTAGCTATTCACGGTTTATGGGAGACGTTTTCGGTGCTCCACTGGCCATTGAAGCACTCTTAGCCTTCTTCATTGAATCAACATTTATCGGATTATGGATTTTCGGCTGGGATAAGCTTCCCAAAAAAGTTCACTTAGCTTCTATCTGGCTCGTTTCGATTTCAACAGCGATTTCTGCCTTCTGGATCTTAACAGCCAATTCATTTATGCAAAACCCTGTTGGATATGCGATTCAAAACGGTCGTGCTGAAACAACCGATTTCTTAGCAGTCATTACAAACCCTAAATTATTAGTTGCTTTTCCACACGTCATCTTTGGCGCATTAGCAACCGGCGCTTTCTTTGTAGTTGGTATCAGCGCATACAATTTCTTGAAAAAACGAGATTTAGATTTCTTTAGACGCTCTGTAACAATCGGGCTTGTCATTGGATTAATCTCCAGTCTTGGTATCGCTTTCAGCGGACACTCACAATCCGAGTACCTAATGGGTGCACAGCCAATGAAAATGGCTGCAGCTGAGGGATTATATGAAGACAGCGGCGATCCTGCTGCTTGGACTGTTTTAGCCAATATTGATACAGAAAACAAAGAAACAAACCTACGTCTCGAAATCCCTTATGCTTTAAGCTTCTTAGCATATGGAGAGTTCAAAGGAAAAGTAGATGGTATGAATACCATCCAAGCGGAATATGAAAAATTGTATGGTCCTGGAAACTACATTCCACCTGTTAAAACAACATTCTGGAATTTCAGAATTATGGTTGGGCTTGGCGGAGTGCTTATCCTAATCAGCTTAATTGGTCTATATATGAAACGTCGAGGAACACTTGAGAACAAAACATGGTTTTTAAAGCTGGCATTCGCCTCTTTATTCTTCCCATTTATTGCAAATACAGCAGGCTGGATTATGTCAGAGATTGGCCGTCAGCCATGGATTGTTAACGGATTAATGAGAACATCTGATGGTATTTCGAATACAGTATCAGCTGGATCCGTACTGTTTTCACTCATTGCTTTTACATTAGTATATACACTATTAGCAGTTGCCATGGTCGTTTTATTCGTAAAAGTCATTAAACAGGGTCCTCATGAAAAACTAAAGGATGATGTTAGTGATTCAGATCCTTTCAGTGAAGGAGGTTTAACACATGCAACTAAGTGAGGTATGGTTCTTATTAATCGGAGTATTATTTGTCGGATTTGTCTTTTTAGAGGGATTTGACTTCGGGGTAGGAATGAGCACTAAATTTCTAGCCAAAAATGAAGTTGAAAAACGGGTGCTGATTAATACGATAGGCCCTTTCTGGGATGCCAATGAAGTTTGGCTGATTACCGGGGGCGGCGCCATGTTTGCAGCCTTCCCGCACTGGTATGCTACATTATTCAGCGGCTACTATCTTCCATTTGTTGTCTTGCTTTTAGCTTTAATCGCTCGTGGTGTTGCCTTTGAATTCAGAGGAAAATTGAATTCAATTAAATGGAAAAAAACATGGGATTGGTCCATATTCTTAGGCAGTCTCTTACCACCCTTTTTATTAGGAGTCTTATTCACAAGCTTGATTAAAGGAGTTCCAATTGATCAGGATATGAATATGACAGCTGGTTTCCTTGATATCGTGAATGTTTACACCGTTGTCGGAGGAGTTGCCTTTGTACTATTAACGTATATGCACGGCTTAATGTTCATTTCACTAAAAACAACGGATAGCATTCGCGAACGCGCACGTGAACAAGCAAAGAAACTATTTATTGCCACTGCAGTTGTCGTCGTACTATTCGTAGCCTTAACTGGAGTTTACACCAATGCATTTGCTGACAGAGGTGCGATACTAATTCCTTTATATGCCCTAGCCATTGTCCTTTACTTGGCACTTTACCCAATGTTAAAGAACAAAAAAGAAGGTTTCAGCTTTACAACAACCGGATTAATTTTAATTCTCGTTATGGCTTCCTTCTTCATCGCATTATTCCCTAATGTGATGATTAGTTCTACGGATATTGCCAATAACTTAACGGTCTACAATGCAGCATCCGGTGAGTATTCACTGAAACTAATGACCATTATCGCCCTAACTATGGTACCAATTGTTCTGGCATATACAGTTTGGAGCTATTACGTTTTCCGTAAACGAGTAACAGATAAGGAGCATCTAGAATATTAATGGATAAACATCTTCTCCACTATAAAGGCAGCAAAATGCATATGTTCATCGTCGCTTTATTGACAATGTGTCAGGGCGTTGCCATTATATCTCAGGCTGTATTTTTAGCCACTGCAATTACAAATATGTTTAATGGGACAGCAGCTACAGCTGTCCTTCCCTATTTTTTAGGCTTTGCCATTACTTTTATTTTTCGTCACCTTCTTCAATGGTTCAAAGGGAGACTTTCCTATCGCTTTGCCGAAGAAACTTCTGCAGATGTGCAGTCCCAGCTTATTCATAAGCTTTTTGAGTTAGGGCCGCGCGGGATTGGAACGAAGGGCTCAGGAAATATTATTACCCTTACATTGGAGGGTATTCCTCATTTCCGAACTTATTTGGAGCTTTTTATTCCTCGCGCCATCGCCATGTTCTTGATCCCTGTTGTCATTCTTATTTACGTCTTTAAAGAAGACTTACTATCAGGTATTGTTCTTACTTTAACGATGCCCATTATGATCGCCTTTTTAATTTTGCTCGGTCTCGTGGCTAAAAAACATGCAACAGCACAGTGGCGCAGCTATCAGTTATTATCTCGTCATTTTGTTGATTCACTGCGTGGTCTATTAACATTGAAATATTTAGGAAAAAGTAAATCACATGAAACAGCGATTGGAACGGTCAGCAATAAATATCGAGTGGCAACAAACAAGGCATTACGACTTGCCTTTTTATCCACTTTTTCATTAGACTTCTTCTCCAGTCTCTCTGTTGCGGTTGTCGCGGTTGAACTCGGTTTAAGGTTGATTAACGGAGAAATGGGTCTACAAGCAGCCTTAATGATTTTAATTTTGGCACCAGAATACTTTCAGCCCATCCGTGATTTAGGAAACGACTATCATGCCACAATGGATGGAAAAGATGCAGGAAGCCAAATCCACAAGCTATTAGCGGTTGAAACAACATCAGAACAGGATTTTTCCACAAGCCTTCCGAAATGGAACGGGAAAAGCTCCCTTACCGTCCAGCGTTTAACGAAGGTGTCAGAAGCAGAGAACAAAAAAATCCTTAAGGACGTCAGCTTTCAAGTGAATGGCAATAAAAAAGTGGGAATTATCGGCTCATCTGGTGCCGGAAAATCCACTCTCATTGATTTATTATCCGGATTTTCACTGCCAACAAGTGGTTCCTTTAAGATCAATGATACTAGTCTAGACTTTTCCTCCCGCCTTTGGCAGGAACAGCTGATTTATATTCCGCAGCATCCTTATATTTTTTCCGGAACGGTAGCAGAAAACATCAGCCTATATGCACCCGATACACCAATAGAGAAAATTAAGGAAGCCGCTAATATTACAGGGCTAACGGAGTTGATTAACATCCTACCAAATGGCTTAGATGAAAAAATTGGTCAAGGCGGACGAGTCCTGAGCGGCGGTGAGGAGCAAAGGATTGCCCTGACACGATCATTACTACAGGAAAGGCCGATTATGCTGTTTGATGAACCAACAGCCCACCTAGATATCGAGACAGAGCATGAAATTAAACAAATGATGCTGCCGCTTTTAGAAGATAAACTCGTCTTTTTTGCTACCCATCGTCTTCATTGGATGAGGGAAATGGACATCATCTTTGTGATCGAGAATGGAGAAATCGTCGAAACAGGTACCCATGATGAATTGTATAAAAGGAATGGTGCTTATTTTCGACTTATACAAGCTCAGAGAGGAGGTAAAGCTGAGTGAAGCTTTTCCAATTATATATTTTTCCCTATTTAAAGCAATTTAAAAAGTCGATTCTGTTAGCCATTTTCTTTGGCGTCCTAACAGTGATTGGAGCTTCGATGCTCACCTTTACCTCTGGTTATTTAATCTCACGTACAGCACAAAGACCGGAAAATATTTTAATGGTCTATGTACCGGTTGTATTAGTAAGGACATTCGGTATTTCCCGGGCTGTAACCCATTATATTGAAAGACTGATCGGCCATAATGCTGTATTGAAAATCCTGTCACAAATGCGTGTTAAACTATATAACATTTTAGAGCCGCAAGCGTTATTTATTCGCTCACGCTTTCAAACAGGTGACTTACTAGGCACACTAGCAGATGATATTGAGCATTTGCAGGATGTTTATATCCGAACCATTTTACCAACCTTTATCGGACTATTTTTATTTGTAGCCTCCATTTTTTCACTGGCCTTATTTGACTGGCTCTTTGCACTATGGATTGCCTTTTGTTTAAGTATTATCGTGTTTGTTTACCCGCTTTTCTCCCTCTATTTGCTGAAAAAGCGGCAAATTGAACAAAAGAAAATTCGAAGCCGGCTCTATCAAACTTTAACAGATGCTATATTTGGACTTGGTGATTGGATCATAAGCGGTCAAAAAGAGCGTTTTATTACTACCTTTACAGCCGATAGTAATGCGAACAGTCTTATCGATCGGAAACTGAGGCACTGGAATCAAACCCGTACCTTCCAGCTGCAGGTGTTTACAGGATTAATCCTGATTTCAGTTGGGGTATGGGCTGGCAACCAAGCACAAGCAGGCTTAATCGCCCCTACCTATATCGCTGCTTTTACATTGGTCACTCTTCCAATCATTGAAGGCTTGATTCCGATTTCACATGCTATCGAACGGATTCCAACCTACCTTGAGTCCATGCAGCGACTGGAATCCATAAGCCAATATGTGCCTGAAGCCTCCAATCAATCTGAAGAGACTATTCCGGTTGCCATGACAGCACATATCGAGTTAAAAGATGTTCATTATCGCTATGAAAATCAGGAAAAGGATGCACTAGAAAAAATTTCTGTTTCAATACCTCATGGGGATAAAATTGCCTTATTAGGTAAAAGCGGGGCAGGAAAATCTACTTTAATTCAATTATTACTAGGAGCTCTCTCCCCTACTGCAGGGCGGGTTGATCTGAATGGCTATCAATCGGAAGAATACGGTGAGCAAATGTTTGAAATGATTAGTGTCTTAAATCAAAAGCCTTATTTATTTGCCACTACGATAAAAAATAATATTCGTCTCGGAAATCAAGCGGCAACGGATGAAGAAATCGAACACGTGATCAAGCAAGTAAAGCTTGATGAATACATCCATTCCCTTCCCTATGGTTTGAACACACAAATGGAAGAAACCGGACAGCGCTTTTCGGGCGGTGAACGGCAGCGAATCGCCTTAGCCCGTATTTTGTTAAAAAATACGCCCGTCGTTATCTTAGATGAGCCTACCGTTGGCCTTGACCCGCAAACAGAGAGATTTCTATTGGAAACGATATTTACAACATTAAAGGATAAAACCGTCATCTGGGTTACCCATCACTTGATTGGCATCGAAAAAATGAACCATGTCCTATTCATTGATAAAGGCACGATAACAATGAAGGGCTCCCATCAAGAACTAATGGAAACGAATGATCACTACCGCCAGCTCTACCTACTAGACCGCGGACACTTGGATTAAGAATCATCAACAAAAAAGGGTTGAATGACGTATGAATCAATACGTTCATTCAACCCTTTTAATGCTGATTAAATTAAATAGATAAAATAAGCGATAAAAGCTATGCATAAACCCCACATAATCGGATGAATCTCGCGGCCTTTTCCAAGGGCAATATTCGTAATTGGATAAAGGATAAAGCCTAAGGCAATTCCTGTCGCTACACTATAGGTTAACGGCATCATTAAAATAGTGATAAAAACCGGAATCGCAATTTCAAGACGGTTCCAATCTATTTGTTTCACTTCCATTGCCATTAATGCACCGACAATAATTAGTGCCGGAGCTGTCACACCTGCTGTTACAACAGATAATAAAGGTGAGAAAAGTAAAGCTACAGCAAAACAAATAGAAATGATGACAGAGGTAAAGCCTGTCCTTCCCCCAGCTGCAATTCCTGAGCTTGATTCAATCATTGCTGCCGTTGTTGACGTTCCCAACACAGCCCCGAAAACCGTTGAACCAGCATCTGCCAACAAGGCTTTGCCTGCATTGGGTATTTCGTTATTTTTTACAAGCCCAGCTTGACTAGCAATGGCAATTAGGGCACCAGCCGTATCAAAAAACGCAACAAATAAGAATGTAAAGATTACAGCAAGCATATCCGGTGTAAAGATTTGATCTAGGTGGAGAAATACTTCACCAAATGTTGGCGCCAGGCTTGGCACGGGTCCAATAATCTGGTTCGGTGTATCAATAACCCCAAAAAGCATGCCAACAATGGTTGAAATAACCATTCCGTAAAAAATTGCTCCTCGAACTCCACGTACAAGCAAAATGATCGTTAAAATAAAGCAAAAAATCGTTAATAGGGTTGTTGCCGATCTCAAATCACCGATTGATACGAAGGTTGCTTCATTAGCAACAATTAATCCGCCGTTCTTTAAGCCGATAAAAGCAATAAAAAAGCCTATTCCAGCAGCAATCGCATGCTTTAAATCCTTCGGTATAATGTTGATTATTTTTTCACGTATTTTTAGTAAGCTTAATATGACGAATAAAATTCCTGAAACAAAAACACCAGTTAGTGCTGTTTGCCATGGAATATTCATGCCAATACAAACAGAAAACGTAAAAAATGAGTTCAATCCCATACTTGGAGCAATACCGATGGGATAATTCGCAATGATCCCGATTAAAAGAGAGCCAATGATGGCAGATAACGCTGTTGCTGTAAAGACAGCACCTTTATCCATTCCAGATTGACTAAGAATAATTGGATTAACAACCAAGATATAAGCCATTGATAGAAACGTTGTAAATCCTGCTATTGTCTCTTGACGATAATTTGTGTTTCGAGCGAAAAACTGAAAATATTCTTTCATGCTGTATCCCCCAATGATGACTAAATAATACTGGCTAGCAAAAAAGCCGCACAAAAATGCGCAGCTGCAGATGAAAGGAAATTTACAAAGTAGAATACTCTTAAATTTCCCTTGTAGTCTAGCTATTTACGGCAGCTTAGTAGAAACATTCAGACCTTATTTCTGAATATATACAAGGTAATATAATATAAAAAGGCTTATACCAAATAACAACGAACTGACGACCGTCATCACATTCCGGATAAGTTATTCTTATATAATTTTTTTCATTCTAGCAAAGACTACTTAAGACCGTCAATTATTAAATATATTCGGTAAATTACAATAAATTTATATTAACTAAAAGGTTTCTCTACAGGCTTAGCAACTAGTAATTTATCCTTCAAGGCTTCTCTTTATTACAATATGTAAAATTATGATAAAATATAAATAAATATAAATAATTGTAAAAAGGCTATTTAACTATAGAAGGGGGAAATTGGATGGAATCAACGCCACAGGAGATTGTTGCCGCGATAAATCATAAAAAATTATCTGCAGCACAAATTGTAAAAAGGATCTTTTTTATTTTTTTGGGGTCAGTATTAATGGGTGTTGGCCTTGAAGAATTTCTCGTCCCAAATCAAATTCTAGACGGAGGAATTGTCGGGATTTCTATTATTTTATCTCATTTAACAAACTGGAAATTAGGACTTTTTATTTTTTTCTTAAATACTCCGTTCTTCTATATCGGCTACAAACAAATTGGGAAAACCTTCGCTCTTTCTACTCTATTAGGGATTACCATTCTATCTATTACAACCTCTTTACTACATGAAGTACCTGTATTCACACAAGACCCCTTATTAGCAACTGTCTTTGGCGGAATCGTGTTAGGGGCTGGAGTAGGGACCGTAATCCGCTTTGGGGGATCATTAGACGGTACTGAAATCATGGCCATTCTGATTAATAAAAAACTTCCCTTCTCCGTTGGTGAAGTGGTCATGTTCTTTAATATATTCATATTTGGCATAGCAGGCTTTGTGTTTGGCTGGGACAGAGCCATGTACTCATTGATTGCTTATTTTATCGCTTACAAGGTAATCGACATTATGATTATTGGCTTTGATGAATCAAAATCTGCATGGATAATAAGCGATAACCATAAAATACTTGGTGAAGCCATTCTAGCCCGTTTAGGACGCGGGGTCACGTATCTGACAGGTGAGGGAGCCTATACCGGTGATGACAAAAAAGTCATTTTTTGTGTCATTACTAGACTAGAGGAAGCTAAGCTGAAATCAATTGTCGAAGAAATAGATCCCTCTGCCTTTCTTGCTGTCGCCAATATTTCCGAGGTCCGCGGAGGAAGATTTAAAAAGAGAGCTATTCACTAAGGAACTTATAGCTTTTCAATAAATTAAAAAACGGTACTGCATTTTTTGCAGACCGTTTTTCTTCATTCTATCCATGATCTCGAATTTTATAGGATACAGTATTATCTTCAATAGAACGATAAGGTAATTTCCAGTTATAAAACACCGTTAGTACTCTCAACACAATAATAGCGACAAATAATAAATACAGCTCCCAATGCTGGTTCACGAGACCTAATCCTACAATAAGGCCAGCAAGCATTGCCCAAACACCGTAAATATCTGAATGTAATAGAAGAGGCTTCCTTTTGGCCAGTAAATCACGAATGACGCCACCTCCGCTACCTGTTAATAATGCAGCAAAAATGACTGCAAGAATTGGATGATTCATTTCCGTTGCATAAAGAGCTCCCTGTATCGCAAAGGCTGCCAGTCCCACTGCGTCTGTATAGAGCTCCCACTTTTCCCAGCGTCTTAAGATAACTTTTGGAAAAATAAAAACAATAGTCATGATGATGACTGCCATTAAAAACAGCGGTCCTTGTTCCCAAAGGGCTGATACAGGCACCCCAATTAATAGATTACGAATCGCCCCTCCACCAAATGCTGTCGCTAATCCTAAAATATAAACTCCTAAAATATCATACTCTTCTTCCATCGCTACGATGGTTCCACTCATAGCAAACGCAATCGTACCAATAATATTGAAAATATCCCAAACCAATCCCATTTCATCCTTTCGTTACCAAATAAGCATTCTTTTAAAGGTACAAAGCAAAAAAGTATTAATGTTTTCAAAATTATTTTCTATTTGAAATAATAACACAATAATGAACCATTACAATATAGGTTAACTCATTTCCGAAAATTTTCCTTTAAGTTATATTTAAGCGCACAAAAAAGCTGAGATTAACTCAGCTCTCTGATTCCACAAAACTCTTTTCTTCACGGTTCGTGACCTCTAGCACATCAAGTAAGAAAACAAAGATAGGAATACCAATGATTAATCCCCATACACCGAAGAAATGTTCAGAAAAAATTAACACGATAAAGGTATAGAAAATGGGAAGATCTGTTTTTGAACTCATCAGCTTAGGATTTAAAATATATGCCTCAATAGCGTGTATAATCGCAATGGTGATTAAAATATATACGACTTGAATAAAGCCACCAATCGTATAGGCAATCAGACTTAATGGAATGAGAGAAATAATAACTCCCGCAACCGGAATCAGCCCAAGAAAGAAAATCATGATAGCTAATCCAAATAACTGTGGGAAGCCCATTATGGATAGTGCAATTACTGACAAACCACAATTTACGATGGCGATAATAAACTGTGCCTCGATGACCTTTCCAAACGTACGGGCAAACTTTCCGCCGAAGAATTCAATCTCATTGTAAAAAGCTGCCAGCTTGCTATCTTTAAATTTTCGTGTAAAAGCAACCAATCTTGGCTTTTCCAACAAGAAAAATAAACTAAGGAGCAAGGCTAGAAATACCTGTAAAGCCAATTGACTAAAATTGGTAAAGTAGCTTATGACAAATGTTAGTCCCTGCTCTAAGTATTGTGAGATTTGGTTTTTTTCTAGCAAGCTTACTAAGTAATTCATAATTTCATTCTCTTGGGGTTGTTTATAAAAAGCAGTAACCTGCTTAAACAGCTCAGTTATTTCAAAGACAACAATTGGTAAATATTTCACAATACCATAAGATAAAAGACTAACAATTAAGGTATAGGAAACTAAAACGGTTAAGTTCCTATTAATATGAGTCCTTTTTGTCACAAAACTAACTAAACGATCCATTAAAAAGGAGAAAATAAACGTAAGCAAGATAAAATTAATCATGCTTTTCATGCTGTATAAAAACAGCACAATAAGTAGGAAAATAAAGATTCTTTTTAAGCCTTTATTTTGTAACAATTTTGTAAATTCATTCATAATCGATCCCCTTTTTTCAATACCTGTTGTCTCCTTATTTCATACAATTTTTAATGCAAACTCATTAATATAATATTAGCTGATTTTTAATTATCCGTATAGAAAAATCCAATAAATTGAGCTTCCTTTTTCTAGGTGCTCTTGCTGTTCTCTTAGTAGGATATATTAAAGAGAAGGATTTAACCTATAAATAAGCTTCTATTTATATATTCTACTTGAAATCCTCTAATAAAGACATGTTCATATGCTTTATAAAAATGAAATTTACATGAATAAATCTTATCTAATTATTTTTCTGAAATGAAAAATAAAGAAGAGGCTTAATGGGGGATTCTGCCTCTTCTTTTTAAGTACCTTATATGGTGTTAAATAAATTTCCTTTGAATATTTTTACCATCGTAAGTAAATAATATATGTCTTTCCTCACTAACAGTTTCTAGATGGACTGCTCTACCCCATAACTGATGAATATATGGCAACACCTTTTCTAAATATCGCAAATCTAACTCAATTCCTTCATACCAGTGCTTTAGATAAAGCTCACCACTCTTCATGTAATCACCATCATTAACTGTAAGGTATGGGAATCCTCCATTGACCCGCATATTAACTAGCTGGTCACGAACCTGTTCCCATTCCTTCCCAACAATTTTGTACTCTTTCCCCTGCTTTTGGAATAGGTACATATCCTCCTGAACAACTAAGTCCTTTGTTAAATAGTTCCGAAGAAAAGAAATATCAGATTCAATTTCACGAACCTCAAATATTTTCTCACGTCCTGAACCTGGTATGACCCCTCTCTTCTTCATTTCTTCTGTCGGATTGTTATAACGTTCTTCAATATCCTCATAAATCTTCAATCCTAAATAATATGGATTAATGCTTGTACGGGAAGGCTGCACGACTCCTGCATTCAGTTTTGCGAACTCAAGTGCCTCACCACTTGTTAAATCCATCTCACGTAAAATCCGCTGATGCCAATAAGATGCCCAGCCCTCATTCATAATCTTCGTTTCCAGTTGTGGCCAGAAATATAACATTTCTTCGCGCATCATCGTTAGGATATCACGCTGCCAGTCTGACAATTCACGGCTATATGATTCAATAAACAATAATAAGTCCTTTTCAGGTCGTGGTGGAAATTTCCGTTTCTTTTTCTTTTCCTCTTGGGTTGGTTTCATTTCATCAAGTGACCATAGGTCGTCATACTGTGTGGGTCTTTTTACTTCTTCCTCGTACTCCAAATCCTCTAAATCCCATTGTAGCTTTGGCCTCATTAATGATGGGTCGATGTGCTCTTCAATAGCGAGCACCGCATCCAAAAATAGCTCTACCTCCTGCTTTCCATGTAGAATTTCATACTTTCTTATGCGGTCAGCAGTAGCCGCCATACTTTCAACCATTTCCCTTTTCGTATTTTGGAATCGGACATTATTTTTAAAGAAATCACAGTGGGCCAATACATGTGCTACAATGAGTTTATTTTGAATAAGCGAATTAGAATCAAGTAAAAAGGCATAACAAGGATCTGAATTGATGACAAGCTCATAAATTTTCGATAAACCAAGGTCATAGTGGAGCTTCATTTTATGAAATTGCTTTCCAAAGCTCCAATGTGAAAATCGTGTAGGCATACCGTAAGCCCCAAATGTATAAATAATATCTGCCGGACATATTTCATAGCGCATCGGATAATAATCAAGACCGAAACCGGATGCAATCTCTGTAATTTCACTTATCGCATATTCAAGTTCTTTCCTTTCCGCTTCGTTCATCCCACTCTCTCCCTTCATGCTTCCATATCACAATGTATGTGGTAAAAAGCTGAAAGATGAGTATTTGTGTTGTCAAGCAATGAAAAAAGCCTATCACACCGATCTCCTCACTATACGTCCAACATTTACACAGTAAATTTTTCACCTCCCTTCATACACTAATATCAACTCCTTAAAATATAGGAGGAGGAGAGGATTTGATGACTATGGATTATGACCGGGCATTATATTACACACATCGCTCGGAATGGGATAACTTATTAATCCTAATGGTAAGAACATCCGACAACTTTTTGGCAAAGAAAATTGAACATTTTCTCCATGCCTATAATTTTGAGAAGGATTATTCGATCATCGAAAAACATTTATATTCTTTGCTTAGGTATATTGATCATGCACTTGAATTGCATGATCGCGATATAACAGAGGAAACCTTATATATGCTGAAGTAAAACACCGCCATATATAGAAATAAGGAGGGTGTCCTAAGACACCCTCCTTTCCTATTATTACTACGATAAATCAGCCATTTTTTGTTCAACCAGCTTCATAAATTCTGTTTCAATACGTGCCAGCTTTTGTTTACTTTCATCTAAGCTATTGTCGTAAACACTAAAGTAAAATTTCACCTTTGGCTCGGTTCCGGATGGTCTTAAGCAAATCCATGTTCCATCCTCCAAATAATATTTTAACACATTCGATTTCGGCAGCGTAATGGCTTTTACCGTTCCGTCTGCTTCCACTCTTGACCCGGTCAAATAGTCTTCAACGGCAGAGACCTTTAAACCGTCTAACTCCTGTAGTGGATTCGCACGGAAGGATTCCAGCATTTTTTGAATCAATTCAGCTCCGTCCTTACCTTTTAATGTTAAGGAACGAAGGCCTTCCTGGAAAAAACCGTATTGTTTAAAGATTGAAATCAGAGCATCGTATAGACTCATGCCCTTCTGCTTGTAATAAGCACTTACCTCTGTCGCCAAAAGGGCTGCTTGGACAGCATCCTTATCACGGACAAAGTCACCGATTAAATAACCGTAGCTTTCCTCATAGCCAAATAAAAACTTATATTCACCAGATGTTTCATATTCTTTAATTTTTTCACCAATAAACTTAAAACCAGTTAAAACATCTAAGGTCGCAACATCAAATGATTCAGCTATCTTTCTTCCTAATTCACTTGTTACAATGGTTTTTATCATGATACCGTTCTTTGGCAATGTATTTTTTGCCTGTTTCTCTGACAGGATATAATGCAAGAGGATCGCACCTGTTTGATTTCCGGTTAGAACAACATATTCGTCGTCTTTATTTTTTACAGCTATCCCTAAACGGTCAGCGTCAGGATCTGTGGCAATCAAAAGATCTGCACCAATCCTATCCCCTTCCTCAATTGCCAATGTAAAAGCAGCATGCTCTTCAGGGTTTGGACTTTTTACCGTTGAGAATTCAGGATCTGGTAATTCTTGTTCTTTTACCACTGATACATGTTGATATTTTAACGCTTTTAATCCGTTTCTAACCGGTGTATTCCCTGTACCATGAAGTGGTGTAAACACGACCTTCACATCAATTTCATCCGCCATATTTGGGTTCTCTGAAATGGTCATGAGCTTTTCGATATAGGCTTGATCGATTTCATGACCGATCAGCGAAATTAACCCCTTATCCATTAACGTTTGTTGGTCCTCAACATCAATTAAAAGCTCGTTATCAATCTCATTTATTTTAGCGATAATGACATCTGCGCCTTCAGGCGGCAGCTGTCCTCCATCAGAGCCGTAGACCTTATAGCCGTTATACTCAGGTGGGTTATGGCTGGCTGTAATGACGATACCGGAGAACGCCTGCAGGTAGCGGACAGCAAAGGAAAGCTCTGGTGTTGGACGCAATGCGTCAAAGACATAGGCTTGGATGTCTCTTGAAGCCAATGTTTTTGCCGCTTCCATCGCAAATTCAGGAGAGAAGTGCCTTGAATCATAAGCTATGACAACTCCTCTTTTCATTGCTTCCATTCCATTTGCTTCAATATAAGCAGCAAGTCCTGATGTAGCCTTTCGGACCGTATAAAGGTTCATTCGATTCGTTCCAGCGCCAATTTCACCTCTCATACCGCCTGTTCCAAACTCTAAATCTTTATAGAATGCCTCTTCAAGGCTTTTTTCATCATCCTTAATTCTATCTAATTGCTCTTTGACAACTTTATCTAAATCCTTATGTTGAATCCATTTTTCAGCTTTTTGCTTCCAGTTCATTTATGTAACCCTCCTGAATCGTCCATCTTTTGTACAATATGTTATTATGAGGTACTCATTAAAATATACAGGAAATAGAAAAATTAATAAAGAAGGGTTATAACCCATCTAATAGAAAAAAATCAACAATTTTTGACTATTTATGTTCATATAAATAGTCAAAAAAAATAAAAGTCTGCACCAGCAGCCTTTTATTTCTTTTTTGCTATACTAATAATTCATTAGCAGCTTTCGAATAGATACTTAAATCGTCATTTTCAGTTATTTTCAAGTCGACAAACTGTTGAAATTCAAACGGAAAGTATAATCCATATTGTTCAAGGATAGAAATATTTTTATAATAGGTTTCAATATACTGCTCATCTAGCCTTTCACTTTCAAGAATTGAAATTAATGTTTGTAAGCTTGTAATAACTTGAAACGCATCCTTTAATGTATCCAATTGCTCGAACTGACTTGACGAAATATGTAATACGTTAAGTCTTTCGAATTTAGCAATTTCATCATCAGAAAAATAATTCGGAAATACATCTGAATACAACTGCCTGATTAACTCCATTATTTTTTCTTGCTGATCCGGAGTCGAAGCAAAAACCACCTTCACAAATACCCCACCTTTAATTACTCAGTAATCATCATCATTAGATATACATAGAATAACATATTATCCTGTGTTATCATGGTGGTAATTAACACCACAACCTTAAGAAAATGGATAATTTAAAATTCGCCCGTCGAATTTGCGTCCGGATTTACCTGAGCTCGCTCGATAAACTACCTTTAAAAAATCCGTGACATTCGCCGGAGGCTTAACTTCATTCAGCCGGGGGTTGAACCCTCACTGAATCGAAAAACCATTTGCATTCATCCCCCACTTGTAGAAGTGGAGGACTTCTGCTGAATGAAGTTAAATTCCAGTTATATAAATAAGACAGCCATCAGCGGGAGCCTTACTGCCTGTTAAGCGAGTGATAAAAGGAGGTTTCTATGATAAAGACAAGCCGAAAAGGAGAATGGCTTGAAATCGTCATTCCAGAAAAATGGACAAGTTATTGTGTTCAGGATTTATTTCGTACCATCTGGCATGCACCTAAAAAACTGACCCATTCCTTACGAATGGAAAAGGGAGTCAGAGTAAATGGCCAACCAGCTGATTGGATGGTACCACTTAAAAGAAATGACCGACTTGATATAAGGCTTTTTCATGAGCAGGAGTTCGGCATTCAAACAGCCTACCACGAATTATCTATACTTTATGAAGATGATCATCTTATCGTTGTCAATAAACCAGCAAATATGGACACCCATCCTAATTCACCTAATGAAACCAACACATTGGCAAATGCAGTCGCCTATCATCTGCTTTCAAAGGGAGAATACAGACATATTAAGCATGTTCATAGACTTGACCATGATACAACCGGCGCAATCCTATTTGCGAAACATCCCTTTATCGGATCAATTTTAGATCAAATGCTGGAAAAGAGGGAAATCAAACGGACCTATCTCGCTCTTGTTCATGGCATCATAAAAGTAAAAAAAGGGACGATAAACGAGCCAATTGGGCGGGATCGTCATCATGCGACGAGAAGGAGAGTATCTCCTTCAGGCCAAAAGGCTGTCACTCATTATGAAGTCTTGAAAACGAATCATAAGCAGAAGCTTACACTGGTAAAATGCAGCCTGGAAACCGGACGTACTCACCAGATTCGCGTTCATTTTAGTCATATCGGACACCCGCTTGCAGGAGATCAATTATATGGGGGGGCCCCCCTATTTTCTCGGCAGGCATTACATGCAGTGAAGCTGCAATTTATCCACCCAATCACGGAAGAAGAAATTATTTGTCACGCTCCTTTTCTTGATAAACAAGAGATTTTCACCGGAGTCGACCCCTATACGATATAAAAAATTAGAATCCTACATTTATAAAAAAGGGATTCTTTTTTTATCCACTTTTATCTATTTTTATAATATTAATACAATAGAAATAAAAGGAATAAGCACACACATAAATCTTTTATTCAAACAGATATTAAAGGTATGGAAAAGAAGAGTATATAAACAAATCAAGGTATTTAATATTAAGTTTATGTAAATTTTTCGTGAAATTACTTTAACATTCGACATATTTTTTATAAAATTATCTAGGTTCATTTTTAGCAAACAAGTGTGGATAATAAACTGGGGGTTACCAAAATGGTATTCAAGAAGAAGGATAAATTCTCTATTTTACTAAACGACATCTCGACAAATTTAAAGGAAGCTGCAAACTTTTTTCATGATTATAAATTAAAAAACGTCAGTGATTTAAAAATTTTCTCTGAAACAATGAAGGACTATGAAACTAAAGGAGATACATACATCCATAATGTAATAAAAGAATTGAATAATGCTTTTATCACTCCGATTGAAAGAGAAGACATTCTTGCGCTAGCAATGAGTATGGATGACGTGTTAGACGGTCTTGAGCATTGTTCTGCCTTATTTGAAATGTATTCCATCACTGAAGCGGACGACTTTATGTTGAAATTCGTTGATGCCATTAGAAATTGCGCACATGAAATTCAAGATTCCGTTGATCTTCTAGCAACGAAAAAACTACCACAGATTCGTGACCATGCAATCAAGATTAAGGACTATGAATCAAAATGTGATGGAATTCAAAGACAATCCATCAAGCATTTATTCTCAGTAGAAAAGGACCCGATAAAAATCATTCAATATAAAGAAATTTATGAGAACCTTGAGGATATAGCTGATTACTGTCAAAATGTTGCAAATACTTTAGAAACAATCATAATGAAGAATGCATAAGGAGTCTTAACTATATGGATGGATTAATTTTATTAACGGGGTTAGTTGTCATATGTGCCTTAGCATTTGATTTCATTAATGGATTTCATGATACAGCAAATGCCATTGCAACTGCAGTTTCTACTAAGGCACTAAAACCTCGTCACGCCATTTTAATGGCAGCTGTTATGAACTTCGTCGGGGCCATGACCTTTACTGGTGTAGCGAAAGCCATTACAAAAGATATTGTCGATCCCTTTACATTGGAGAATGGAACGCTAGTTATTCTAGCGGCCCTTCTAGCGGCTATCTTTTGGAATTTACTTACCTGGTACTATGGAATACCAAGCAGTTCATCACATGCAATAATTGGTTCGATCGCAGGTGCAGCAATTGCTTCAGCTGGATTTCAGTCCCTAAACTATTCCGGCTTTATAAAAATAATACAAGCGTTAATTATTTCACCTATTATTGCTTTCGTTATAGGTTATATTGTATATAGTATTTTTAAGGTTATTTTCAAAGATAATAATTTAGCAAAGACAAATAAAGGTTTTCGGATTTTCCAGATATTCACTGCTGCTTTGCAAGCATATTCCCATGGAACAAATGATGCACAAAAGGCGATGGGGATTATTACTATGGCCTTAATTGCCAGCGGGCAGCTTACGACACATGATGTTCCATTTTGGGTGCAGTTAGCCTGTGCGACCGCAATGGGTCTCGGAACTTCGGTGGGGGGCTGGAAGATTATTAAAACGGTCGGCGGAAATATTATGAAAATCCGTCCTGTTAACGGTGTTGCTGCCGATTTGACCGGTGCATTGATTATATTTGGTGCCACTTATATTCACTTACCAGTAAGTACAACACATGTTATTTCCTCTTCTATAATGGGTGTTGGTGCTTCCCATCGTTTAAAGGGTGTTAAATGGGGAACTGCCAAACGAATGCTGATTACATGGGTTATCACGCTACCTATTTCAGCGACAGTAGCAGGAATTTTCTACTATCTATTAAATCTATTCTTTTAACACTAAGGGTTAAGGGTCATATTACCAACATTCAACCATAGGGGGTAAGCATTTTTTTGATGCTTGCCCTTTATTATTTCTAATCACTTTTCTTTGCTTCATTAGAATCTAATTTTGTTTTTTACTTATACTAAGAAAAAAACTTGAATTACAGTAAATAAACGAATATTATATAAGATGTAATTGTAAAACGTTCGTAATTTTGGAGGGCATCTATGTTTAAACTCAAGGATAATCACACAACAGTAAGAACTGAAGTTATGGCCGGGATTACAACCTTTTTAACAATGGTTTATATTGTCGTTGTAAATCCCGTTATTTTATCGGATGCAGGAGTTCCATTTGATCAGGTATTTATGGCCACGATTATTGCATCCGTTGTCGGAACCCTATGGATGGCATTGTTTGCCAATTATCCTATAGCAGTTGCTCCAGGAATGGGCATGAATGCCTATTTTGCCTATTCAGTTGTCGGTTCACATGGCAACATTGACTATCAGACAGCATTTGCCGCTGTATTTATCGCAGGGATTATCTTCATTATTTTGTCACTCACTCGATTCCGCGAAGTACTAATTGAGGCGATTCCTGAAAACTTAAAGCATGGAATTAGTGCAGGTATTGGTTTATTTATTGCTTTTATTGGTCTCCGCTTAACAGGCTTAGTCACAAGTCATCCATCGAACCTTGTGGCATTAGGAGATCTCCACTCGCCATCAGCCATGTTGGCATTAGTTGGTTTAGCCGTGACCATCATTCTGTTTGCATTAAAAGTGAACGGGGCCTTATTCATTGGAATGGTCATAACCGCTGTGATTGCTTTACTCACCGGCCAGCTGTCCTTTAATGAAGGCTTTCTAGCATTGCCACATCTTCCTGAGGGAATTATTATTGCCAACCCCATCACCGCTCTTGGTGATGTCATTCAGCACAGTCTCTATGCGGTTGTTTTTTCCTTTTTATTAGTAACCATCTTTGATACAACAGGTACCATGGTAGCTGTCGCACAGCAGGCAGGCTTAATGAAAGGTAAGAAAATGCCCCGCGCTCGTGAAGCCTTACTTTCAGATTCAATCGCAACTACAGTGGGAGCCATGTTTGGTACAAGCCCTACCTCTGCATTTATTGAATCCTCTACGGGTGTTGCTGCCGGAGGAAAAACAGGATTAACGACCTTAACAGTATCACTGTTATTTATTGCTTCTGCCTTTTTTGGACCACTTGTCAGTGCTGTATCAGGATTATCGGCTATTACTGCTCCAGCATTAATAATTGTTGGCAGTCTCATGATGAGTAATGTGGTTCATATCAACTGGAATGAGTTTGATGAAGCCTTTCCAGCCTTTTTAATCATCTTAAGCATGCCATTAACATCTAGCATCGCTACGGGAATTGCTCTAGGCTTTATTTCCTACCCATTATTAAAATTGGTAAAGGGAAAATGGCGTGAGGTACATCCAATTGTTTATGTATTTGCTGTACTGTTCTTCTATCAGCTTGCATTCCTGCCACATTAATATAAACAGATTTTATGTATCGGTGCCAGGCACCATGAAAAGACTAAATGGCTAGTTTTGTCTTTTATGGTGCCTGGCACCCTTTTAATGAAGATATCTTTCTGTCAGCCATTTTTCTAGGATTTCTATCAACTCTGAGTCGATTGGCTGGTCAAACAGCGTTTTATATTCTTTCATCAACGTGAGCATATGATGTGTTTTCGGGTATTTTCGAAGGATATGATTCATGTTTTGAATAATATGCCATTCCGATTCACCTTTTACCATTTGAGCGATTTTTTCGGCATGCTCTGGAGGAACTTGAATATCCTTTTCGCCCGTAATGGCTAATGTTGGGCAGGTGACTTTCTGTAAATACTCGCACACATTATAGTCAAACTGCTCCCGCATCCATTTTGCATTTACTTTTGTTCCTTTAATTCTTAGTATATCTTCCTTTGAATTCAAGATTTTCTTCATAATAGCATCCTGCTGCTTCTGAGCTTTATCAGCAGCTTTCAGAATTTTATATAACCAGCCCTTAAATCCCTTTGTTTCCCTAATTTCCTTCATCGCCATTGCAAACTGTTTTGGCAACAGGTCCTTTGAAGCTTCTGCTGCTCCTGCCAGCAGAAGCAGACCGGCAACTGATTCCTGTTCATTCACAGCAGGTGCGAGCAAAGCACCCTCACTATGCCCCAAAATCACAACAGAATGAGCATCCACACGATGATCACTTTTTAAAAAACGGACACAGGCTGCAGCATCATCAATTAAGTCCCTCACCCCGGCGCTATAATAATCTCCCTCACTCTCATGGGTTCCTCTCTTATCATAACGAAGAGTGATAAAGCCTAAGGAGGTTATAAAGTCAGCTAAATCCTTATAAAGATTGAGCTTGATGGCTTGATCATTACCATCCCTATTGGTCATTCCTGTTCCGGGGAAAACCAAGACAGCTGGATTTTTTTCTTTCAAGCTAGTCGGGAGTGTTAACGTACCCTTAAGTGTAAATACACTTTCAATTGTTACTTCAATATTTTGAACCATAGTCACATCCTCCTACTCGGATTCCGGAATAATAATCGTGGAGATAAACCGTTTCTTTCGATCTGGATTAGGATTATTTGTAGATGCCTTTTGAAAGACCTTCACCAGTTCCATAAAAAAATCTCGTAATTCCTCATCACTTAAATAGAAGGCAGTCTGTCTGTATGATACTCCATCACGTTCCATATCAACATTTTCCTTCTCTAAGTAACTCTCAAATTGTGCCAAAAGCTGAGTGGTAAAAAACATGAAATATTGAATATGTTCTTCCTTTGAAATTTCATCCATATCCTTGGATGTAACGCTCGCTTCCATTAAATTTAAACCATAGACCTTTTCAATCGTTCCGCGAATTGGTTTCTCCTCCGTTATGATTAATATATTGGCTTTCACGAGGGTATCTAGCTGACGGTAAAGAGTTGCCTGAGCAATATCCGGAAGAAGCTTCGCAAGCTCTTTAGCTGTTTTCTCATCACCCCCAAGGAATTTTTGAATGATTCTTAACCGGACAGGATGAAGCAGAATATCCATTTTTCGTTCCTTCACTTTTCATCACCTTACTATTATTTATATTGATTATATTATCATATTTGATAACAAATAGTCAAAGAATGGTACTAACAAAACATATCGATATATTTATACTCCACAAAACAATAAGCTGAAGGCTCTCAAATTGCTGAGAGTCTTCAGCTTATTGAATAAATCTTATAGGATAAGCGATTAAAAAATTGAATGATTGTACCGATACAGACCACTAATACAATGGTCCCGGCACCGATGTGCCCTCCAATTAAGATCCCAATCATAATAAACGTAATCTCCATAATAGTTCTTGATGCCATTAAGCTTAATTGGAACCTTTCACATAAGGCAACCATCATACCGTCATACGGCATTCTTGGCAGATTGGGCGTTAAATAAATTCCTACTCCAATGCCAATCAATAATACCCCTAGTAGAAAACACCCCCATCTTAATAGAGGAGTGCTTAAAAATAATTCAAAATCATAAAAAACGATTTCCATCCAAAAATCAACCACAAGTCCCCAAAAGACCATCGTAATCACTGACTCGAATTCTGGTCTTTTCTTTAATAGAAAAGAATTAAAGATCAAAAATAAAGCTTGAGAAATTATTACCCACGTTCCAAAGGTTAAACCCGACTTTTCAGCTAAAACCATTAGGACAACATCTTGGGGGCCTGCCCCTGCATTGGACTTTAAAATAAACGTAACCCCTAAACAAGCAATACTAATACCAAACACATAAAAAATCAGTCTTTTCCCCATCCATATCCCTCAAAAAAATAGATTTTTTTCTCCAAGCATGACTACCTTTGCAGCTTCATTGTTCTAAAATATACAGCTTTTCCCCTATTTATTCCGAATTTATTAGAGCTTGCTCAATAGATTACCATTTTCAATGCTCGCCATCTCCCTCTCGATTATGATAAGATTCTAGTTGCACAAAATAATAACAGGAGGACAGGTAGATGACAAAGCTTCACGGTTTTATCGGTACATATACAAAAGGCAGCAGTGAAGGGATCTATTCCTTTGCCTTCGATACCCAATCAGGTCAAATTGATAAAATAAGCGTTGCTGCTAAAATAGAAAATCCAACATATCTAACTATCAGTCAAAACAAACAATATGTATACTCTGTAGCCAAAAACGGGGAAAATGGGGGTGTAGCAGCCTTTTCTCTTGATAGCAGGACAGGTGAATTACAATTTTTAAACCAACAAACCGAAAAAGGCTCACCACCATGTCATGTTAGTGTTGACCAAAAAAACCAATATCTTTTGTCAAGCAATTATCATAAAGGGACGGTAGAAGCCTATGTAATTGATCCAGAGACAGGGGAAATCCAAGAAAATCCTTCCGTTATCAAACATAAGGGTGCAGATGATGACCAACAGCCACACACACACTACGCGGCCTTTACACCTGACGAAAAATATCTAACCGTCATCGATTTGGGCATCGATATGTTGATTACCTATCAATTGATGAATAATCAACTGGTTAAAGCCGCTGAACTTTCCTTTTCAAAAGGTAGCGGTCCACGCCACCTTGCCTTTCATCCAAACGGAAGGTATGCGTATGTCATGACCGAATTCAGCTCAGAGGTTATTGGATTGCAATATACTCCAGAAAATGGATCCTTTGAAATAATGCAAACCATTCCAACGATTCCAGCTGATTTCATAGAGAATAATCAAGGCAGTGCTATTCAGATATCCACCGACGGTCGCTTTGTTTATGCAGGAAATCGTGGACATAATAGTATAGCTGTTTTTAGCATCGACGCTGAATCAGGCAAGCTAACCTTTGTGGAGCATATTTCAACTGCAGGAGATTGGCCACGTGACTTTTCACTCGATCCGACAGAAGAATTTATCATTGCCTCTAATCAGGAGTCAAGTAATCTGGCTATTTTCAAACGAGATACTGCAACAGGCAGGCTAACCTTACTTCAATCGGACATCACCGTTCCACATCCGGTTTGTGTAAAATTCATCTAACAAAAAAATCGGGAAGTGCTTTAGAGCACCTCCCGATTTTTTTAGGCATACTGCTTTTTCTCCTCTTCGTTTCTAAAGAAAGCCTTCATCGCATGAAATACATCTGCTTTTTGCTTGAGGATATAATATTTGAAGTGTTCATTTTTAATATTTTTGTAGGCTGACATAAGTGTCGAATGTCTATTATACTGATTAACCTCTCCATATCCAAACATGCTTGATACCTTAATTAATTCTTCAACCAACTTCACACAGCGAGCATTATCAGAGGTCAAATTATCACCATCTGAGAAATGAAATGGATAAATATTATAGCGGTTTGGATGATATTTTTCCTCAACCAACTCAAGCGCTTTTCGATAGGCAGATGAACAAATCGTCCCGCCACTTTCTCCTCTTGAGAAGAAATCCTCTTCCGATACAACCCTAGCTTCCGTGTGGTGGGCAATAAACTCAATTTCCACGGTTTCATATTTAGAGCGTAAAAACCTTGTCATCCAAAAGAAAAAGCTCCTTGCCATATACTTTTCCCAGATTCCCATACTGCCACTTGTGTCCATCATCGCAAGCACAACTGCCTTTGAATCAGGTTTTATGATTTCGTTCCACGTTTTAAATTTCAAATCCTCTTTATAAATAGGATGAAATTTAGGTGTTCCCTTCATTGCATTTCGTTTAAAAGCAGACATCATTGTCCTTTTCTTATCGATATTGCCCATTAAACCTGTTTTTCGAATATCATTAAATTCAATATCCTCCACGATATTTTCCTGTAATTCTTTTTTCTTTAAATTTGGAAGCTCTAATTGTTTAAATAAAGCCTCTTCCAATTCCATCAACGAAACCTCAGCTTCAAAATAATCCTCTCCAGGCTGGTCTCCTGCACCTTGACCCTTACCAGGCCCCTTCTTTCCATCCGAACCATCACGGGCTACTACATCTCCAACCTTGCTGTCCCCGTCGCCTTGACCCACATGTTTGTTTTTATCATAGTTATAGCGGATTTTGTATTCATCAAGAGAACGAATCGGTATTTTTACCACTTCTCGGCCGTTTGACATTATGATGCTTTCTTCAGTAATTAGATCTGGGAGATTATTTCGAATCGCTTCTTGAACTTTTTCCTGATGCCGCTGTTGGTCATCGTGGCCTTTGCGATGGAGGGACCAATCTTCTTTCGAAATCACAAATTGATGGTTATTCTTATCGCTCATTTCAACCCCTCCTTAAAAATATTTTGCTATTTTCTGCACATTTTCACCTAACATTCATACAATATCCCGAGTGAAAAATTCAGATAAAACGGTGGATTACTCTATCATATGCGAGAAGACAAAATAGTTTACAAATTATTTTGATAATGGGGTATTTACCTAAGGAAAAAGACAAGTCTCCTAACAAAATGATGATTAGATTCATTCGAATAGAAGACCAAAATAAAAACCCGGTACTATTTTTTACACCGGGTTTTTATTGCTATTCATCCATCTAAATAACGAGAAACCTTTCTGGGTATGAAACTACTATGTTCTTAACGGTTTAATAAGCTGCCGACATAGCGCAATAATTCATTGGCAGAGGTTGAATTATAACCATGCTCATCGATTAATCTCGCCACCACTTCATTTACCTTCTTCAGCTGCTGTTCATCCGGCGTTTTTGTCGAGGTTGTAATTTTGACTACATCCTTTAAATCAGCAAACAGCTTTTTCTGAATAGCCTCGCGGAGACGATCATGTGAATTGTAGTCGAACCGTTTTCCTTTACGTGCATAGGCAGAAATACGAATTAAAATTTCTTCACGGAATGCTTTCTTTGCGTTTTCAGAGATGCCAATCTGCTCCTCAATCGAGCGCATCAGCTTCTCATCCGGATTAATTTCCTCACCTGTGAGCGGGTCACGCAGCTTAATCTTATTGCAATAAGCTTCAACATTGTCTAAATAGTTATCCATCAATGTTTTCGCCGACTCTTCATAGGAATAGACAAATGCCTTTTGTACTTCTTTCTTAGCGATGTCATCATATTCCTTACGTGCGAGTGAAATATAATTCAAGTAACGTTCCCGTAACTCTGCTGTTATGGATGGATGCTGATCCAAGCCTTCTTTTAAGGAACGAAGGACATCTAAAGCATTGATGCTTGTCATTTCTTTTCGGATAATAGTAGAAGAAATGCGATTAATAACATAACGAGGGTCGATGCCGCTCATTCCTTCATCTGTATATTCCTTTTTTAACTCTTCTACATCTGCACGATTATAGCCTTCAACATTTTCACCATCATAAAGACGCATTTTCTTTACTAGATCAATATCACCTTTTTTAGGCTCCTTTAATCTAGTAAGAATGGTAAACATTGCAGCCACCTTCAATGTATGCGGAGCAATGTGAACATCCGAAACATCACTTTCACGAATCATTTTTTCATAGATTTTCTCTTCTTCCGTTACCTTCAAATTATATGGGATCGGCATAACAATGATTCTGGAATGCAGGGCCTCATTCTTCTTATTCGAAATAAAAGAACGGTATTCCGTTTCATTCGTATGAGCGACAATTAACTCATCTGCACTTATGAGAGCGAATCTTCCTGCCTTAAAATTCCCCTCCTGTGTCAGTGACAGCAGGTGCCAGAGAAACTTCTCATCACATTTTAACATTTCCTGGAATTCCATCATTCCCCGGTTTGCTTTATTGAGCTCTCCATCAAATCGATAGGCTCGTGGATCTGACTCCGAACCGTATTCAGCAATGGTAGAAAAGTCAATGCTGCCAGTTAAATCAGCAATATCCTGTGATTTTGGATCAGATGGACTGAAGGTACCAATTCCAACCCGGCGGTCCTCAGAGAAAAAGACTCTCTCAACCATCACATCTTCGATCCGACCGTCATACTCCTGCTCTAAACGCATCAAATTTAGCGGTGATAGATTCCCTTCAATCCGAATGCCATATTCATCATAAAAGTCCTTACGCAAATGATGTGGGATCAAATGAAGCGGGTCTTCATGCATGGGGCAGCCTTTAATACCATAGACAGCGCCTCTATCAGAAAGAGAATACGCTTCTAAGCCTCTCTTTAACATCGTGACCAGCGTAGATTTACCACCACTGACAGGTCCCATTAACAGTAGAATCCGTTTCCGAACATCCAGGCGTTTCGCAGAAGGATGGAAATATTCTTCTACTAATCTTTCTAAAGCCTCTTCTAAACCAAACAGCTGATTTGAGAAAAATTTATATCTTTTATGTCCATTGGCTTCTTCAACACCCGAATCCTTTATCATATTATAGACCCTTGAATGAGCCGACTGGGCAACCCATGGCTTCTCCTTAATAATCTCTAAGTATTCACTAAACGTACCTTCCCATTTAAGCATTTCCTCTTCTTTACGATATAGCTCGATTTTTTTTAATATATCCATATGGACCTCCCCTGTCGCATTATCCCAATTTACTGGCCAAAAACCTTCTGCCTGTAAAAGTCCGAGCAAGCTCCAACCACCAAATAAAAAACGCTTCTTATGATTTGTCACCATCATCAAGGGCAGATTCGTTCCTGCTATGATGAAAGTTTCACTTTTTTCCAAGCTGATTAATACAATGTATGCTTAGTTAAGTGGCAACATGCCTAAAAAGGAGAATCAACTTGGCCAAGAAAAGAAAGGTATAGTTCTTTATTTATGCTGGAAATGAAAAATAATGATTACTATCATCAAATTCGCCCGTCGAATTTGCGTCCGGATTTACCTGTGCTCGCTCGGGTAAACTACCTTTAAAAAATCGCATGACATCCGCCGGAGGCTTAACTTCATTCAGCCGGGGTTTGAACCCCCACTTGTAGAAGCGGCGGACTTCTGTACCTGTCGCAAGCTTTCGGTACAAAAAGCATTTGCTGAATGAAGTTAAATTCATCTCTCAAAAATATCTGCCGAAAGAGATAATATGTATACTAGCAAAATCACCAACTATTTTATTTCTTGAAAATTTTCTAACATTGCATTCACAGACTTTTTAGAATAGGCTATAATTAATCTGTCTAAATATATTATTCTTTCTCATCAATTATTAAAGGAGGCCTACATACCAATGGGGACGATCCTTGTTCTTGGCGTAATGGTTACTTTCCTTGCTGCTATCTTTACAGCAGGTTATAATGACAAACCTAAAGTGACAAAGTAAGAAAGAGAAAAAAGGCCGCAATCTGCGGCCTTTTTTCATTTTAGATTTAATCCATGTTTATTAATAAATTCATGCATATACATTCTTGATTGCTTCTCGAAGGTACCTGCCATCTGACAGGTCCAGGTATCCTCACGCTTTCCCTTTGTTCGTTCATGATAGTAACGAGAAATTACCTTATTATACTCCTCCAGCTGCTGTTGATAAACAGCTTCATCCTGCTCATACTCATTTTCATGGTAGATGTTAGCTAATGGAAGCCTTGGCTTTTGATCTGTGAGTTTTTCCGGATATCCTACTGCCATACCAAACAATGGGATTACTCTTTTCGGTGTCTTCAATAGCTCACAGACCTCATCCAATTGATTGCGAATTCCGCCAATATAGCAGATGCCTAAACCAAGTGATTCAGCAGCAATCGCCGCATTTTGGGCAGCGAGCGCGGCATCTATTAACATGACCATAAACTTTTCCGTACTCTCAATCGAATCCACCACTTCTTTATTTTCCATAGCACCCGCCATTTCATGACGATGTAAATCACCGCAAAAAACAAAGAAATGACCGTTTTTTTCCACATAACTCTGATTTCCACTCAGCTCTGCTAATTTCTTTTTCTTTGCAGGATCTGTAATCCCAATAATGGAGTATGCTTGAACATAGCTTGATGTTGAAGCCGCCTGTGCACTTGTTACAATTAACTCGATTTGTTCCTTCGTTAATGGCTTGTCCTGTAGCTTACGAATCGAACGGTGGGCAAGCAAGGTTTCAATTATTTGATTCATGATAATCATCCTTTTAATATGTATTGATACCCTTATGATAACGAAGATAGCAAAAAAAATGAAACAAAACCGACAGAATAATTCAATTTTTATCAAATTCACCCGTCGAATTTGCGTCCGGATTACCTGAGCTCGCTCGGGTAAACTACCTTTAAAAAATCGCATGACTCGCCGGAGGCTTAACTTCATTCAGCCGGGGTTTGAACCCCCACTGAATCGAAGTACGATTTGCATTCATCCCCCACTTGTAGAAGTGGAGGACTTCTGTACCTGTCGCAAGTTTTCGGTACAAAAGGCATTTGCTGAATGAAGTTAAACAAAAAGGAACCCTATCATAGGTTCCTTTACTTAGGTTAAATGAATATAGTTCTGCTGACGAAGGACTTCATATATAAGTACCGCAGCTGAATTAGATAGGTTCAGGGAACTGACATTTTCTGTCATCGGAATTCTTAATGCCCTTTCCCGATTGTTTTCAATGATATCCTTTGGCAGACCTGTCGTTTCTTTTCCAAAAATAAAATAATAATCCTTTTCAGTGTTACTGAAGTCAAATGAAGAATGAGACTTAGTACCGTACTTCGTTAAATAATAGACCTCACCGTCTTTATTCTGCTCAAAAAATGTCTCTATTGAATCATAATAAATAATTTGAACAAATTCCCAATAATCAAGACCTGCCCTTTTCAGCCTTTTATCATCCGTCGAGAAGCCAAGCGGACGAATTAAATGTAGGGTTGTGTCAGTAGCCGCACAGGTACGGGCTATATTCCCTGTATTTGCAGGAAGCTCTGGTTGGAATAAAACTACATGAACTGCCAATTTTTTTCACCTCTAAGATAAACTCTATATGATATTATACCATCCAGTTTTCCCGACACAAGAAGGATTACTTTTTAGCACCTTTATCATCAACAATGCTTAAAAACTTATATTTAATATTAGGTGTATAAGCCGTCGAGTCTTCATATGCCCAATATCGCATTCGACTATTAAAGGTATGGGCATTAACAAGCGGCATTCCTTCAGCGTCCCGACCGGTTACAATCGTTGTATGATTAAATCGCCCATCGCCCTCAAAGTCGTAGCAAATAACGTCTCCTAATAATAGTTGGTCAGGACTAGACACTTCTTGTGCTCTTAAGCCTACTTTAGAATTTGGCAGGAACCACCTTAATGAGTTGGCAACCGTCCAGCTATAGCTCCAATTCTGATTCTGCATCCACCAGCCGCTACTTCTATTCGGGTATCCTCGCATTTGCGCTCCGCCGGCATGCAGACATTGCGAAATGTAATTCGTACAATCCACATCAAATTTTTTATAGGCTGGATTAAAATCATTCCACCATCTTTCTGCATATTGAACAGCCTTTAAACGATCATAATGAAAAAGCTTCCTATCCTCCCGCACATCGACCTCCAAATTAGGAGAATGATCCACTTTACTATCATTCAAATGAAAGGGATTAAACTCCTCATCATGGACTAGATCACCTTTATAAAATTCAGCCAGTCTATTTTCAATCTCTTCTTCTAAATAAAGCCGTTTGTTCTGCTTGATAAAATAACGAAAATGCACCTGATAGCTGACTTTTTCGACATCACCTGTTACCGGTTCGACTTTCGTAATGGTTCCTTTCGCATTCACTTTTATCATCTCTGCTGAACGGCGATTTAGGCTATTTCGTTTTCGTTCTATTTTTTCACAAGATGAAATTGGATTCCTCTCTCCTGACACACATTGCTGAACCCGCCCCTCAAGCCATTTAGATAGCTGCTGCCGCATATTCCCACACCCCTCTCGTTCTAATGTATATGTAAGGAGGCGATTATCTTGATTAAAGGTTGGGATTTGGATTTGCCGAGAAATTACCAGACAGGTTATCTCCTGAAAAGGATCGTTATACTAAAAAAGGGCACAAGAACCGTTACGTTCCGCACCCTATTTGCTTTACATTACTTACCCTAGCCATTTTTCAATTTCCTCTTTCACTGCCTCGTCGGTTTCGTTCTCAAATACCTTTTCTAACGCCGTTCTTGAGCTAGTGGCGTCGATTTTTCCAATTGCCCATGCTGCGGTTTGACGCATCATCGGGCGCTGGTCATGTTGAAGGATTTCAACTAAATCCGTCAAAGCTGTTTTGTCTTTAAAATGGGCTAAGGCCAGCACTGCATTACGCTGGATTGGATTTTTCCCCCGCCATGCACCTGATATATGACCAAAGTTTTCTTTAAACTGCCGGTTGCTCAAACCTAGCAACGGCTTTAACAGCGGCTTCGCAATGTCTGGCTCAGGCTCCACTTCCTCGTGAAAATGAAAATCCCTTCCTTTATTAACAGGACAGGCCGTTTGACACGAATCACAGCCGTAGAGACGGTTTCCAATTTTCTCTCGGTACTCCTCTGGAATCGCCCCTTTTGTTTGCGTTAAAAAGGAAATACAGCGCTGTGCATTAATTTGTCCTCCTGCGACAAGGGCACCAGTCGGACATGCATCAAGACATTTGCGGCAAGTCCCGCATTGATCCTCCAACGGAATATCTGGTTCAAATGGGATGCTAGTAATCATCTCACCTAAATAGACATATGAACCAAATTCCGGCGTTAGAATCCCACAATTTTTCCCGCTCCAGCCAATTCCGGCCCGCTCGGCGACAGCTCGGTCTGACAACTCTCCGGTATCCACCATTGATTTAAGCTCTGCTTCCGGTAGCCTTTCTCGAATAAAAGCCTCCAGCTTCTCAAGTCGTTTCCGGAGTACAATATGATAATCAAGCCCCCAGGATGCCCGTGCGAAAATCCCCCGCCTCTCCCCTTCCTTGCTGACAGGACGATCTTTCATTTTGGAGGGGTAGGCAACGGCAATGGCAATGATTGATTTCGCACCGGGCAATATAAGACTAGGGTCAATTCTTTTCTCAATATCCGGCTCTTCAAAGCCTGATTGATAGTTTAACTCGCGCTGTCGTATCAGACGGTTCTTTAATTCATCAAAAGGAGAAGCGGCTGCGAAACCAATCTTATCAATCCCAATGGATCGGCTATACTGAATAATTTCTTGTTTGAACTCACTGTAATTCATTAGATCTCCTCCTCTCATCTATAAATCAAATTCGCCCGTTGAATTTGCGTCATCGAAGGAACATTTGCATTCATCCCCACTTGTAGAAGTGGAAGACTTCTGTACCTGTCGCAAGCTTTCGGTACAAAAAAGCATTTGCTGAATGAAATTAAAAAATATATTACAAGCAGTAACTTCTGCCGTACCATAGTAAAAGCTTTATGAGAATAAGAAATACACCCATTCTATGTTAAACTATTTAGAGAAGAATTGGGAGGTTTTAAAAATGGAATTGAGAATTGCTGCTGAATTAACAGAACTAATCCCAGGGTTTAAAGTTGGCTACATTCAGTATCAGGATATTTGTGTAGGTGAATCTCCACAGATGTTAAAGGGACGGCTTCAGCTCTTTCAGGAATCTATCTACTTTGAGCTTGAGGACAAAAAAGTTACTGATTTACCAGGAATTCTTGAATGGAGACAGGTGTTCAAGAAAACAGGCAAGGACCCGAACCGCTACCGTCATTCTGCTGAGGCCCTCTATCGACGTGTCCAAAAGCAAAACTATTTAACATCAGTACATAGCGCAATTGATTTAAATAATTTCTTTTCCTTACAATTCCAGTCACCCATTGGCATCTATGATCGTGATCAACTAGCTGGATCCATCCTCATTCGACTGGGACAGGCAAACGAGGAGTACCTAGGCTTGAACGGGCGAATGAATTCATTGGATCGATTAATTGTCTCTTGCGATCATGAATCAGCCTTTGGCAGTCCCTTCGTTGATTCAGAAAGAACCGCTGTTACCGAAGCCACAAAAAATGCCATCCAAATCATATATTTGAAGCCATCACTAGAAAAGGATCAGTCCGAGAAATTGACAGCTTCTTTAGCTAATATGTTTACACAAATTCATGGCGGCATTGCCAGTTGGGAAATAATTGAATAGCAGCTTACAAACAGGGACTTTTTTTAAAAAAGTCCCTGTTTGTCGGCAAATTAAAAAACGCAATACTTCGTTCTCTTTAGGAAACGAAATACTGCGTTGTTATCATAAAATATCGAGAGCGGGTGATGGGAATCGAACCCACGACAACAGCTTGGAAGGCTGTAGTTTTACCACTAAACTACACCCGCATTGCATCAACAAAAAATATCTTAACAAAAAAATTACGATAATGCAATAAAATTTTTAAAAAAATAGCATAATTTTGTTAGTTTTTGTCGTTTTTCGTCTAATCGCCCCTTTACTCCCCTTCTTCTATAGTTATTAACTACTATTATTTTTTATTTTTATAGATACATGCCCTTACATTTCACCTTAATCATGACTACATATATAAGAGGATAAATATTTAAGTCTATCTAGGAAACGGGAGGAAATCAATGGACATTAGGGAACTAGAGAAATATATAAACAAAATAAAAGTTCGTAATATCGAAGATGAGGACGTTGAAGTCGTTAACTATTCCCCATTAGAAATGATGGGAAAAGGACGTCAAGGAGCCGTTTTTCAATATTCTGATGATATTTGTATAAAGGTATTTGGAAATGAGGAGGATTGTGAGCGTGAGTATTATGCCCTGTCATTAGGGCAGCATACCGATCTCTTTCCAAAGGTCTACGCAAAAGGACCTTTATATATTGCAATGGAAATTATTAGAGGTGTTGATGTACGTGAATACCTGCAATCACAGCCATTAACAGAAGAGCTTTCCATGAAATTAATTGATATGCTGATTACATTTAAAGAAATCGGCTTTGAACGGATTGACCATCATAAACGACAAATTTTTCTTTTACCAGAAGGGAATCTCAAAGTAATTGACGTGGCAAGAACGGTTTGGCGTGACCGTGTCTACCCATACCCTCGTAAGCTATTGACTTCTTTGGGTAAGGAAAATAAAGATATCTTTTTATCTCATGTACAAGCACTCAATCCAGAGCTTTATGAGGAATGGAAGCATTATATCGAGATGGAAGAGCATTCCCGACAAATCTGCCAAAGACTATTTACTGAATCAGCTAATAAAAAAGCATTGAAAAATAAAAGTAAAAAGCTGATGACAACAAATGATGAAACTGTATATCCCGTCCAATTAGACAATTTAGTTCATAAGGTTTTCAAGGAAGAATGGGTTAAAGTTATGCTGGCGCAAGGCTATGACCCAGATAAAGTCATGGATATGATTGAGGAACAATTAAATAATAATGAAAATAAAGGAAAGGGCATTCAAAATAATAAAGATACATCTGCCCAAGAATCGAAGGAAAATCGTAAGGATAAAAATAATAAAAAAGATAGATATTCTGACAGAGATGGCTTTCTAGGCTATCGTAATAAAGAAAGGTTTTCTGATAATGACCGATACTATGGCTTTAGAAATGAAAGGGATGGCCGGTATCCAAAAAAGGAAAAAGAAACGGGAACGGAAATGAAAAACTACGGAAGAAAAGGTAAAAAATATCGTCGTTAGTCCCCATTAGTTGACAAGCAAAGGCATACGAAAAGAGGAGGACCCTAAAATTTAGTGAGGAGTGACCGAAGTGAAAATACTAATTATCTGGCGCCTGCTCACTGTCGGCGGAGTCAACGCTGGATGGAGAAATCGTGCAATCTACTTTAAAAAACACGGGATTGACACTGAATTCCTATATACAACCGATCACGGTGGACTTCATATTATGGAAGATGTTGCACCCGTATACCTGACAAAGGATAAGAAGCAAATTGTAAAAATTATTAAACAAAACTCATACGATGCCATTATTGTTGTCGATACAGCAGCTGCGTACAAGTGGATTCAAAAAGCAAATTATCAAGGTCCAGTCATTATTGAAGCTCGTACCCCTGAACTCATTAAGCTTATGCCCCACTTAAAATCCTTTAAAGGAATCAGTCCAGTAGCAATCATTGTACCATCTCACTACCAAAAACGGTTAGTATCCATCTTAACCGATTCCATTCCCCGTCATGTTATTTACAATGGTGTGGATACCTCTTTTTTCCGGACATTACCAACAGAAGAAATCGATTTTAACAGTAAGCCAACGCTAACTGCGGGGAAAAAAGTGGTCGGCTGGATAGGCAGATTAGATAAACGTAAAAATTGGCCTATGCTTATCCAAATTGCTCAGCAAATCAAAGCAGAGCGAAATGATATTGAATTCTGGGTCATCGGTGGAGCCCAAAGCATACAACGCGAAGAGTTTGCTAGTGTCTGGGAAGATGAACAGCTATCAGATATGATCAAATGGTTCCCCGTCATCCCTTATCAGCAAATGCCTCATGTATATGCAAAGATCCGATCTTCTGGCGGTTGTACATTAGCAACAACTAAATCAGAATCGTTTGGAAACACTTTTATCGAATCCATGGCTTGTGGTGTGCCAGTTGTTGCATCCAATATGATGCCGATTACCGAATTGGTAGTCCAAGGAGAAACAGGTCTTCTCTATCGCGGCCAAAATGTACCAGACGCGATTAAACAACTCTATACTATTATAGATCACCCAGACTTACAGCAAGCCATGTCAGCTAAAGCCATTCAGCACACAAAGGAGAATTTCGATATTCAAGTAGTTGCTGATCAATATATTCAGCTTATAAAAGATTTAGTTCCCATGGAGACTCAGGATGACGGTGAGGTGAATGAGTCATGATAGAACCAATCGCCTATCAAAAAAAACTAGAAGGAAAGTCAAATGCTCATTTAATTTCATTTAATGACGGAAAAGATTATGTAGTGAAGTATTTTCAACCTGGATTTGAAAAAACACTCCCTAATGAGTGGGTATCCTATTGTCTAGCACGTTATCTTGGTTTACCCATTCCATTTGCCCGAATCATAGATATCCCGCAAAGCTATTCTTCACAAATCCCTGAGCTTGCCGCAATAAATAGCATCCCATATCAATTTGCACTTACCTATATTCCAGATTGTTTAGACGGTCACCAGGTTCTCGATATCCCGAAAATAATCAATTCAGATGAACTCGCAAGTATA
Organism: Bacillus tuaregi; assembly: GCF_900104575.1. Lineage (NCBI taxonomy): Bacteria > Bacillati > Bacillota > Bacilli > Caryophanales > Bacillaceae > Bacillus > Bacillus tuaregi. The sequence continues at coordinate 3,563,661 of NZ_LT629731.1, forward strand.
ATCGTATTTGATTATTGGCTCTATAACAGCGACAGGACTCGTAAAAATATTCTGTTACAAAAGGCACAGGGAAATATCCTTCGACTATGGGCAATCGACCATGCTGAGGTCTTCGGAACCTATAATTGGCAGATGGACGAGATTGAAAACCTCCCAGTAGGCTTAATAAAAAGTGCCACACATCAAATCATAGCCGATTTTATTCAGGATGAGAAAGAATTCTTCGAGCAAGTAGATATTATCCAAAAGATACCGATTTTTTTAATTGAAGAAATTGTATCTATGATTCCAGATGAATGGGGAGTAACAAAAGAGGAGAAAAAAGCAATGGTCAATGCATTGCTCATGCGCCGTAAAAAAGTACTACCTGACCTCATTCAAAAATTCATTAATACAATATATCGACCGTTACATGATAGTAAAAAACCAAAAACAGTTTAATTCAGATTATTTCGTTAGTAAACACAGAGGGTTTTCAATGGTTACTCCCGTTAGAAGACCCTCAAAAAACATACGCAGCATAAATTGATTCAGTTAGGAGTTGGCGAAGTGGAGCTAAATTTACAACAAATGCTTTTTGAATTTTTTGGGGGCCTAGGGATATTCCTATTAGGAATCAAATCAATGGGAGATGGCCTGCAAAATTCAGCAGGAGACAAATTAAAGAGGATTCTTGATAAATATACTACAAATCCTTTAATGGGAGTTCTAGCAGGTATTTTTGTAACCGTTCTTTTGCAAACCAGTTCAGGTACAACAGTTATTACCGTTGGTCTTGTGAGTGCCGGCTTTATGACACTTCGACAGGCAATTGGTGTCATCATGGGTGCTAATATTGGAACAACTGTCACAGCTTTTATTATTGGTATTGATATTGGAGACTACGCTCTTCCTATTATTGCATTTGGTGCTATATTTTTATTTTTCTTTAAAGGGAAAAAAAAATTAACGTATCTCGGACAAATTATCTTTGGATTTGGCGCTCTCTTCTATGGATTAGAACTAATGAGTGATGGAATGAAACCACTTAGAGCATTAGAAGCCTTCCATGAACTAACCTTAAACTTTAGTACAACTCCATTACTTGGAACCCTCGCAGGTACTATGTTCACTGTCCTTGTTCAAAGTTCCAGCGCAACCATTGGAATTCTTCAGAGCATGTATGCTGAATCCTTACTAAATCTAGATGCAGCCTTGCCTATCTTATTCGGGGATAACATCGGCACCACAATCACAGCGGTTCTGGCCTCTATTGGTACTTCTATTACGGCCAAAAGAGCAGCTGCCACCCATGTTTTATTTAACTTATTTGGTACAACCCTCTTTCTCCTTCTATTAGTTCCATTCACAGCACTTATACATTCCCTTCAATCCCTGCTCAATTTAAATCCAGAAATGACACTTGCCTTTGCACATGGCATCTTTAATATAACAAACACGGTTATTCTCCTCCCTTTTGTCTCCGTACTGGCTATCATCGTTACGAAGTTGATTCCTGGAAAAGATACGGCTTGGAGCTTCCAGCCAAAGCATCTAAATCCAGTATTTATTGAGCAATCCCCAACCATCGCTCTTGGACAAGCAAAGGAAGAAGTGCTGCACATGGGTAATATGGCTTTAGTGGGACTAGAGGAAACAAAGGAATTTATTGATACAAAGCATTTAAAGCATGCTACGAGCATGTATCAACTGGAAACAGTCATTAATCATCTCGATCAAACGATTACAGAGTATCTCATACAACTCTCCTCTTCCTCATTATCAATAAAAAAGTCGGAAGAGCATGGTATCCTTCTAGATACCGTTCGAAATATTGAAAGAATCGGTGACCACTGTGAAAATATGATTGAATTAATTGAATTTCAATTAATTCATAAAGTTACCATGTCTGATACTGCAAAAGAAGATCTAGATGACATGTATGACATCACCATTTCTATTGTAAAAGACGCCCTAGCAGCCTTAAAGCATAATGACAAAGATACTGCGAGAAGGGTTATTGAAAAAGAAATGATGATTGATGCCATGGAGCAGCAATATCGCAAGCAGCATATTCATCGTTTAACGGAGGGGACCTGCTCTCCGAAATCAGGAGTTATTTTCATCGATTTAATTCACAATCTGGAACGGATTGCAGACCATGCTGTTAATATTGCAGATACAGTACTTGATAAACGTCATTAATTCAAAACAGGGCCAAATCGGCCCTGTTTTATCTTTTACTTTAATTCTTCCCCATTGATCCTTAATCTGAAATAAAGATTGATAGGCTACTAACGTGACCGGTACTTGTCTGTGAGCATATAAAGAAATAAGAAAGTCAGAAATGGAGGCAGCTTATGAAAATTAGAAAAGCAATTATACCTGCAGCTGGTCTTGGCACACGTTTCCTACCGGCCACAAAGGCTCAACCTAAAGAAATGCTGCCGATTGTTGATAAGCCAACGATTCAATATATTGTCGAGGAGGCAGTGGCTTCAGGAATAGAAGAAATTGTTATCATCATCGGCAGAGGAAAAAGGTCCATCGAGGATCATTTCGATAAATCCTATGAACTGGAGGATGCATTACTTAAGAAGAACCAGCTTACTAGATTAGACGAGGTACAAAAAATATCAAACCTGGCCAATATTTATTATGTTCGTCAAAAAGAAGCAAAGGGACTCGGGCACGCGATTTTATGTGCGAAAAGCTTTATTGGCGATGAGCCCTTTGCCGTGCTGCTTGGTGATGATATTGTCAAATCAGAAACCCCATGCTTAAAACAGATGATTAACGTATTTGAATACTGTAACAGTTCAGTTATAGCAGTCCAATCCGTACCAGAAAACCAGGTTCATAAATACGGCATTATAAAACCTAAAGGAACAAATATTGAACCTAACCTGTTCTATATTGATTCTTTAATAGAAAAACCCCGCAAGGAAGCTGCACCCTCCCATTATGCTATTATGGGAAGATATGTATTAAGGCCTGAAATCTTTGATATTCTATCCAAGCTTCCAATCGGATATAACAATGAACTCCAGCTTACTGATGCTATTAATGAGCTAAATAAACAGCAAGCAGTATTGGCTTATAATTTTGAAGGGTCCCGCTATGATGTCGGTGACAAAATCGGATTTATTAAAGCCACACTAGATTTTGCCTTGCAGCGCGAGGACATTAAAGAAGAAGTGCTTTCCTATTTAAACGCGATTACCCAGAAAGAGATTACGTTAAAGGAAGAGACGAATTAATATGAAAATAGCTGTATTAGGTACTGGTTACGTCGGACTGTCAACTGGCGTTTGTTTGTCGGAAATTGGTCATTCTGTGTGTTGTATCGATGTGGATGAAGCAAAAATTAATCGGCTTCGCCAAGGTCTCTCCCCGATATATGAACCTGGACTGGAAGATCTTCTTGTAAAAAATACCGCTCTAGGAAGACTGCATTTTACAACCTCCCATAAGGAAGCTATAGAAACTGCAGACATCATTATCATTGCCGTCGGAACTCCCCAGGGGGATGATGGTGCCGCAGACCTTTCCTATCTTGTTCAAGCCGCAAAGGATCTATCAGCCCACATGAAGCCAAATACCATTGTCGTCATCAAAAGTACGGTTCCTGTAGGTACGAATGATTATGTAAAATGTATCATCGAGGAACATACGAATACACCGTTTAAAATGGTCTCAAACCCTGAATTTTTAAGACAGGGCTCAGCAGTCAAGGATACAATGAAGGCCGACCGGATTGTCATTGGCTCTCAGGACAAGGAAGCTGCCCTGAAAATACAGGAAATGTATCGTCCATTAGGAGTTCCGATACTACTAACCAATGTGCGAAGTGCCGAAATGATTAAGTATGCCTCCAATGCTTTTTTAGCAACGAAAATCAGCTTTATAAATGAAATCTCCAATCTTTGTGAAGCGGTCGGGGCAAATATTATTGATGTGGCAGACGGCATGGGCCGGGATAATCGAATCGGTGCAGCCTTTCTTCAGGCCGGAATTGGCTATGGCGGCTCCTGCTTTCCAAAGGATGTCAAAGCTCTTCTGCATACCGCCGACTCATACGGTATCTCCTTCGATTTATTAAAAAATACGATTAGCATAAACGAGTCACAAAAAATACTACTTTATCAAAAGGCCTGTAAAGTGCTCGGTTCATTAAAAAATAAAAAAATCGCCCTGCTTGGCCTGTCGTTCAAGCCTGAAACAGATGATATGCGGGAGGCACCCTCAATCAACATCGCTCACCTTTTGCGTGGGGCAGAAGCTCAAGTTGTCGCCTATGACCCAGTCGCAACGGAAAATGCCAAAAAGGTCTTAGGGAATACGATTGAATATGCCAGTTCAATAGAAGAAGCAATCGATAATGCTGATGCCTTATTTCTTGTTACCGAATGGCAGAAGTTTAAGCAGTTAGATTTGGTAAAAGTTACCCAACAAATGAAGCAACCACTTATTTTTGATGGCCGAAATTGCTTTTCTGAGGAAAAAGTTAGAGCCTGTCCAAGGATAGAATATTATCCGATTGGAAAGCCGGCAATTATTACTGGCAAGGATGAAATCAATTAGAAAAAGGGGTGAAGTGAGCAAGATTCGGTAGACTATTATCCTAATAGGCTTCCGAATTTTCTTTTTTACCTCCCCCTCATTCGCTTAAAGTTACCTTATTTTATCCATTAATACTAAATAAACTTGACAAAAACACTATATTTTATAATAATTATTTTAAATAAATAATCATTATAAATAGATATAATATTTAATATGTTATTAATTTACCACACTCCGCTTAGGCATTCTTGTCCGCAAAATAGTATAATGGTGTTATCTCTTGACAATAATCTCACTGAAAATAGGAGGATACTATGATGATATTAGACGCTGAAATCAAATCGCAATTATCACAATACTTACAGCTAATGGAAGGCGAAGTACATATTAAAGTAAGCTCTGGCACGGATCAAGTATCAAAGGATATGACTGCACTTGCAGAGGAATTAGCAGCCATGTCTTCCAACATAAAAGTAGCGCAAACAGAGTTAGAAAGAACTCCTAGCTTTAGTATCAATCGTCCCGGTGAAGACACAGGAATTACTTTTGCCGGAATCCCGCTTGGGCACGAATTCACATCATTGGTGCTGGCGTTACTACAGGTCAGCGGAAGAGCTCCAAAAGCGGATCAGAAAATCATCGACCAAATTAAAAATATTAAAGACGAATATCGGTTTGAAACCTATGCCAGCCTGAGCTGCCACAACTGCCCAGATGTTGTTCAAGCGCTAAATGTTATGAGTCTTTTAAACCCTAACATCACACATACGATGGTTGATGGTGCTGTTTTTAAAGAAGAGGTCGAAGCGAAAGATATTATGGCCGTTCCGACCGTGTACTTAAATGGCGAGTTCTTTAACAGCGGCCGTATGTCACTTGAAGAGATTCTGATGAATTTAGGCAGTGGTCCAGACGCTTCCGAATTTGCTGATAAAGACCCTTATGATGTCCTGATTGTCGGCGGCGGCCCTGCAGGTGCAAGTGCTGCCATTTACTCCGCACGTAAAGGCATTCGCACTGGTATTGTTGCAGACCGTTTTGGCGGACAGGTATTAGACACAGTCGGGATTGAAAACTTAATTACAGTCAACTATACAGAGGGGCCAAAGCTTGCGGCTACCTTAGAAGAACATGTGAAGCAATATGATGTTGACATTATGAACCTACAACGGGCAAAGCACCTAGAAAGGAAGACAGATTTTATCGAGGTTGAATTAGAGAACGGTGCTGTTCTTAAAAGTAAAACCGTTATCCTGTCAACTGGCGCCCGCTGGCGTAATGCTGACGTGCCTGGAGAAAAGGAGTTCAGAAATAAAGGGATTGCCTATTGTGCCCACTGCGATGGTCCCCTCTTTGCCGGCAAACATGTTGTTGTCATTGGTGGCGGAAATTCAGGTGTAGAAGCAGCTATTGATTTAGCAGGCATTGTTAAGCATGTAACACTACTCGCTCGCTCTGAAGTAAAAGCCGATCCGGTTCTGTGCGATCGCGTGCGTAGCCTTTCGAACGTAACGATTATCGAACAAGCGCAAGTCATGGAAATTAACGGTACAGACAAAGTTAATGGTGTAACCTACAAGGATCGCCAAACTGGAGAAGAACACCATATCGAATTACAGGGGGTATTCGTTCAAATCGGTACAATTCCTAATACTGAATGGCTCCAAGACACCGTCGATCTAAATCGTGTTGGCGAGGTTATCATTGATAAGAGCGGATCGACAAATATACCAGGTGTGTTTGCGGCTGGCGATTGTACAGATAGTAAATTTAAACAAATCATCATCTCAATGGGATCAGGTGCAACAGCTGCCCTAGGGGCATTTGAATACTTAATTAGAAATTAATCACCATTTTAAGCCAATCTTCCTTCATTAATGGAAGACTGGCTTTTTTTGTTCTATAATTCTCCAAAATAATAAACCTGCCCCAAATTGATTTGAGGGCAGGTTTATTTAAACTTAATAAAGTTATTTTACGGAAATAACATAGAATTTATTTATAGCAGATTGAAAAAAATGCGATTATGTGATAAATTTATATAGATATGTATCGATTAATTATTTTTAGTATATTATCCCTACTTTAATTATAATTCAAAATCGATACTGAAGTCAACCCTTTTATCAATATTTTTTAAGGAGTGTATGATATGAATCCAGAGCAACAGCAGGAGCAAAGACTAAACTTAGTCATGGACACCCTAATGGAGGAAATACATCAATTGGAAGATGAAACGACCAGGCGCAGAAACGAAGTGGTTCAAATCCGCAGGCACTTTTGGGATGAGGTTAAGGTGAATACTGATTCTTTCGATGATTACCTTGAAACTATTATCGGCTTGCGGCAAGAGGCTCAAGCTCTGTCTGTCAGCCAAAGTACTCATCGACATGCAACTAAACGTTTAGCCACGCTGCGACGAATGCAGGAGGTTCCTTATTTTGGCCGGATTGATTTTATCGAAGAAGGAAATACAACACAGGAACAAATCTATATTGGCATCTCCTCACTTACTGATAAGAGCGGGGAAGACTTTCTAATTTACGATTGGAGAGCTCCAGTCTCGAGTGTTTACTACGATTATCAGCCCGGACCAGCTAAATACGAAACTCCCGGTGGCACCATCCAGGGCATTTTAGAGAAAAAGTGGCAATACTTAATACGCAACGGCGTTCTTCATTCTATGTTTGATACGAGTCTTACGATTGGGGACGAAATATTACAACAGGTACTTGGTAATGGTACCGATAAACAAATGCATAATATTGTAGCGACCATTCAACAGGAGCAAAACCTGATCATCCGTCATGACCGCGGCAGACTACTAATTGTTCATGGGGCAGCAGGTAGTGGAAAAACATCAGCCGCGCTACAGCGAATTGCTTATTTACTTTACAAATATCGAGACCGTTTAAATGCTGATCAAATTATTCTTTTTTCACCTAATACCATGTTTAGTCATTACGTGGCCAATGTACTGCCAGAGCTGGGTGAGGAAAATATGCAGCAGGTCACCTTTCAGGAATACCTGGATCATCATCTCGGTAAAGAGTTTCACGTTGAAAATCCCTTCGAGCAATTGGAATATGTATTAACGGAGGCCGATTCTCCTTCGTACAGGTCAAGGCTTGCAGGTATCCGTTACAAAGCATCTACCCGCTTTTTCGAAACGATTCAAACCTATAGACAGTCACTCGAGTTATCGGGAATGCTATTTAAGGATATAAACTTTAAAGGGAAACCAATTGTTTCAGCACAGCAAATAGCCGAAAGATTTTATCATCACGACCCTTCACTCCGCTTCCATAATAGGCTGGAAAAGCTAAGAGAATGGCTGATTAAAAAAATAACTGATGTCCAAAAGATGGAACGAAAAAAATCTTGGGTTCGAGAGGAAATCGAACTTCTTAGCAGCGAGGATTACCATAAAGCCCATAGATACTTAGCGAAAAAACGAGGCTTTAAACAAGAAAATATCTCTGACTATGAGATGGAGCCAGAAGCACTTGCCCAATTAATTGTACATCAAAAATTAAAGCCTTTGAAAAAACGAATTCGAGCGTTTCAGTTCATCGACTTTAAGGGCTTGTACAAACAGCTATTTACTGAGTTCCTGAGAATCGAAGGTGAAAAACCTGAGGAATGGGAGCCTATATGTCAAGGTACGTTGAAAATGCTAGATGATGACATACTATGTTATGAGGATGCTACGCCATTTTTACTTTTAAAAGAGCTGATTCAAGGCTTTCAGACGAACAGCGCCATTAAACACATCGTTGTGGATGAGGCTCAGGATTATTCCCCCTTTCAATTTGAGTTTTTGAAGCGTTTATTTCCTGCAGCAAGGATGACCGTGCTCGGCGACTTTAATCAGGCGATTTTTGCCCATGCTAGCGAAAGAGTTGATTTTCACACATTAACTAGCCTTTACGGAGCAGATGAAACGGAGTTAATTAATATAACTCGGAGTTATCGCTCGACCAAACCAATCATTGAATTTACACGAAGACTCGTGCCCAATGGAAAAGGAATAACTCCATTTGAACGTGACGGAGAACGGCCCAAACTGACACAAGTAAATGATAAAAAAGAACTGCACAACTGCATTGCCTCAAAGGTCACAGAATTACGTAACCTTGGATTTAATAGCATTGCGATTATCTGTAAGTCTGCAGAGGAAAGTTTTCAAGCCTATAATGCTTTAACTAGCATTGATGAACTTAAGCTCCTAAAGAGCAGTTCGATTGAGTATGAGCAAGGAGTTGTTGTTGTACCGTCTTATTTATCCAAGGGAATTGAATTTGATGCAGTCATAATCTATGATGCCTCAACACTTGTATACGGTAATGAAGACTTGCTTAGAGTTTTCTACACAGCCTGTACTAGAGCGATGCATTATTTGCAGTTATTCAGTGTTGGCGAACCATGTCAATTTTTGCATAATGGATTGCAGGAGGGCTTTATTGAGGTGACCTGATGACGGCAGGTAAACTTGCTATTGCGAAAGTGTAATAAAAAACTGGAAAACGAGCAATGATATCATTGCTCGTTTTTTTCACTGAATCGCTGTCTTCCACCCATAAGCAAATATACTATAATCAAATTCGCCCGTCGAGTTTGCGTCCGGATTACCTGAGCTCGCTCGATAAACTACCTTAAAAAAATCGCAAGACTCGCCGGAGGCTTAACTTCATTCAGCTGGGGTTTGAACCCCACTGAATCGAAGTACAATGTGCATTCATCCCCCACTTCTAGAAGTGGAGGAATCCTCCTGAATGAAGTTAAACAAAAAAACTCACAATTAATGATTTAATCAATAATTGTGAGTTTTATATTCTCTAACAAATCTCTAGATACCGGTGGTCGGGGTCGAACCGACACTCCAGAAGGAACACGATTTTGAGTCGTGCGCGTCTGCCAATTCCGCCACACCGGCAAAATATTTAATAATAAAAAATATGGAGGCGGCAACCGGATTCGAACCGGTGGTAAAGGTTTTGCAGACCTCTGCCTTACCACTTGGCTATGCCGCCTTAATAAAATGGAGCGGAAGACGGGATTCGAACCCGCGACCCCCACCTTGGCAAGGTGGTGTTCTACCACTGAACTACTTCCGCGAAAATGGCTGGGCTAGCAGGATTCGAACCTACGAATGACGGAGTCAAAGTCCGTTGCCTTACCGCTTGGCTATAGCCCAGTTGTATAAATAATGGGGCGGCTGATGGGAATCGAACCCACGAATGTCGGAACCACAATCCGATGCGTTAACCACTTCGCCACAGCCGCCATTGTGATTAACAGGGGTAGTAGGAATTGAACCCACACCAAAGGTTTTGGAGACCTTCGTTCTACCTTTAAACTATACCCCTAAATTGATAGTTATTTTCACTACCGTGAAAAAACAATGGTGGAGGGGGACGGATTCGAACCGCCGAACCCAAGGGAGCGGATTTACAGTCCGCCGCGTTTAGCCACTTCGCTACCCCTCCGGATAAATGGTGGCTCAGGACGGAATCGAACCGCCGACACATGGATTTTCAGTCCATTGCTCTACCGACTGAGCTACTGAGCCTTAATAAAGTAAAAATGGCGGTCCGGACGGGACTCGAACCCGCGACCTCCTGCGTGACAGGCAGGCATTCTAACCAACTGAACTACCGGACCAAATTGCGGGGACAGGATTTGAACCTGCGACCTTCGGGTTATGAGCCCGACGAGCTACCGAACTGCTCCACCCCGCGATAATAGTAAATAAGTTGTTAGTTATTAGTTTTTAGTTGTTAGGGTGTAAGTTTTTCAACAAAGTAAACTATTTATTGCTTCATTGAATTTTCCGGAATTCTAACTACTAATCACTAAATACTATCCACTAAAATGGTGGAGGATGACGGGCTCGAACCGCCGACCCTCTGCTTGTAAGGCAGATGCTCTCCCAGCTGAGCTAATCCTCCAGGTTAGACAAAGTTGTTAGTTGGTTAGTGAATAGTTAGATAGGAAAACGAATCTTATAAAAACAATATGATTCTAACCTTTCTTTTCTAATTACTAACAGCTAACTACTATCTTCATAATGGTGACCCCTACGGGATTCGAACCCGTGTTACCGCCGTGAAAGGGCGGTGTCTTAACCGCTTGACCAAGGGGCCACATAATAATGGCGGAGAGCAAGGGATTTGAACCCTTGAGACAGGTTTTGCCCGCCTACACGATTTCCAATCGTGCTCCTTCGGCCACTCGGACAGCTCTCCTAATGGCTCCGCAGGTAGGATTCGAACCTACGACCGATCGGTTAACAGCCGATAGCTCTACCACTGAGCTACTGCGGAATAATATTATGCTTGGCGACGTCCTACTCTCACAGGGGTAAAACCCCAACTACCATTGGCGCTGAGAAGCTTAACTTCCGTGTTCGGGATGGGAACGGGTGTGACCTTCTCGCAATTGTCACCAAACTATGAGACATATATTATTATAATGTCTTTTTAGAATTTTTCAAGGGATTTCACAAAAATTGTTCCCTCAAAACTAGATAATGCTGAAGAAAAAGGACGAGTAATAAACAATGTGTTGTCCAGCTGCGGCGCCAAAGAGCACCTACGCTTTTCAATTTGGTTAAGTCCTCGACCGATTAGTATTTGTCAGCTCCACGTGTCACCACGCTTCCACCCCAAACCTATCAACCTGATCATCTTTCAGGGGTCTTACTAGCTTAACGCTATGGGAAATCTCATCTCGAGGGGGGCTTCATGCTTAGATGCTTTCAGCACTTATCCCTTCCGCACATAGCTACCCAGCGATGCTCTTGGCAGAACAACTGGTACACCAGCGGTGCGTCCATCCCGGTCCTCTCGTACTAAGGACAGCTCCTCTCAAATTTCCTACGCCCACGACGGATAGGGACCGAACTGTCTCACGACGTTCTGAACCCAGCTCGCGTACCGCTTTAATGGGCGAACAGCCCAACCCTTGGGACCGACTACAGCCCCAGGATGCGATGAGCCGACATCGAGGTGCCAAACCTCCCCGTCGATGTGGACTCTTGGGGGAGATAAGCCTGTTATCCCCGGGGTAGCTTTTATCCGTTGAGCGATGGCCCTTCCATGCGGAACCACCGGATCACTAAGCCCGACTTTCGTCCCTGCTCGACTTGTAGGTCTCGCAGTCAAGCTCCCTTGTGCCTTTACACTCTACGAATGATTTCCAACCATTCTGAGGGAACCTTTGGGCGCCTCCGTTACTTTTTAGGAGGCGACCGCCCCAGTCAAACTGCCCACCTGACACTGTCTCCCGCCCCGATCAGGGGCGCGGGTTAGAAGTTCAATACAGCCAGGGTAGTATCCCACCGACGCCTCCACCGAAGCTGGCGCTCCGGCTTCTCAGGCTCCTACCTATCCTGTACAAGCTGTACCAAAATTCAATATCAGGCTACAGTAAAGCTCCACGGGGTCTTTCCGTCCTGTCGCGGGTAACCTGCATCTTCACAGGTACTATAATTTCACCGAGTCTCTCGTTGAGACAGTGCCCAGATCGTTACGCCTTTCGTGCGGGTCGGAACTTACCCGACAAGGAATTTCGCTACCTTAGGACCGTTATAGTTACGGCCGCCGTTTACTGGGGCTTCAATTCAAAGCTTCGCTTACGCTAACCTCTCCTCTTAACCTTCCAGCACCGGGCAGGCGTCAGCCCCTATACTTCGCCTTGCGGCTTCGCAGAGACCTGTGTTTTTGCTAAACAGTCGCCTGGGCCTATTCACTGCGGCTTTTCAGGGCTATGAACCCTAAAAAGCACCCCTTCTCCCGAAGTTACGGGGTCATTTTGCCGAGTTCCTTAACGAGAGTTCTCTCGCACACCTTAGGATTCTCTCCTCGCCTACCTGTGTCGGTTTGCGGTACGGGCACCTAATCCTCACTAGAGGCTTTTCTTGGCAGTGTGGAATCAGGAACTTCGGTACTATATTTCCCTCGCCATCACAGCTTAAGCGTACGCCAACGGGATTTGCCTCGCTGGCACTCTAACTGCTTGGACGCGCTAATCCAACAGCGCGCTTACCCTATCCTCCTGCGTCCCCCCATCGTTCAAACGGATTTTGGTGGTACAGGAATATCAACCTGTTGTCCATCGCCTACGCTTTTCAGCCTCGGCTTAGGTCCCGACTAACCCTGAGCGGACGAGCCTTCCTCAGGAAACCTTAGGCATTCGGTGGATGGGATTCTCACCCATCTTTCGCTACTCATACCGGCATTCTCACTTCTAAGCGCTCCACCAGTCCTTACGGTCTAGCTTCAACGCCCTTAGAACGCTCTCCTACCACGGACATCATAGATGTCCATCCACAGCTTCGGTGATACGTT